>CAVQGF010000046.1:0-86565 GCA_963711965.1 uncultured Acidobacteriota bacterium | reverse complement strand
AGATTTCGCGGAGACATCGACCATGGAGGCGCGGCCGCGTTTGCCGTAGTGGGAGAGCTTGGGCATCGTAGCAGTCAGAAAAGACTACATCATAGGCTCGCTATTGGAGTCGGAACCGGGTCCGATTGCGAGATTTATACTCACCGCCGTGGCGACCGGATTCAGGACGATTCGCGAGGCTGACGAAGGCCGATATCCCGGTGCTGGTGCCGCTGGTGAACCGCGCGTTCGAGATCGAGAAATTCTTCAGCGGAGGCCGACCGCACGGACGCCGACGAGATGCTGCGGCTGATGAACGATGGCGACGTACCTGGTGAGCGAAGACGAGCAGGGCGCTTCGGGATGCGTCTACGTGAAAATCAACGGAGCGGCGGGATATTTCGGAATGCTGGCCGTCGATCCGTATCGGCAGAAGAGCGGATTGGGCGCGAAGCTGATCGCGGCGGCGGAAGAGTTTGCACGGAAGCGCGGATGCCGGTGATGGAGATCACGGTGGTGAACATTCGTCCTGAGCTATTTCCTTACTACCGCAAGCTCGGCTACGTGGACGTGGGGCCGGAGGGACGGCGAGCGGTGCTCAAGCGCGAGCCGCTGCATCGATTACCACTTGGTGAGGATGCGGAAGGCTCTGTAGGTCTCAGCGCCGGCTCAGTACTCAGCAAAAACTAACATCAACAAGCACATTGACTCCTAGATCCCGCGGAAATCTGCGAAGCGAGTTTTCCGGAATGACGATGTAGCAGTCTGCCTTGGCGGCGGAGACAACGTCGCCGGAGCCCTGCCACTTCACCATCTCGACTTCGGTGCGGTCGAACTCGCCGGAGAGTAGTCGCGGGAAGGAAACGGGTGAGACCGGGTTTCACCGAAATATCCGATTTCAACTTCGCGTGCAGGAAGCGAAGCGGTTGCGGAGTCGCGCCCGTGAGGGCTTCCACGAGTCGGTTGGCGAACAGTTGGAAGGTGACAAGAGTCGAGACGGGATTGCCGGGGAGTCCGAAGAAGTATTTGTTCTCGCGCTTTGCCGAAGACGACCGGCTTGCCGGGCTGGATCTTGGCGCCAGTGAAGAAAAATTCCGCTTTCAGGTCGTGCAGCACGGGCTCGACCAGATCGTGCTTGCCCATGGAGACGCCGCCGCTAAGAAGCAGCAGGTCGGCCCGCAAGCCTTCTTCGATCAGTTCGCGCAGGCGCGAGGAGTCGTCGGGAGCGATGGGGAGGATGAGGGTTCTCCGCCGGCTTCCGTGATCTGCGCGGCCAAGGAATAGGAATTCGAGTTGCGGATCTGAAATGCAGTGGGCTGCCGGTCCACTCCCACGAGCTCGTCACCAGTGGAGAGAATGGCGATCTTGGGACGCGCGAAAGCTTTCAGCTCCGACCTACCTGCACTGGCCGCGACCGCAAGCGCGACGGGGGTGAGGCGGCTTCCCTTCTGCAGCAGCCCGTCACCTTCTTTTGCTTCCGCACCTTGTGGGACGACGTTTTCGGCACGCTTCACCTCGCGGTGCAAGCTCACGGTATTCCCTTCGATCGAGGTGTGCTCGATCATGATGACCGCGTCAGCGCCCGGAGGGAGCGGCGCTCCGGTCATGATGGCGGCACATTCGCGTTGCCCTATTTTCGGCAGTGGCGTGGTGATGCCGGCGCGGATCTCAGCGATCATTTTTCGCGAGCCGCCGTCGGAGGAGCGGAGGGCGTATCCGTCACGGGTGGAGCGTGCGAACGGCGGAAGGTCGCGGTCGGCCAGGACATCTTCCGCGAGAATGCGATTGAGTGCGGCGTCGGCGCGAACGAGGGCGTTCGCGCCCACATTGATCTTTGCCGCTTCGCGCTCTACAGCGCGGCGTGCTTCTTCGAAGCTGAGGATGATCTCGGCACGGCCTCGAAATCTTACCTGAGACGCGGCATGGTGCGTCTCCCAGCACCCAATCTCATTGGGTACCGGTAACTGCCGGAAGACTCAGATTCTTCGCTTCGCTCAGAATGACAACTGTGAGAAGGGTTACGCGTTCCTGCCAATGTGAAACTTTGCACAGCCGAGGGCGGCTGTGCCACCCAGGTCGAATGCAAGTGGCGATTTCGGTGAAGGCCTGTTGGAACGGGATGGTCAATGGTCAATGCAACGATAACGGGATCCTTCGCTTCGCTCAGGATGACAACTATAACTTTGTCGCAAAACAATGCGCGCAGGAGGACCTGCGCGCCTACATTAAGCAAACAAAGCGCGCAGCGATTAGCTGCGCGCGTGTTCATACCGTTAGGAAGAGCGGCGCGGACGAGGGCGTCCGCGCCCACACGAACCGCGCCCACACGAACTGCGCCACAACGAACTATTTCTTCTTGCCGGCCTTGTACCTGGTCTCGACAGTGCCGCCGAGGAACTGGATGTTCCCTTTGGCTGCGTCGGCGTACTTGCCGGTCGGTTCGAGCTCTAGATATTTGTTGAAGGCCTCGACTGTACCCGGTGCCGGGACCGGCTTGCCGCTCTTGTCATAGGTCATCTGGTTCACCAGGTTCACGCCCTTCTGGTAATAAGCTTCGGCATAGTCAGGCTTCACTGCGTAGCTTTGTCGAAGAACTCGCACGGCGCTATCGAGCTCGGCTTTTTCTTGGCCTGGTCGACATCGAATGCCCCCTGGTTGGTGAGCACAGCGCCGGCGTTGAAAAAGTATTGAGCGGCGTTAGCCGGAGCGACCTGGGCGGCGGTATTGTATTCCTGAACGGCAGCGGCGGTGTCGCCGGTGCGGACCAGCGCCTGGCCAAGGTTGTTGTGGTATCCGCCGATGTCCGTGGCCTGCGGATTCAGTTGAATGGCTTTTTTGTAGCAATTGGCGGCTTCGGTGAAGTTGGAAGTGGCCTTTTCCTTATCCGGAGGAGGCAACTTTAGCGATGCATCACCCAAGGTGAGATACGCATTGGCAAGATTGGCCCAAATGATCTCGCGAGTCGGGTCAGCCTGGGTCACGCTCTTCAGCAGCTCGACTGCTTGCTGTAGTTCTGCATCTTGGCTGCGGGATCGGTGGCGGCTTTGCCGGCGGTCTCGAGCGCGTCAGCCTGACGCAGCTTGGCATTCAGATCAGCGCGACGAAGATTCTCCTTCGCGATCTCGGCGTTCTTGTTCTTCGCTGCCTCGATGGCCTTCTGCTGCTCGGGCGTCAAGGCGCCGGGAGCTGCCGGCTGCTGGGCGATCTTGGCAAGATCGAAATTGATCTCGTTGGGGTCCTTGTCGAAGGAGACCACGACATTCTTCATGTTGACGAGCGGCTTCTTTCTTTGTCGGTTACGGTGACATCGTAGCTGCCGGGATTGAAGCCGATGCGGTCGTACTCGCCCTTGGAGTTGGTCTTGTTGTCGTACTTCTGACCGTTCTCCGGATTCGTGAAGATGACATGGGCGCCGTCGAGAGGCTTGCCTTCCATGTCGGTGACTTTTCCGATGACGCGAACCGAAGCTGCGAAGGCGGGCTGGATGCAGAGGGTCGCCACCAGGACTGCGAGCGCTGCGATCAAAATGTGTTTCTTCATGTCTCGTTCCTTTCGTGCAAACAAAAATAAAATGACGTTATGAATGTGCGGCTACGCGGGCTGCATACGGCAGCGGGTCCTTGCTTCCGGCCGCTTCGAAGGCGCGCAACCGCAGCACGCAACTGTCGCAAACGCCGCAAGCTTCGCGCTCTCCAGTGTAACAAGACCAGGTGAGCTCCAAGGGCGCGCCCAGCTCCAAGCCGCGGCGAATGATCTCAGCCTTACGGAGTGCGATGAGCGGAGTCGATATCTCGATGCCTCCCTCTTTGGTGCCTACGCGGATGACCTGGTTGAAGGCGTCGTAATATTCAGGCCGGCAGTCGGGGTAGCCGGAGCTGTCTTGTGCGACCGCGCCAATGTAGATCTTCTCTGCCTCAAGCACCTCAGCCCAACTCACAGCCGCAGAAAGAAAATGCGCGTTGCGGAAGGGACGTAGGTGATGGGAACTTCTTTGCCGATGTGCTGCGATTCGGGCACCGCGATGTTTTTGTCCGTCAGTGCGGAGCCGCCGATCTGAGCGAGGCTGCAGTTCTCGATCACCATACGCTTTGTTATGCCGAGGCGGTCGCAAATCTTTTTGAACGAATCGCGCTCGCGAGCTTCCGTGCGCTGGCCGTAGCTGACGTGCATTGCGGCGACATTCGTCGCGCCGTGCTCATGCGCGGCGATGGCGGCGCAGACGCAGGAATCCATGCCTCCGCTGAGGAGCACGACGGCGCGAATGCTGCTTTTTGGGGTCATGTGAGGTACTTGGGTTCAGATGCGTTGATGCCCGGTTTCGTTGTTTTTATGGACCGCGCGCACGGAGGAGTTTATATCGTTCAGCGTCCGCGACATTTTTGCAGCACCGGGGTTGCGCGAGCCCATGCATCTCTGCCGCGGATCGACTCGGCGTCCCGGCGGCCGCACACAATGCAACCTACACCCTCAAACCCCTTTGGTCTCGGGCTGCCAGATGAACTTATGGATCTGCAGGCCGAGGCGAACGTTCAAGCCATCTTCGAGGATCCATTCCGCGAGTTGCTGCGGATCGAGCAGGCAATGTGAGGCGTCGCGGGCGCCGCGCGCGTCTTTGCGGAAGGCCGGGGAGAAGATGACCGAGTTCACCCGCTCCACCAGCCCGTGTTCGCGAGTGAAGTCGCGGGCGAATTCGTAGTCGGTGCGGCCGGAGAGGACGAACTTAATCTCGTCCTGTCGGTCAGTGCGTCGAGGTTCGCGAGATTGAAGGTATCGCCTTCACCGGACTGCGGACACTTCACGTCCACGATCTTATGGACTGCTTTTGGGACATTCGCCAGTGGACGCTCGCCGCTGGTCTCGATGAGCAGTTCGTATCCTTCATCGAGCAGTCGCTGCATTAATGGAACCAGCTCGCGCTCCTGCAACATGGGCTCGCCGCCGGTGAATTCGATGAGGCGGACGGGCACAAGCTTCCCGATCTCAGCGTGCACCTCTCGGGCGACATTTTGCTGCCGCCGGTGAAGGTGAATTCGCTGTCGCACCAGGTGCAGCGCAGATTGCATCCGGTGAGGCGCACGAAGATACACGGCAGGCCGGCGAAGGTGGATTCGCCTTGTAGGCGAGCTTGTATATCTCCGTGATCTGCATGGGCCAAAGGCGTTTCTAGTGTTTATGTTTAGTGTCTAGTGTCTAGTGTCTGGAAATCGCGCATTGGGGCTCCTGACAGATTGAAACACTAGACACGAGACACCAGACACTAATAACCAGTTATTCGAAGTAGGTTGCGGTAGTTGTATCGGTCTCCCAGATGGTGACCACCTTCACGCTGACGCGGCCGGCGGTCGCGCTCTTGAGGCGCGTATTGGTCTCGTCGAAGAAGTATTTCGCCAGGTTCTCGGCCGATGGATTCAAGGTCTTGAAAGGCTCGATGTCGTTCATCATCTGGTGATCGAGCCGGTCGATGGTCGGCTTCATCACCGTTTTTAAGTCTTTAAAATCGAGAAGCAGGCCAGCATGGTCGAGCTCGCGCCCCTGCAAGGTGACGCGCACCTTGTAGTTGTGGCCGTGCGGGTTCTCGCACTTACCTTTGTAATTGCGGAGGTAATGGCCGGCGGCGAAGCTGTCTTCCACGGTGACTTCGAACATATGTCTACTTCTTGCTGGCTTTCTTGAAATCGGACTTTGGCTTCGAATCGCTTTCAGACTTCGAATCTGATTTCGCGTCGGACTTGCTCTCCGACGACTTGCCGTCCGAGCTTTCCGCCTTCACGCTCTCATTCCCGTTTTTTCCCGACGGAGTGGAAGAGGGCTTCTTAGCGTAGTCGTTGACGTACCATCCGCTGCCTTTGAACTGGATGGCTGGTGCGGAGATCATCTGCTCGATCTTGCCGCCGCACTCCGGGCACTTCTTGAGCATGGGATCCGAGAATTTCTGGATCTTCTCAAAGCGGTGCCCGCACTTCTGGCATTGATATTCGTATAAAGGCATTCCATCGATTGTAGGGGCGCGTGGAAACAGCGTCAATTCAGCGTTGCGGCAATCCAGAGACTCAGGTATAACTCACATGCCGTTATGAATCTTCGGGCCCTTCTCCTCTCCGCAAGCCTCCTCTTCACCAGTCATTTCGCCCTGGCGGCCGAGAATTGCGAACTTCCGCCAACACCGTTCTCCAAACAGCCCAATATGTTCACCCCTGAGCAGGAGATCGCGCTCGGGGACGCCATGACGCAGCATTATGTGCGCGAGTTCAATCTGATCGACGACCCCGAGGTTACGGGACGCCTGGCGGCGATCGGCGACCGATTGCTGAAGCACCTGCCGCCCACCAAGCTTAAATTCCGCTTCTACCTTGCTGACCTTCCGTACGCCAATGCCTTCAGCTGGCCAGGAGGGCACATCTTCGTCACGCGCAAGCTGATCGCGTTCGTTAAAAGTGAGGACGAATTGGCAGGCGTGATCGGCCACGAAATGGGGCACATCCTGACCCACCAGGCTGGGATCGACGTGACTAAAACTTTCAAACAGGATCTGAAGATCGACTCGGTGGGTGATCGAAAAGACATTTTTGAGAAATATCACCGCATGATCGAGAACGAAAAACATCATTATTTCGATTGGGGCCACGAAGAAGACGAGCAGCTCACCGCCGACAAGATCGGCATCTACGCGACCGCGATGGCGGGGTTCTCTACCCAGGCGATGATCGATTTTTTCGATCGCCTGGCGGAACTTAAGGGACATTCCGGCGGAGGATGGTCCACCGGCAACGAGTTGCGCTTGCGCGAGTTGATCCGCAACGCGACGAAGGTGCCGCAGGGATGCAAAGACACTCAGCAGGTCACCATATCCGCCGATCAGACTTTCGAACAGTGGCGCTCTGCGGTAGTCGCCTACACCGGATTGGGCCACAAGGAAGCCTTGCACGGCGTGGTGTCCCGGCGGGCACTCAATCCATCGCTGCAGAGTGACATCAAGTTCCTTCGCTACAGCCCGAACGGACAGTTTCTTCTGGCGCAGAATGAAGCCGGCATCTACGTGCTGTTCCGCAATCCGCTGATGGTGATGTTTTTTATCGATGCGCCCGGGGCGAATGAAGCAAAGTTCACGCCGGATTCAGAGAACGTGGTCTTCGACACCAAAGGTCTGCACGTGGAAGAGTGGAGCATCGCTGACGCGAAGCGAGTGAAGGTGCAGGAGATCGCCCTCACCAAATCGTGCTTTCAATCGAGCGTCTCGCCCGATGGATCGGTGATGGCCTGCTATGACACGAACTACGACCTGAGCCTGATCGATGTGGCCAAGGGTGATGTGATCCTGAAGAAGGCCGGTTTCGTGGCGCCGAGCTTCTATTCTTATTTCGTGCGGCGGAGGTTCGAGCCGCTCACTCTTGAATCCGACTTCTTTCAAATGGTGCATCTGGAATATTCACCGGATGGCCATTATTTTCTGGCGGCGGCAAAAGACAGCACCGAGGCCATCGCGTTCGATCTGAAGACGCGAGTGCTGGTGAACGTCCCGATACGAATGAGGGACGAGATGGCCACCAGCTTCACTTTCGTCGGCAATGACCGGGTGCTGGCGGTGGGAGGCGATGGGATCGGTCAGTCGACGCTGCGGGATTGGCCGTCGGGAGAGGTGAAGTCAACCCTCAACATGGGCCAGCAGTATGCACACGCCATCGCCAAGGGCGATTTCGTGCTGCTCATGCCGATCAAGGATTATCCTGTCGGCCTCTTCGACCTGAAGCAGAACAAACTTGTTCTGGGATACAAGCGCAAGGCGCTCGATGTTTATGACAAGGAATACGTGGTGGAGGGTTTGGACGGCGAGCTAGCGTTCTACAGCATCACCGACGTCAACAGTGCGACTCCGCTGCAAAAAATCCGGCTGCCGCTCTCTCCCTTGACCGAACTGAAAGCTTACGCGCTCTCGGCCGACTGGAACTGGCTCGCAGTCTCTGAATCGAGCCGCTCGGCGGTGTGGAAACTCGATCCCATGGAACGCATCTTCCATCTGCGTTCGTTCGAGGGAGCATGCTTTTGCGAACACGATTGGTTTTACGCAGATTTTCCGAAATTCGACAAAATTGAGCATGTGGTCGCAAAGGTGGACCTTGGGCGCAAGACGCCTGCGAGTTCGACTGCCACATTCGATAAAGACCTTCGTGCCCAGCAACACGGCGGAGTGGTGTTGGTGACCAAGTCACGCAAAGGCAGCAAAGATCTGGATAGCGACGTGACTATCACCGGGCAGGATGCGACCACTGGCCAGGTCCTTTGGACCCATGACTACACGCGAGAAGCTCCCAGTGTGGACGTGGACCACGACCGCTTGATCCTTTCATGGTCGCTCTCGGAAGGTTTTGCGAAGGACGATATCCAGAACCATCCGGAGTGGAAGAAACAAGCCGACGGCAGCGACTTGTGGATCAAAGTGCTTGACCTGAAGAGCGGCAGCGAACTCGGAAATCTGTGGATCGATACTCACAAGGGCGCCTTCAAGGCGCGGCGAACGTTTTCTTCGGGCGATTGGTTCGCAATGAACGACAGTCACAACCGGGTCCACGTCTACAACCTGAAAACCGGCGCGCTGCAGGGGAAGATGTTCGGCCGAGTCCTTGCCCTAATTCCCGCGACCGAGACGCTGCTGGTGGAAACCGACCGCGGCAAAATGGCACAGGCGAGCTTTCGATCGCTCGACGTCAGCGACGGCTACGCGTTCAAATCGAAGATTTCGATGGTGGAGCCCGAGGAGACGGCAAGCACGCCTTGGTACTCACCCAGGACCAGACGCTCTTCCGCTTCGATCTCACGCAACACGAAGCCGCAACCCAGTGATTTAGACTTCCACCCATGCAAGGCACGCTCTTCGTGGTCGCGACGCCTATCGGCAACCTGGAAGACATCACCTTGCGGGCGCTGCGGGGCTGAAGGAAGCCGACCTGATCGCGTGTGAGGACACACGACAGACGCAGAAGCTGCTTTCGCATCACGGTATTGATAAGGCCACCGTCAGTTATCACGAACATAATGAGGCCGAGCGTGCGGCAGAGTTAGTGGCGAAGCTTGAGCAGGGCGCGAACATCGCGCTCGTCTCCGACGCGGGCATGCCAGGAATCTCTGACCCAGGATATCGCGTGGTAGCGCTTGCGGTGCGAGCGTGGAATTCCTGTGGTCCCGACTCCCGGTGCGGTGGCTTTTGCGGCTGCGCTCGCTGCCAGCGGATTGCCAACCGACGCGTTCCGCTTCCATGGATTTCTTCCCGGCGAAATCGGGCCAGCGTCTTGAAGTGCTGGAAGCATTGCGCGATTCGGCGCTGACAGAAATTTTTTATGAGGCGCCGCATCGCCTAATCGATACCTTGCGCGATGTTGTGACAACACTTGGCGCGTCACGCCCCGTGGTGGTTGCGCGCGAGTTGACAAAGATCCACGAAGAATTTGTTCGTGGCGGCGCAGGAGAAGTGCTGCGGCAGTTTGAAGAGCGCGCCGGCGAGGTGAAGGGCGAGGTCACGCTGCTGATCGGCAAGGGAACGGCTGAGGCTCCGGCCAAAGTAAATGCCCGGCAGCGGCTGGAGGAGATCATGCGCGAACAAAAGCTCGACGAGAAAGCCGCGCTGAAGGTTCTAGCGAAGGAGATGGGCGTATCCAAAAGCGAGGTCTATCGCGAGGTGCAGCGGGGACGCCGGGGCTAGTCCCAGCTAGTTCCGCGGCTCATCCCAAAGGTCTCGCAGCACGTTGACTCGCCCTCTGAATTGGGATACTTTTCACTCTCGTTCTCTCCCCCAAAAGAGCACGCCTAAGGTTCGATACGTAACATCGGAAATGTGAGTCCGGCAAGTCCCGATGTGCGTCCAGATCGTCATCGTTAGGGGTCTATGGAAACGAGCAAGCCGGTCGAAAAAATCAGCCGCTATGAGATCACGGGCGAGCTGGGTAAAGGCGCGATGGGAAGGGTCTATAAGGCAGTCGACCCGACCATTGGACGCACCGTCGCGCTCAAGACCATGCGACTCGACGTGCACGGCCTGGAGACGGACGAGATGCTGCGCCGCTTCAAGAATGAAGCGCGGCTCGCCGGGGTGCTCAACCACGGCAACATCGTCACCATCTACGACGCAGGCGAAGAGAACGGCCTTTTCTACATCGCCATGGAGTACATCGAGGGAGTCACGCTGCACTCTGTGCTGAACCAGCGCAAGACGCTGCCCCCGGAAGACATCATCAACATCTCGAAGCAGATTTGCGCCGGCCTTGACCACGCGCACCATCACGGCGTGATCCACCGGGACGTGAAGCCAGCGAACATCATGCTGGAACCCGATGGCACTGCCAAGATCATGGATTTCGGCATTGCGAAATCGGGCGGAGGAGGAGTCACTTCAACCGGCCAGGTGCTGGGGACCCCGAACTACATGGCGCCCGAGCAGGTGCGCGGGCACGTGCTCGACGGGCGCACCGACTTGTTCAGCTTCGGAGTGATGCTGTACGAGATGACCACCGGTGAGAAACCATTTGCCGGCACCAACGTCACCACCATTATTTACAAGATCATCCATGAGAACCCGGTGCCGCCGCGCGAGCTGGATGTGACCATTCATCCTGGACTCGACATGGTGATCATGAAGGCGCTCGCCAAGAAACCCGATGAGCGCTACCAAACCGGCGCCGAGCTGGCGCGCCAGCTGCAGAGTTACAAGTCGCTGGGCGCGAATACAGACAGCACACAAGAGATTCCCTCGGGCGCTTATCCTGCAGCGACGGGCGCAGCACCGGCTCCGGCGAAGTCAGCACCGAAGGTTCCTGCAGCGAAAGCCGCAGCGGCAGGCGCACCCGCGGCAAAGGCCGCTGCTGCGCCGCCCAAGATGCAACCGCCGCCCCTGGGTAAAAAAATGTGGGCCGGCATCGGACTTTTCGTCGTGCTGGTCGCAGCGGCATCGGTTGGAATTTGGAAGAGCGTCATCACCTCCCACGACAAACCTTTGACGGCTTCCACGACCGTTACCAATATTCCCGCTGCGCCGGAGAATTCGACGGCGCCCAGCCCGGAAAATCCGGCGGTCGCGAGGCCCACGGGTGGCGCGACTAGCGGCGCAAAGAAGAGCGGTGCCGCAGCCCCTGTTATTGCAGCTCCGAAAAGACCACCAGCGACTTCCGGCCAGCCGCCGAGCACGGCCGTCTCAGGTACCGGCGACCTCAAGTTGTTTTCGAATCCCGACGGCGCCGCCATTGAGATCGATGGCCGTAGCGATCCGTCGATGAAAACGCCTTACTTCGCCAATCGGCTGGCTCCCGGTCCACATGAGATCACATTCATCAAGACGGGGTACCTCGACGAAAAGCGTGCGGTCGATGTGGCTGCAGGAAAAACCGCATTCGTGGGGGCGACAATGACGCGTGCTGCGGTCGCGACCTCAGACGTCACCTTCAACAGTGACCCGGGGGGTGCGGAGATACTGGTCGACGGAAAAGGTATTGGCAGAGTCACGCCGGCGCAATCGGTGATCGTGGCAGGCGCGCATCAGTTTGTCTTCCGCAAGCCGGGATATGAAGACGCGACCGTTGCTGTGACGTTGATCGCAGGGCAGTCATTTGCGACGTCGAATGTTTTGAAGCCCCGGCTCCCGTTGAGAGCAACTCCCCGTTCAGCAAACTGAAAAAAGTCTTTGGTGGAAACAATGGCTCTACTGCCGAAGAGAATGTGAATGTTTCGATCAAGAGCACGCCCTCAGGCGCCTCCATTTCGCTGAACGGAAAAGACCTGGGGCAGCAGACGCCGTTCACGCTTCCACTCGCGCCGGGAAAATACGATATCGGGCTCGCGCTGGCGGGACATCAGAGTGTCCGCAAATCCATCAAGGTAGAAAAGGCAAGCCGCTCGATCTCGACGAAGACTCTGCCTTCGCAATGAACCACGACTGGGATGATGCTTGGCACGCTTACTGATCTCATCTCCGGAGGGTAAGCGCGGCATCCTGGAGATCACGAAGCCGGTGATCACCGTGGGCCGCGGCCACTCCAACGATCTCGTCCTCAACGACTTCAGCGTCTCCCGCTTTCACGCGGTGATCAAGCAGCTTTCCGATGGAACCATCGTCATCGCCGACCGCGGAAGCACCAACACTGTTCGCGTGAACGGACATAAGATCACGGACGAGACGGCCATCCGCGAGAGCGACGTTGCGCACGTTGGCATGTATGAGATCCGCTTCGAGTCGGTGGACAACGTTTCTTTCGTCATTAAGAAAGCCGAAATCTCACCCACCCTCAACAACGTGCTGCATGGTCTTGCGGCAAAGTCGCTCGAGATCGATACGCCGACCGGTACTGCCGAAGACCTAGTCCGCGAGATCAAGAAGCTGGAGAAAGAAAAATTTCTGCTTACAGTTCTTTACGACGCGGGCAAATCGCTCAACTCGAAGCTCTCGCTGGAAGACGTGACCGAGCAGGTGATGTCGCTGGTCTTCCGCATCGAGGGTGTCGAGCGCGGCTTCATGATGTTCCTCGACGACGAGGGCCGCTCCAGCATGCAGACCGACATGCGCTACCGCTCGCAGCAGACGACGGATACACGCAAGATCATTCTGAGCTCCACCATCATCGAGCGACTGAAGAGCGAACGCGAGCCCATCCTCATCAGCGATCCGCAATCGGATGCACGCTTCGCCGCCAGTGAGAGCATGAAGATCAGCGGCCTGCGTTCCGCGATGGCTGCGCCGCTGGTCATCGGCGAGCGCCTGTACGGCATCCTCTATGTCGACAATTTGCGCAAGGCAGCCGCGTTTACCCAAGAAGAGTTGAATGTTTTCGCGCTCGTCGCCGCGCAGGCAGCCGCTGCGATCGATAACGCCATGACGCACATGCAACTGGCCGAGCAAGCCGTGCAGCGCTCCGCACTGGAAAGATTTCTGGCGCCGGAAGTTGTGGAGATGGTCGCCACCAACCCGAATGAGATCAAGCTCGGCGGCGTGAACCAGAAGGTCAGCATCCTCTTCGCCGATATCCGCGGCTTCACCGGGATCGCCGAGAAACTGGAGCCGCAGCAGGTCGTCGAGATCCTGAACGAATTTTTCGGGCGCGCGACCGAGGTCATCTTCGATCACTTCGGCACGCTCGATAAATATCTTGGCGACGGACTGATGGCCATCTTCGGCGCGCCGTATTCTAAGGGCAACGACGCCGCGAACGCGGTTCGCGCCGGCCATCACCATCCAGCGATTGATGCAGCAGATCAATCGCGATGCCAAGGCAGCGCAACTGGCCGGAACTCGAAGTGGGCATCGGCATCAATACCGGCGTCGTGACGGTTGGGAACATCGGTTCGAAGCAACGGCTGGATTACACCGTCATCGGCGACGAAGTGAACATCGCCTCGCGACTCATGTCGCACGCATCGCCGGGACAGATACTCGATCTCGAAGCTACTGCCGACGAACTCGACGAGAGCTTCACCATCACGGGAATCAAACCGGTGGCGCTGAAAGGCAAGTCACAGCCAGTACCGGTGAAGATCGTGCGCTGGATGGAAGCCAAGCGGCGAAGAAGATCAGCAGCGGCGTCGCATAGTTAATCAGAATCATCCATGAGCCGCTCTCCCCCTTCGGCCCGCTTGACAGTAAACTCAAGCATCTGCCGGAAACAACCCTGGTCGCGATCGTCGATGCACTTAACCCCGTCGCGTACCAAGCGCCGTGCGGGTCCTGCGACCAGGGCAGGTGCAGGTTCATCCCGAAAAACCCGGTGATGATGACCATAGGCAGCGCGACCGTACCCCACACGGTGAGCACCTTCATGACTTCGTTCGTCCGGTTGGCGACGGCGGAAAGATAAATGTCGAGCGAGCCGGTGACCAGGTCGCGATTGGTCTCGATCAGGTCGAGAGTGCGGACGAGGTGGTCGTAGATGTCGCGGAAGTAATGATCGAGATCGTCGCCGACGATGCCGTTCTCGCGCCGGATCACGGCATTCACCACCTCCCGCATCTCGCTGACCACGCGCCGGAAATTGATGAGCTTGCGTTTGAGTTGAAAGATGCGGCGAAGAAGCTCCGGCTCGGGATGTTCCAGAACCTGACTTTCAATGTCGGAACTTTTTTCTGAGACGGAGTCGAGGATGGGCAGGTATTCATCGACGATGGCGTCCACAAGGTTGTAGAAGGTGCGGTCGAGGCGCGTGACCTTCTCGTCGGTGGTTTTTTTTGCGACGTTCGCGATCAGGTCGTCTTCGCCGGAGTGAACGCTGATCAAGAAATCGCGGCCGAGAAAGATGCAGAAGTCGCGAAAGCGGAAATCAGGCTTAAGGTGGATCCGCTTCAGGATGCAAAAGACATAGCTCTCGTGCTCCTCTTCCTTGGCGCGCTGAGGAGGATGGCGGCAATCTTCGATGTCGAGTTCGTGCAGGGTGAATTGTTTCGCGAGCTGGTCGAGTTCGGGCGAGGCGGGATCGGCAATGTCATACCAGCGCAGCGATGAGACGGGTTGGCGCATGCGGCATGGTAAACCAGGACACGGGAGGCAGGAAGTAGGAAGAAGGAGGTAGAAAGGCAACCGCAAGGTCCCTCGGCTCGCGCTCGCATTCGCTCGCGCTTGCTCGGGATGACGAGATTTTTTGGCTGACTGCTGAAGGCTGAATGCTGAGTGCTTCTAGGCGCGCTTTTTGCCGGTGGGCTTGGCAGCGGATGGGGGCGATTCTTTCCAAGGACGTTTGGGGCGGGCAGGTTCGGCCTGGTCGCGGTCTTTCACGCGGTCGTAGTGGTAACTATCTGAAACGGTGCCAAGCGATTCGTTGTACAAGCTCGACATTCCGGTAGCTTCCTTCAACTCTTCGGTAAAGTCGTGGACGGCTTTGAGGTGGTCGGAGCTGGCGGGGACCTCGCTCTTGGTGGTCATCAGGAATTTCTGATATCCGCGATCGACGAGCTTGGAGATCTCACCATTAATAAGGTAGCCGGGTCGGGCGAAGACCTTCACGCCATCTTCGTTCTTCGGCTCGTCCGCCTTTTCGATGGCGGCAGAGACGCCGTACTTCTTCACGAAGACACGCTTCTTCGTCCCGGGTGCTTCCAGGATGTCGAAGCCGTGATCGCGCAACCATTGGACGGCTTCGTCGAAAGTGCGCTCTTGGATCTGTCGCGACATAGATTCCGTTTACCTTGCAGTCGGATACTGGACTGCCCCATAGCGTTGCCCGTGATGAGCGGGCTCACATAGACTAAGAGTGAACACTCTCGCACAAGATTCCGCGTTCCGCAAATCTTCCGTTGACTAGATTGGTTCCAACCCGCGCGGCGGCGGCGGCGAAAGCCGCATCAGCATTGGGCGAAACTCTGCTTGCGCGGATCGGAGATACTCCGCTGCTGAGATTGGAGAAAATCTCGGCGCAGTTTCCCGGAGTTGAGATTTTGGCGAAGGCAGAGTGGGCTAACCCGGGCGGCTCGGTGAAGGACCGCGCTGCCAGCCGCATCGTGAGTGAAGCGCAGCGGAGCGGAAAGCTGCGCGACGGAGTTGCACTGCTGGACGCAACCAGTGGTAACACCGGCATCGCGTACGCGATGCTGGGAGCGGCGCAAAAATTTCCGGTGGTACTGTGCATGCCTGCGAGTGTTTCGCCGGAGCGGAAGAAGATTCTGCACGCGTACGGGGCTGAGGTCGTCTTCACTGCTGCGGATGAAGGTTCGGATGGTGCGATCCGCAAGGCGCAGGAGATGGCCGCCGCCGATCCGCAAAAATATTTTTATGCCGATCAATATTCCAACGACGCCAACTGGCAGGCACACTACTACGGGACAGCCGAAGAGATCTGGCGGCAGACAGAGGGACGCATCACGCATTTCGTAGCGACATTGGGAACGAGTGGAACTTTCGTTGGCGTGACTCGACGGCTGAAGGAGCTGAATCCGAAGGTCCAATGCATCTCGCTGCAACCAGATTCTCCCTTCCACGGATTGGAAGGGCTCAAGCACATGGCATCGGCGATCGTGCCGAGGATCTACGACCCTAAGCTGGCGGACCGAGATCTCGGAGACATCGACCGAAGCCGCTTATGAAGCGGTAAAGCGATTGGCGCGAGTGGAAGGATTGCTGGTGGGCATCTCCGCGGGGGCGGCGCTGGTTGGCTGCGAGATGGTGGCGCGCGAGGTGAGCGGACCGGCAGTGATCGTGACCGCCTTCCCCGATTCGGCAGACAAATATCTGAGCGATAGGTTTTGGGAAGAAGTTTGAAGGACGATTGTGTGAAGGAAGAAGTAGAACAATTCTGAATTGTGAGTTTTGAATTTTGAATAGAGGGCAGAAGCAGGTCCGGCGTGAGTCGATGTTGCGAATAGCTAAATCTGATCTGGACTCGATCCGCGCACATGGCGAGGAGACGTATCCGAACGAGTGCTGCGGGGTGCTGCTTGGAACAATCGACATAGATAAGGATGAGCGAGTGGTGACGATCGTAGTCCGCGCCGGAAACACGCGGCTGGATTCGCTGCAGAACCGCTACAACATCGATCCGAAAGAGTTGATTGCGGCGCAGAAGCAGGCGCGGATGGCGGGACTCGACATTGTGGGCTTCTACCACTCGCATCCCGATCATCCGCCGCGCTGGTCGCAGACGGATTTGGTGGAGGCGCACTGGATCGGATGCTCGTACGTGATCACCAACGTGGTGAAAGGCAAAGCCGATGTAACCAACTCATTTGTCCTGGCGGGAACGCTGGAGGAGGACAAGCGGTTTGTGGAGGAAGAATTGGTGATTGCCTGAGCTTCCCTGCCGAAGATAGGGGTCCCACGCTTCCCTCGGGATGTTTAACTGCAGGCTACAATTTGGAGCCATAACGCCAGCTACGGCATCTACTAGAAACCCATGAAGATCCACATACCAACCCCGCTGCGGCAATACGCCGAGAAAAAGGCAGCTGTCGAGGTTCGAGGCGTGAGTGTCGCTGAAGGGCTGAACAACCTGACGGCGCGGCATCCTGAACTGAAGAAACATTTATTCACTGAACAGGGCAAGCTACGCGCGTTCGTCAACGTGTACGTGAACGACGAAGACATCCGCTATCTAAAGAATGTTGAGACGGCAGTAAAGGATGGCGATGAGATCGCTATCGTGCCGTCGATCGCCGGTGGGTCGGGCGACAACTAACAATGTCTGTCGATCTCAAATCCGCTGCTACCGCGCTGAGCAACGAAGAGATACTTCGCTACTCGCGGCACCTCATTATGCCCGAGGTCGGCATGGAGGGGCAGCAGAAGCTGAAGGCCGCGAAGGTGCTCTGCATTGGCACCGGAGGGTTGGGGTCGCCACTCGCGCTGTATCTGACGGCCGCGGGAATAGGAACGCTGGGTCTCGTCGACTTCGACGTGGTGGATTACACCAACCTGCAACGGCAGATCATTCACTCGACACCGGATGTGGGCCGGCCGAAGCTGGACTCGGCGGCGGAAAAACTTCGCGCGCTGAATCCGTATGTGGACATTCGTAAATTTCGAGACTCGCCTTACGAGCGCGAATGCACTCGAAATCTTCCGCGAGTTCGACGTGATCGCCGACGGTACCGACAACTTCCCTACTCGCTACCTCGTCAACGACGCGTGCGTGCTTACTGGGAAGCCCAACGTCTATGGCTCGATCTTCCGCTTCGAGGGACAAGCTAGTGTCTTCGCCACGAAAGATGGACCGTGCTACCGCTGCCTGTATCCCGAACCGCCGCCGCCGGGATTAGTCCCTTCGTGCGCGGAAGGCGGAGTGCTTGGAATTTTGCCGGGACTCGTCGGCGTGATCCAGGCGACCGAAGCTATCAAGCTGATCATGGGAGCGGGCGAGCCGCTGATCGGCCGCTTGCTGATGGTCGACGCGCTGGCGATGAGCTTCCGCACCCTCAAGCTGCGCAAAAATCCCGATTGCCCAGCGTGCGGCACGCATCCTACGATCAAGAAGTTGATCGACTATGAACAGTTCTGCGGCATTCCGGCCGCGGGACACCAGGAGCCGGCTGTGAATGCGAACGATATGACTCCAGAAGAATTGAAGCGGCGGATGGACGCGGGTGACGACTTGTTCGTTCTCGATGTGCGCGAGCCTAACGAATATCAAATCGCGAACCTGGGAGGATATTTGATCCCGCTGGGCGATCTGCCCAAGCGTGTGAACGAACTCGATTCCTCGCGCGAGATCGTTGCGCATTGTAAGATGGGCGGACGCAGCGCCAAAGCAGTCGACTTCCTGCGGCAAGCGGGATTTAAAAAGGTCCGCAACCTTGCGGGCGGAATCAATGCGTGGTCAGAGAAGGTTGACCCGAAGGTACCAAAGTACTAGCACCCCTCGAATTTAGTTGACTCTCGCTTCCCATCAACCATAATCGGCTTCTCACGTCTTCCGGCGTGAAGGAGCTTCCATTGCACAAAAAATTAATCTTCCTGGCAGTCTGCCTTTTTGCCACCTCTTTGTTCGCGCAGGAGAAGGCGCGCGTCTTCGTCACTGACAGCAAGTCTTGGGAGGTTTCCGGCCACTCGGGTGGGTCCAGCGGCGCCTTCGGCGGAGAAACGCATGGCGGCGCTCGTCCGCAAACGGCTGAGATCATCAAGACCTTTGGAGAGAAATGTAAAGAGGTCACGGTGACGATGAAGCAGGAGAAGGCCAACTACGTGGTGGTGCTGGAGCACGAAGGCGGCAAGAGCTGGATTCGCAAAGACAATAAGGTTGCGGTGTTCAACCAGGACGGCGACTCCATCGTGAGCCACTCGACGATGTCGCTGGGCGGATCGGTTGACGATGCCTGCCACGCCATCATGAAAGATTGGCCGGAGAAAGGCATGGCGCGCGCGGCTGCGGCGGCAAGCGCGTGCTCCGGCGACGGTTGCATCACCGGTCACAGCTCAGATGGCAGCACCTGAACTGGCTGCGAAGCTGGCGGTTTCATCGACGCCTGCGGGGGCCGACATTGAGATCGACGGCTCATTCGCTGGAAGCACCCCCTCGTCGCTTTCACTGAGCACCGGCGAGCACACGGTCGCGGTGAAAAAAAATGGATACAAAGCATGGGAGCGGAAGATCAAGATCACTGGTGGGAACATCAACCTGGCCGCCGAGTTGGAAAAGAACCAGTAACGATTTTGCGAGTTCCAGGACACGGGCGCGCACCGTGTCCTTTTTTCTTGGTAGGCACTCTGCCAGTTCGCCGCTAGAATGAAGCTCGAATGATCGCTCACCTGCGCGGACGGATCCTTTGTAAGCGGCCGAACCAGGCCCTGGTGGACGTCGGAGGGGTGGGTTACGACGTCACCATCTCCGTACCAACATTCTCCGAGCTGCCCAATGCCGGCGGCGAAGTCTCGCTGCATATCCACACACACGTACGCGAAGATGCGCTCGCGCTGTACGGATTTTTGCGCGCGCAGGAAAAAGAATTGTTCGAGCGGTTGATCTCGGTGAGCGGCATCGGACCGAAGCTGGCCATCACCGTCTTGAGTGGCATGCAAGCGGAGAAGATGGTGGCGGCCATCCGCGGTAATGACGTTGCCGCGCTTACGAAGATCCCGGGCATCGGTAAAAAGACGGCCGAGCGCATGGTGCTGGAACTACGCGACAAACTCGACAGTTTCGGGGTGGCCGCAGCGGTGGTGAGCAAACATTCGCCTATCGAGGAAGATGTGCTCTCCGCGCTGACCAACCTTGGATATCAACGTGCGGCTGCGGAGCGGGCGCTCGCGGCAGCAGGCAATGGCGGCGGTGCGCGCTCGTTCGATCAGCTATTTCGGGAGGCGCTGGGCGCGCTTTCCAAGTAGGTACCTGCGGAGACATCTGCCCGCATTACGCCGTCTTCCGCGATATAGTGGGCGCATGCGCAGAGCTGCGGTAGTCGCGATCCTATTCTGTGTCGCTGTTTCCGCGACTGCGCAGGTGGGTCCCTACACCGCGCTCTTTCCCATCGTTGTGAAGTTCATCGGCATGATCTTTCACCGATCGCCCTCGACTCCGCAGGGGCAGCCCACTGTTACTGAGACTCCCGGCCTGACGCTCGAGATCACGGACGCGAGCGTGCATCCCGCGAAACAATCCTGCGCAAATTGGACGTGGGCCGCGGCGGTGGAGACGATGGTCGCGCCCGAAGGCGTCCCGGTGACGCAAGACGATCTGGTGACACGCGCGGAAGGTGGCAGCGTCTGCAAAGACCAGAGCCCGAACTTCGACCGGATGACGCGCGCGCTTGATGGAAACTTCTATCTTGAGGACGGCCACAAAGTGCACCTGGAGACGCGCAACGTGACCGGTGCGCCCACGGTGATCGACGACATTTTGATGTCGATGAAGACGCAGCACCCGCTGATCCTGTTCTGGAAGGGCCGCGCTTATCTTCTCAAGGGAGTGGTATACAGCGAATTCCTGATCTCGTCGAATGGGGCGAAGGTATTCCAACTGAATGAACTCAAGCTGATGGATCCGACAGCGACGAAGCCGGAGGAGCGCGAAGTATCATTCCTGCGCGACCGCGACGATGCCAATGAGATCGACGGTGTGATGGACGTCCGCGTGGTGCCGGAAGACACACAGAGTTGGATACATCCTGAGACAGAATACGGGAAGAACCATCGTTCGCCTGCCGAGCGACCCCAACCCGGGCTTGCGCCGCCGCCGCGCACCATTAATTAGGAATCAGCCTATGGTCCTTGCCGCAGGTTCATGTTCTCATCGATATTGAATGAGTGCGGCACACCTGAAGCGGGCTCTCCCATGTAGGTAGCGGTGATGCGGAAGTTGTTGTCGCTATAGACGGCGGAATATTCATATTGGCCGCGGCCGTTCTTCGCCATCGAGATGTCGCCATTCGAGCGCAGATCGTCGATGGAAACGTATTTCGAATTCGTGGCCCAATAGCGGCGCTCAGCCTGCGCGATCGCTTTCAGATCAGTCTTCACGCCGGTGATGTCGATAGTCGCCTGCGGCGTGGCCTTGCCGCCCTCGCCGGGCGAAACCGCAACGGTGTTGCGCATGTAGAGATACATCACAATGCCGGCGACCAGGATGAGAGCGATGAATCCGAAGGACTTGCTCATGCGAGCGTTTTACCACAGAGGACACAGAGGGGCACAAAGAAATTCCAAGACATGATCCCTCGACTCCGCGCTGGGGTACGCTCGGGATGACAAGCCTTTAACTTTTTTGCCGGGGCGGAGACGGGGCATGCCCCGTCTCTACGCGCAGGATTGTCAGCTACCCAAGTTTTTTGCGGCGGCGAGGCGCTTCACGGTCTTCTCTTTCCCGAGCGCGGCCATCACGGCAAAGAGGCTGGGCGCAACCGCTTGCCCGGTCAGAGCGACGCGGGCGCCGTTGATGAGCGCTCCTGCTTTCACGTTTTTTTCTGCGGCGAAATCACGCAGAACCTGCTCGGCGGATTGTTCGTTGAATCCATTCGAGGTTGCGTAGCGGTTCGCGAGCTCCGCGAGCATCTCGCGGACGGAAGCGTCTTTGAGAAATTTTTCCACTGCCGCGGGATCGTTGGAGTAATCGTCAGTGAAGAAGGCGCGGAAGCCGGTAGCAAAATCGCGCAGGTTGCGCGCGCGCGACTTGATCAGATCGATGGTCGAGTGCAGCCATGCGGGATCGGTATTCTGCGGTGTGACGTCCGCCTTCTTCCACTCGGCTTCGATCAGCGGCAACAGCTCTGCCACAGGGTAAGCGCGGATGTACTCGCTGTTGTACCAGTCGAGTTTGGCGCGATCGAAAACTGCGTTCGAGCGTGAGATTCCTTCCAGCCCGAAAAGCGAGATCAACTCCTGCTGGGTGAAGATTTCTTTTCCGGCGGCTTCGCCCTGCGGCGTCCAGCCGAGCAGCGAAAGATAATTGCGGAACGCCTCTGGCACGATGCCTTCGTCGCGATAGGCGACCACGCTGGTGGCGCCGTGGCGCTTGCTGAGGCGAGTCTTGTCGGGACCGAGGATCAAAGGCACGTGCGCGAAGGTGGGCAGCGCGGCTCGGAATGCGTTGTATTGCATGATCTGTTTGGGAGTGTTGGAGATGTGGTCGGCGCCGCGGATGACGTGCGTCATGCGCATGTCGATATCGTCAGAGACGACGCTCAGGTGATAGGTCGGCACCCCGTCGGAGCGCAGTAGGACGAAATCTTCGATCTCGGAGTTTGCGAATTCCACTTTTCCGAAGACGGCGTCTTCCCAAGAAGTTGAGCCTTCGGGGACTTTGAAGCGGATCGCAGCAGGCTCACCGGCAGCTTTGCGCCGCGCGGCCTCTTCCGTTGGGATGGCGCGGCAGATACGCTCGTACATGGGCGCGCGACCTTCGGTTTGCGCTGCAGCGCGTCGCTTCTCGAGTTGTTCCTTTGCGCAGAAGCAGTAGTACGCATGGCCGCTCTTGATCAGGCGCTCAGCGTTGCTGCGGTAAAGCTCTATTCGCTTCGACTGAAAGAACGGGCCCTCGTCCCAATCGAGTCCGAGAAGTTTCATGCCGTCGAGGATGCCGCCCACCATCTCTTCGGTGGAGCGCTCGAAATCAGTGTCCTCGATGCGAAGAATAAAAGTGCCGCCGAAGTGGCGCGCGAAGAGCCAGTTGAACAACGCGGTGCGGGCGCCCCCGACGTGAAGATATCCCGTGGGCGAAGGGGCAAAGCGGACGCGGATGGGGGTTTCGGACATTCCTTTACATTCTCGCAGATGAAGCCGCGCACGGGCGAGGACGCCCGTGCCTACAGATCCATTGACTCTACCGGGCGAGGCGCCCGGACTACACAACCCAAGCGAAGCCCTGTATTTTCTTACGATTAAGGAAACCCGTGCTATAGTTCTGCAGCCCAAAATCTAGCCCGAAGGGCAGCTTTGCAGCGAGCGCTATTCCCCCTGGGTGCCGCTTCTTTGCGAAGTCTGGATGGAACCGAACCAACATCTCGGCATTCTGCTGGCCGCGCTCGCGGGAGCGCTGTTTTGCGCTGTACTCGTCCTTTATGCGCTGAAGCGCAACGCCTACGCAAAACTTCTGCAGCAGGCTCAACGCCGCACGGAAGAATTAGAACTGCTCACCGACATCGGGCAGGCAGTCAGCTCGCGACTCGATCCGGACGAAGTGCTGCTCACCGTCCATCGCGAGCTGGGACGACTCTTCGACACGCGCAATTTCTTCGTCGCATTCTTGAGCGATGAAGATGAAGAGGTCCGCTTCGAGTTGGAAGCGGTGGATGGCGAGGTGGTGCAGAAGCGCACGCGCCCGATGACCAACGGCATCACCGAGCACATCGTGCGCACTGCACAGCCGTTGTTGGTCCGCTCGAAAATGGAGGCCAAGCGCGCCGAACTCAAGATGCGCGCTACAGGGCGTCCTTCAAAGTGTTTCTGCGGTGTGCCGATCTTCAGTCATGGAAACGCCATTGGCGTGATGGCGGCGCTGCATTACGAAGAAGAAAACGTTTACGAGGAACGCGACCTACGAAGTCATGCAGACCGCTGCCGGACAGGTGAGCGTGGCCTTCGAGAATGCGCGCATGTTCGCCGAAGAGCAACGCCGCGGACGGTACCTCACATTCCTGAACTCGGTCTCAAAAGCGGCGATCTCCAGCCAGAGCGCCGATGAGATGCTGCCCGGCATCGTGAGCGAGATCCAAAAGAACTTTCAATTCGATCATATTGGGCTCGGAATGTTCGACTACGCCACCAAAGAGATCGAGATCAAAGCGGAGGCAGGTTCGAGCACGCAGGCGCTGGGCCGGCGCATTCCGCTCGGCGTCGGAATCCTTGGGCGCGTGGCGCGCAGCAACGAATTGACGCTGGTGCAGGGCGAAGGCGAACAGCGGCTACTCGGTCTACTTCCCGATGCACGCTCGGTGCTCTGTATCCCAATCCATTACGCCGAAACGCTGCTGGGGATCCTGAACGTTGAAAGCCGGCAAGAGAACGCCTTCGGCAAGAACGACGTAATGATCCTGCGCACGCTCGCCGACTTGCTGGCGGCGGCGCTGCACAACGCGTTCGTCTTTCAGAAGATGCAGCAACAGTCGATCACTGACGGGCTCACGGGCATCAAGACCCGGCGCTTCTTCCTGGAATCGGTGCACGCGGAATGGCGGCGCGCATCGCGCACGGGGCGCTCGTTCTCTGTGGTGATGATCGACCTCGACAATTTCAAGACCATCAACGACAGCTTCGGGCACTTGGAAGGTGACCTGGTGCTGTCGCGCATCGGCCGCATCCTGGAGCAGAAATCGCGGCAATCAAACATTGTGGCCCGCTACGGCGGAGACGAATTCGTCATCTTCATGCCGGAAACCAGCGTGGAGCAGGCTCAGATACTCTCTGAACGCCTGCGGTTGTGGATCGCCACGGACCCCATGATGAACGAGCGCCAGGTCACGGCGAGCTTCGGCGTCGCTACGTATCCGCTGCACGGGTCTTCGGTCGAAGACATTATCCGAGTGGCCGACTCTGGCATGTACGTTTCCAAGCACGCCGGCGGAAACAAAGTTTCCACGCCTGATGATTTCGGCCAGGAACAACACATCGTCACCCACAAGCAACTGGTCACCACCTACATCGAAGGCTTTTTGCAGCGCGAGAACAATGGACCTGAGGCGGTGCAAAGGCTCGTCCACACCCTGGAGCAGTTGGCCGAAGCCCTTGACCCGAGCAAAGCAGTCGAGTCGCTGATGGAAGCTGTCCGCATGCTCACGCGCGCGGCTGAAACGCGCGAGATTTATGCCGGCGGCCACGGCGAAGCAGTCGCGCAGCCATTGCAGTGTGATCGCTCATGAGCTTGGGTTATCGAATGACGAAGTGAGCCGCATCACCTTCGCGGCGCGCGTCCACGATGTCGGCAAAATCCTCATCTCGGAGCGCATCCTGAATAAGCCCGGGGCCGCTTACCGAAGAGGAATATCACCTGATCAAGCTGCATCCGGTGCTGGGCGAGGAGATCGTGCAGGTCATCGCCGGCTCGCACGCCATGGCGGCGATGATCCGCCATCATCACGAGCGCGCCGATGGCGGCGGGTATCCCGATGGTTTGAGCGGCGAGCAGATCCCGCTGGGGTCACGCATCATCTCGGTCTCCGAAGCTTACGTTCACATGACCGCCGACCGTCCGTATGCGACCACGCGAACCCCGGCGCAGGCGATCGAAGAGATGGAAGAGCTGGCCGGTTCGCAATTCGACGGAATGGTGCTGCGAACTTTTACGCGCATGTTGCGCGGGGCAATGTCAGCCAGCAGCGGACTGTAGCCTTACCGCGCATCATTCGGATCAACCTGATTTCCAAACAAAACACACACCCAAGCATGCTTGGGTGGGGCACCCATTTCTTGTTATTCCAGCGTTTACTTCTGAAGTGGTATGCCGTCGAGCGTCGAGAGACGGCCTATCGGATACAGTCCCACGCGATGGTCCCAATACGGCGAGCGGCGGAAAAAAAACAACAGGCGCGCATCGGAGTCGGCGGCGAATTCCGGATCGGTCGTCACTTTGTTCTCAAATTCCTGCTTCAGCTTGGGATCTTTGGCCATCATCTCGCGCGCAAGTTTCTCGACGACGTAAGGCTCGCCCCACTCCTTGACCTCGAAGATAGCGTTGAACTATCCCCAATTCATCGCTGAGTCTGGCCCCATGGGCTCCAGCCAGTGCATGGCGACTTTGGCCGCGCGCTGCTCCATAGGAATGACCGCGGAGCCTTTGGGAAAACTATACGAACTTTTTCGTGTGTTCTCGCAGTCGAGTCCGCTCCCAGACTGTGTGCCGAGATCACTGTTGCCGGCAAGAGTGATGTGGCTTTCGAAGGGTTTGTCGCTCCACTTCGCGGCGCAACGGTAGGTGTCGACTTCGCTGGTCCAGGCTTCCGACGTGCGCAGCATCTTTACGCCGTGCGCATTCAACACGTCAATCACGTTCGTCCACTGCGCGGGAACAATGTAGGCCCGTGGAACGGTGACGCTGTAGTTGGGCGCGAGCTGGTCATGCAGCGGGAGATCGAAATCTTCTTTCTCGTGCGTCGTACTGGTTCCAGATAGTTCCCGAGACTTCGCTCAGCGTACGGATGCGCTTGTATCCGAGAAAATGGAACGGCGTGGTCGCGCTGTGGTCTTGAGTCGCAGCGGGAACGGCTTCTGCGGATCATTTGCTTTGCCGGCAGCAATGGTGGCGGCGTCGGCGTCGCGATTCATCTTAATCAGTTTTTCGGCATCGCGATTTATGACTTCGAGAATCGCGCGCAGGATCTCGTAATTTCCCGTGACACGCGTCCTGTAGTCCTTGAGCATGTGGATCTCGACCAGCAGGCCAGGGCGGTTCTGCACGATCATGTATCCGGTGGAGAAGCGCGGGATGTCCTGCGTGACGGAAAGACCTTTGACGGGATCGGCCTCGCCGACTCCGACGTACTGCCCGATCACATGGCGGGAAGCTGTGACTGATTTCTCGATATACGGGCGCAGCACATCGCCTTGCCACGCAGCGAGAGCGGGGTCGACATCGGGGCCGACGTCGATCATGTAAGTGGTGTCGTACTGATAATCCGCGCCGTCGGTCACGTGATCGTCGACGAAGAAATCAGGCAGCCACTCGTTGAAGAAGCGCAGGAAGGCGCGCGTCTCGACCGCGTCGGCCTTCAGGTAGTCGCGGTTCAAATTGAGATTGTTGGCTTGTGTGCGCCATCCCATCTCGGCGGGACCATTCTGATTAATGCGGTTGTATGGGCTGCGGCGCTCGTGTCCGTCGGCGTTGTACATGGGGACGATGATCACGACGGCGCGATCGAGCAGCTTGGCCTGCGACTTGGTGATCAACATCTCGCGCATGAGAGCGAGGCAGGAGTCTTTGCCGTCCATCTCACCGGCGTGGATGGAATTCTGGATGTACATGATGGGGCGATTCGACGCGTGGACCTTTGCGGGGTCGAATACGCCGTCTCTCGAGATGATCACCGCCCACAGATCGCGGCCCTCGCCGGTCTTGCCGAAGCTGAGAAGCTTCGTCTGCTTAGGAGCAGCGGCAGTAATGCGACGCACGTACGCCATGGTCTCGTCATAATTCGGAGTCGTGCGGTACTCGGCTTTTTCGGCCGGCGTAGTCCAATCTTCTTTCTGTTGCGCTACGAGGGGCAGAACGAAAACAACGGAGAACAACACGGGCAGGAGTCGAGGCGAGTCTCATGTTTAGTTTTCCTATTTCTTTCGGCGAACTTTTTTTCCGCGAACAGGGCGCTTGGCTTCTTCCAGCAGTACGGCAACGTGAGCGATCGCCGCGTTGTCGGTACCCATACCTTCCGGCGTCTTGGCTTTGATTCCGACGGCGTTGGCTGGGATTTTTAATAGTTTCGCCACTTGTGTTTGAAGTTTTTTTGCGTGCGGTCCGATCTTCGGCTCGGCAAGGATCAACGTGCTGTCGACATTGGAGACGCGGAAGCCGGCGCGCTCGACCTGGCGCAGCGCTTCCTGAAGGAAGATGACGGAATCCGCCCCTTTCCACTTCTTATCCGTAGGCGGGAAATATGACCCGATGTCGCCAGCGGCAACGGCACCGAGCAGCGCGTCGGTGATGGCGTGCAGAAGCACGTCACCGTCAGAATGCCCGGCAAGACCTTTGTCGTGCGGAAGTGTCAGGCCGCCAATCTTCAGCGGAATGCCGGACTTGAATTCGTGGGAGTCCCAGCCGTACCCAATCCTCATCAGTTTCCAGTTTCCAGTTTCCGGTTTCCAGTGTGAAACCTTACTCAACCTGCCAGGTTGGAACGTCGCCTGTCCTGAGACAAAAAGAATTCTGCCAGCTCCATGTCGTCGGGCGTGGTGATCTTGATGTTGCGCGCGGAGCCCATCACTACTGCGACCTCGTGCCCGGCGCGCTCGGCGAGCGAGGCTTCGTCGGTGCCGGTAAAACCATCGGCGATGGCATCGTCGAAGGCCTTCTTGATGATGGAAAAGCGAAAGCCTTGCGGGGTCTGCGCCATGACCACGCGCTCGCGCGGGACGGTAGCAGTGATGATGGCGCCGTTGGCGGTGCGCTCGACTTGCTTGACCGTGTCGACGGCGGGAATTCCGGCGATGGCGGCGCCGACGCGGGAAGCTTCTTCGATCACCGCATTGATGATGTCGGTATCGACGAAGGGGCGCACCGCGTCGTGCACTAGAACAACATCGTTCGGGCTGGGTTTGGTTTTGCCAAGAGCTGTCAGAGCGTTGGCCACGGATTCCTGGCGGCTCTCGCCACCCTCGACCACGTGCACCGGCTTCGATAGCTTTTCTTCTTTGATCTGCTTGCGAAAGCCTTCCATCTCATTCTTGCGCATGGCGACGTAGATGTCGCTCACCGGATAGGAGGCGGCAAATTTCCGCAGGGTATGAATAAGGATGGGAGCGTCGCCAAGCTCGGTGAACTGTTTGGTGACCACGGCGCTTTTGGCAGCCTTCTTCTTCGCGCCGGGGCCCGCCATGCGGGTACCGAGTCCGGCGGCGGGGATGATGACGAAGACCTTCATTGGGAGAAGAAGTATAGCAATCGAAGCAGTAAAAAGGGCCTGAGACGCGGCATGCCGCGTCTCTACGTGTGAGAGCGTCCTTTACCAGTGCAGTTCTGTCACTCGGAACTCTGCACGGGCGACACGCCCGTGCCTACACAGTCCTTGGCCGGACGGACAGCTATTCCGCCGGACGATCGGCCGCTGCCGGCATGATGGGCTGCGGCTTGCGCTGGTCGGCGACCGGGACCGGCGGTTTGGCCTGTTGCAGCTCGGGAGGCACGCGATAGCTGCCGCTGGAGTTGCCGCGATCGTCGAACTTGCCAAAGATCATCTTGCCGGCGGTAGTCTGCAAGACTGAAGTCACCGAGACATCGACGTTCTTTCCGATCATCTTGCGGGCGTTGTCGACGACCACCATGGTCCCGTCGTCGAGGTAGGCGACACCCTGGTTGTATTCCTTGCCTTCTTTCAGGATGAAGACCTTCATGATCTCGCCGGGCAACACGATCGGCTTAAGCGAATTGGCTAGCTCGTTGATGTTCAGCACCTCGACGCCCTGCAGCTGGGCGACCTTGTTGAGGTTGAAGTCGTTGGTGAAGATCTTGGCGCCTTCATAAAGCTTGGCTAGCTCGATCAGCTTGAGGTCGACTTCGCGGACGGTGGGGAAATCATCTTCCACGATCTGCACGGTCACGGTGGCGGTCTTCTGGATGCGTTGCAGGATGTCGAGCCCGCGGCGTCCGCGATTACGTTTGAGCGAATCGCCGGAGTCGGCAACGAGTTGCAGCTCGCGAAGGACGAATTGCGGGATGATGAGGACGCCGTCGAGAAAACCGGTATCGGCGATGTCGGCGATGCGGCCGTCGATGATAACGCTAGTGTCGAGGATCTTGTACATCTTCTTGCTTTGCTTCTCGCCGCCGAAGATGCCGCCTAGCGCCGAAAGATTGAGCAGGTCACCCTTGTTTGCGCCCACGATGAGGCCGATGTAAGCCATCAGCATCATGACCAGCAGCTCGAGAAAGCGCTGGGTGTTGCTGGGCATAAGACTGTCTTGAATCACGTGGCTGAACAGGAAGGCGCCGAGGATGCCAAGGATCGAGCCGATGACCGCGCCGATGAGCCTTTTGAGGCTCATCATGAGAAGCCGGCTCTCAAACAGGATGATGGAGAGACCAATACCGATCCCAGCTGCGAATGCGGGCAACGGTTGCAGGCCGAATGGGGCGAGGTAGAGAGAAGCTATCCCCATCGTCCCGACGAAAATGAGGCGAATGATTGCCAGATCCATAAAAGGACCTCCTATCCCGCGATCTTAGATTTCGCGAGACACTGAGACAGGAATCGCGCGGAAAAATTCAGGATTGCTGCGCGTTCAGGCGTCCTATCCGAACTGCTTAATCCGGCGGAGCGATATGAAAGATAAAAGGCTGCTCCGCCCCGCGCCGGCGCTGATTCCGGCGGCGGAGTCGTTTATCGCGGCCAGTATACTCCACGCTCCGCCAGGCCGGCAGCCCTGGAAGTAGTTATCGAGTCAGTAAACAATCCAGCTCACAATGTTATTGACCGGATTACTAGGTACAGGGCATCTTGTTTGTGGCCGCACGAACGGGTTTAGAAGTTTGGGCCGAACAGGGAGATGAGCGGCCATTTGTCCTTCTCGAAACTGGGAAGGGCCTAAAAAAGCCGGCGCAAAATCTCGGGGGAGAACGCGCCGGTTTTTTATTTCCTTTCGCGGCCATCTGGGCCACCTCTTCCATCCAATACAATCACCTTCCTATGAAAGCCATAGTTGTTCCCCACCGCGGCGGGCCGGCGGTGCTCGAGTTGCAGGATGTCCCCAAGCCAGAGCCGAAAACGGGTGAAGTGCTGGTGAAGATCGTGGCGGCAGGTCTGAATTTTGCCGACACCGTACAGACGCAGGGTCGTTATCCCGGCGGGCCTAAGCCACCGTATATCCCAGGCCTGGAGTTTGCTGGAACGATCGAAGGCACAGGCGAGCGAGTGATGGGGTTGACCCAAGGCGGCGCTTGCGCAGAATACGTTGCGGCTCCGCGAGCCGCCCTCTGGCCCTTCCCCGCCAACTGGAGTTTCGAAGAGGCGGCAGCATTTCCGGTCAACTATCTCACTGCTTATTTTGCGTACTGGCGAGCGGGGCTGTTGGGTGAGCGGAAATTGGCGAGCGTGCTGATCCACGCCGCTGCAGGCGGAGTGGGCACGGCGGCGGTGCAGATGGGGAAGATCCTCGGCATCACCACCATCGGAACGTCATCATCTGCAGAAAAGCTGGCGCGAGTGAAGGAGTTGGGGCTCACGCACGGCATCAATTACAAGTCGGAGGACTATGAGTCTCGCGTGGCGGAGATCACGAAAGGGCGTGGCGTGGACGGAGTCTTCGAGATGCTAGGCGGCGAGCACACCGCCAAGAGCACACGCTGCCTGGCCGAGAATGGGCAGATCGTGATCTACGGCCTTGCTACCGGCGAGCAGCCGAAGTTCGACTTCATGAGCATGTTCCAGAAGAACGCCGGCGCACACGCGCTGTGGATCACTCCGCTGATGAAATTTCCTCAACTGATCGGCGAGGCGTTGAAGACGACTCTGGAGTGGGGCGCGTCGGGAAAGCTGCGGCCGGTGGTTGGACACACGTTGCCGCTGGAGAGAGCAGCCGACGGATTTCGTTTGATGATCGAGCGGAAGAACTTTGGGAAAGTCGTGCTTACCGTATGAATGCTATTTTGTTCCCGACTCCTGCGTACATAGCACGTCATCCATGTAGTTGAGCACGGCACGCTTAGGGAGATCCTTGACCCCTTCCAACGGTATGGTTTGCTCGACGGAGCTATTACCTGCGATCCGCGCTTGCCCCAGACGGAGCATCTTGCCGCTGCTAAGCTCCACGTAAATGGGAACCAACATAGTGAAGTCGTCGCTCACGTTAGATTGTGAGATTTTGATGTTCATCGCCGGCTTGCCATCTTTGCCCGGATCGAAGTTGTAGTCCAATCGATAGTCGGGGAGAGCTGTGCCAAACACGTAAGGACCAAAGAACCAGTCCATTTTGTGGTTCTTATCCACGTCCATTTGCGGCGTCATGTACTTCTCGACCATCGCTTTGAAATCTTCCGTGGTCGCCGGCCGGTTGGCATAGGTGATGACGAAGTCATGCATCATCGCTTTAAAAGCCGCCTCACCGGTCTTGTTACTCCACATCATCATTCGCAGCATGTGAAGAACGTACCCCCCTTTGGGATAAATAAGCCGGCGCGTAATGTTTCCCGCTTTGCTCGAGGAGTTGCGATATCCCAAGGTGAGCAATCCAGTATCAATGGCGCGATAGCCCTGCGCGTTTCTTTCCGTCATCAGGGTGCGTTCATCGTTCCAGAACTTCAGGAAAGCGGCCTGGTCGCGTAAACCCACCTGTAAGTAGAGGGAGGCGGAGAATTCGGCGAAGCCTTCGCTCATCCATTGGTCGCGATAAGAATCCCAGCCCACGGTGTGTCCCCACCACTGATGTGCCACCTCGTGGGCGGCGACGCTCGACCAATATCCGCGGGTGTCGTCGAGCCCGAACTGGTGACGGACGGTGGTGTCGAAGAAAGAACAAATCGGCATGTACACCAGGTTGGGCCACGCTTGGCCAAACGTGCACGGCACCTGTTGAGTCATGGAGACGCGCGCGGCAGTGGGCTTCCCAAAATAATCCTCATATACCTGGGTGGCTATCAGCGCTTCCGCCAGAGGCTTTTTGAGCAACTGGGTCGTATCCATCGTGCCCAGAGCCACTCCTTCCATGTGGTTAAACTCCTGCAGGTTCCCTTCGCTTGGGTTCTGCAAAGAACGAAACATGTCAGGCAGATCGTGGTTGGCATAGGATTCGATCAGCATCCCGGAATTATTCCTGGCCTCCACGCGCTTGAAGTCGCCAAAATTAAAGCCTGCCACTGCGATCGGGACTTCGCTCTCCCACTCGCTCAAGTTTTCCTTGCCCTCTTCGTACTGGCGCACAAGCTTTCCATTCGCCACCATGGTAAGGCCTCGAGGAACGCCCAAAGTCAGCTTGTACTGGGCGTAGTCGCCGAACCAACTGTTCGGGTACCAGTTCTCGCGCGCCACAAGGTTGTAGTTGTTGGCTCCCGCGTTCTGCACAGCGTCTTTACCCGAGTAAACAGTGGTAATGGCGTAAGCCTCGCCGGTGGCAAGGGGCTTGGGGAGAACAACAAAGAACTGCGGATCTTCATCTTTGGGTTCCTGCACGAACTGAAGGGGCGTTCCGTCGGCAGCAACCACATTCTGGACCCGGAGAGTCCGATAGAGATCGAGTGGTACGACGCGGAGACCGTCGACCAGCGACGTGAACCTGGTGGTCGCCATTCCGGTAAGCCGTCCGCTGTTTTCGATGTGAGCCTCGATTTCGTGCCGCTGCACATCGATAAAACCGTTGAGCTGTTTACTGCTGGCAGTGCCGCTCTTGTATTCATCTGCGAGATGGAAGGCCGCCCACACCCCTAGCTTGTCGCTGAATCCAGAGTCATAGGTATAGAGGAGTACTTCTTCGGGGCCGAGGCGTCCAAAGGGAGTGAAATCGGGTATGCCATGCGGATCGACGGCATAGATCATTTTGCCGCTGTAGTGTTTGCCACGTATGAAGGCGACAAACAGCCCTCCGGGGCCTGGGCTGAGAACGTCCTGCAAGATGCGCCCGTCGAAGTTGTATGCAAGCTGCGTCTTGTTTCGAAGCTCGGCGCGCACGTCATTCAATATGCCGGAATTGCCCATAGCCCCCGGCGTCGCCTGCTTCTTGATCTCCTCCTCGGTGCCGTCGGTGAAGCGTAGCAAGGCTTGATTGAAGACCTCTTCTATCTTGGGACCACGGGTCAGCATGGAAAGGCTTCTCTTCTCGACGTCGGTGGGAGGAACCATCGAAAAACTTCCTTCACCGGAAAACACCGCACCCGTGACCTTTCCATTTACCGGAACAAGAAACGTAAACGTCCCCGAATGGAAATTGAATTCGCCTGCATCGCGCCTCAGCACCAAATTGCTCACAGTAAAAGCTTCTGTAGCGACGGTGATACGCCGGAGTTGCTGATATTCAGGATTAGCATTCGGTGCTTGCGCCGTGGCCGGAAGTTTGGGAGGTGGCGCAACCTGAGGCGGCCGCTTTTCAAGCTCCTGAGCATACGAGAATAATGCGGTTGCGAGCAGGCATAGTGTTAGAAGAGCAGTTTTGGGCATGGGAACTCCAGCAAAGGGCAGCAGAGTGGCTGGATTATATGCTGGATTTCGAAAATCAGGTCCGGCGTCGGTAGAAGATGTTGAAATCGAAGCCCGGATTGGGTGGGAAGAGATCGTGCACTTTCTTCAGGCGTTCGGCCATGGCGGCGGGCGCAAGCAGCGGATATTCGCGCTCGCGCAGCTCGTAATAATCCACGTCGAGATACAGCGACAACATATAGATAGCGATGGAATCGGCGAAGGCCGCGCCGAAGTAATCGTTCTTGGCTTTTTCCTTCGCGGCCGTCTCGCCGGTGGCTTGCTTGCGGAATTCGTGCGCGTCGAGCGAGGTCTCGCCGCGGACTTTGCGCTCGACCTGGGCCCAGGCAAGCTCGGCGAACTGGTCGGATACGCCGGCGCGCTCGACGAAGGCGTGACCCACGTTGATATAGAACTCGAAGGCGACGGAAAACTTGTCGTCCATCAAGCGGGTGGAGATGAAGACGCACTGCGAATCGCCTAGTGTCAGGTTGCGATGGCAGATGGCGCGGTCGCTGAGCGCGACGTCGTAGCGGTCGGCGATCAGGGTTTCACTCTTGTCACTTTCACCGTCGCTGACCGCAAGTGGAACAAAGTAATAAGCCTTGCGCGCGTCGACCAGCGCGGCGGCGATGGCACGCGGCACGGCGGCAACCATCTTCTCTAGCTCGCTGGCGGAGATGGCGGTTTCGCCGCTGGCGGCGTAACAAACCCCATTCGACGCCTGCTGGACGGGCGTCGCGCGGATCACTTCTGCCGCGGGGCGAGTCAATGCCTGTGAAGGTGTGGCCACTAGCGACATTCTATCGCAGGGCTCCGAAAGCACTGCCCTATTTGACGCTCGGATTCAGCAGCCGCTACACTGCTGGTTCTTCATTCTTCGGCAAGGAAGACTCCAACTCATGCGTAAAGTTGCTCTCGTTTTGCTCGCTGCTACCCTCTCGTTCCCTGTTTTTGCGCAGGAAAAAGTCGACCTCGACATGCTGACCCGCATCCGCCAGGAGGGCTTTCGCCACTCGCAGGTGATGGCAACGGCGAGCGAACTTGATGACCGCATCGGACCACGATTGACCGCTTCGCCCAACATGAAGCGCGCCAATGACTGGACGCGCGACCAGCTAGCCCAATGGGGGCTGTCGAACGCGCACCTTGAATCCTGGGGGACTTACGACCGCGGCTGGCAGCAGGAGGCGATCTCGGTGCGGATGCTCTCGCCCGACATCACCAACTTCATCGCTTATCCAAAACCGTGGACGCCTTCCACCGACGGCTTGGTCCACGGCAAAGTTATCAAGGTGAAGATCGAGAAGAAAGAAGACTTCGATCAATACAAGGGCAAGCTCGCGGGGATGATCGTCCTGTTCGGCGACATGCGCGAGGTAAAGATGCGCGACAAGGCGATGGCCGAGCGCTACGACGAGAAATCTTTGGAAGAGGAATTTGACTACAAGGTCCCCGGCGAGAAACCTTCGTTCGACAAAGACGCCTATAAAAAGCGGCTGGAGTTCACCGAGGCTCTGCAAAAATTCTTGGTCGACGAAAAGGCGCTGGCAGTGATCGAGCCCAGCCGCATCGGCGATGGCGGAACAGTCTTCGTGCAAGCGGCGCGCAACTTCCCGTGGAAGGCGTCGCAATCGGTGGGAGTCCCGACGGTGGTGGTCGCAATCGAAAACTACGGACGCATGGCGCGCCTGGTTGACCGCAAGGTAGATGTTGAGTTGGAGCTGAACATCCAGAACAAGATGTTCGACAACGTGACTAACAACGATACTGTCGCGGAAATTCCGGGTACGGATCCGAAATTGAAAGACGAAGTCGTGATGCTGGGCGCACACCTCGACTCATGGGCTGGCGGCACGGGCGCAACCGACAACGGATCGGGCTCCGCTGTCGTGATGGAGGCAATGCGCATCCTGAAGGCGCTCGATATCAAGCCACGACGAACGATCCGGGTCGCTCTCTGGTCCGGCGAAGAGCAGGGACTGCTTGGGTCGGAAGGCTACGTTCGCAACCACTTTGCCTCGTTCACCACACCGACTGATCCAGAAGAAGCCAAGCTTCCGCACTGGCTGCGCAATCGCGAGGCGCAAGTGATCACCAAGCCCGAGCACGCGAAATTAGCGGCATACTTCAATGACGACAACGGCTCGGGAAAATTTCGCGGTATCTACACGCAGGAGAACGCGGCGGTGCGTCCGATCTTCGAAGCATGGATCGAACCATTGAAAGATCTGGGCGTGACCACGGTCTCTTCGCGCAACACCGGCGGCACCGATCATGAATCGTTCGACGATGTCGGCCTGCCCGGCTTCCAGTTCATCCAGGACGAACTCGAGTACGACAGCCGCACTCACCACTCCAACATGGATGTTTACGAGCGCCTGCAACGAGACGATCTGATGCAAGGATCGGTGGTGATGGCATGGTTCGTCTACAACGCCGCAATGCGGGACGGGATGCTGCCGCGCAAACCCATGCCGAAACCGGAGCCTCCAAAGGCGGAGGAGAAGAAGGCTGAGCAGCCGCACTGATTTTCTGCCCACCTTTCGCTTCGTGAAGAGATGAGGCAGCCAGCCGACTTTATGCTGCGAACGTACACGGCGCGGGTATAATCGGCACCGTTTATGGGACTGGCTGCTGGAACGAGGCTCGGGCCTTACGAGATCCAATCACTGCTGGGAGCGGGTGGCATGGGCGAGGTTTACCGCGCCCACGATACGCGCCTGCAGCGCACGGTGGCCATCAAAGTCCTGGCTGCGCATCTATCCTCCGATCCTGATCTGCACGCCCGCTTCGAGCAGGAAGCGAAGGCGATCTCGGGGCTGCAACATCCCAACATCTGCGTGGTACACGACATCGGCTCGCAAGCCGGCGTGGACTACATGGTCATGGAGTATGTGACCGGCAAGACCCTCGATAAGCTGATCCCCTCAGACGGCCTTCCGGCCAACGTGGCCGTGAAGTACGCGGTGCAGATCGCGGATGCCCTGGCGCGCGCACACGCTGCCGGCATCGTGCACCGCGATCTGAAACCCGCAAACGTAATGGTGGACGAGAGCGGGCTGGTGAAAGTCCTAGACTTCGGACTCGCGAAGATCACTGCGACTGCCGCCGCTGCTGCCTCCGGCGGTGAGGCGGCGACGATTGCAACCACTCCGGGAATGATCGTGGGCACAGTGGCATATATGTCACCGGAGCAGGCAGAAGGAAAAATCATCGACGCCCGCAGCGATGTGTTCTCCTTCGGCGCGGTGCTTTACCAGATGCTGAGCGGCAAGCGGGCCTTTGTGGGCGAGTCCAGCGCAGCGCTGCTTTCGGCGGTGATGCGCGACGATCCGAAACCGCTGACCGAGTTGAAGCGAGACATTCCTCCCGAAGTGCGGCGCATCGTTAATCGCTGCCTGAAGAAAAATCCTGCCGAGCGCTACGCCTCAGGCGCCGATCTTGCGCGCGACCTCAGAAGCAGCCGCGAACTTCTGTTCCCTGAATCCGGCCCGATGATGAGCCCTGCCCGCTTCGCGCGTGAGGTGAAGCGGCCGCAAGTGCTGGTGCCGCTGCTGGTTGCCGCGGTCCTGCTGGGTGCGGGGATCGTGCGCGTGGTGCAGCATGCGCGGGAAGCCCGTTGGGCGCGTGAGGAGGCCGTGCCGCAGATCCAGGAGCTTTTTGACCAGACAAAATTTCAACAGGCGTTCGCGCTCGCTAATCGAGCCGAGAGGGCGATACCCGACGACCCTGCGCTCAAGAAGTTGTGGCCCGTGATCTCTTACCCGATGACATTAGAAACAACTCCGCCGGGCGCCGCCGTTTATCGGCGCGGATACGGCGAGAGCGAGTCCCCGTGGGAATACGTTGGCAACACTCCATTCCAACAACTTCGTCAGCCGCGAGGCACTCTGATCTGGAAGATCGAGAAGCCGGGATACGACACCGTCTATCGCACCACGCTTGCGCTCATTCCGCGCTATGGAGTTCCGGTCGGAGATGTCGCGAAGGGCTCGGTGATACTCGATGAATCGAGCCAAGTACCTGCAGGGATGTTGCGCGTTCAGTCAGAAAACTTTTTCACCACGCTGTACATTCCCGGATTTGAAGGCATGCCGGAGCTTTCGCTTAAAAACTACTGGATCGACCGGTATGAAGTGACCAACCGGCAGTACAAGGACTTTGTCGACAAGGGCGGATATCAAGAGCGGAAGTATTGGAAGAACGGCTTCAAGAAAGATGGGAAGGCACTGCGATGGGAAGAAGCCATGTTGCTCTTCCGCGACGCCGCCGGGCGTCCCGGCCCGAAAGACTGGATCGCAGGACAGTATCCGAAGGGACAAGACGATCTTCCGGTAGCGGGAATCAGCTGGTATGAGGCTGCGGCTTACGCGGAATTCGCCGGCAAGAACTTGCCGACCATCTATCACTGGAACCGCGCTGCCGGGCCGATCCATGCTGCGTACACAGTCCCCTCGAGCAATTTCGGGGGTACCGGGGTCGTTCCCGTCGGCAGCAAACCGGGCATGGGGCCTTGGGGGACCTACGACATGGCCGGAAACGTGAAAGAGTGGACCTGGACGGAGGCGGAGTCGGGAAAACATTATGTTCTCGGCGGTGCGTGGGACGAGCCGAGCTATATGTTCGTCGACCCAGATGCGCAGTCGCCGTTCCTGCGGGCGTCGAACATCGGTTTCCGTTGCGTGAAGTACATCGAACCGCCTTCCGCTATCGCGACCCAAGCGATGCCTTCACCGCGGCGCGATCTGAGCAAGAAAAAGCCAGTATCCGATGAGGTCTTCCAGGCTTATCGCACGCTCTATACCTACGACAAGTCGCCGCTGAACGCGACCGTGGAATCGTACGCTGATGAAGATGACTGGAAAACAGAAAAGATCACCTACAACGCCGCTTATGGCAACGAAAAGGCGTTCGCTTACCTGATGATCCCCAAGAAAGGAAAGGCGCCGTTTCAGACCGTCATCTTTTATCCCGGCTCGGGTTCATTGCAGCAGCGGAAATTCTCGATCCCAACGACCATCGGATTGGACGCGATCTTACGCAGCGGCCGCGCCGTTCTCTTCCCCGTATACAAGAGCACCTACGAACGTGGCGACGGTATGGAAACGGATATAGCCAGCGAGACCAGCGGCTGGCGTGACCACGTCGTGATGTGGTCCAAAGACGCGTCGCGTGCTATCGATTACGCTGAGACCCGCAGCGAACTCGATCACAATAAAATCGCCTACTACGGGGTGAGTTGGGGAGCGGTGATGGGCGCCATCATCCCGGCGGTCGAGCCACGTATTAAGGTCAACGTACTCGCTCTGGGCGGACTCGACTTCCATGCTTCGCCTCCGGAAGTCGATACCGTCAACTTCCTGCCACGGGTGAAGCAGCCGACTCTAATGCTGAACGGACACTACGACTTCTTCTTCCCTGTCGAATCAACCCAGGAGCCCTTCTATAAATTGCTGGGCTCCAAAAAAGATGAGAAGAAGAAGTTGACCTACGAATCCGGCCACGCCGTGCCGCACAACGAGCTGATCAAAGAGACCTTAAACTGGCTCGACCAGTACCTGGGGCCGGCGAACTAGCCTCCTGCTGGACTCGCCTTCGACATTTCCAACTCCGAAGTACACATCGGGCAGCGCGCCGCTTTCACGCGGATCGCCGAAAAACAAAAAGGACATTCCTTCAGCTCGACGGCTTGCTGCTGCTGGCGGTGCACGCGGTTCACCTGGCGCACGAGGAAGAAGACGCTCACCGCGATGATGGTGAAATTAAAGATGGCGTTCATGAAGAGTCCATAGTTCAGCGTGGGCGCGCCAGCGGCCTTCGCAGCGGAGAGCGAATCGAAGTGCTTCCCGGTGAGGCTGAAGAACATGTTGGAGAAATCGACCTTGCCGAAGACCCAGCCGATGACAGGCATAGTGACGTCGTCGACGAACGACGCGATGATCTTGCCAAAGGCCACACCCATGATGATGCCGATGGCCATGTCGAGCACGCTGCCCTTAAGCGCGAAGTCGCGAAACTCCTGCGAGACCTTGCCGCCCTTTTTGCGTCCCAAGATGGGCGCGGGGCTGGCCATGTGAGTTGCGAAAGCAGGAAAATCGAGCGGGTCATTCATGCAGTGACCTCCTGACTTCCGCGAGTTGTATCACACGGCGGGGCGAGTTCAGCCTTTTTCGACGGGAGAACACCTTTTCGGCGGTGCTGAAGTCAGTGCGACGACTCCGGAAAGTTCGGCAAGGTACTCCGACGAAGGCGGCCAGCACGGCACGAACCTGCACATCCAGTTTTCCAACCGATCAATTGACCATGCGCGCTGCATAATTCCTCCCATTTTTGATCTTGGTTCAGCCGCCGGAATCGCGTGGTCACAAGGAGAGGCGTCCCTGACTACGCGATCCCGGCCGCATTCGCTGCGCACGCGACCGGCTCAACCCGTTGGCGGTAGCTGGAGCAGCAAACATTAAAGTTCCGTATGGCGAAAGTCTTAAAAATTCATCGATCAATGCGATCACGCTAAGAAAAATAGAGCAGCGCTGAGCTGATTGCGATTGTTGGCTCGCTGCGCTGCTCTCTAGACAAGCCATTTACTTCTCCTCTTTGGGCGTGGCCGCGATCACGACTGGGTCGAAGCTCAGTACCTTGTCGGAGCCGGCGAAGTGCAACTCGATCAGCGATTTCGATCCGTCGGGATTGATGCGATAGACGACGGCGTCGTGCTGCGCTTTTTCCGGCCGGGTGACAAAGACGCCATCGGCCGTGACCGTGGCTTTGCGCTGTACAAACGTCACCGTCGCTTGCGGCGAATGTGTGATCCAGCGGACGTCCACGTCTCCGGCCTTCAATATTTGGCCGTTCACGTTCAGAGCGTTCTCCAGGTTGAAATTCTGTGACGTCTTCGGTCCACCAGCATGCACCGCGCACGAGGTGGTAAGCAGGATCGCCATGGCTCGCAAAATATTCTTCAGTGTCTTCATATTTGCATCCTCCTTCCAAGGATGTTGAGGATTGGAGTCGGCAGCGAGCTATGAGCACCATTCTTTGATTTCATTGAATCCATGAGGCGGGCTCATACATCTTGAGAAGCACTATGGATCTCGAACTACGGCATTTGAAGCTGGTGGTTGCAGTAGCTGAAGAAGGCAGCGTGACCGCCGCCAGCAAGCGGCTGCACGTGACCCAATCGGCGTTGAGCCATCAATTGCGCGATGCAGAAGAGAAGATCGGAGCGGCGCTGTTCCTGCGCCTGAGCAAGCGCATGGTTCCGACCGCAGCCGGCGAGCGCCTGCTGCAATCGGCGCGAAGTGTTCTGGGCGAGTTGGAACGCACCGCCCGCGAGATCGAGAATGGGGGCGGCGATTCCGGCCTTATCCGGCTATCGACAGAGTGCTACACCTGCTATCACTGGCTGCCGGGACTGTTGAAGGAATTCCGAAAGAAATATCCCAAGGTCGAGATCAGCATTCTTGCCGAGGCGACCCATGATCCTCTGATGGCGCTGGGCGAGGGCCGGCTCGACGTGGGCGTTGTGAGCGGCGATGTTACGGACAACGCCATGCGTGTGGACGATCTCTTTGAGGACGACTTGCTGCTGGTCATGGCCCCTGACCACAGGCTGGCGAACAAGAAGTCAGTACGCCCGCAAGAGCTGGCCGGCGAGAACGTGATCATCTATCCGCCGCGCAACGAGAGCACCTTCCTGAACAAAGTCATCTTCCAGGCGGGCGTGCGCCCCGGAGCGGTGCTAGAAGTCACGCTGACGGAAGCAATCCTGGAATTAGCGGGGGCCGGAATGGGAATCGGCTTCATCGCGCGCTGGGCGGCCGCGCCCTACGTAAAGAACCGTCGCTTAGTGGCACGCCCGCTCGCGAACGGCGGCTATCGAAGACATTGGAGAGCAGTAACGGTGGCGAGCTCGCCGCGTCCGGCGTATTTGGAAGAGTTCATCACGCTGCTACGCAAGTTCCCCGCTCCGCAGGCGCTGGCCACGGTGGCGTGAGTCAGTGAGCCGCCGGTCCCGGCTGGCCGAAAGGCGGCGGGCCGAGGGGCTCCATGTCCACTTGTTTCATGACAGCGTCCATGGCCTTTTGAAAGCCTGGGCTCCCGGGCGGGTCCTTCTTCACTGCTTCAGCCACTAACGGAAAGAACTTCTCGAACGCCCCAGGCGTTGCCGTGCCTATGAATCGGACGGGCTTGTCCGTGAGGTTTGCGAAGGCATGCGGAGTCATACGCGGGACATTCGCCATGTCGCCCGGGTGAAGCTTCTGGATCTTTCCGTCAACGTCGAAGGTCACTTCGCCTTCGGTCACGTAAAAGGTTTCGTCGGTCACGCGATGGCGGTGCAGTATGGTCTGCATGCCCGGATGGGCCGTAAAGTCGACCATCGACCACTTCCCGCCGGTCTCTGCGCTCGTTACTTTCATTACTGCTTTGCCGAACTTTAGGTCGTAGACCCCTTTGCCCTGGCCGTTCGGCAAAACACCGGCCTTGTTGTCGCCGACCTTGCTGGTCGGTTGGGCGAGGCAAAATGAAAGCAAAAGCAGGACTGGCAAGAATCGCCGCATAAAATTTCTCCTCAATAGCGCGGCCATCATACCCTTGCCTCTTGGGTTTGACCACATTTTCTGGCTACTCTAAACTCAAAAGATTCATCTGCACAGGCGAGGCGCCTGTGCCACCTGAATCAAGACTGCTTTCATGCCAGAAACTATCAAGATCAAACTGCCCGACGGCTCTGAGAAGGAATTCCCCAAGGGCGCGACCGCGCACGACGTGGCCATGTCGATATCGCCCCGGCTGGCGAGTGCGGCACTGGCAGCGCAGATCAAACCGTCTTCGAATGGCGGCGGCGCCCAACTGGACGCCGTCGAAAAAAACGCCCCGCGGCTGGTCGATCTGAAGCGGCCCATCGAAAAAGATTCCGAGCTGCGCATCCTGACGGAAAAAGATCCCGAGGCGCTGGAAGTCTTTCGTCATTCGTCCGCGCACTTGCTAGCAGCGGCGGTGCTGGAACTTTTTCCCGAGACCAAGCTGGGACACGGTCCCGCGACGGAGAGCGGATTCTTTTACGACTTCTACCGTCCCACTCCGTTCACGCCAGAAGACCTCGCCAAGATCGAGAAGAAGATGGCGGAGCTGGTGCAGCAGGACATTCCTTACGCGCAGGAGTTTTTGCCGCGCAACGAGGGCTTGGAAAAGTTCAAGGGTGAAGGCGACTTCATGAAGTGCCACTTCATCGAGCAATTCACCACGCCCGATGAAAAAATCTCCATCTACAAGACGGGAAAATTTCTCGACTTCTGCCGCGGGCCGCACATCCCATCGACCGGACGCATCAAGGCATTCAAGCTGCTCACCATCGCGGGCGCGTACTGGCTGGGCGACGAAAAAAATCCGCAGCTGCAGCGCATCTATGGGACGTCGTTCTATTCGAAGAAGGAACTCGATGAGTGGGTGCACAAGCAGGAAGAAGCCAAGAAGCGCGACCATCGCGTGCTCGGCAAGCAGTTCGATCTGTTCTCCATCCAGGAGCTCGCCGGACCGGGGCTGATCTTCTGGCACCCCGAAGGGCGGCTTGATCCGCAAAGAGATGGAAGACTGGATGCGCAACGAATATCTGAAGCGCGGATATTCGCTGGTCTACACGCCGCACGTGATGCGGCGCGACATGTGGAAGGTGAGCGGGCACGACGGCTACTACGCGCGAGAACATGTTCGTGCCCATGGAGCTCGACGACGCCGAGTACCGCATGAAGCCGATGAATTGCCCGGGCCACATCCTTATATATAAGGACGGGCTGCGCAGCTATCGCGATCTTCCCGTGCGGCTGGGCGAGCTCGGCACCGTCTATCGCTATGAGCGCTCGGGCGTGATGCATGGCTTGCTGCGCGTGCGCGGCTTCACCCAGGACGACGCGCACATCTTCTGCACGCCACAGCAGATCGAAGACGAGATCGAAGGCTGCATCGACTTCGCGATCGCTGTGCTCAACACCTTTGGCTTCCACGAGTATCAGGTGGAGCTCTCCGATTGGGACCCGAAGGACCCCTCGAAGTACGTTGGCTCGGCTGACGACTGGAAGATGGCGAGTGAGTCGCTGAAGAAAGTTCTCGAGCGGAAGAAGATCCCCTACAAGCTGATCGTCGGCGAAGCGGCGTTTTACGGCCCGAAGATCGACATCAAGCTGGTGGACGCTATCGGCCGGCTGTGGCAGCTTTCGACGGTGCAATTCGATTTCAATCTGCCGGCGCGTTTCGGCCTCGAGTACGTCGCCGAAGACGGCATCGCGCAAACAGCCGCTCATGGTGCACCGCGCGCTTTACGGTTCCATCGAGCGCTTCTTCGGCGTGCTCATCGAGCACTACGCCGGCGCGTTCCCCGTTTGGCTCTCGCCGGTGCAGGCAGTGATGATCCCCATCACCGAGCGACACGTCGAGTACGCCAACAAAGTCGCGGCGCAGTTGAACGAGGCCGGCGTCCGCGTGCATGTGGACGCCCGTAACGAAAAAATGAACGCCAAGATCCGCGAGCACGCCATGCAGAAGGTGCCGTTCCTGCTCGTCGTCGGGGATAAGGAAACGGAAGCTAACAAGGTGAACGTGCGTAGCCGCGGCAAAGAGAAGACCGAGAACATGTCAACTGTCGACTTCGTTGCCCACGTGCGCAAGTTGATCGAGACCAAAGCGACCACGTTGTAACTTTTTTTAGCGCAGATCGCGCGGATGACGATGACATCACATCAGCGCGGCACCGGACATGCTGTAACGGCCGGGTTCCTTGGCTGGACGCTAGATGCATTCGATTTCTTCGTCGTCATTTTTCTGTACGACATCCTCGCTGCACAATTTCACGTAGAAAAATCCGCGATGATATGGACGACGACGGCGACGCTGGCGTTTCGTCCTGTGGGCGCGGTGATCTTCGGAATGCTGGCTGACCGTTTCGGCAGGCGCACGCCGCTGATCGCGAACGTGATCTATTTTTCCGTCGTCGAAGTGGCCTGCGGCTTCGCTCTCAACTACAAGACGTTTCTCATCCTGCGCTGCCTTTACGGCATCGGCATGGGCGGCGAGTGGGGCGTGGGCGCATCGCTCGCGATGGAGCATGCCCCGCGCAAATGGCGCGGATTGCTTTCCGGAGTCCTGCAGAGCGGGTACTCCATCGGATATCTTCTGGCTGCAGTGGCCGCACGTGTTGTTTTGCCGACGCTCGGTTGGCGGTGGATGTTCTGGCTCGGCGGCGCACCCGCGCTGCTGGCTCTTTATGTGCGTACCCATGTTCCCGAGTCGGAAGCCTGGCGACAACATCGACTGCCGACGATGAGGGCGATCATCGAAATCACGGCCAAGCACTGGAAGCTGTTCGCGTTTCTCGTGGTGCTCATGACGTTGTTCATGTTCCTTTCGCACGGCACGCAAGATCTTTATCCCGATTTCCTGAAGCATGAGCACGGGGTCATGCCCAATAAAGTTGCGGACATCGCCATCCTCTACAACCTCGGTGCAGTGCTGGGCGCGATCTTGTTCGGACATCTATCGGAGAGGCTGGGCCGGCGCTACACCATCCTTGCGGCACTCGCTCTTTCGCTCGCCACGATCCCGGCGTGGGCCTTCGGCCAAACCGTGGTGGTCCTTGCCTTAGGCGCGTTCGCCATGCAGATGGGCGTGCAAGGCGCGTGGGGAATCGTGCCGGCGCACTTGAACGAAGTCTCGCCTGACGCGGTGCGCGGACTGGTGCCGGGATTGGCTTACCAGCTCGGAATACTTTTCGCTTCACCTACCAGCAACATCGAGCACAAGCTGCGCGACCTGTTCGGCTACAGCTGGGCGCTCGCCGCGTTTGAGATCGCAGTGATCATTGCGCTGGCAGTGGTGACGTGGATGGGGAAAGAGCAAAAGGGGAAGGTGTTTGCGGCGTGGCAAACCTGAGACGCGGCATGCCGCGTCTCTACGTGAAGATTCTGATCTCTAAAGGGATTCTTCGACTCAGGCTTCGCTCTCGCTCAGAATGACAACATCCAGGCAGTGCAAGATCAGGACGTCCACCAACACCATCACTGGAAAAATTCGTTCATCGATCGACGCACCGCCTGCTGCTCCCGGCAACGTGCCAACACCTAAAGTCTCCAGGGTTGTTCGCAGCAGGCTTTGATGTTGGAAGAAAGTATTCGAGCTGAAGGCCTGCTTGACGCGCGGTCCAACGACAACCGTAGAAACCTGCCCTCCGCCGTTGGTATTGTCCGTGGCTGATTCGTCGAAGGTGATCACCAGAAAACCGTTGGACCGGAAGTCGACTGTTGGCGAGCAAGGGCCTGAGATTGTGTCTGTAGCCAGTTGTCTGTATTCGTGGACTTGTCAGCGAGCGTGCAGGTCGCAAAGCCAGCGGGACAATCGTGCATGTCGTTCTGCGCATTGGGCACAAGAATAAAAATTCGGCATGCCTTTGCAGCCAGGTCACCGCTGAGCTGCGAGAAGGGCACGATGTTCGAAGCCTGCGATGTGCCGATTACGTCGGTGAAAAATGCGAAAGGATTGTGCTGCTTCAGATACGGGTAAACGTCTCCGCCGGTATAACCTGCCGAAGGCAGGCTTTCGGCGTAAACCTTCCAGGTCTTTCCGGCGTTGGTGAGCTCGCGCACAATGTTGTCGGCCGACACGGTGTCGCTGAACGAGTCGTCGTTGGAAATAATTTGCCCAGCTGGTCATCATGAAGTAGTTGCCAATAGAAGGATGGGTATTCGCAAAATACTGGCGAGCGATCCCGTTCGTGTTCGCCAAGCCATTCAGAAACGGCATATTGCTATTGCCGATGATGCTTCCGAAATCCTGGTTTTCGAGCACCACGATGGCAACGTGATTGAACGAAGGCGTTGAGCCGGATCCCGCGCTCTTGTCACCAGCGCCACCGCTTCCGCAGGAGCTAAGGAACAGAAGAAAGCCGACCGCGACGGTCATTTTGCAGAGATGATTTCTCATTGGCAGGCCACCTTCTCATCAGATGAGCAGCCTGCAACCGGCGCTGCTCCCGAAGTGGGTCAAATTGCAACCGGACAAGTATCCTCCAGGGTTCGAGATGTTGCAAACCCGCAAAATCGCGCTAGAGTAGCGGTATGCGAAGTCTCTCGATGGCCCTCTCAGGCCTGTTTCTGCTGTGCACCTTATCGTTCGCCCAAGACCTGGGACCTGCGCAGGCGGCCTCGGAAGCTGCGTCCAAAGCGCCGCTGGCACCCGCGGAAGTCACCCTTCCCAGTGACCTTCAGGATGTGATCAAGAAACAGTTTGGGCCAACCTTCACCGTCGCCAAGAGCCCGGGCAAGATCATGATGACCCACATCAAACAGGAAGATGACACCCCCTGGACCCGTTCCTGGTAGGCGACCTGGATGGAGACGGCATTGAGGACGCGGTCATCGTGGGCCGCGCGAAAGATGCAATGGGCGGAGCGGCCATGTTCGACTACAAAGTACTGGATCCAATGAATCAGTACTTTGGCTGGGGCGATCCCAAAGTCACTTCGACCTTCGCGGCGGAAGACCCGATCCACAACACGCTGGTGATGGTGATCCACGGCTCCGGAAAAGAAGGCTGGCGGGCGGAAAAACCCAAAGCGAAATTCGTTTTCATCAATCTGCGTTTCGACCGGATCACGATCTCGGGAGCGACCCTGAAGAAGAAGCCCATCTCTGCCGTGCGCGTTGAAGAAAGTGACGGAGTCGCGTCGCTGGTGTTCTGGGACGGGAAAAAGTACAAATACCTTCCCGGAGCGGCAGGCGGAGGATAGTTACTGCAGGTCGTAGCCGCCGCAAACATCGCTCTGCAGGTGCATGTGGATCTCAGTCCCGCCCTTTTCGTATTTCACCCTGTCGACCAACTGATTGATGAGATAGACGCCGCGTCCGTGGTCGGAGATAGATGTTCTGCCCGACGAGTGGACTTGCGACTTTCGCAGGGTCGAATCCCTCGCCGGGATCGCGGATCACGATCAGAAGTCCGCGGCCTTCGTCGCACGCCACGGTGCACTGCACGTGTTTATTTGAATCCTTGCCGCAGCCGTGGATGATGGCGTTTGCAAGCGCTTCGCGCAGCGAGATCTCCAACTGGAATTCCTTGCCGCAGCCGCAGTCCATCGCCTTCAGCATGGCGATCACGCCATCGACAACATCAGAAAGTTTGTTCAGATCGGCGGAAAGATTGATGTTGATCTTCACGCGCAGGCGGTCGACGAAAAAATCCACATGTGGGAGTTTGGCAGCGAGATCGGAACCGAGGCCGGGCATTCGGGCTCCTTTCATCCGAGCAGGGCGTGGAGGGCGCCTTCAAGTTCGGGGTGGCGGAAATTGTACCCCGCGGCCGCCAGCTTTGCAGGAATAACTCGCTGGCTGGCAGAAAGTGTTTCGCGCGTCATCTCTTCACCGAATATCAATCTGGGAATAAAGATGGGGACGGAAAGAATGCAGGCCTGTGAAGGACTCGGCCCAGCGTTTAGGCGAAGTCTCCATTGGTCACCGGAGCGGGGGCGACGATGTTCACCGGCCCCCGCACCCGTTCCTGATCGAGCGCGCAAATAATGGCAGCCACCGTGTCGTCAATGGTGATCCAGCTGAACCACTGCTTGCCACTGCCCATTCTGCCACCCGAGGCCAAGGCGGAAAGGCATCAACATTTTTGCGAGTGCGCCTCCATCTTTGCTGAGCACGACGCCGAAGCGCAGATTGACAACCCGCGCTCCTGCGCGGCGCGCAGAGCCGGTTGCGCCTTCCCACTCGCGGGCGACTTCAGCGAGATAACCTTCGCCGAGCGAGCTTTCCTCGTCCAGCTGCTCGTCAGCGCGTGAACCGTAATATCCAATGGCGGAGGCGGAAAGAAAAACGCTGGGTGCACGCTGGCATCCCGCGATGGCGTCGCTCAAAGTTTGCGCCCCGCCGACGCGGCTCTGGTAGATGGCGCTCTTCTTAGCGCGAGTCCAGCGGCCAAAGATGTTTTCGCCGGCAAGATGAATCACTGCGTCGAAACCTTGCAGCACTTCGGGATCGAGACGCGAGCCGGGACTCCACTGGATCTCTGGTGCGCCCGGCTCGGCTGCGTGACGCACCAGCCGGATAACGCGATCGCCGCGCCCGACCAGCGCCGGGATGAGTGCGCTGCCGACCAGGCCCGAGGCGCCGGAGATGAGGACGTTCATGGGTTGAGATTGTACTCGGCTCTATTGTGTGAGCACTTCGTATTCGCTCTTCACCAACCCACCCTTGTAGGTCTGGGTGGCGACGTGCCGCAAACGCACATCTTTGGGCAAGCTGCCGAAGAGAGGGATTCCTTCTCCAATGAGCACAGGAACGCGCGTGATGGTCAGGCGTTGGATCATGCCTGCGCGAAGGAAGTGTTGCACGGTGATGCCGCCGTCGATGTAGGCGTGCTTCGCGCCTGTTTTCTCGAGTTTGGCGACGATCTCCGCAGACGAGCCGGACATCTGCTCGAGGTTGCCGTCTTTTACGACCGACAGATCGATGGGGCGACTGCTCAGTACCACCACGCGCTTCTTGCCGTAGAACCACGGGCCGAGTGTCAGGACTTTCTCGAATGTATTGCGACCGATCACGATCACATCGACGCTGGCGATGAACTCGTTGTAGCCGTGCGCCTCGCCACCACCATTTGCACTCAGAAAATCAAAATCGCCATTCGGCCGGGCGATGAAGCCGTCGACGCTCATTCCCACAAAGACAGAGCACTTCATGGGGAGAGATTGTACCCGCCCAGAATTGCGCGCGCACGGGGACGTGCGCGCCTACATTTTGCGATGTCGAAACGTCAGTGTTGATGCGTTGCGGTTGCGTCGCCGGTGCGGTGCTCCTTGACCTGATATTCGAAGAATTTGTGGACGGCAGTAAGCGCGTCGGGGTCGCCGGTGGTGATCTTCACGCGTGCCCCGGCGGGGAGCTCTTCATAGGTGTAAGCGATCTTGTCCTTGAGCTTCTGCATCTCGGCGACGCCCGGAGGCATTTCCGCGTGCGTCATCATGGGCGTTGAGAAATCGCCCGCGGCGAATTGCTTCGCGATCTGCGACAGGTGGCCGCGGATCGCGGTGAGGTTTGCGGTGTCAGCAGGATCTTTGACAGTAACTTCGATGGCGCCGCCGTCTTCGAGCGTACGGAAGTGGTGCGTGGTCTTCGATTGCTCAAATCCCATGGAACGATCACCCCGTGCGTTCATCTCGGCGAAACGCTGGTCAGCGGCGCTGGCCTGCTCTTTCATATGCTCGGCGTGCATCGGGCACGACTTCGGGTCCATGCTCTCGTGCTGCGCCGGCGCAGCAGCTTGCTGAGCAAGTGATCCAACAGCGGCTGCCAATACGAATAGGAACGTTTTCATCATCCTTCTCCTCTACTGCATTTTCAGTGTGCAGTGTGGAACCGATTCCAAGGTCAAGAGCTTTTTTGTGGACGCCGGAATGATGACTTAGTGCGCATTCGCGGATCACTTGGGATCGCTTCCAGCAGGTGCAACGGCTTCCCGGAAGGCGCACCGTCCAGGCGGCTGTCCCAGTCTTTGATCACATGGGTCGAATTCTTTGCGAAATCGCAATAGCTCTTTCATTTGCGCTTCGATCTGTTCCAACTTTTCTCCTGCCAGCGCACGCACCGTTTTGCAGGGAGCACCGCCGGAGTCCCGCGCCTTCAGCACGCGAGCAAGTTCGGCGACGCTGAAGCCGAGTCCGAGAGCGCGGCGGATCAGCAGAACGCGCTCCAGCGATTCCGGCGGGTAGCAGCGGTATCCGTTGGCGGCGCGCGGAGCGAACGGCAGCAGCCGGTTGCGCTCGTAGAAGCGCAGTGTGTCCGTGCTCACGCCAGTGAGCTTGGCCAATTCCCCGGAGCGGTATGACTTCGACCCCATGCGGAGATTGTAAAGGCTGGAAAACGTTCCAGGGTCAAGGCTTTGGCGATCCGACCTCACGCGCGCGAGGACGGGCGCACCTGCACTTGCAGACCGGGCAGCTCTGCCTAGACGAGGCGGGCCGGAGTTGCTGTTTACCTTATAATCAATCATGGCGACTCTGCGCCATCCAGCCAATCGCATTTTTCTACGTCCCGCCGCGGACACAGCCGAGGCCTGTTGAATGGCCACGCTTAAGCATCAATTCCAAACGAACGTACTTACGGTCACCAAATATCGCGACCTGATGAAGACGGTGCGCGCCAACCGTCCCAATGACGATCTGGCGATCATCAAGAAGGCCTACGACTACTCCCTGAAGCATCACAATGGCCAATCGCGCGCATCGGGCGAACCTTATCTGGCGCATCCGTCTGCAAGTCGCGCTGGTGCTGGCGGAGATGAAGCTCGACCCGCAAGCCATCGCCGCCGGGCTGCTGCACGATTCGGTAGAAGACACCGTCGTCACCATCCAGGACATTGAGCGCGAGTTCGGCGCGCAGGTGGCGCACATCGTGGAAGGCGTCACCAAGATCAGCAAGATCGATTTCGCCAGCAAAGAAGAGCGGCAGGCGGAGAACGTCCGCAAGATGGTGCTGGCCATGGTGGACGACATCCGCGTGGTCATCATCAAGCTGGCCGACCGGCTGCACAACATGCGCACGCTCGACGCATCTGCCGCGCGGAACGCCAGCAACAGATCGCGCAAGAGACGCTGGAATCTACGCGCCCATCGCGCACCGGCTTGGGCATGGGCAAGATCCGCGGCGAGCTCGAAGACCTTGCCTTCCGCTACGTGGATCCCATCGCTTACAAGAACATGCACGATGCGGTGGAGTCGCGGCGCAAATCCGGCGAAGCAGTTCCTTGAGCAGATGGAAGCGGTCATCAGCGAGAAGCTGAAAGAGAACGGCGTTGAGGCGCGGGTGGAGACGCGCATCAAGCGGCTCTACAGCATCCATCAGAAGCTGCAGCGGCAGCGCATCGCGGTGGACCAGGTCTATGACCTGCTGGCGGTGCGCATCATCACCAAGTCAGTGAAGGATTGTTATGCCGCGCTGGGCGCGATCCACAACCTGTGGCGTCCGGTGCCGGGGCGGATCAAGGATTTCATCGCCATGCCGCGGCCGAACCTTTATCAGTCGCTGCATACCACGGTGATCGCGGAGAACGGCACGCCGTTCGAAGTGCAGATCCGCACGGAAGAGATGCACAAGATGGCCGAGGAAGGCATCGCCGCGCACTGGAAATATAAAGATGGGCCGGTCACGGCGAAAGACGAGCAGCGCCTGGCATGGCTGCGGCAGGTGGTGGAGTGGCAGCGCGAGGTCACCGACCCGAGCGAGTTTCTTTCCACGCTGAAAGTCGACCTGTATCCGGAAGAGGTCTACACCTTCACGCCGAAGGGCAAGATCGTGATCCTGCCGCGCGAGCGCCACGCCCGGTGGATTTTGCCTACTCCATGCACACCGAGGTCGGGCATCACTGCGTGGGCGCGAAGGTGAACGGACGCATGGTGCCGCTGCGCACCAAGCTGAACTCCGGCGACATCGTCGAGATCATCACGCAAACCGGACCATAATCCCAGCCGCGACTGGCTCAGCTTCGTGAAGGCGGCGCGCGCGCGGCAGAAGATCAAGCACTGGCTGAACATCCACCAGCGTGAGCGCGCCATCGAGATCGGCCGCAAGCTGATGGAGACGCGAAGCGAAGCAAATACCGCATTAACCTGAAGTCGATCTCCGAAGAAAGACTTTGAGCGCGTATCCAGTGACTACGGCGTGGCGCGAACCGACGATCTGATGGCGGGCATCGGCTTCGGAAGATTTTCCGCACGGCAGGTGTTGGGGAAACTGGTCCCGATGAAAGAGGAGACCGCTCCGGCTGCGGGCCGCCCCCGAGCCAGCATCAAGCGGTATAGGCAGCGTGGTACGGCGCGTCTTCGGCGGCAGCACCGAATCGGCGGCCATCAAAGTACGCGGGCATGACGATCTGCTGGTCTACCGCGCACGCTGTTGCAGTCCGATCCGTGGAGAAGAGATCGTGGGCTACGTCACGCGCGGCAAGGGAGTGGCCGTGCACTCCAAGCATTGCCCCAATGTGACCAATCTTCTATATGAGGCTGACCGCCGCATCGCCGTCGAATGGGGCAAGGTGGAGAAGGTGAAGACGCCGGGCGTCGCTACCTATCCGGTGAAGCTCAATGTATTCTGCGACGACCGCGCCGGCATGCTGAAGCAGATCACGGCGGTGATCTCGCGACGACAGCACCAACATCCGCAACCTGGGCTCGCGCACGGCTGATTCGCAGGCGACCATTGACGTGGTGATTGATATTGAAGATGTGAAACACCTTGACCGCATTCTGCGAGGGCTGAAGAAGATTCCCGGGGTGCGGGATGTGCAGAGGGTGCAGAAAATCTAGGCAACGACTTACCGCGGATTGCGCGGATCGAACGGATTCTTAAACCTAAGGCTGTGGTAGAAATAATCAGTTTTATCCGCGTGATCAGCGGTAGGAGGTTGTTTGCGCTACGTCATCGAAACCAACGACGCACCCAAAGCCATAGGCCCATACTCGCAGGGGATCAAAGCCGGAGGATTCGTCTTCGTCTCGGGACAGGTGGCCATCGACCCGGCTACGCAAAACGTGATCCAAGGCGACGTGAAGGCGCAGACCGAGCGTATCTGCCAGAACCTGAAGGCCATCCTTGAGGCGGCGGGCACGGACCTCGAGAGCGTGGTCAAGAGTACGGTTTTCCTGCGCTCGATGGCGGATTTCGCGGCGATGAACGAGGTTTACGGCCGCTATTTCAAGAATGAACCACCGGCGCGGTCGACGGTGGCGGTGGTCGGACTGCCGAAGGACGTGCAGGTGGAGATCGACGTGATCGCCGAGGCGGTTTAATCCTGCTTTCCCCGGAACTTCTGGCGCGTCCATACCGTATCTAGGACCAGGAGCGACTGTATGCGTACACGTGTCTTTTCTCTCACCCTACTGCTGCTGCTTTTTGCGGCGATCGCCCATGCCGATGACTGGAACAAGAGCTATGCCGTCAGTGGCACGCCGGAATTGCGGCTGACCACCTCAGACGCTAACGTCCGTGTGACCGCCGGCACCGGCAGCAAGATCGAAGCCCATCTCGACACATCGGATTACAAGATCGGGCAAGGCGGGATCAGCGTCTACGAACACCAGGTGGGGAACGCGGTCACCATCGAGATCCATTATCCGCACAACAACTGGAATTTTGGCTGGAACAACCACCACCGCGTGGAGCTCGACGTTACTGTTCCCGCGAATACCAAGCTCGAACTGCAAGGCTCGGACGGCAGGGTCTCGATCACCGACGTGAAAGGCCCGATCATCGCGCGCACCGCCGACGGCTCACTCGACATCGAAGGCGCCGATGGAAGCCTGGAGGCGCGCACCAGCGATGGCAGGATGCGGGTGAGCGGACGCTTCGACCACCTTGATCTGCAGTCGAGTGATGGCGGGATCACCGCGACCGCGCTGCCGGGTTCGAAGGTGTCATCTGGCTGGAGCCTGCATGCCAGCGACGGGCGGGTGGAGCTGCGCATCCCCGAGGACCTGAACGCTAATGTCTCGCTGCATACGTCCGACGGACACATCGATGTCGATGTGCCGCTTTCGGTGAGCGGACGCCTGGGCACGCACGATATCCAAGGCAAAATGGGTGCCGGCGGCGAGCTGTTGGATATCCATACGAGCGATGGATCGATCCATGTGGGGAGGAGCTAGAGAAGCAGTTTCCAGTTTCCGGTTTCCAGAAAAAGCAAAGGCCTCCGATAAGGAGGCCTTTTTCGTGGAACGTGAAGATCAAAACTCCAGGTACTAAGTACCAGGTACTTTCCTTACGCCTTAACCACTTTGCCGCTCTTCAGGCATTGCGCGCAGACGCGCATACGCTTGCTGCCGGAGCCGACTTTGGCCCGGACCGGACGAAGGTTAACGTTCCAGCGCCGTTTGGTGACGTTGTGGGCGTGGCTGATGTTGTTTCCCGCTTGCGGCTTTTTGCCGCAAATCGCGCAGATTTGTGCCATAGATTTCCTACCTTAAGGTCAAACTCAGAAGGACTTACCGCAATGGGGAACTTCGGAGCGTGGTGTGTAAAAGATAGATTTTACAGGAGTAGGGGCCCTTTCGACAACTTCTGCCGGAATCTGCCAACCCGTGCCGTCGGGCAACCATCTAGATTGCTTGAAGGTTAAAAATCCTAAGCTGGATGGCCCCGGCTGAACGTATGCCACTTCGCGATAAACAACCCGAATCGCACGTGATCCGAGCGGCGGAAGCCGCGGAGTCTACCTTGGACATCCTTAAAGCTGCACGCCCTCCTGCTGCCCCGACCCAGAATCCCCTGCAAGCGAGCAAGAGCAGCTTCATCGAAGACGTGGAGCTGTGGGTGAAGCAGTACCTCACCTTGGCGGACGAAGCGCTGCAAGAGCCCGCCCAGGCTGGCATCGCAAACAAGAAGCCCGCGGCGTAAGTCTGGCCTCCTGTGCGTGCGATACTGCTTTTATGGCAGTTGCGGCCGATCCAAAATCAGTACAAGTAGATAAGAGCGGCGGCACCGGTGTGGATATCGCCTGGAAAGACGGCCACCAGAGCCACTTCTCATTCCAATTTCTCCGCGACGCCTGCCCGTGTGCACTGTGCGACGACGAGCGCGAGAAATCCGGACGCAAGGCCGGGGCTTCGCCGGCGGAGGTTCCGGGTGCGCTACCAATGTTTCGCGAGGCGATGAAGCCGACTGACGTTCAGCCCGCCGGAAAATACGCCATCACTTTTACCTGGAATGATGGGCACCAGCACGGGATTTACTCCTGGGAATACCTGCGCGAGATGTGCCAATGTGCGGCGTGCAAGCCGAAAGGCGACTGAAATTCTTCCCGTACAATTGAAGTAGTGGCAAGCTTTCTCGAACAATTGAATCCGCAGCAGCGCGAGGCGGTGGAGACTGTCCATGGGCCGGTGCTGATCCTTGCCGGAGCGGGCAGCGGCAAGACTCGCGTGATCACGTATCGTATCGCCCACCTGATCGAAGATTTGGGCGTCTCGCCCGATTCGATCCTCGCCGTGACCTTTACCAATAAGGCCGCTGCGGAGATGGCGCAACGCGTCGAGAAGCTGGTTGGCGCTAGCGCGCTCCGCAAGCCGGTGATAGCGACCTTCCACTCCTTCTGCGTCCGCGTGCTGCGACGGGACATCGAAGCCCTCAAGTCAGGGATCCGCAAAGATTTCGCTATTTACGACGAAGCGGACCAGCAGGCGTTGGTGAAAGCCGCGATGCGGCGGCTGGGTATCGACGACAAACAACTCAAGCCCTCGGCCGTGCTCTCGCACATATCGCACGCCAAGAACAAGATGCTTGATCCGCAGGAGGTCTACCTGCAGTCGGCGGACCCCAAGACCGAGCGGGTGGCGCACATTTACGAGATCTATCGGAAAGAGTTGCTGAAGGCGAATGCGCTGGACTTCGATGACTTGTTGCTTGAGACGGTGCGCCTGCTCAAAGCATCCAGCGAGGTGCGCGAAAAATATCAGCGACGCTTCGAGTACGTGCTGATCGATGAGTACCAGGATACGAACCGCCCCCAATACGAGTTGATGACGCTGCTTGCCGGCAAACACCACAACGTGTGCGCCGTAGGCGATGAAGACCAGTCGATCTATTCGTGGCGCGGCGCGGACATCCGGAACATCCTCGAGTTCGAAAAAGATTTTCCTGAAGCCAAGATCATCCGGCTGGAGCAGAACTACCGCTCGACGCAGGTAATACTGGAAGCTGCCTCGGCAGTGGTCGCGAACAATCTGAAGCGCAAAGGCAAGAACCTTTGGACAGAGCGCCAGGGCGGCGCGATGATCGGTTACTACGAGGCTCCGGATGGCGAGAACGAAGCACTGTTCGTTGCGGATGCGATCGCGAAGTATGTCCGCGAGGTGTTGCAGAATGGCGAGGAGCCGCGCGCGGCGGTTCTGTATCGCACGAATTTTCAGTCACGCCTGTTTGAAGAGGCGATGCGGCGGTATCAGCTCAAATACCACGTCGTAGGCGGCTTTTCGTTCTACGAGCGTGCCGAGATCAAGGACATGATCTCGTACCTGAAGCTGCTGCAGAATCCTGACGACTCGGTAGCGCTACTGCGCTGCATCAACAACCCTCCGCGCGGCATCGGCAAGACCACCATGGAGGTACTTGAACGCATCGCGCTGGAGACGAATTCGTCGCTGTGGAAGGCAGTGCGGGCCGTGCTGGAGCAAAAGCTGCTGCCTCCTCGCGCTACCGCCGCGCTTGAAGCGTTCAAGCAGTTGATCGAGGATGCACGGGCGATGCTGACCGGTGAGTTCGTGGAGAAGGTTTCGGCGGAGGCAAGTCAAACCAAAACCACCCCTCGACTACGCTCGGGGCAGGCTCCGGACACTGAGGGCGCAGAGGAGAATCTGGATTTCAACTTCGGGGCAGCGGCTGAAAACCTACAATCCCTCGACTACGCCCGCTGTGGCGGGCTCCGCTCGGGATGACAATTCGGATAAAAAAGAGGCCGTTGAGGGCTTCCGGGCGCCGGGCGGGGCAGCGAGTATTCCCGAGATCCTGAAATTCCTGATCGATCGCACCCGCTACATCAAGCTGCTCGAAGAAGAGGACACGCCGGAGGCATTCTCCCGCATCGAAAACCTGCGCGAGTTGGTGAATGCTGCGATGGATTCTCGCGATCGCGGAGAGACGTTGGCGGAATTCCTCGATCACGCCGCACTGGTCAGCGATGCGGACCAGTACGAGGCCTCGCAACAGATCACGCTGATGACGCTGCACGCGGCGAAAGGGCTGGAATTCCCTCTCGTGTTTCTCGTGGGAATGGAAGAAGGCTTGTTCCCACACTCGCGCACCTTCCTTGATCCCGATCAGCTGGAGGAGGAGCGCCGGCTTTGCTACGTCGGCATGACGCGTGCGATGAATACGCTGATGCTCTCGCGCGCTCGCTATCGCCGACGATTCGGCACCGATATGCCGGAGGCCAGCGTGCCCTCGCGCTTCCTGGAAGAGGTGCCGCCGCAGTTGCTGGAGGAAGTAGGTGGAACGTCACGTTCTACCCGGCCGGGGGCGGCCGGGCTACATGGTCAAAGGCAAGGTCAAAGACAAGATTACGGAGAATCGCGGCATTACAGCTACGAGGATGAGGACCAGAGCGAACGGGCGCTTCCAGCGGGCAACGGCGGAAACGCGGCCAAAAGCCGAGTGGGAAAATCCTACGGCGGACCGAGCTATAACTCCATCGACAACATCGCGGAGTTCTTCGCTTCGCGCGGCAAGAAATTCAGCCGGCCGAGGGTGCCTGTTCCCGAGCCGACCGGCAAAAAGGGATTTAGGCCGGGACAGCGGGTCGTCCATCCGAAATATGGCGAAGGGACGGTGTACAAACGCGAGGGTGATGGGGAAGACGCGAAGATTACTGTACAATTTCCAAGATTCGGATTGAAGAAGCTCGTCGAGAAGTTTGCCCAGCTGGAGAAAGCCTGACGGCGGATCGGAAATGCAGATCCCTCGACTCGCGCCAAAACCGGGCTTCGCTCGGGATGACATCCTTAATATGAAGAGGAATTGAGACGAAGATGGCAAATACTAAAAGTTTGAGTAAAGAAGAACGCAAGAAGTCCCGCCGGGCATCGCGCAAGAAAGCCGCGCCGAAGGGCAAGCGCACGGCTGCGCGTGGCTCGATGAAGCGCAAAGTGAAGAAGCTGGTGCGCGGTACGTCCAAGCGGTAGTTCGGATGCGGCCCTTCGGCGCACCTGCGCCGACTGGGCCGCCCAGATCCCACAAAATCAGGAGCTCGATCCTGCCTAACCAACTGTTCGCGAAGAAGTCCATAGACAAGCTGATCTCGGATTCGGAGAATCCGGAGACGCGCCTGAAAAAAACACTCGGGCCGGTTGCGCTGACCGCGCTCGGCATCGGCGCGGTCATTGGGTCGGGCATCTTCACCGTGATCGGCACGGCAATCAAGGGACAGTTCTTCTCCGCCGAGTCCATCTGGCAGGCGCCGTTGCTGGAATACCTTATTCACCGCTCAGCCGCGTTTGGGCGTCCTGGGGCCGGCCCCGCTATCGCGCTCTCGTTCGTGCTGGTGGCATTCGCGTGTGGATTGGCTGCGCTCTGTTATGCGGAGCTGGCGTCGATGATCCCCATCGCAGGCAGCGCCTATACGTACACCTATGCCACCATGGGCGAGCTGGTGGCGTGGATCATTGGATGGGACCTGATCCTGGAATATGCCGTCAGCAATATGTCCGTCGGCGTTGGATTCTCAGCCCACATCGTGAACTTGCTCGATCTGTTCAACATTCACCTGAGCGAGCGATGGTCGAGCCCTGCCTTTACCCCCGGGACGGGCTGGCATTTCGGTTTTAACTGGCCGGCTTTCATCATCGTGATGCTGTTGACGGTTCTGCTGGTCCGCGGCATCAAGGAATCGGCGAACGCCAACAACGCGATGGTGATCTTGAAGATCGGCGCCATCTTTGCTTTTGTGATCGCGGGAGCATCGATAGTGAAGCCTGAACATTGGCATCCCTTTATGCCGAATGGCTGGGGGGGCGTGCTCACTGGCGGCTCCATCATCTTCTTTACCTATATCGGGTTCGACTCGGTCTCCACCGCTGCGGAAGAAGCCAAGAACCCGAAGCGCGATATCCCTATCGGCATCATTGCAACGCTGGTGGTCTGCACGATCCTGTATGTTGCGGTGGCGGTAGTGCTCACCGGCATGACCGGCCCGGACTTCTGGAAGCGGATCTCTGATACCGACGTTGCTGCCCCGGTGGTTTACGTGCTCAAGCAGTACAACATGACCTGGGTGCGCGCCGGGGTCCTGTTCGGCGCCATCATGGGCATGATCTCGTCGCTGCTGGTGTTTCAGATCGGACAAGCGCGCGTATGGTTCGCGATGTCGCGCGACGGACTTTTGCCTAAAGTATTGGGCAGGGTGCATCCGAAGTTCCGCACGCCTGACGTTGCGACCTGGGTGGCTGGCTTTGCCGTCGGCATTCCGGCAGGGCTGCTTGATATCGGCACCCTAGCCGATCTCTCGAATATTGGAACGCTGTTCGCGTTCGCGCTGGTGGCGCTGGGCGTGATCGTGCTGCGCTACAAGGATCCGGGGCGACCCCGTGGATTTCGTGTGCCTGGGGGTATCGTGTTACCCGTGCTTGCCACGCTGATGTGCCTGTTGCTGATGGCTGGCCTCACCATAACCAACTGGGTCCGCTTCTTTGTGTGGTTGCTGATCGGACTGGTGATCTACATTACCTACAGCCGGCGGCACAGCGAGTTCGCTGCCAGGACGTAATGTCCGAAGTCTCTCCCTACATCCGTTCGCTTCCCAAAGCTGAACTGCATCTGCACCTTGAGGGTACAGTGGAGCCGGCGACGTTGCTCCAACTCGCGGAGAGGCACCCGGAGCCATTCGCGCCGCCCGCGAACAGCCGCTACAAAGAAGTCTCCGAGATCGACCTTACCCAGCCTGGCGCGATCGAGAACTTATACCGGTACGACGACTTCATCGGATTCCTCAGCGCGTTCAAGACCGTGAGCGAGCAGATGCGCGCGCCGGAAGATTTCGAACTCGTCACCTACAAAATGATGGAGCGGCTGCACGCGGAAGGCGTGCTGCACGCCGAGGTGTATGTAAGCGCGGGGATCCTGCAGTGGCGCGGACGAAGTGTTCGAGCCGTTTTCTGGAGGCCATCGAGATCGGGCGCAAGAGCGGCGAACAGGATTTCGGGATCTCGGTGCTGTGGATCATCGACGCGGTGCGGCACTTCGGCGTCGACGCGGCGAAGCGGGTTGTGGATGACACGATACGGCTGCGCAAAAAACACGACACCGTGATCGGTATCGGAATCGGCGGCGACGAGGCACGCGGGCCGGCGGAACAATTCCGCGCACTCTATAACAAGGCCAAAGACAACGGCCTGCGCTTGCTGGCTCACGCAGGTGAGTCCGTGGGGCCGGAGTCGATCTGGGCGGCGCTGAACATCGGCGCGAACGCATTGGTCACGGGCTCAACGCTATCGCCGATCCTGACCTGGTGCAGGAATTGGCGGAGCGCCAGGTGCCCATCGAGATCAACATCAGCAGCAACCTTCGCACTGGGTGCTGCCGGAAATTGTTAGACCACCCAGTACGGAGATATTTCGATGAAGGTTTGATGGTCACGCTGAATAGTGACGATCCGGCGATGTTTGGATCATGGTTGGCGAATGAATATCAGATCGCGCAGGACAATTTCGGCTTTACCGACGAGCACTTGCGGGAGCTCGCGCGCAACTCATTCGAGGCGTCGTTCCTGCCCGCGGAAGAGAAGGTGAAATTCCTCCAGATGCTCGATTCAGCGGCTTGACATCATGATGCTTCAGGTTTAGCATCATGATGCTATGAGAACGACAGTCACTCTTGATCCCGACACCGCCGCCAAAATCAAAGCGGAGATGCGGCGGACGGGCCATTCCTTCAAGGAAGTCGTAAACTCTCTCTTGCGCCAGGCGGGAAGACAAGAGAGTGCTGCCGGAAAGAAGCCATTCAAGGTGAGACCGATCGTGTCAGGCGAACGACCTGGCTTCAATTTCGACAATATTGGCGAGCTGCTCGAGCAGTTGGATGTGCTCGAGGGCAAATGATCCTGCTCGACGCCAATATCCTGATTTACGCCTTCAGTTCAAGCTCCCCATTTCACTCGGCGTCAGCACGGTGGTTGGAGGATGCCATGGCAAGAGGAGATCAGCTCCGGCTGTCGTGGAGCATCATTCAGGCTTTTCTTCGTATTACTACGGACGCGCGGCCGCTGAGACAGTTCGCCACGATGGCCGCAGCGTGCCTGCCGACCATTGATGACCTGCTCTCGTACTCCAATGTGGCCCTCGCGGAGCCCACCTCATTGCACTGGGAGATATTCAAAAAGACCCTGATCCAATCCCAAGTTACTCGAAATCTTGTCAACGACGCGCACTTGGCTGCGCTGGCGATCGAGTACGGCGCCGCCATCTGCACGAATGACAAAGACTTTACCCGCTTCGCCGGATTGAAAATCGTCAATCCGATTGCAAAGCAGTAATTTCAGCTGAACCATTCGCTGCGATAGGCGACCCACCAGCTGATCATCACGGCAGGGATGGTGGCAACGAGCGCCCACCAGAGTGGAAGCTCGATGCCGGCAATGGTATCGAGCACGAAGAAGCAGAGCCAGAAGACTTTCTTTTCCACGCGAATACTCTACTCCCTGTATTCTTTTCATCGTGAAATCTCAACACATCGGCTGACGCTGCGGCTGCTGCCGCAGGAGTTCGCGGTCTGCCGGTTGGCGGCGGACTCGTGCTTCCCCAGTGGGCGAGGGCGAGGTGCCGTGATTTTCGGTGACGCGGACGGCAGATGAGCTTTCCATCGTGTGTGAAAGCAAGTACGTGCCGAGCAGTGTGAAGTCCGAAAGAGGTTGGCGTTGCTGCAAACTTGAAGGTCCGTTCCCTTTCGCCATGACGGGGGTGCTTTCGTCGGTGCTCGGGCCGCTGGCAGAAGCGCGAGTCAGCATCTTTGCTCTCTCAACCTATGACACGGACTACGTGATGGTGAAGGAGAAGGCAGTTGGCGAAAGCGATGAGGGCGCTGAGGTGCGGCGGGTCACGTTGTCAGAACCGAGGTCCCTCGATCCTGGCTATCCGCCTCGACTGCTCACGCTCGCTCGGGATGACAATTCGCATTTTGCTTCGTATTTCAAATTCTCAGGCGATCTCGGGCGTGGCTTCCAACAACTTGCGGGTGTACTCGTGCGCGGGACGCGAGGTGATCTCGACGGCGTCGCCGGTCTCGACGATCTGGCCGCGGCTCATCACCGCGATGCGAGTGGCGAGATAGCGCACGATAGGCATGGAGTGCGAGATGAAGAGGTACGTGAGCCCAAAATCTTTTTGCAGTTGGCGCAGCAGGTTCACGATCTGGCCGCCGACGCTGACGTCGAGCGCCGAGACAGGCTCGTCGCACACGATGAACTTCGGCTTCAGTGCGAGGGCGCGGGCGATGCCGATGCGCTGGCGCTGGCCGCCGGAAAACTCGTGTGGGTAGCGCGCGAGTGCGGAGGCATCCATGCCGACCGCGCGCATCAGCTCGGAGGCGCGCTGCTTCAGTCGCCGTGTTCGTTGTGGATGATGAGCGGCTCGGTACACGATGTCGTGCACTTTCATGCGGGGATCGAGCGAGCCGAAGGGATCCTGGAAAATGATCTGCATGTCGCCACGCAGTGCGCGCAGCTCGCGGGAGCCCATTCGATGTGACTCTTTGCCGCCGAAGGTGACGGTGCCTGAGGTTGGCTCGATCAGCCGAAGTATCAACCTGCCCAGCGTACTTTTTCCCGAACCTGATTCGCCGACCAGCCCCAGAGTCTCGCCGGCTTCGATGGTGAGCGAGACATCGTCAACCGCGCGGGTGGTGCGGGTGCTCCCGCCGATGAGTCCAGAGTCGCTGGAGAAGATCTTTACCAGGTTGCGGGCTTCGAGGAGAGGCACGGCGGGATTGTAAATCTCCACCCTTTCGCAAAAAGCGCGAAAGGATGGGGCACCCCTTTTCGCTGGCTCGGATTTTCGCGTGCACGAGGACGTGCGCGCCTACATTGCACCCGCAAGAAAATAGAGACGCGCTGGACCGCGTCTCTATCGTGGTGCGAAGCGAGGTTTGCGTTCCCCTGCTACCGCTTTCCTCCCTTCGACACAGCCGGTGCGCCGCCCTGCGATGCTTCCAGACTGGAGACATAGCGAACAGCGTCGAGCTTGGCGACGTCGTCGAGCTTGAGCGCCGAGACCTTGCCGATGGCAACCGTCGCAAACGCGCGCGGATCCGAGACGATCTCGAATCCCGCGGCCTGCAACTGCTTCATGGTTTCTGCTGATTTGTCGGTCAGCTGCAGCTGCACCAGGACTTTGCCGTCTTTGTCCGTCGCGCAGCCTACTTCCTCTCCCTTCTTGGCTGGAGCTCGGGATGAGACCACAAGAATCCGCATGCATTGCTGCACTTGCTGCAAGCTAGGCGAAATCTTGAACTCTGGCCGCAGCTTCTTTGCATCCGTCTTGGGAACAGTTGGTTGGGAGACGGAGTCGGTGGACGCTTCGGCACTCTTGTAAATGCCTCCGGCGATGCCGCCACCAGTACCCGCAGCGTAGCCAGTGGGCGCGTTGGCGGTTGCCACCTGACCGCGCATCTTGGTCGCAAGCGAATAGTTCATGGACGCCGGAGCAGCACCGTACTGCTGCTTCTCTTCGTCCTTGCCGAAGACGCCTTCGCGGCTCACGCCATCGGGCATCTCGACTGGAACTTGCACCGTCTTGGGCTGTCCGCCTTCGGTGATGGTCATCTCTTCGACGGCCACGAACGAGGTGAACTGCGTCATCAAGCGATACTGCAGGCCCAGGTCGGTGATCTGCTGCTTTAGGTCGCCGGTAGGCGTGCCGGTTTGCATGCCTTGCCAATCCTGCGACATCAGATGTTCAATTTTTGTCCGTGCCCACAACGTGGCGAGCACATCATGCTCTTTCTCATCGCCGGGGAAATTGACCTGGATCTCGCGCGTGAACGGTTGGCCCGCGCGCATTCCTTTTAGCTTGATCGTTCCTTTAGCGGCGCGATTGTAGCGGCCGGTCACCACGACCGGCTTCGCGGTGAACAGGTCGAGCATCTTCGCGGGATAGATCTCCGCCACCGGCATGCCGTTCCAGTCGATCGAGACATCAGTCAAGATTGGCGTGCGAATGCGCTCGAAGAGGCGCTCAACCGCCGGATCAGCTGCGTCGGCCAGCGTGACGACTTCGTTCTCGCCGCGGCCGGCTTCCGCCATCTTGTCGATAAGGAAACGATTGACCGAATTTCCGATGCCAAGCGAGAAGACGCGCGCGTTCTGATGCTTCTTCACTTCGCCGATGATCTCCATGTCGTTGCCGACGTAGCCATCAGTCATGAAGACGACGACGCGCAGATGGTCCGACGAATCGCTGGGATCAAGCGCGGCGCGGATAGCTTTCATCATCTCGGTGCCACCACCGCCTGTCAGATTCCCCAGCAGCGCTCGCGCGCGTGCCATGTTGGCGGGTGTTGCAGGTACGGGCTCAGGGAAAGGATCTGTGTGTTACCGGCAAAGGTGATGATGTTGAAGGTGTCGTTCGCGTTCAACTTCGCCAGTGCAAGGTCCGCGAGCTTCTTCGATTTTTCCAGCGGGAAGCCCATCTGCGAGCCCGAGGTGTCGATGACGAAGACGATCTCGCGCGGCACGATCTGGTCCGGATTCACGCGGTCGGGCGGCTGCAGGATAAAACTGAAAAAACCGCCGCGCGAATCGTGATGCGTGAGCAACGCGTCTTCAATCTTGCCGCCAGAAACGTCGTACTTCAGGATGAAATCTTTGTTCGGAATCACCGCTTCATCTTTCAAGCGAACGTGCGCGCTGGTGGCACCGGTGCGATCGCTGAGCACGTCGTGTGAGATGGAGCGGAACTCTTGGATGGGAACACCGGCGTCGAGCTTCACGTCGATGGAGATGTCGTGTCCGGCGCGCTCGTTCGGTGTGTGCGTCCCGGCGACCGGTGGCGTGATGCGCGAAGCATCGGGAACGCGATCTGTATCAGGCGACCATCCGCCGCCCTGCTGTCCAATAGCCATGGAACCGGGGATGTAGCGCGGTCCGACGACCATAGGAAAGACAAACTCGTAGCTACCGGCTTCGTACTTCAAGGTCTCGACGTAACTGATCTCGACCGTGATCTGCGCGCCGGGGACGATGTTCGCCACCGACTGCGTGAAGATGTTGGGGCGCTCCTGGTCGAGCAGCGCGGCGACGTGCCCGGCATTTTTGGCGGCGTTGTACATCGCCTGCGCCTCTTCGCGCTTCTTGATCAGGCCTTTCACGGTGCGATCGTTGACGTGCAGCGTCATGTCGTCAACGGCAGCGTTGTTGGGCAGCGGAAAGACGTAAACCGCTTCGATCTTTTCCTTCGACGGGTTCCAGAAATGTTGGGTAACGGTGACGCGCGAGATGAATCCGCTGATCTCCGCTTTCACGTCGGTGTGCTTGAGCGGGCAGAGGCCGGTGGTTTGGCCCTCTTTGTTGACCACGTCGAGCTCGCCCTGTTGCGGGATCCCGGCAGATGGTTTGGGTGGCCGCGGCGGCGCGGCCAGTGCGGCCGCCGACATCAGCACCGCGAAAACTACTGTGAGAAAAACTTTGGTTGTGCGTTGCATCACTTCCCTCCTTGACGCAGCGAAGTGGGCATTGCAGGGAGGCTCAACTTCGTCTGTCAAAGGGAGAACGTGCAGCTACAAGGAACTTGCAACCTCTTTTTCACCAGCTGTAGTGGACGGTGTAGGTAATGACCCGCTCGCCATCGGCGGGAACGGGGACGCTGAATTCGATGGTCTGTGCGTCTTTCTTCTTGAAGAGCTGCGAGTGCGCAGTGATGCGCCAGTTGCTCCAACGATACAGATGTTCCACGGCGGCGATGGTGACCGGCGTCTTCTTGTGGTTGCGCAGCTTGATCTCGAATGATTCGTCGATCCAGTGTTTGTCTTCGTTTTCCTTGAAGTTCGTCTGGCGGCGCTCGCCGACCAGGTCGAAGGAGTTGCCGGTCAGGAATTTTACGTTCTCATCTTTTGGAGTGTGATCGACTAGGTTCTCGCCGGTGAACTGCAGCATTCCGCCTTCCTCCCGGCGGTAGAAGCGGACGCGGCCTGCCGGCAGCGCGATCCCGAGATGGTTCAGCTTTGAATTCTTGAACTCCTGATAGACGGCGACCTTCTTGCTCATGTTCTCGAGGTTTGAGTTCTGATCTTCGTCGGGCGAGCTACTCAGCGGGATGGCGTCGGTGTAAGCGTCGTAAACGTAACTGCGTTTGGTCTGGACGCCCGAAGCACGAACGAATTCGACCTGCTTAACCTCCTGGTCGTGCAGCGTGGTCAGGTTATCGAGGGTGTAGAGGTGGAATTCGTCGAAGGTTTTTTCGGAGACGGGCAGGGCTGCGGCTCTGAGCTCTACCACTTCGTTTGCGCCGCTCATGGTTTGAATCTGGACGGGCTGCACGCGGTGCACGTCGCCGGCCATCAGCTTAATCCGCGCGTTCTCGAAGACCTTCCCGGTCTGATTGCTCATGGTGATCCAGCCGATCACGTCTACGATGTCACCACCCGCCTTCTCGGTTTCAGGCGCGACAATGTTGTAGTCCGCCTTCCAAGTCATGCCGCTGGTGATGTAGCTGAGCTCGGCATTAGATGTGCCCGCAGTCGGACTCTTCAGCAGCCAGCTCAGAGCGGGCTTCAGGATCACGTCGCCGCTAAGAGCAGGAAACAGCGGCTCGCCGGGCAGGCTAAAGCGCAGCTTGCCATCTACCTCGATGATGGGCGCGAGCGGATTTTGGCCGTTGGGCATGTGTCCGCTGCGGATGATTTTCCCGGTGACAGTCTTCTTAGAGCCATCCGGCTCGGTCTCGACGAAATCGAGCGTCTTGCCTTCAAAGAATGAAAGCAGCAGGTCCTGCGAGACGGGGTCGTTGCGGTAATTCTGCTCCAGCACCTGCAACGGATTCTTGGGATCGCGCAGGATCACCGACTCAGGCTCGAGGTTTGCGGTCACGTCGGCGAAGGTGAACTTCGTCGTCCCCTCTTGCAGCTCGAGGTGCACGTTCTGACGGACCACTGCGAAGTCGCCGTTGTAGATGGTGATGGCGGGCTTGTCGTTGTTCTGCGCCGCGGCTAGCGTGGCCACGGCAAGCACCGACGATAGTAAGAGGAACTTTTTCATCTCGCTACCAGGTGTAATGCGCCGTATAGGTGATCACCTTCTCGCCGTCAGGCGGGATGGTAACGGTGAACTCAGCGGTACGGCTGTCCTTCTTCTTGAACTCACTGGTCGGATTCACGATCTCCCAATTCACCCAGCGATAAAGGTGCTCGACCACGCGCACCTGCACCGGATTCTTTTTTGTGGTTGCGGACTTTGATCTCGAACGACTCATCGAGGAAGTCGCGGTTGGTGTCGATGTGGTAGTTGGTACGAGTGCGTTCGCCGACGATGTCGAATGAATTTCCGGTGTAGACGCGGATGGTCTCGTCTTTCGGTGTGTGGTCGATCATGTTTTCGCCGGTAAACTGCAGAGAGCCGTCCGTATCGCGACGATAGAAGCGCAGGCGCCCCGCCGGCAGGGCGATGCCTAGGTTGTTCTCTTTGGAGTTCTTGATCTCCTGCATCACCCAGACCTTGGGGTTCGACTGCGTGCCGTAGCCCTGGTCGTTGCGCGCGTATTCGGGGTTGTACTCCCAGCGATTATCGATCTGCGCACCGTCGTAGACGTAGATACGGTTCGACTTCACCTGCGCGCCGCGCACGAATTCGATCTGCTTGGTCTCCTGATCGTGCAGCGTGGTTGAGCGCTCGAGTGTGTAGAGATGATACTCATCGAAGGCTTTTTCAGAGACTTGCGGCGCGGCCATGTCAGCGGCCTTTGCCATCCCGCGACCGTATTGCGCCTGGAAACCGCCGGTGACGATTTTGTTTACATCGCCGGCCATGAGCTTCACGTGCGCGTTGTCGAACTGCTTGCCGCTCTGGTTGCTCATGGTGATCCAGCCCACCATGTCGATGAGGTCGCCGGTCTCGGGCGCGACGATGTTGTAATCCGCGTGCCAGCTCAGTCCGCCGGTGATGTAGCTGACCTCGGCGATCGAGTCGCCGGGTTTATCGGTCTGCATCAGCCAGTTGAGCGTGGGCTTCAGGATGGTGCCGTCTGAGAGCGCGGGGAACATGGGCTGCCCGGGAAGCTGGAACTGCAGCTTTCCGTTGACCTCGATGATGGGCTCGGTCGCGTTGCCGCCGGGGATGTATCCGCTGCGCACGATCTTGCCCTTCACGATCTCATCGGGCTTCTGATAATTCTTGACCAGAAAGTCGATGGTCTGCCCTTCGTAATAGGAAAGCAGCAGCGCCTGCGACACCGGGTCATTGCGATAGTTCTGCTCCAGGATCTGCAGCACGCGCTTGCCCGAGGGGTCGCGCAACACGACCGAATCCGGCTCAAGCCGCGCCGTGGCTCCGGTGAAGTTGATGCGGTTGATGCCGCTGGTCAACGAGAGCGGAACGTTCAGCCGCACCACGGCAAAATCTTTGTTGTAGATGGTCAGGGCCGCGCCTTCGTCTTTGGCGTCCTGAGCGGCGGCAGCGAGCGAAAACAGTACAACTGCGATGAGCAGTTTGCGCATGAACAAGTCCCCTTGTGAGTAGAACGGCCTTTGTACAGGAACTTGCAATAAATTTCTAGCGCGGCCGTTCACCTTTTTCGTGCACCGGAATCTGGCTGAGGCCTAACTGCTGCGGACCGCCCTGGCCGCTGTGCTGCCGCTGGTGGGTGGCGCGGACGCGAAGGACCGTCAGGAGCCCTCCGATCACCGCCGCGAAAACCAGGCCGGTGGTGGCGACTCCATGCCAGGTGTCTTCAATGCTGTCACCTGGATTCTGCCAATTCACGCCGGCATTAGCCGCATCGGTTTGAGCATGTGCGGTCTTGATGGCCAGCAGAACCAGCAGCGTTATCAGTACGAGAATGATGCGTCGCTTTTGCATGCATCATTGGACACCTCGCTCCCGTTCAATGTTCCTGATGACGTTTTTCCAAAAATCAGGGCCGAAGGCGGGCAGGTCCGCCCGCCTCCGGCGCGGTCACCACCGGTGGTTGCCGGTGGTTGCAGCGCGATCAAGAGCACATCGGAGAGCCTAGCGATGGCTACTAATCGATCGAGCGCTGCCGATCCCGTGATCTCGGTCCGATAAGCGTTGAGCTTTGCGTTGCGCAGGCCTGCTTTCTTCAAGCGCTTCAGCACCTGCTTCGGATCGTTGCCCACGGAGATACGAAGCTCCAACTTTCCATTGCGAACACCTGCGCAAGTTGCGGCTGCGCTCTTGCGACGTTTTGCGCAATCAAATGCCGCTAACGCGTCGGGCTTGAGCTTGGACTCGAGCAGCGCACGCGTCGACGGCGACTTCGTAACGACCTGCACGATGCCGCCGGTAGCCTTGCCGTACTGCGCTTCGAAGCCGCCGGTCTGCACCTGTGTCTCTTTCAGGAAGGAGAGATTGATACCGTGAGATTGCGGACCATAAGCACGCGAGTAGACGCCGATTCCGCCAAAGCCGCCTTCAGTGATGCCCACTCCATCAGCGACATACATGTTCTCGAGTCCGGTGCCGCCAGTGATCGACGCCATCGAGGCGTTCGCCGATCCCCCGCCTCCGCCCGAGTTTCCGATGCTCATGTTGACGACGCCCATCACGCCGCCTTGCACGGGCAAACTCTGCCACCAGGTGTCAGACGTGTTGGAAGCGACGGCGGTCGAAGTGGTATCCACAGTGATCGCCGAACCCGTGACTTCGACAACTTCAGCGCTGGTGCCAGCCTGCAGCGAAGGAACGTTGTATACCGGTCCCGCCGCTCCAGTGCCGCCGCCTGCGGCCACTCCGGGGCTCGCATAGTAGATACCTGTTACGCCGCGCGAGACGGGTACGGAAGAATAGAACGTATCGGTAAGATTCGCCGACAAAGACGCCCCGCCAGTGGTTCCTGCCGGCGCGTCGACTGGGACCACAACTTTTGCAGGTGCGTTCGTTCCCGTTTGCGAGGCGAACTCCACCGCAACGAACGAGGTGAACGGAGTCATGATGCTGTAGTCGATGCCGAGCTGGGTGATCTCCTGCTTCAGTTCCGTTTTCATGTTGCCGGTCTGCAGGCCCATGTAATCGCGTGCGCTGAGCTCGTCGATGCGGCGCCGCGCCCACAGAGTAGCGAGCGAAGCGTTCTGCGATTTGGCTTCAGGAAGATTGACGGCGATCTCGCGGCTGTAAGGAATGCCGCGACGCATGCCGTGCAGCGTCAGCGTGCCCTTGGCCGCGCCAGTGTATTTCCCGGTGATGACGATGGGCTTTGCGCCGAACAGATCGACGGGATGGGAAGGCGACACATCGCTGACCGGAAGCTTGCCCCAGTCGAGCGTGATATCGGTGAGCATGGGAGCGCGCACGCGCTGAAAGAATTTCTTGGCCGCGGTTTCTGAATCAGTGGCTTCTGATTGCGCGTTACCGACAACTACGAAGTTCGCTTCACCGTGTCCAACTTCAGCGACCTTGCTCAGCAGGTAACGATTGACGCTGGTGCCGATGCCGAATGAAAAGACGCGCGCCTTGGGATGGTTCTGGACTTCGGAGATGATCTGTTCGTCGTTGCCGACCTCGCCATCGGTGAGGAAGCACACTATACGCACGTGGTCCTGCGAATCGCTAGGCGCGAGCGCCGCCTTGATTGCGGCCATCATCTCGGTGCCGCCGTTGCCGTATCGCCCGGCCACGAAACGCTTGGCCCGCTGGATATTTTCCGCCGAGCCATAGACGGGCTGCGAGAACAGAACATGCGTTTCACCGGCGAAGGTGATGATGTTGAAGGTGTCGCTGGGCGAGAGATCGTCGAGCGCGAGCGTGATGATCTGCTTCGCCTTCTCGATCGGCAGCCCTTCCATGGAGCCCGACGTGTCGAGCAGGAAGACGATCTCCTTCGGCGTGACATCTTCGCCGCCCACATGCTCGGGAGGCTGCAGGATGAAAGTGAAATACCCGCTGGGCGGGGTGGCAGCGCCTCGCGCCGCGGCAGCGCGATGAGTCAGCAACGCGTCCGCGATCGCGGGGCCGGCCACGTTATAGCGCAGGATGAAATCACGGTTGGGGATCTCGTTGCGCTGGCGGAGCTGCACGTGCGCGGAGTGTGCGCTGCGCAGTTCGGTATCGACCGCATGCAATTTCGATTCGACTGCCTGGATAGGAACTCCGGCGTCGAGATCGACTTCTACCGAGACATCGTGCCCGGAGCGCGCACCTTCGACCACAGGCGCGGAGATTTTGTCGGCATCGCGGACCACGCTGAGCACACTCTTGCGGTCACTCGACTTCGCCTGGCCGCTTGGGTTGTAGCGTGGTGCTACCACCATGGGAAAAACAAATTCGTAAGAGCCCGCGTCGTACTCGAGGATCTCGACGTAGGAAAGAGTCACCGTGACTGCCGCGCCGGGCTCGATGTTCGCTACCGATTGGGTGAAGATATTCGGACGCTCCTGGTTGAGCAGCGCGGTCACGTGTCCGGCTTGCTTGGCGGCGGTGTAGATGGCCTGCGCCTCTTCGCGCTTGCGGATCGCGCCTTGCACGGTGTGGTCGCCGACCTGCAGCGTCATGCCGTCGACGGCTGCCTGGTGAGGAAGCGGGAACATGTACACCGCTTCGATCTTCTTCTGCGCGTCGTTCTGGAATTCCTGCACGACGTTCACGCGCGCGACGAAGCCGCTGATCTCCGCGTGCACGGCGGTGTGCTTGAGCGGGCATGAGCCGGCGACCGCGCCGGTTGCGTCGAGGATCTGCAGCGAACCTTCGGTGATTGCGGGCGCGCCGGATTGCGCGAAGAGTGGAAGCGCGAAAAATAAACACACTAAGAGGGCCGAGGGTCTTAGCATAAATCCCTCCGAGACTACGCAATGAGTAGAGGCAATCGGCTGGCCGAAGCGCGATTCCGTGCGCTTTCAACGGATTGCGAGTTGCGGAATGCGGAAAGGACTAAGGAAATCTACTGAGAACGCGAGAGGGCGTACGGAAAACGGGAGAAGGCCAGAGCTCAAGGAGCCGGCACGATCACTTGGTTTGCAGGAGGATCCTGGTCATCGCATCGAGACCGATCAGAAGAATGTCGGTGCGGTCGCCATCTGTTTGCGCAGAATCAGGCACGATGGCTGCGGCGGCCTGTGTATACCAGGGATACGGCGCGACCAGTCCTTTGAATGCGCCGAGCCATTGGCCTTCGACGCCCAGCGCCATGGCGTAAGGCAGCAACTTCTCCAGAGTCCCGGAGGGCAGTTGGCGGAGCCGGTCTTTTTCGACCCGCTGCAAGAACTCCTGCAGACCAAGGACGTCGCGCAGAGCGAGTTGCCCGTCGCGCGAGCGCCAGCTGATGCGGCGCCCGGCCCAATACGCTACCCCAGCAGCGGCGGCAAAGCTGAGTACGTAAAGGACGGCGGACTCGGCGAGCTTGAGATTGAAGAGCTGCGCGAGGAATGCGATCAGAATCAGGAGCGCTCCGGAGCCGACCCAGACGACAGTGCGTCCAAGGTCGGGGTGCAGGCGGTAAATCTTCTTCTCGACGAGTGAGGCGAAGATCGCGTCGCGAAACTGCGACATGTAGTCAATCAGCCCGTGGCGCAACGCGGAGAGCAGCGGTTCGTTGCCGGCTTCGAAGATGTGCTGCATGAGGAAGCGGTCATGGTCAGGCAGCTGGGTCGCCCAGCCCTGCTGGTGAAGATTCTGGAAACGATAATCGGCCGCGAAGGTACCCGTGTGCGGATGAGCGTCGTCGCGTATGGGCTGGATGCTCAGATACCCGCGGATGGCGAGATCGACGACGCCGGCGACCACGTCGCGCGGGTTGAGGCGGCCGTCCACCAGTACGCCCGCTTCCATCGGTGAAAGATCGTTGGGCGGCGCATAGCGCGGAGCAATGGAGCCCATCGCAGGACTGCGTCCGTGGAGATACCAGAGCGCGAGCATGAGTGCAGCCATCGCAATCGGCAGAAAGATGATCGGGTTCGCGTGCAGGCCGGCGGCGCTGAATAGAGAATGCGAAATCTTGCTGCTTAGCACCGAGGCGGGAATGGCGGCGGGCAGCCCCAGAACGACGAGCAGGAGCACGATGGCGCGTATGTCGAGCTCGGGTTCATCGTGGCGAGGCATGGAGCAGGGACATCATAGCGCGGAAATTTCGCTCGCGGACCCTCGCCAAGCCCGGCGGATGGGTGGCAAATCAGAATTAGTTTGATTTTGCTGGAGCAAACCATCTCCACATTCTCTGCAGCAGCCGCCACGCCAAGGCGCTTAGACCAACGGCAGTGAGCACCCAAAGGATGACCGCGGGAAGTCGTACCAGGATGGCCAGCAGCACTGCCGCGAACTCTCCCAAAGCTTCGAGCCCGTCCCCAGCCTGCTCTCGAAAGCGCAGCAACGGATGCCAATCCAGAGCAGCAAAGCGTCCCCCGGGCAGTGCATGAAGGTGGATCTCGAGCATAGAAGTCTCGACGGTCTTTTGCAGGAAGTTGAAATCCCCCTGGGTGTGTTCGATCTGGCCGCGGACTTCGTTCAATTTTTCGGTGACTCTTAGCGTATCCTCAACCGATTTTGCGGCCTTCAATATCTGCAGATATTGCTCTTCCTGGGCGTGCAGAACCCGAACACGCGCCTCGAAATCAAAGTAGTCCTTGGTAACGTCGTTGGCGGTCTGCTGTTCCTCATCTACCCGCACGGCGCTCGCCTTGATCCGCTTGCGAACTTCATCAAAGTCGCCGGCAGGGATCCGGACCGTGAGGTGTCCCTCTTCTCCGCTGGTGGACTCGGTATGGTTCTGCTGGTTGACCACGTAGCCTTCGTACTGCTGAACGATGCCCGTGATCTCGTCGACGGAGCGGAGCGGGTTCGTGACTGAAAGCTGCAGAGTTCCGGTCCGCACGATTTTGCGCGGCGAGGAGCTCCGCGCATCATCGAAAACGATCCCGCCCTTTTGATACATGCCACCGGCATATCGCACCGGCAGAACGTAGTCCACCAGTCGCCGACTTTGCCAGAGGCTCGCTGGATTAACCCAATCGACACCGCTAACGGCCCCCGAGGCGGTTGACTTCTGCTTGGCAATCTCTGTGTTCCTGTTCAGGGTTTGTAAGAAGATGATCGCGAACAGAAGCAAGAAGGAGCTGATAAAACCAGTAGCGAAGGAAAATTTACCTGGACTGGAGCGGAAGACTTTAAGCATTTCCGACTCTCCTCGCAGCGATAGACACTAGCGCCCGCCCGCGAGTTCCGCTGAAGGTGCAAGCTTTTTGCGGACACTTTTGCGCGAGCGCCGGTGTCGTCGTGGAGGTAGAACGCAAGAAAAGCCCCGGCTTGCACCGGGGCTGATTGTTTAATTTGGGCGATTAGATATCCAGGTTCTTCACATCGAGCGCGTTCTCCTCGATGAACTTGCGGCGGGCTTCCACGTCTTCGCCCATCAGCGTGGTGAAGATAGCTTCGCACTCGGCGATGTCTTCGACCTTCACTTCGAGCAGGGTGCGGCGCTCGGGGTCCATGGTGGTCTCCCAGAGCTGCTCGGCGGTCATCTCGCCCAGTCCTTTGTAGCGCTGGACAGAGTATTCCTTGCGGCCTTCGCCGAGGACATGGTCGAAGAGCTCCTTCGCCGATTGTTTCTCCACCGCTTCCACTTCGACTTTCTTCTTCGACTTGGGCGCGGCTTTCGCCTTCTTCTCAGCAGCCTTCTCTTCCCCTTCGGCTTCGGCAACTTCTTCCGCCGGAGCAGCGATGGCCTCGATGACGAACGGAGGCTCCATGAAGGGTTCGATCTGCTTGTACTTGGAGATCATCTGGCGGTACTCAGGCGCAGACGCCAGCTGCCAGTTGATCTTGCGCTCGGCGCCTTGTGAATCGGTGTAGCGCACCTGCCAGAGCTCGTGCTCGTCGTCGAACTCGAGGTTGACCTCTTTCACGCCGTTCGATTTCGCGAGTGTCTTCAAAGCTTTTTCCAGCTTGGTGATCTTCGCCGGCGGGTTCTTCTTGTCCCCTTCGAAGTCGGCGCGCTGCGAGAGGCCGACCTTCGGAAGAAGCTCGGTGACCTTCTCGTCGCGGATGCGCTTGTTCACTTTCTCAAAGAAGCCGAGGTAATCGTTGAGCGTGGTCATGAACTTGGTGAGCGGCGCGCCTTCGAGCTTGGCCGCGCCTTCGCCGTAGCGCACCACGATGCCGTCCGAGGCGCGCTTCACCATGACCTTCACGAATTCGTTGTCGTTCTTGATGTACTGTTCGCTCTTGCCCTTCTTGATCTTGTAGAGCGGCGGCTGCGCGATAAAGACGTGGCCGCGCTTGATCAGCTCCTGCATGTGGCGGAAGAAGAAGGTGAGCAGCAGGGTACGGATGTGCGAGCCGTCAACGTCGGCGTCTGTCATCAGGATGACTTTGCCGTAGCGCAGCTTGGAAGTATCGAAATCGTCTTTGCCGATGCCGGTGCCGAGCGCAGTGATCATGGCGCGAATTTCTTCGTGCCCGAGCATCTTGTCGTAACGCGCCTTCTCCACGTTCAGGATCTTGCCCTTGAGCGGCAGGATGGCCTGGGTGCGGCGATCGCGTCCCTGCTTGGCGGTGCCGCCTGCGGATTCACCCTCAACCAGATAGATCTCGCAGCGCATGGGATCGCGTTCTGAGCAATCGGCAAGCTTGCCGGGAAGTCCACCGCCATCGAGTGCGCCTTTGCGACGGGTGAGATCGCGGGCCTTGCGGGCCGCTTCACGTGCGCGTGCAGCTTCAATGGCTTTGTTGATGATCTTGCGCGCGACGGTGGGATTCTGCTCGAAGAACGCGCCCAGGCGCTCGTTGACAAACGCTTGAACGACGCCGGCGATGTCGGAGTTGAGCTTGCCCTTGGTCTGACCTTCAAACTGGGGCTGCGATAGCTTTACGCTGACGACAGCGACAAGACCTTCGCGCACGTCGTCGCCAGTGAGATTTTCTTTTACGTCTTTAAAGAGGCCGAGTTGCTGCCCGGCGTAATTGATGGTGCGGGTGAGCGAGGTTCGGAAGCCAGAGAGGTGCGAACCACCGTCGACGGTGTTGATGTTGTTGGCAAAGCTGAAAACGCTTTCGGAGTAGCCGTCGTTGTATTGCATGGCCAGCTCCATGGCGACGCCGTCGCGCTCGGCTTCCATGTAGATGGGCTTCTCGTGCAGCACCGCCTTGCCACGGTTCAGGTGCTTGATGAACTCGGCGATTCCGCCGGAGTACTTGAACTCGTGGCGCTTGGCTTCCCCGTCTTACGAATGATGACGTCGGTGGTGAACCTCGGTGGCTCGAGCGGGTCGCGAGGCCCTGCGGCGCGCTCTGATCAGTTGTTCGTCGATAAGATCTCCCGGCGAATGAACTGTACACCTTGGTGCTGCCCATCTCTCGACTTGAAGATGAGTAGCTCGGTCCAGCTCTGTCCCAAACAACCGTGGCCGCCGACGTCTCCGAGTTCAATGTGAGAGCATGAGCACGGCTGGCCACGTGCCATCACCAGAAGTTTCGATGAAAATGAACACGCCGGCGTGCAAGGTGAGCCGACTCCCCGGCGGGAAAATTTTTCTCCGGTTTCACCACCATGTCGTCAACGGCGACGTCATGATGATCGATGAGGACGGGTGATGGAGTTGTTATGCGATGAGTGATCTTGAACTTGGTGACGTGGTGAGCGAGGCTCCACTTCGTCGACGAGTGAGCGACTTCGCTGACGGTGATGATGCCCATCGCGTCGAGCCGGATGTGTCATCGCCGCAGCACCCAGAGGCTTGACCTCCCTAGAGACTTTGGTGCATGGCCGTGTGTGCTGGGCCTGCCCCGCTGTCACGATTTCTTGGCTTGGTTTCTTTTCTCCCCGTGCTCTGTTCTGACGGCCAAATGACCCATTGACAGAGTCTAAACAAATCAGCTCCACAGATACTTGTGACAAGGTTCCCGTTCACATTCTGAATTCTAATTCAGTCGGCTTGGAAGAGCTATGCGCCACTCTCAACATGCATGGTTTTGCAGCGACAATGCCGGTGAACTTGTCGGTGCGGGTTTTGGAGGATTTTGTAAGGTGCCTGACACTGATTTGTTAATAAGAGCAAGACTCATGCTTCGAAGCAAAACAGCAGGGATTAAACATCGATTTTTGAGATAATAAAATATAGCCTTTGAACATTCTAGCTCACAAGTTGAAGGCAATGCTCTAATCTTCTTCACTATGAACTTCCATTGGCGAGCATGATGAGGATCATCACAAGCGCATTGATGGAGCTCCAGCAGTGCCCTCCAATCCATACACATCCATTTCTCACCTTCTTCGTCACACTCGTTGTCCATCTGATCGATCTCGGCCAGTTGGTGGCGGCTTCATCTTGGCAAGTACAGTTCGTCGGCAATTTGCTGATGTATCCCTTTCAGCCTTTCAGAAGCGGTGGCGCTGCATTCATTTTGGTGATGACACCAATGGCAACTGCGGCCTTGAAGCTTCAGCGGCATGTAGCAGGCAGTGGCTCGTCAAGTGCCATTGATGGTGGCAAGCCATCAGGCTGCGGGCATGTTTCACCACGACCACATGGTCTTCGATCATAGCGGCTCAGGCGTTGTGGGCAGAATGCTCTTCACCAAATCCTAACTGACGCTCCATCACTTGGAAATCTAATCTCAACTTGGGCTTCCACTTCATAAATCACCTCATGATCTGAACTCACTATGAGCTTCGCTCAGGCACAGGCTGCACCAGTTGTGCTGGCCGCACTTGACAAACAGGTCGTCCGAGAAGGTTATAGTGACATTGTGCTGCTTCTCAACCTCGGCTTATGATTTCCCAACTGTCACAACCACTGCACATCTTGACCACAGTTCCAACCAGGTCAACAGGATCGGCTTCACAGCTGCAGTACAGGAAGATTCCAGCACACACACACACACATTCCTCGAGCACTGCCTGATCCTGAATAATGAACCAACAGTCACTGCACTGGATTTGCAACACAAATTCTCAAGCTAACGATCCGGTACATGGGTTCAAGCCACCATGGTCGGCGTGGGTTGGATTTGAATGGGCACGCACAGTGATCTCCACCAACACTTCTGAACCATATCATTCTAATTGACAGGTGCTGCATTGAGCAAGGAATTGGAGCGGCAAGCAATAATTATATAAACTGCAACACCATCTCACCAGCCATGCAGATACTCACTGATCGCCATCTACTCAATGGCACTGCTGGTGCAGGAGACATCACATGAGCAAATTGATCAAAACACATTAGTCCTCGTCGCTTATCATCATGTAGAGGAACACAATCAATCAAAAAGTTATTTGATTTGCTGAAGCAGATGCATATGGCAAACACAAAATGGCTTTGTGCATATGCTGGCGGGCGTGACTGGCGGCGGCGTGAGCAGGAGTGGGACGCGTTTCCTGCTCATTGATTCTGGGGCATGGTCGTTGTTGATGGCCGTGATGATTGCGAGATCCTTCGTGAGCTGGCGGAGGTGCTGCGTATTAATGTGGCTGGCGGAGTTTATCTGCTGACCGGCATGGTTGATCTCCTTTGAAGCGTTTGATCTATAAGAAAACAGCAGGCGATTGTTGAAGAAATGGTCTTCGCCTTCGATCCTCTCCCCTAGCCTTCCTGATCGCCCTTGAGGCCGCGCATCGACAAGCAAAGACCATGCAGTTTGCATCACGACAAGCACCATGCGGCCTACGTTAACAACCTGAACGCGGCGCTGGAAAAACACTCTGACTGGCAGAACAAGACGCTCGAGGAATATTGCCGCGACATCGCCGAGCGTAGCCGGCGGATGTGCGAACCGCAGTCCGCAACAACGGCGGCGGGCACTATAACCACTCCATGTTCTGGCAGATCATGGGGTCCACAGGTGGCGGCCAGCCCAGCGGAAAGATCGCCCAACGCCATTGACGGCCTGAGGCGGCTTCGACAAATTCAAAGAACAATTCAACCAAGCCGGTGCGAAGCAGTTCGGTTCTGGATGGGTGTGGCTGGTGCGCACCAACGCCGGCAAATTCAAAATCGCTCCACGCCGAACCAGGACAATCCGCTGATGGATGGCAAAGGCGACTTCCCTGTCTTCGGCAACGACGTTTGGGAGCACGCCTACTATCTGCGGTATTAGGAATAACCGCGCGGATTATCTGGCGGCGTGGTGGAACGTGATCAACTGGGAGGCAATCAACAAGCGTCTCGATGTTGCTGCGGGCGATCGCCTGGCTGCGGACTAACGTCAACTACTTACCGCGGATTGCGTGGATTCAACTGATTCAAAAAACCTCGCCGAAAGGCGGGGTTTAATTTTTTAAACCAGAGCGCCACCCGGCGATTTAGGCGAAGGCCTGCTGGAGCGGGATCGCGGATGACGCAATAAACAGATCCTCGCCCGCCGCCGCGCTCAGGATGACTCGCCTTCGGTTTCGGGTTTCACTTCGTCCTTCCCACAATCGTACTTCGTACTTCTGCACAGGCGAGGCGCCTGTGCCACCCACTGCCGATATAATGTCGGCCACCTGATGCCAGATCCCTTCGGGCACCAAGTTAGGCCCCCCTACGAGATCGTTGCTCCTTGTCGGCGCGGGCGGGATGGGCGAAGTGTATCGCGCGCGCGATCAACGTATTGGGGCGCGATGTCGCGGTGAAAGTCCTTCCCGCGTCACCTGTCGCGCGATGCCGAACGTCTGCGCCGCTTTGAGCAGGAGGCGCGTGCAGCAGCGGCGCTGAACCAGTCCCAACGTCACTTTCGGTATTCGACGCTCGGCACGCACGAAGGTATCGCCTTACCTGGTGACGGAGTTGCTCGAAGGCGAGACCCGCGCGAGCGCCTGGCGCGCGCACTCGGCGCGGAAGTCGGTCGCCTTCGCGCGGAGATCGCACAGCGGGCTGGTGGCGGCGCACGAGAAGGGGATAATTTGCATCGCGATCTGAAGCCGGAGAACATTTTCCTCACCAGCAGCGGCCAGGTAAAGATTCTCGACTTCGGACTTGCGAAGCTGATGTGCCGAAGGCTGCCGTCGCCGAACTGTAATCCTCTCGACGGAACTGGATGCCCGCAAGACGGCACGCCGGTCTTTTCCAGCATCTTCGCTGAAGACACTATTGCCAACTCGAATTACAATTCACTACAAGCTTCCCTGGAAAAGCGCTTCTCTCACGGCTTGCAAGCTCAGGTGGCGTACACCTTCAGCAAATCTTTTGACCAGGCCTCCAGCTTCGAAGGCGAACTCAACCCGCTCGATCCCCGCGCGTCACTATTCGCTTTCCCAGTTCGACGCCCGTCACCGCTTTGTTCTCAGCTATGTCTGGCAGCTGCCCATCCCGAAATATTTGGGGTTTGTTGGCGCAGTCATTGAGTGGATGGGATGTTTCGGGTATTTACACCTATCAAACGGGATTCCCGATTCGTATCACCTCGTCGGCTGACAATGAACTGATGTACAGCGCGTTCTTCGAATATCTATGGGGAGAACACCAATCAGTTGGCGCCATTCCACAAGACCAATCCGAAAAGCAACGGCGGCTACTTGGTTCGATCCCAACAGCTTTACCGAAAACGCTTCGGACGATTCCGCTCCCTCCGTGTTCCGATGGGGCCACGTTCAACTGCTTCGATCCAAGCCTTTTTCGGCAAGATCGGGAATGCCAGGCGCACCATCTGCTGTGGCCCGCCTATTAACAGCATGGATTTTGCACTTCACAAGGTGCTACCCATGGGAGAGAACAGGCGGTTTGAGTTCCGCGCTGAGTTCTACAATCTGTTCAACCACTCGCAGTTCAACAACCCGGACGGGAACACGACCGACGGTTCGGATTTCGGCCGCATCGTTCGAGCCAAAGAACCACGCCAGATTCAGTTGGCCCTTGAAGTTCTACTTCTAGCCGCAAAGCAGTAGAGTAGAAGGCAGCTTTCAAACCCGGGCGGCTGCGGTCGCCCGGGCACTCTAATGGCCGCGATCAGAGCGGCTTGAGCCATTCCTGGAGATCCGATGTACCCCGCACTGCAAAAAGAGCTCGATACTTTTCGAGCGTCGCACTCCGAATTCCGCCGCTGCTCACAAAAAGAATCTCAAACGTATTCCGCTGGGTGTAGCCAGCGGAATACGTTTGAGATTCTTTTTGTGAGCAGCGGCGGAATTCGAGTGCGACGCTCGAAAGTATCAAGCTCTTTTTGCAGTGCGGGCTACCTCGTGATTGTCCAGGAATGGCTTCAAGCCGCTCTGATCCCAGCCGTGAGAGTGCCCGGGCGAAAGGAACCGCCCGGGTTTGAAAGCTGCTTCTATTCTACTGCTTTGCGGCTAGAAGTAGAACTTGCAGAAAGCCAACTCGAATCTGGCATCCGGTCTTTGGCTCAAACGATGCAGCCGAAATCCGAACCGTCAGTAGTGTTCCCGTCCGGGTTGTTGAACTGCGAGTGGTTGAACAGATTGTAAACTCAGCGCGGAACTCGAACCGGGTGTTCTTCTCCAATCCATAACACCTTTGTGAAGTGCAAAATCCATGTATGTTAATAGGCGGGCCACAGCAGATGGTGCGCCTGGCATTCCCGATCTTGCCGAAAAAGGCTTGGATCGAAGCAGTTGAACGTGGCCCCATCGGAACACGGAGCAGCGGAATCGTCCGAAGCGTTTTCGGTAAAGCTGTTCAGACAACCAGTAGCCGCCGTTGCTTTTCGGATTGGTCTTGTGGAATGGCGCCAACTGATTGGGCTCTCCTGGATATTCGAAGAACGCGCTGTACATCAGTTCATTGTCAGCCGATAATGGAATCGGAGATCCTGTAAATACCCGAAACATCCCATCCACTCAATGCTGCGCCAACAAACCCCGAATATTTCGGGATGGGCAGCTGCCAGACATAGCTGAGAACAAAGCGGTGACGGCGCTCGAACTGGGAAAGCGAATATGACGCGCGGGGATCAAGCAGTTGATTTCGCCTTCGAAGCTGGAGGCCTGGTCAAAAGATTTGCTGAAGGTGTACGCCACCTGAGCTTGCAAGCCTGTGAGGAAGCTCTTTTCCAGGGAAGCTTGTAGTGAATTGTAATTCGAGTTGGCAATAGTGTCGCGAAGAAGTGCTGGAAAAGACCAGCATGCCGTCTTGCGGGCATCCAGTTGCCGTCGAGAGGATTACAGTTCGGCGACGAGAACGGCACCTTCCGGCTGCGTCGGCTTCCGCAAGTCCGAAGTCGAGAGAATCTTCTGGCAGCTGCTAGTTTCGAAGATGTTCTCCGGCTTCAGAGTACCCCTTCTCGTGCGCCGCCACCAGCCCGCGTGCGATTTGTGTTTGCGCGTACTCGACCGACTTCCGCGCCGAGAGTGCGCGCGCCTGCATGCGCTCGCGTCTGGCCTTCCCAGCAACTCGGTCACAAGGGTAAGGCGAACCTTCGTGCGTGCCGAACATCAAATACCGCAAGGATGTTGCGGGATGGTTCAGCGCCGCTGTCACGCGCCTCCTGCTCAAAGCGGCGCAGACGGTTCTGGATTAGACGCAACAGTGACGCGGGAAGGACTTTCACCGCGACATCGCGCCCAAATAGGCACGCGATACACTTCGCCCATCCCGCCCGCGCCGACAGGAGCAACGATTCTCGTATGGGCCTAACTTGGTGCCCGAAGAGTGGCATCAGGTGGCCGACATTATATCGGCAGTGGGTGGCACAGGTTCCCGCCTGTGCAGAAGTACGAAGTACGATTGTGGGAAGGACGAAGTGAAACCGAACCGAAGGCGAGTGCATCCTGAGCGCGGCGGGCGAGGGAGACCCTGTTTATTGCGTCATCCGCGAATTCCCGCTCCAGCAGGCCTTCGGCCTAAATGGCCGGGTGGCGCTCTGGTTTAAAAAATTAAACCCCGCCTTTCGGCCGGTTTTTTGAATCAGTTGAATCAGCAGTCCGCGGTAAGTAGTTGACGTTAGTCCGCAGCCGGCAAGCGATCAACCCCCCCGCAGCAACATCGAGGAGGCGCTTGTTGATTGCCTCCCAGTTGAGACCCGTTCCACCACGCCGCCAGATAGATCCGCACGCTCACTCTGATACCGCAGATGAGTAGGCGTGCTCCAAACGTCGTTGCCGAAGACAGGGAAGTCGCCTTTGCCATCCATCAGCGGATTGTCCTGGTTCGGCGTGGAGAGGATTCTCAATTTGCCGGCGTTGGTGCGCACCAGCCACACCCATCCAGAACCGAACTGCTTCGCACCGGCTTGGTTGAATTGTTCTTTGAATTTGTCGAAGCCGCCCAGGCCGTCAATGGCGTTGGCGATCTTTCCGCTGGGCTGGCCGCCACCTGTGGCAGACATGATTATTGCCAGAACATGGATGGTTATAGTGCCCGTCCGCCGTTGTTGCGGACTGCGGTTCCCACATCCGCCGGCACGCTCGCGATGTCGCACGGCGGGATCGCCCTCCGAGCGTCTTGTTCTGCCAGTCAGAGTGTTTTTCCAGCGCCGCGTTCAGGTTGTTAACGTAGGCCGCATGGTGCTTGTCGTGATGCAACTGCAGTGATTTGCTTGTCGATGGCGGCCTCAAGGGCGTCGTATGCGTAGGGAAGAGGGGCAGTTCAAAGGCCATAACGATTCCTTTTTCAGATATTTGCGGTCGGTTTCTTCTAATAAGTATCGATCTTTGAGCTTACCAAACGATGCGGCTAGAGGTCCCGCACCGACATTTGTTACCTTTGGGACACGCCCTTCGGTACAGCTTGACGAACCATTCTCTGCACTGATTCTACGGCCATCCAGAGTAGAATGTAGCTGTTGTACCTCCCCCGAAAATCAGGGAAGTGAGCTATCGAACGTGTCCCCCACCCTGCTTACGATTGGATGCTGCTGCTTGGCGTAGCCACGCTCCCAGCAACACCGCAGCAGCCTCCACCGGCGATGTTCGCCCTGATACCGGCGCCATGACCGCCGACGTTTACACCAATAACTTTTTTGGATTCAGCTACCGCGTTCCTGGACAGTGGACCCGGCAAACGATCCAACGCTCAGCAACCTGGCCAGCGTTTCTATCAATTGCTGAGCGCGCTTCCCGCGCCGGCAGTGCCAGCATCCAGTGATATGGGGACCCAGGCGGAAGATATCGCAGCGCCGGTGGTGAAGACGGCGTCGCAATTCATACAAGGATCGCCGCTCGCTGCTCCCCAATTCGGCCTATGAAACACTCGGCCCGATCAAGGACGTCGAGATCGGTGGACACCACTTCGCGCGCGCCGATTACCGCACCAAGCCCACGCCAGACGATGCCGGCCTGACCATGTTCCAGACCCAGCTCGTGACCGTGTTGCACAATCACGCCGTCACGCTGTCGTTCACTACGACAATCAGGCAGCGCTCGATCAGCTCCGCCTCGTCCGCTGCGTCGATGATTTTCCTGGACCGCAGCCGGCGGCGAAGCCGATCCGGCCGCACCCGTGCCGCAACCTGCTGTGGCCACGCCGGCAGTGGCGGTTGCGACGCCCGTGCCGCCAAAGCCCAAGGTCGCGCCAGAAGTAACCAACGGCACTGTCACCATGACCTTCTCCGACGATCCTGCTCCGGCGAAGCCTGCTGCCAGCACAGCTGTGGTGCAACAGCCTGCGCCCGAGCCGAAGTCAGAGCCGGTCGTCCAGACGACGGCGCAGCCGGTGACGTTCAATCCGAAGCCTGAGCCCAAGGTTGAGACTGTCGCCGCGAACACTTCCAAGCCGAAGCCCTCAGCTGGGATTCCGGTGAACAACATTCTGCCCAGCAACCCTGAGCCCGCTACGGTCGCCAAGAACGATGTGCCGGTGGTGAACGCGCCCGCAGCCGGCATGGAGCCGGTCACCACGACAGCCGCCACTTCGACGCCAGTCATCGCTGCGCCTGATACCAGCGCCGCGGCTGAAGTCGTCTCTGATAGCGGACCTGCGACCACCGTTGCGGTGAGCGGCATCACCAAGGTCAGTGACACGCGCATGCGGCTTTCTGAAGAGGCGTTGAAGGAATACATCTTCAGCAAATCGCCGATGAGCTACCCGCAACTTGCCAAGCAGATGAACGTGCAAGGCAGCGTGGTGATGCAGATCGTGATCAGCATGGAAGGCAAAGTGAAGGAAGTGAAAGTCGTGAGTGGCGCGCCGCAATTGCAGGGCACCGCGGTGGACTCGATCCGCAACTGGCGCTTCCTGCCCTACCTCGACAACGGCCGCCCCATGGAAGTCGAGAGCCAGGTCAGCATCGCCTTCAGGCTCGGCGGACGCTAGAAGATCAAGGCGCCACAGATTTTCACTGATCTCCTAAAATCAGTGTTTATCTGTGGCGTTTTCCTTTGCTCTTGAAGGATGTAGTTTCGCCCACACTAAGAAAACCAGGTACTTAGGTACCAGGTACTTGCCTGCTAAAATTCCGCCTCAAAGGCTCCTGCAATCAGCAGTTTACCGAGCACTGCCGCCGCACAAACCATGCTATAATCAGTAGTGCTCAATTCTCCCCTAAGTGACTGTAATATCAATAATTTAAAGTTAACGGGGAGTTCTGCCGCAAGCATCCGCGGGAGCTCGATTTTTGTCTGAAATTTCTGCGAACGACGGGGTCTGATTTGGCGACGAAAGAGGCAGTAGCAGTGGCGACGGCGAAAGAAAAAACTAAAGCAAAAAAGTTGCCGGCAATGGCGGCAATGGCGAGTACACCGCCGATGACATTAAAGTCCTCGAGGGGATGGAAGCCGTCCGTCTGCGCCCCGCCATGTACATCGGCTCGAACGGCGAGATGGGACTGCATCACCTCGTTTACGAAGTCGTCGACAACTCTGTCGACGAAGCGCTCGCCGGTCACGCCACCAAGATCGAAGTCACCATCCACATAGATAACTCCATCACCGTGATCGACGACGGCCGCGGAATTCCCGTTGACGACATGGTGGTGAACGGAGAAAAACTTCCCGCCGCGCAAGTTGTGCTCACCACCTTGCACGCCGGCGGAAAATTTGATTCCTCGAATTACAAAGTTTCCGGCGGACTGCACGGCGTCGGCGTGAGCTGCGTCAATGCGCTCTCACATCAACTCGATCTCGAGATCTGGCGCGACGGTCATGTTTGGGAGCAGACCTACTCCAAAGGCGCTCCGACTTCGAAACTCAAGAAGACGGGCAGCACCAAGAAGCGCGGCACCAAGGTCCACTTCCTTCCGGATACAGAGATCTTCACCGCAACCGAGTACAACTTCGACACGCTGGCGCAGCGCCTTCGCGAACTCGCCTTCCTGAATAAAGGACTCGAGATCACGCTCACCGACGAGCGCTCCACC
>CAVQGF010000045.1:0-25455 GCA_963711965.1 uncultured Acidobacteriota bacterium | reverse complement strand
TTTTTTGGGCGCACGAGGACGTGCGCGTCTACACAATCTTTAGGCGGTAGCTTTTTCTTCTGAAAAGCGTCAACCGCTTTGCCTTCGCCCTCAAAAGTTTCAAACACCGTGAGCAGCTTGGTGATCTGCAGGAGATCGCCGACGCGTTGCGTCAGGTTGGCCAGCTTAATGTCGCCGCCGGCAGCGCGCGCCGAGGTATAGAGCGAAACCAAAGTACCGAGTCCGCCGCTGTCGATGAGTTGACGCCGCCGAGGTTGATGACGATGTTCGATTTGCCTTCGGCGATCAGACCCTTCACCTTTCGCGCAGTGCGGAAGACTCGTCGCCAAATACGATGCGTCCGTTGCAGGAGAGAATGGTCATGCCTTCTTGCTCGCGCGTTGTCAATTTGAGATTGTTCATAGACACAGCCTCCGAAGCCGCTAAGAGAGGCGAACAGCCTATATCAGCGGAAAGGCGAATTCAAGCGGATGCGTCTTTTTGGCGTCCGGAAGCGGGGAAGCGGCTGTTTGTCCAAGGAAATCCCTCTCGGACGAGGTAATTGCAGACGTATAATCGATTTCTTCCATGAGCTATCAGGTCCTGGCCCGCAAGTACCGTCCGCAAAAATTTTCCGACGTTATCGGGCAGGAACACGTCACTCGCACGCTGCAGAACGCCATCGAGCAGCAGCGCATCGCGCACGGATACATCTTCAGCGGTCACCGCGGTATCGGCAAGACCACTATTGCTCGCATCCTGGCGATGGCGCTCAATTGCCGAGGTAAAGACGGCAAGGCCGACAAGCCGCAACCGGAGCCGTGCGGAGTTTGCGATTCCTGCACTGAGATCCGCGCGGGCGGCGCTGTCGACGTTATCGAGATCGACGCCGCGACAAACCGTGGCATTGACGAGATCCGCGAGCTGCGCGACGCGGCGCGATATCGCCCGGCACGCGACCGATACAAGATCTACATCCTTGATGAAGCCCACCAGATCACAGACGCCGCTTTTAATGCTCTTCTGAAAACTTTGGAGGAGCCGCCGGGACACGTCATCTTCATGATGGCAACCACGGCGCCGGAAGACATTCCGCAGACCATCCGCTCACGCTGCCAGCACTTCAGCTTTCACGCCGTCCGCTTCGACGACATTGTGGGCCAGCTGCGCGACATCGCTAAAAAAGAAAAGATCAAGGCAGATGAGGACGCGCTCGCGATCCTGGCCGAAGCGGGGGATGGCTCCATGCGCGACGCGCTCAGCATCATGGACCAGGCCATTGCCTGTTGCGGTGAGAAGCTGACGGCGGAGATCGTCCGCGGACTGGTTGGCGCGGTGCCGTCGGAGACGCTGGAGCAGATGATGACCGCAGTGGAGAAAAATTCCAGCGAAGATATCCTGCGGCAACTCGACCGTTTACTGGTCGAGGGGCAGAACCCGACCCACTTCGCGCGCCAGATGGTGCGCTTCCTGCGCAACGCCATGGTGGCGAAAGTCGCGGGAAAGGATTCGCCGCTCTTGCAGATTTCGACAGACGAGCGCCAGCGTGTAGGCCGCGTAGCTGCAATGTTTTCAGAAGAGGACCTAACGCGCTTCTTGAACATACTGCTGCGCACCCACGGCGACGTTAGCTATAAGCAGGACCAACGCTTCCATCTGGAGTTAGGTCTGCTAAAGATGGTGCACGCGCAGCGGCTACTTCCGGTAGAGCAGATTTTGAGCGGAGTCGGATTTGAGCAGACGAAGAGCGCCAGCTCTTCTCCGTCGCGAACCGCACCCCCGATTCGATCATCGGAACCGCCGCGCACAGCTGCAAGTTCTTACCCGCGCGAGACCCCTGCCGTATCGCCCTTTGAGATGGACCGCAGCAGGAAATCACGCGAACCGCAGATGTCGTCTGAACCGAGCGCGAATCTAGGCCCGAGCCTGGTTGTTCAAGGCGCGACTGCTGCGGTGATGGCGCTGGAGCCGCAAGGTTCTGAAGAAGTTGAGATTTCAATCGCCGAGATACGGGCGCGAGTGGTGGGCGCGGTGGAAGAAGCCGGCTTCCCTTCCGTCGCCAGCCTGCTCGACGGCGGTGAATGGAGCCTCGCCGGAAGCGAGATCGTGATCAAGGTCTCGGCGACTCCGACCGTGGTGGAGATGGTGGTCAACGCAGAAGCGAAGCGCGTGGCCACGACCGCAGCGACCTCACTAGCAAGACGCGCACTGAAGCTGAAAGTTATGGGTGGAGCATCGAACGGAGCGATAGCCGGCTGCCGCGCGAACACAATCAGCTTCTACAGGCTCGGCGCGACAACGCGCGGCCGACGACCCGATCGTGCGGCGGATGCAGGAAAAGTTCAACGCCGAGATCCGCACCGTGATCGATAAGAGGCAGTCTTAGTCATGGATCAAAAACAAATGCAGGCGCTGATGCAGCAGGCGCAACAAATACAAGAGAAGCTGCAGCAAACCGTAATCGAAGCATCGGCAGGCGGCGGCAGCGTTACGGTGAAGATGAATGGACAAAAGAAAGTTCTGGCGGTGACGATCGATCCTGAGATCATGAAGTCTGGCGACCTCGAGATGCTGCAGGACCTGGTGGTCGCGGCGGTGAATGAAGGCAGCCGCAAAGTCGATGAGACGCTGCAATCGAACCTTGGGCGGAATGTTGGGCGGCATGCTCGGTGGTGGGGGACTGCCCTTCTAATGTCACAGTTTGCAGAGCCCATGGCGCGCCTGATCGCGGAGTTGAAGAAGCTGCCCGGTATCGGCGCAAAAAGCGCACAGCGTTTAGCGTTCCATATTCTGCGCTCGAGCGCGGATGACGCGGAGGCGCTGGCTGACTCGGTCCGCGACATCAAAGAAAAACTTCGCTTCTGTTCGCTGTGCAACAACATCACTGACGTTGATCCGTGTGTCTATTGTTCCAGCCCCACGCGAAACCTGCGGATGGTGTGTGTGGTGGAAGAGCCAACCAACGTGAATGCGATCGAAAAGACCCGCCACTACAACGGCGTCTACCACGTGCTGCACGGCGCAATCTCACCGCTGCACGGGGTCGGGCCGGAACACCTGCGCATCAACAACCTTCTGAAGCGCATTGATCACGGTGATGTGGATGAGATCATCATCGCGACGAACCCCACGGTGGAAGGCGAGGCGACGGCGTTCTATCTGTCCCAACAGGTGAAGAAGCATGGCGGTATCAAGGTGACGCGCATCGCGACCGGCATCCCTGCCGGCAGCGATATCGAATACGCAGATGAAGTCACGATGATGAAGTCGATCGAAGGAAGACGCGAGCTGTAACTTTGCACAGCCGAGGGCGGCTGTGCCACCCAAATCAAACCCAGGATTTCTACTCTTTGATCCGCGCCAGCAGGTCTTGAGGGTGCACGGGCTTCGCCAGAATCTCAAACTCATGTCCGCGTTTGCGGGCCTGTTCTAGCAGGTCGGCGGTGGCGGCTTGGCCTGAGAACAACAGGATCTTGCAGTTAGGCAGGAATTTGCGGATCTCTATGGCCGCCTCGATGCCGTTCATGTCGTCCATGATGACGTCGCTGATGATCAGGTCAGGCGGCGTGGAGCGCGCGGAGCTGACCGCGCCTGAGCCGGAGTAGACGGCCGAAGCATCGAAACCGCTCTTATTGAGGATGATGGCCAGGGTATCGGCGATCACGCGCTCATCGTCAACCACGAGGACCTTGCGTTTTGTGCTCATCAGGGAGAGTCTCGCCTTCAGGTGCTCAGGATTTGGATGCAAGTTCGGGCTGCGGTGCCGAAGATGGAGCGTCAGAAACGGTCACAACTTCGACTATCGCGTTGTAATCGGGCTCGGCGGAGACCGGATCCAGCCGCCGCTCGATCAGGATATTGCCTTCCGGCCAATACGCCTGCAGCGCGCCCTCGCGAATGTCGCTCAAGCGGACACGCCCGCGAAACTCGCCGACCAGAGACCGTAAAAGAATCGGGTCGCCGTCGTCAAGTTTCAGACGAGCAGCGTCGGCGGGATTTACGAAGACATCGTCACGTCGTCGCGAGCCGGTGAGGGGATCTTTTTTACCGTAAGTCATCGAGTTGAATTGTTTTCCGCGACGCGTGGTGAAGCAGAACTTCCCTTCCGGTACTTCGTTCTTCGGAATCGGCACGCGCACGAATTGTGCGCGACCTTCCGGCATCTTCGCGAATCCATCTTTGAATAGTTGCGCGCCGCCCCACTGCAACCAGTCACCTTCTTTGTTCAACTTTTCGATGCCCTTGTAGATCGGCATAGCGGCGGCCATTTCGCGGCGGATGTCAGCGTCGCTTTGATAGGCGAATTGTTCGGCGTGCTCGGGCATCAGCCTTTCACCGATCAAACATGGGATCTGCCATTCGGGCTTGGCTTCTCCGATGTCATGTCCGGGGATGGCCGGCGAGTAGCGCACGCGACGCTCCGTGCTCGTGGAGGTTCCGCCGGACTCATAACGCGTCTGCGCGGGAAGCAAGATGAGCAGATCACTCTCCATCATGGTGTAGGTGTTGAGCACGATGTCCTGGTGGATACGAACGCGGATCTTCTGCAGCGCCTCGCGAACAAAGACAGGGTCAGGCATGGTCTCGAGCAGATTTCCGCCGACAGTGTAGAAGACGTCGATATCGCCGCGGTGCGCGGCCTCCACCATCTCGGCGGTGTGATAACCAGGAAGCGCGGAAAGAGGCGCTTTCCATAGTTCCGAAAAGCGCTCTGTATTTTCGATGTTGACTTCGAAGCCGCCGGGATACTTCGCAGGGTCAACACCGCACTCACCGCCGCCCTGAACACCGCTGTGTCCGCGGATGGGCATGATGCCGCACTTCTCGCGTCCGAGATTGCCGCGGATAAGCGCCAGGTCGGCGATAGCTTTCACGTTCTCCACGCCGAAGGAATGTTGCGTGAGTCCCATCGAGTAGCAGATCACCGCCGAGCGGGCGTTGCCATATTGGTTGGCGAAGCGCTCGACCTCGGCCCGGGTGACGCCGCTGGAGCGCTCGATGGTTTCCCAAGTCAGGCCGGCAAGGAATTTCTTTAGCTCTTCAAAACCCTTGGTGCGGTCATTGATGAAAGAGGTGTTCGTTTTTCCCTGCTCTATCAGGACCTTCATCACACCGTTGATGAAAGCGATGTCGCCACCGACGCGCACCTGGAAGAAATCGTCCATCAACTTGGTACCGAAGACGGCGCTGGATGCGACCGAAGGAACCCAGTACCGCTCAAGTCCGGGCTCGCGATACGGATTGACCACGATGATCTTGGTGCCGGCCTTCTTGGCGTAATGCATGTACTTGGTCGTGACCGGCTGGTTGTTGGCGAGGTCGGTGCCGAAGAGGATCGAGCAACTCGGTGCCGATGAAGTCAGAGAGCGAGCAGGTGGGCGCGCCGATGCCGAGCGTCTGCTTCAATCCATAGACGCTGGCGGCGTGGCAAAGCCGCGCGCAAAGATCCACATTGTTGGTGCCAAGCATGCGCGGCAACTTCTGAAAGGTGTAGTAAGCCTCGTTGGTGAGTCCGCGTGATGTGGCGAAGAACGCCATGCGCTCGGGCGCGACCGGCTTCATTTCGTCGGCGATCAGATCGAGAGCCTGCTCCCAAGTGAGGCGAGAAAATCCTTTGTCGCCGCGGCGCAGCACCATCGGGTGAGGAATGCGCCCGAGGCGATGCAGTTCTTCATTCGACAAGCTGCGAAGTTTTTCAATGTTCTGAAAGCGCTCATCGGCGACCGCAGGCATGGTATTCAGGCGCAGGAGATTCAAGCGCGTCATGCAGAGATGCGTGCCGGAGATGACGTTATCCTTTAGACCATAGGGTCCGAGCGAGCAGCCATCACAGACGCCATGGTTGAGCACGCGCCATGCATAAGGGAGATTGTCGCGATTGGTCCAGACCACGCGCGCCATGTCGCGGAAGTGGCGTGGCTTTTCGCTGGCCAGGCCAAAGGGGATGAGGTCACGCAGGGACACGTTAAGAGTCTAAATGATGTTTTTCAGAGAGTGCGGCGCCCACACCGACGAAGAATCCGTCTGTTAGACTTACCCGCCTACGCCATGAGCAAGATCGCCTTCCTGGAATGTTCGAAGTGTAACCATCAAATTTCCGCTGAGACTCCGCAAACGCTTTGCCCGAAGTGTGCCGGATCGCTTTACGCCCGCTACGACTTGAAGGCGCTACGCGGCAAATTCAAACCGGCGATGCTCGCCGGAAGAGTGGCATCGATGTGGCGTTACGCTGAGGTCTTGCCGGACGTGGAGCCGGTCACGCTCGGCGAAGGTTTCACTCCGCTGTTACCCAGCCGCAAGATTAAAAATGTTTGGATCAAAGATGAAGGGCTGAATCCCACCGGCTCATTCAAAGCGCGCGGCTTGGGAATGGCCGTGACCATGGCTGCGAAGTACGGATTGAAGAAGCTGGCGATCCCATCGGCGGGGAATGCGGCGAGTGCGCTTGCGGCGTACTCGGCACGAGCCGGCATCGAAGCGCACATCTTCATGCCGAAGGATGTTCCGCGCGCGAATCTGGTGGAGTGCCAGAGTTACGGAGCACACATCACGCTGGTGGATGGATTGATCAGCGACTGTGCCCGCATGATCGCCGAGCGCAAAGAAAAAGAAGGATGGTTCGAGATCTCGACACTGAAGGAACCGTTCCGCGTGGAAGGCAAGAAGACGATGGGATATGAGGTCGCGGAGCAGATGGAGTGGAAGCTGCCAGACGCGATCATCTATCCCACGGGCGGCGGCGTCGGACTGATCGGAATGTGGAAGGCGTTTGAGGAGATGGAAGAGTTGGGATGGATCGCGCCCGGCACGAAGCGTCCGAAGATGATTGTGGTGCAGGCGGCGGGATGTGCGCCGATTCCGCGAGCGTGGGAGGCGGGCAAGGCAGTCTCGGAGCCGTGGGCGAACGCGACGACCCTTGCTGCCGGATTGCGCGTGCCGAAAGCGTACGCCGATTACATCATCCTGGATGTGCTGACGAAATCTGGCGGCACCGCCGTGATCGCCACCGATGAAGAGATTCTGGCTGCGGTGCGTAAGTGGGCGTCGGAGGAGGGGGTCTTCGCGGCGCCTGAGGGAGCGGCCTCGCTGGTGGCTTACGAGAAACTGATCGCCAGCGGATTCCTGAAGCCATCTGATAAAACGGTGTTGTTCAACACCGGCTCAGGTATCAAGTACGTGGATGTGCTCGCTCCCGCGAAGCAGGCGCCCAAGTCGCGCAACATAGGCGGGATTATCGGGCCGTTCTAGCGGCAACGACTACTATCCAAAGTAGTTATCACGATACTGTGTCTGCGAATTTTCCCCTTCCCTCTAGCGCCATCTTGAGCCTATAATTCGCGCCTGCTGGAAACCAGCCCCCTCTGATCCGGCTAGATTCACAAAAATCAATTTTGCGGCCGCGGAGCTGTGTTTGGCGCATCCTGAGTCTCGTTGTACCACCTCGCGAAGTCATCAACGCACGACCACCCTTCATTGCTGTGACGGTTTCATTCCCTGTGAAACGAACTTGAGTACGACAGCTTCGGCTGACCTAACTGATCAAGGAGAAGTAACGATGGATAGGAATCCGTACCGGAACATGGCGCTGGTAGCTGCCTTGTTCATTCTCATCTTTGGCGTGGGCACTGCTTCGGCACAACACGCCTCGAAAAACAATTCCGATCATCCAAATAAAAAGGACACATTTCGGTCTCCTTCGCCGGATGAATTGAACGAACTGCAAGCCGCAATCGCTCCCGCACTCAGCCAATCGACCGAAGGTCTGGTTGTCAAGGACGGTCCTGCGGGCTCGAAGTCCGTCGACCTGCAAGGCCGGTTCCAAAGCGTTGCTATCGCCAAGGTAGGAACGGACGGCAAGGTCCAAACGCAGTGCGTCACGAATATGGATGAAGCCAAGGGCTTCCTGGAGAACGACAAGACAGCAGCGGATGCAAAATCTGCAAAAAAGCCTGAGAAGACGGAAAAGTCGAACCAACCAGCCGCAAAACAGCAGTCGGCAGAATGGGAGATCCAGTAGCCATGAAAAAATCTCTTCTGCTAATCGCGCTTGTAGCTCTCTTCGCGGCCCAGGCTTTCGCGGGCGCGCACATTGTGGTGAATAACCTCGACCCGGCGGGCACAGGTTTCAACGACCCTACTGCGGCGGCGCCAATCGGCGGCAATCCAGGAACGACCAAGGGACAACAAGCCCTCAATGTCTTCCAACAGGCCGCCAATATCTGGGGCGCGAACCTGGACAGCAGTGTCACCATTAACATTGATGCAACCTTCGAACCTCTAACCTGCACGGCGACCGGCTCGGTGCTCGGGTCCGCGGGTGCGCAGGACATCTGGAGTGATTTCCCGAATGCCGAGTTCTCCGGCACCTGGTACCACTCGGCGCTGGCGAGCAAGCGTTCCGGTATCGATCTTGCGGCAATCGATGGACTGCACGACATCCGGGCGCGCTTCAACAACCGCCTTGCCACACCCGATCCGGCGTGCGGCAGTCTGACCTGGTACTTCGGCTACGACGGCAATGAAGGAACCAACCAGATCGACCTGCTCGCAGTCGTGCTGCATGAGTTCGGGCACGGGTTGGGTTTTGCGACGTTCATCAATAAATCGACGGGCGCGCAGGCGCTAGGGCTGCCTGACATCTACGAGCATTATCTCGCGGATGACAGCACGCCGACCCCGACCTCGTTCCTGGATATGACAGACGCGCAGCGCGCAGCGGCCATTATTAACCCGTTGCACGTGGCGTGGAATGGACCAAAGGTGGACGCGGCGGTCACGCAGGTGTTGGCATTCGGAACTCCCGGACTAACAATCAACGGGGGCTCGCTGGCCGGACATTACTTGGTGGGCTCGGCGGCCTTCGGCGCTCCGATAGGGTCGCCCACAGTCACCGCAAACCTTGCGATGGCTGCAGATCCGCTGGGTTGCGCTGTCCTGCCGGCAGGTTCGCTCAGCGGACTGATCGGCGTGGCGAACCGTGGGACCTGCACATTCGCGGTGAAAGCCAAGAATATGCAGAATGCAGGCGCGATAGGCGCGATCATCGTCAACAACGCAGCCGGCAGCCCACCTCCAGGACTGGGTGGCGCCGATCCAACCGTTACTATCCCAGTCGGATCGCTGACGCAGGCTGATGGAACTGCTATCGAAGCGCAGATCCCGAGCGGCGTGAACGCGACCCTGGGCGTCGACATGAGCTTGCGTGCGGGTGCGGACAGCGCCGGACACGCACTGCTCTACGCGCCTAATCCGGTCGTGAGTGGATCCTCCACCTCGCACTGGGACCCGATTGCCTTCCCGAACCAGTTGATGGAGCCGAACATCAATGGCGACCTCACGCACAACGTGACGCCGCCATTCGACATGACTCTGCCACTGTTCCGTGAGATCGGCTGGTATCCAGATGCGGACCTCGATCTGGTTGCCGACGATAATGGCGATTCTTGCCTGGGTTCGGACCTAAGCCCGACGGTCACCATCGGCGGCAACAACAGCGGTGTGCCCAACACGCTGTTCACGAACGGCTGCACCGTGAAGGACTTCGTGAACCAGTGCCTGGCACCCGCCACCAACCGCGGCGGCTTCAACAGCTGCGTCGCCCACTTGGGAGACGCGCTGCTGGGCGCCGGCATCATCGACGGTGCGCAAAAGGATGCGCTGCAGAGTGCCGCAGCTCGTTCCAAGCTGCCGAAATAAGTCGGTCTAACAACTGAAGAGGGCCGCGAGAAATCGCGGCCCTCTTTTTTTATTGCGTTACTGAAGTTCTAGGGATTGGAGCCAGTGTTATTGGTTGATCCGTTTGCGGAGAGATTGATGGGAGAGTCTGCATTGAGGACGAGTCCGGCTTTTGCCGGCATTTCCACATCTTTGCCCTGCGTCGCGAGAACGTAGCCGCCGCCTGCTATGGCGCCGATGGCGAGACCGCGCATGGCGTGTCCGAAGATCAACCCGGCAACCGTGCCGATGCCGGCGCCGATGCCGACATCTTTCGCAATGGTGCCGCCGCTAGTGCGACTATTCACTTCGCCTTCCGTGCTGGTACTGGAACCGGAACTTTGTTTCCCACTGGTGTCGGTGACAGTTTTTAAGGTCAGGAAAACCGGCGCGCGCGTTCCATCCGGCAGAGAGATGTCGGTGAAGCGAAGATTCAGGCGTCCTTTGCCACGGAGCTGTGGAAGCATCTTTCCCTGCTCGACCTCGCTCACTTCGCCTTCGATCTTCGAACCAGCCGGGACGCCAACGCTCCCGTTCACGCCTTTCACATCCTGCGCCACGGTGGCGGTAAAGCGATCGCCTACTTTCGAGGTCTTGGTGGAGAGCGGCGTATCGAGCACAGCTTTGATCTCGGTGCCTTTGGCGATGTCGCGTCCCTGCGCGGTTTCAGGAACATTGGCAGGATGCAGCACGGTACCGCTCGGCGGTGCGGGCTGATCGGCCTGTGGGACTTGATTCTGAGGAGGCTGAGGGACTGGAGTCGTGGTGGCCGGCGCAGTGGATGGGGCAGTCGAAGCAGGCTGGCTCGGCGCGGGGCTCGGAGAAGTTTGCTGGTCGGTAGCTGCCGGCGGGTTACTGGCTGGGGCCGGTGCGGTGCCGGTTTGCGAGAGCGCCATCCCCGCTGCAGCACACAACAACACCAGAGTAAAGATGAGATTACGCATGAGTGCCTCCTGGTGATTCACTATTTTAGGAAGCAGCAGCGCAGGTTGAGGTTGGCTATCGCGCGGCCGAAGAAGCGGGTTTCCGCGCTTGGCTGGAGGCCAGCGCGTTCAACAATCCTATGGCCTTCTTGAACCATTGCCCTTCTTTGCGGCGAAGATAACGCGGCAGTGTGACTTTCTTATTCAGGATGCGCTGCGCCCACTCGCCCGCTTCGTCGGTGCGGCCTTGCGACGCAAGGAACGCCGCGTAATTGAATTGCGTCTCCGAGAGAGTAGAGGTGGTGAGAGTCTCGCGAAACAGCCGTTCGGCTTTTTCCGGCTGATCGGTTCGCGAGTAGCAATAAGCCAACAATCCGGCGCCACGCTGATAGTCGAATTTGCGATCGAAGGTCATCACTTTTTCGAGGTCGGCGGTGGCGGCGGGAAAATCGTTCAGGTGGAGTTCGACGATGGCGCGTCCGTAAAACGGATTCGGCATATCAGTGCGTGAGGAGATGGCTTTGTCGAAGCATTGGCGGGCGCGGTCGTACTTTTTCTCTTCGCTATAAAGATCCGCCAGCTCTTCGTAATTGCCCGGCGCGGGATTGTCGAGCACGATGATCTCAAGGTGCTTGATTCGCTTACGTCGCGTGTACCAGCGGAAGGTATCGGCGGAGAGGCGATGGTCCGGCAGTACTTCCATCAAAAGATAAATGGCTGCTCCCGGTGGGCCGCCAATCAGGATGATCCAAAGCCAGTACATGTTCGGCCGGCGGCGGATGAAGTCGATGATCGCGGCCACCTGGAGCAACGGAAGAAGGAAGAGCAAAGCCCGCATTTGCAGCGGAATATAACACAGGGCAGGTGGCTTTCACGGATGGTAGACTCGGCCTGTGACCAAGCGCATACGGCTGCTGGCGATCGATATTGATGGCACGCTGCTCGATCCGAATTTTGAGATATCAGCTGCGAATCTGACGGCCCTGCGGCGCGCTCACGAGAGCGGGATCGAAATCATCCTAGTCACCGGAAGGCGACACGCCTTCGCCTTCCCCATCGCCGAACGACTCGGCTTTTACGACAAGCTTTGGCTTATCAGCTCGAATGGAGCCATTACCCGCTCATTCACCAGAGAGACTTTTCATCGCGACCTGTTACCCGCCGAAACGGCGAGGCGATTGGCCGCAGAGATGAAAGCCTTTCGCGGCAACCTGGTGATCACCTTCGATCAGGAGACTAAAGGAGCGCTGGTCCTGGAACACACGCGCGAGCTGACGGGAAGGATCCAGCGGTGGCTGAACAACAACATGGAGTTCATCGAGTTTGTGGTTCCGATCGAAAACGCCCTGACGCGCGATCCGGTGCAGGCGATGTTCTGCGGCGGCGTGGAACGCATGCAGCAGGCGCAAGCGGCGCTGCTCGCAAGTGACTTGAAGCCCGATGTCACGGTGCTGAAGACTGAATATCCACATCGCGACCTGTGCATCATGGATGTGCTGAATCGGGACTGCTCCAAGGGCCACGCGCTCAAGCGTTGGGCCGAGTTTCGCGGGCTAGAATCAGAGGAGGTAATGGCCATCGGGGACAACTATAATGATGTAGAGATGCTGGAGTTTGCCGGAGTCCCGGTGGTGATGGGAAATGCCTCGGATGAACTCAAGCAGAATGGCTGGCATGTGACCTTGTCGAACAGTGAAAACGGGGTCGCGGCAGCGGTGGAGAAATTCGTTAGCTTCTGATGATACGCAGATCTATTTTCGGGCTTGTGGTCGCACTCCTCGCGACGAGCGCCTTCTCGTCGGAGTACGCGGTCATGCGGAACGGCTTCACGCTCAAACACGAGCGTCGCGAAGTAGTGGGCGATGTCACGCGGCTGTATCTGACGGCTTCCAACCCGAGCAGCTTCATCGATGTGCCGAGCGCGGATATTGTGAGTTTCGAAAAAGATGAGATCGTCATCGTGCCGGAGGAACCCAAACCTGTTCCGCCACCAACACTCACCATCGACCAATCTATTGCGCAGGCCGGCGAAAAGCACCACATCGATCCAGATTTCATCAATAGCGTGGTGCGCGCCGAGAGTGGGTTCCGTCCGCGTGCGATCTCGCCCAAGGGAGCGCAGGGATTGATGCAGCTGATGCCGAAAACGGCAGCCGGCCTGGGAGTAAAAGATTCGTTCGACAGCACTGAAAATGTCGAAGCGGGCACACGCTATCTGCGGCAACTGCTCGAGCAGTTCAACTACGACGCGGTAAAAGCTTTGGCTGCTTACAATGCGGGGCCAGAGCGCGTCACGCAATATCACGGAGTTCCGCCCTATCGCGAGACGCGCGCCTATGTGGCACGCATTGTGCGCGACTACAACAAAAAGAAAGCGGCGGATGACCGGCTGTCGGCCAAGCAATCCCCGCCCGCTGCCAAAAGTTTGCACTCGCAGAAAAAAGCGGCGTTGGTCGCCGACACCGCGATCATTCAGCATTGACCTTCCCCTCCAAGTCATTTAGTTTTGCGGGTTCCCTTTTCCTGCGCCCTACCCGCTACTCATGAAAAAACGCCAAACGCTGATTTACTTTGTAATCGCGCTCGTGTTGGTCGCGCTGATCTATCTGCAGGTGAGGACGTGGCGGCATTTTGATTGGGGAGTGTTTTTTGCCAAGACCCGCCAGGCGAATTGGGCGATGGTCGCGCTTTCGGTCGGACTGATCTATCTCGACTACTACCTTCGTGCAATCCGCTGGGCAATCTTCTTGCGCCCGGTCAAGAAGGTCACGGCGGCAAGCGTAACGGCGGCGCAGTTCATCGGCTTTACCGGCTTGGCGCTGCTGGGGCGTCCGGGAGAGTTGATTCGGCCTTACATCATCGCCAAAAAACACAATCTGAACGTGCCGTCACAGCTTGCCGTCTGGACGGTAGAGCGCATCTTCGACACCGGCGCGTTCGGAACGCTGCTGCTAATCTCGAGCGTCGTGTTCCGCGAGCAGCTTCACCAGCTCCCGTATTTCGACAAGTTCGTGCGTTATGGCATTCCCGTGGCGTTCGCATTCGCATCGGTGTTGTTGACGTTTGCACTGTTATTGCGATTCCGCACAGCTCGGTTGGCAAGGATCGCGGAGAAGATACTTTCGCGCTCGCCGCGGCTTGCGAAACTTGCCAGTCACAAAATCACGACCTTCGGCGAAGGGCTGAACACCATCCATGACCTAACTTCGTTCCTACAACTGGTGGGAATGTCGTTGCTGATATGGGCGATGATCGCCGTTACGTATTGGACGATCACGCACTCTTACAATGATCCCTCGCTGCAGATGCCTATCTCGTACGTGTTGTTGCTGATGGGTTTCAGTGTGGTGGGCGGCGTAGCCCAGCTGCCGATGGTCGGCGGCGGCTCGCAGATCATGACCATCACCGCACTCAAGTATGTTTTTGGAGTCCCGCCGGAGCTGGCGGTGAGCTGCGGTATGTTGTGCTGGATGGTGACCTTCCTGAGCTGCGTGCCGACGGGGCTGGCCTTGGCGCGACATGAGCATGTTTCCATCACCAAGCTCGCCGAAGATGAAGAGGCGGCGGAAACGGCGCTCAACACTGATTGATTCTTTGGTTCCTGCTACAATCTCACTTCACTTCACGTCATGAAATGTCCATTTTGCGGCCACTCGGAAGATAAGGTCGTCGACTCCCGCGAGAGCAAGGAAGCTGAATCGATCCGGCGACGGCGCGAGTGCTTGAAATGCGAGAAGCGTTTCACCACCTACGAGCGCATCGACGAGATCCCGTACATGGTGGTGAAGAAAGACGGGCGCCGCGAGAAGTTTGAGCGGCAAAAAGTGCTGGCTGGGCTGCTGCGGGCGTGTGAAAAGCGCCCCGTCTCGATCGGAAAGCTGGAACAGATCGTGAACGACGTTGAAGCGTTCGTGATCGATTCTCCTGAGCGCGAACGCAAGACCAGCGAGATCGGCACCGTGATCATGAATCAGTTGAAGAAGCATGACAAGGTGGCTTACGTCAGGTTCGCGTCCGTGTACATGGATTTCAAAGACGTGAAAGAATTCATGGCAGAGCTGAAACACCTGCTCGACAGCGAGGAAATTCCAGCCCCGAAGCGGAAGCAAGGGGCCAAAGCTTAAACATGGCACACAAGATCACATTGATCCCCGGCGATGGCATCGGCCCTGAGGTCACGGGCGCGACGGTTCGCATCCTCGAAGCCACCGGCCTCAAGTTCGAATGGGAGTCGTTCGCAGCCGGCGCGGAGGCCTTCGAGAAGTACCACGAGTACCTCCCGAAAGAGCTGATCGAATCGCTGGAACGCACCGGACTCGGGCTCAAAGGCCCGGTGACGACGCCCATCGGCGGCGGATTTGCCAGCATCAACGTGGCACTGCGCAAGAAATTCGAGCTTTACGCGAACGTGCGCCCCATCGTAAACCTTCCCGGCCTGCCGACCCGCTATCCGGGCGTTGACCTGATCATCGTCCGTGAAAATACCGAAGGCGAATACTCCGGTATCGAGCACGAAGTGGTTCCGGGAGTGATGGAGAGCCTGAAGATCATCACGGAAAAAGCTTCTACTCGCATCGCGCGCTATGCGTTCGAGCTGGCGCGTCGAGAGAAGCGCAAAAAGGTGTACTCCATCCACAAAGCCAACATCATGAAGCTGACGGATGGTCTGTTCCTGCGTTGTTCGCGCAATGTCTCGCGCGAGTATCCGGAGATCACCTACGGCGAACACATCGTGGACAACACCTGCATGCAGCTGGTGATGAACCCTTATCAGTACGACGTGCTGCTGCTGGAAAATCTTTACGGCGACATCATCTCCGACCTTTGCGCGGCGTTTGTCGGCGGCTTGGGCCTGGTGCCCGGCTCGAACATCGGCGAGAAGGCTGCGGTGTTTGAGGCAGTGCACGGCTCTGCGCCTGACATTGCAGGCAAGAACATTGCGAACCCGACTGCGGTGCTGCAATCCGCGGTGCTGATGCTGAAACACATGGGCGAACGCGAAACAGCGCTCAAGGTGCAAGACGCACTGGAGCGCGTTTATCGCCACCGAAAAGACAAGCTGACTAAAGACGTGGGCGGCCCTGCCGGCACACAGGAATTTGCTGACGCTGTGATCGAGATGATGCAGACCCCTGCCGGCCAGGAACCGCACGTAGAAGCGACCGCCGCTCCGGCAAAATAATCCATGCGACTTACAATCATTTTTCTTCTGTCCGGTGCAATCCTCTCCGGATGCAATCGCACTTCATCCCCTACGACTTCAACGGCGGCGCCACCAGCGCCTAAGATCGCCGTCGATCCTACATCGACCGGCTCCATCAGCGGCACGGTGCACTTTGCCGGTACCGCACCTGCCACAGTAAAGATTGACATGAGCTTCGATCCGGCTTGCGCGATGAGCCCGCGAGGCGAAAATCTCGTTTCACCGATCACGGCGAGGGAAGGCAAACTCGCAAACGTTTTCGTATATGTAAAAATCGCTCCATTCCTGGCTGATTGGGCGACGCCCAAAGAGCATGTTGTGGTGGACCAGATCGGTTGTCGGTACGAGCCCCACGTTGTGGGCGCAATGGCGGGACAGACCGTCGAGTTCCGTAATAGCGACAACACCGACCACAATATCCACGCTGCGCCGAAAGATAATCCGGAGTGGAATGAGAGCCAGCAGCCAAAGTCGGCACCGCTCCTAAAGCATTTCGATAAGCCGGAGATCATGGTTCCGGTGAAATGCAACCAGCACCCCTGGATGAAGATGTACGTGAACGTTGTTGCCAGTCCACTATTTGCGGTCACCGACGCCAATGGAAATTTCGAGATCAAGGGCTTGCCGCCCGGGGATTACACCATCGCCGCCGCTCAGGAAAAGCTAGGCGAGCGCACAATGACGGTTAAGGTGGCACCGCACGAACAGAAAAAAGGCGCTGATCTCACCTTCCAATAACCCGTCAGACACTGCCCTGGCCTGCTAGAATCAAAGGTTCGCGAGTACTCGCGCGAGTGAGCCGTTTTCTGCCGCAACCTGCCTACAATCCCGCGCTCCACCGCTTCGCCAAACTCCTGGCAGCGCTTACTTTTCTATTGATTGCTGCCGGCGCGCTGGTCACCAGCAATGACGCAGGATTGGCCGTGCCAGACTGGCCGACTTCTTTCGGATCCCTGTGGCGCATTCCGCACATGGTGGGCGGAGTGAGGTTTGAGCATGGTCACCGCATGTTGGCCGAGTTAGTAGGCTTGCTGAGCATTGGGCTTGCAGCCTGGCTGTGGCGTTCGGATGAACGGCGTTGGATGAGATGGCTCGGCGTGACCGCTCTTGCAACCGTGATCGCGCAAGGCGTACTGGGCGGACTAACGGTCCTGTTTTTCCTGCCGTGGTGGATCTCAAGCGCACACGCGACCCTGGCACAAACGTTTTTTTGCATCGTGGTGAGCATCGCTCTGTTTACCTCTCGTGGTTGGCTGGAAGCCAAACCGGCACAAGTTTCAGACGCCGGTTCGCCCTCGCTGCGAACTCTTTCGTTGCTCTGTGTCGCATCCATTCTTCTTCAGCTTGTGCTGGGCGCCGCATTCCGCCATTCCGGCATGAAGCTGTTGCCGCATTTGATCAGCGCGGCGGTTGTGACCGCGTTGCTGGTTTGGACAACCAGCCGCGTGCTTACTAATCCTGCGATGCCGGAAGCAGTTCGCCGCCCCTCGGGCCTGCTGTTGGGATTGCTCATGGTCCAACTTCTATTGGGACTGGCTTCGTATCTCACGCGCGTGCAATGGGGCGCCGACGCCGCGCAACCGCAACTCGCCATGGTGGCGAGCACGGTTTCACATGTGATCGTAGGCGCGTTGCTGCTGGCGACCAGCATGGTGCTGGCGATCGAAACACGCCGCCATCTGACTCCGGCTGCAGCTGCAGTCAGCGAAGATGGGCTCGATAAGGCGGTGACGGCATGAGTTCGATCTCACAGCCCGTCACATTGCAGGCCGAGACTTCGCCGCGACGCCATCTTGCGGACCTGGGCGTCTTGCTCAAGCCACGGGTGACATCGTTGATCGTGATGTCGGCCTGGTGCGGATTTTATTTTGCCGCCCACAAGAGCGGCGTGCGAGCGCTGGAGTCACTTCATCTTCTCGCGTACGCGCTTCTCGGCGTCGGGCTGGTTGCCGGTGGGACGGCCGCGTTGAACCAAGTATTGGAACGCAATTCGGATGCGCACATGCGGCGCACCGCGATCCGTCCGCTTCCTGCGCATCGCTTACGTACGCGCGAAGCGTTATTGTTCGGATTGTCAGGATTGTTTCTAGGCCTCCTGTTGTTGATGACCAGGACGAACCTGCTGACTGCGGCGCTCGCGCTGGGAACGTCGCTCTCTTATCTTGGGCTCTACACACCGCTGAAGAAGATCTCGCCGTGGTGCACATTCGTCGGCGCGTTCCCCGGAGCGATGCCGCCGGTGCTGGGATGGGCAGCTATGCGTGGCCGCGTAGAGTGGGAGACGCTCGCGTTATTTGGCATCCTTTTTCTGTGGCAGTTCCCCCACTTCTTCTCAATCGCGTGGCTCTATTCGGAAGACTACGAGAGTGCCGGGATCAAGATGCTTCCGGTCGTCGAGAAGGACGGGCGGTCGACGGTGCGTCAGACGCTGGTCTATGGACTCCTGCTGATCCCGATCAGCCTGCTTCCTTTCGGGCTGCACATGGCCGGGTTTACATATTTGATCGGAGCGGTAGTGCTGGGTGGTGTTTATTTTTATTTTGCAACGCGGCTCGGCGCGGAACAGCTGCCGCCCGCCGACGCGCGCTCCAAGAAGAATGCCCGCAATCTGCTGCGCGCATCCGTCCTTTATCTCCCATTGCTTTTCTTACTGATGATGTTGAATGCGGCTTGAGCGGATGAATGCATCTATTCCAATCCGTTCGCAGGTGGGGCCGAGTACTGTGGCCGAAACTGCCGCTGCAATATCCGTGGACGGCATAGTTCATCGCTACGGTGATCGCACCGCGCTCGATGGCGTTTCGTTCGCCGTTGAAGAATCGCAGATCTTCGGGCTGCTCGGCCCGAATGGAAGCGGCAAGACGACGCTCTTCCGCATACTTTCCACTCTCATCAGCCCATCGGGCGGGGAGGCGCGCATCTGCGGCTGGAGCGTCATCGCAAACGCTCGCGAGGTGCGCAAGCACATTGGAGTCGTATTCCAGGAAAAGAGCGTGGACGTAAAACTGACCGCCGCCGAAAACCTGATGCACCAGGGTCACCTTTATGGATTGCGCGGCGCGGCATTGAAGGCCCGGATCGCGGAGATGCTGGACCGCGTTGGCCTGAGCGACCGCGCTGACGACAAAGTCGAGACATTTTCCGGCGGCATGCTGCGGCGGGTCGAAATTGCAAAGGGGCTGATGCATCGGCCGGCGGTGCTGCTTCTCGATGAGCCCACCACCGGCCTCGATCCCGGCGCGCGCATTGACCTGTGGCAATACCTACGAATACTCCGTGAAGAAGAAGGAATCACCGTGCTGGTGACCACACACCTGATGGAAGAGGCTGAGCGTTGTGATCGGCTTGCGATCCTTGCCGAAGGGAAAGTAGCAGGACTGGGAACACCGGCAGAGTTGAAGAATGCCATCGGCGGTGACGTGGTGGTCTTGGACGTGGCCGATCCGGAAGCGATGACGAAGAAATTGCAGCAACGGTTCCAGGTTCGCGCTACCGTGATGGCAGGCCGACTGCGCCTCAATCACCAGCAAGGACATCGCTTTGCCGCCGAAGTCGCGGAAGCATTCCCCGGCGAAATCTTGGGTGCATCGGTTGCGAAGCCTTCGCTTGAAGACGTTTTCATCGAGCGCACAGGGCACAGGTTTTGGACTGAGAAGAATTAATGGCGACCCACACTACAGCGATTTCGAGTTCGCACGCGAGTGATACTCGCCTTGCGGCGAAGACGCCGAATCCAGGCATCGTCGTGCCTTCATTGTCACTGTGGTGGCGCGAGATCGTTCGCTTCTATCGCATGCGCAGCCGGGTGGTGGGCGTCATCGCATCACCGTTGCTCTTTTGGGTGGTCATCGGGTCCGGATTCGGGAATTCCTTCCGGGCGCAGTCTGCCGGCGGCGGGCAACGCTACTTGGAGTTTTTCTTTCCCGGTGCGCTGATCATGATCGTGCTGTTCACTTCCATCTTCACCATGATGTCGGTGATCGAGGACCGTCGTGAAGGCTTTCTGCTTTCGGTGCTGGTGGCGCCCATCAGTCGCACGGTCATCGTTTTGGGAAAAGTTTTGGGCGGGACGACGCTTGCCGCCGTGCAGGGAATGATCTTCCTGGCCTTCGCGCCGCTGATCGGGATTCATTTCACGCTGCTTCGTTTCGTAACGGCGGTGATCTGCATTTTTCTGGTTTCGTTTTCGCTGACTGCGCTGGGGTTCATCGTCGCGTGGCGGCTAGATTCGACGCAGGCCTTCCACGCCATCATCAACCTTTTCCTGATGCCGCTGTGGATGCTCTCCGGCTCGCTATTCCCAGTCAGTGGGGCCTCGCATTGGATAGCGCTTGTCATGCGCGCCAATCCACTGACCTACGGCGTGGAGGCGCTGCGCTCGTCACTTTATCCGCAACTCGGAAACGGACTAGGGCTCAGCATTCTCACTTGTCTCACGGTGCTGGGAGTATTTGCGCTAGTCATGTTCGCGATCGCGTTCGCGATGGTGAATCGCAGGCGCACGACAGCGTCTTCCTGACGAATGCAACTAGACCTCACTATCTTCCCTGCCCTGAATGCTTCTCTCAATGGCGCCAGTGGATTGTTGCTTGTAGTGGGACACAGCTTCATTCAGCGGAAGCGGATCGCGGCGCACCGCGCCTGCATGCTGGCGGCTTTCACGTGCTCAACGATCTTTCTCGCGTGCTATCTCTACTACCACTTTCATGCGGGGGTGATTAAGTTCCAGGGACACGGTTGGATCCGCCCGGTTTACTTCGCGCTTCTTCTCAGCCATACCATTCTCGCTGTGGTGGTCGTACCGATGGTCCTGGTGACGCTGGCACGCGGGCTGCGATCGGATTTTCCGCGTCACCGTGCAATCGCTCGCTGGACCTATCCCATATGGCTGTACGTTTCCATCACGGGCGTGCTGGTCTATTTTTTTGTCTATCACTGGTTGCGATGACGGGTTCCGATGACGCGGGATTGCAATCCTGCTATATTGACGGCTTACTTCTAAGACGAGGGGAATTTCCATGGCGAGAGGCGTTAACAAAGTCATTCTGGTGGGCAATCTGGGAAAAGATCCTGAAGTGAAGTACACCCCCGGCGGCATGGCGGTGGCGAAGTTCAGCCTGGCCACCAGCGAGCGCAAGAAGGACAAAGAAGGGGCATGGCAGGACCACACCGAGTGGCATAACCTCACCGCCTTTGGACGCACCGCCGAGATCGCCGGCGAATATCTGAAGAAGGGCCGCACGGTCTACATCGAGGGTGCGCTGCGCACCAGCTCGTGGGACGACAAAGAATCTGGCCAGAAGAAATATAAGACTGAAGTCATTGTGAACGACCTCGTCATGCTGGGCGGTGGCGAGCGTGGCGAAGGCGCGGGTGGAGGGAAATCGCGCGGAGCTGCAGCCCACAGCGGTATGGACCAGCGCGCTCCTGAGGAAGCACACTCGCAGGCAGCCGAGATCACGGACGACGATATTCCCTTCTAGAAAGCCTCTAGTGCCAAAAGCGGCCTGAGCCATCGGGCCGCTTTGTTTTTGCTGCTCAAAAACAACACTGCTGCTGGATTTCTCATCGAATTCCGGGTGAGTCTCTGCAGATTTAGAACCTCGCTTGGCGCATGCCGAGTCGCCGGGCTGCTCTGCGCTTCGGCGCTGTTACTGGTGCTGACCGGCTGTCCGCGCCAGAATTCGGCGCAAACGCTGAAACGCGTGGACCTGCGCGCACCTGAAGGCCAGCCGATGATGCTCGCGGCCTATCAAGCCTGGTTCGGGCAGTCCAATCACATCAACGTGGGGTATTCCTCGCTGGACCGGGTCACACTCGCTCGGCAGATAGACGAAGCCAAGAACCTGGGCATCCGCGGCTTCGCCGTCAATTGGTATGGCAGCGGGAGGACTTCGGGAAAAGACCTAGAGGATCGCAGCTATGCACTGCTGCAATCTCTTGCGGCAGAGAAGGATTTTCGCGTCGCCCTAATGTACGACGAGAGCGAAGACCCCGTCCACTCAACGGACGAGGCGATCCGCGATCTTACTTACGCCTGGGAGCATTACGTTTCGCCGCAAGCGCCGGGGTCTTCGGCATATCTGACCTATCGCGACCGTCCAATGATCTTCATCTTCCAAAAGGGTGGCCACACGGACTGGAAGCGGGTGCGCCAAGCGATGGCTTCGTGGAGTCCGCAACCGCTATTGCTTTACAAGGATGTGGCTCCCGACAAAGCCAACGTGATGGACGGATTCTATGCCTGGGTGCATCCCGACCACGGGTGGGCACACTCGGACGGAAAAGATTGGGGCGAAGGATACCTGAATTATTTTTACTCGAAGATGAGCTCTAAGTACTCCGACAAAGTTGCAGTGGGTGCGGCATGGCCGGGCTTCAACGACAGCAAAGCTTCGTGGAGCCGGAATCGACACATCGACGCGCGCTGCGGCAAAACCTTCGACGACTCGTTACGCGTCTTCCGCCGCTATTACCCTGAATCCAACCCCCTGCCCTTCCTTCTGATCGTGACGTGGAACGACTACGAAGAAGGCACTGCCATCGAGCGCGGCATTCCGCACTGCTAAACTTAATAAATGGATGAGCAGGCATTTCGTCGCCACGCCGACCAGGCGCTCGAGGCGTTGAAGCGCAGCTTGCTGAAGGCAGAGGAATCGGCCGAGATCGAAGTCGAGGAGAATGCGGGCGCGCTGAAGGTGAGCTTCGAGGAGCCACCTGGGACATTTGTGATCTCCCCTAATTCCCCCGTGAAACAAATATGGATCTCGGCGCTATCAACCAGCTTCAAACTGGATTGGTCGGATGCAGCAGGAGATTTCGTGCTCGCTAAGACGGGGGAGAACATGAAAACGCTGTTGACGCGGCTGATCAACCAGCAGCTGGGTGAAGAAGCGGTAACGCTCACTTAAGTTTCTTGGTGAGATCGGCGGCGATCTGCTGGCCGTGGAAGCGCCCGTTCTCGATGAAGATCTCGCCAGTTTCCGTCCCGGCAACAATCACGCCCGCCAGATAAACCCCCTTCACATTGCTCTCCAGCGTCTCCAGATTGCACACAGGACGCATCTCTTCGCCATTCTTGGAGAACTGCACTCCGATGGCGCGAAGGAAATCGAAATCGGGGTGATATCCCGTCAAGGCGAAAACAAAATCATTTTTCAGCCGCTCATCGCCTTCAGGAGTGCGGATCGGACGAAATCCCCGCCGATCTCAGAGACGGTGCTGTTGAAAAAAGTCTTCACTTCGCCCGCCTTGATGCGATTCTCGATGTCAGGCTTGATCCAATACTTCACATTGCCATGGATGCCGGGGCCGCGATGCACCATGGTGACGCGCGCTCCGCGCCGCCAAAGTTCCAGCGCAGCGATGGCGGCGGAGTTTTTCGCTCCGACGATCAGCACGTCGGTGTCAAAGAATGGATGCGGCTCCTGGTAGTAGTGGAAGACCTTGGGCAGGTCCTCGCCCGCGACGTTCATCACATTCGGCAGATCGTAATACCCAGTCGCGAGCACGATCTTGCGGGCGCGGTATTCGTGACCGCGTTTGTGCGCGTCCTCAGTCGAAACAGTGAAGGAGCCGTCCGCGCCGGAGATCTTCAGCACTCGTTGATACTGGCGGACGTCGAGTTTGTAATGCTGCGCAACGTTGCGGTAGTACTCCAACGCTTCTTGGCGGTTCGGCTTCTGATGAGCAGTAGAAAATGGGATGTCGCCGATCTCGAGCAGCTCCGGGGTGGTGAAAAAAACCATGTTCGCCGGATAGTGAAAGATGGAATTAACCAGGCAGCCCTTCTCGATGAGGACAGCGCGAAAGCCGGCGCGCTGCGCCTCAATGGCGCAGGCCAAGCCGGTTGGGCCGGCGCCGATGACGCAGAGGTCGAAAGTTTCCATCGATATCGATTGTAGCTGTCTTCATCCACGCCGCGAACGTCTGCTATTCGCTTCGCGCACCTATGACTGAAGTCCTGGGCTGGGCCCGCGATTCGCAAGCGAATCGCTAGGCGCTGATACGGGGGGCATTTCGAAAACTGGCCCACGCCCGGATTTTCTTGACCGGGGGAGCGGTAGCCGTTAAACTTAGATATTGAAATTGAATTTCATTTTCAATTTCAACTTGTCATGACCATTCGCCGCCGTCTCTTACGCATCGTCCGCAAGCTGCACATATGGGTGGGCCTCTCTGCGGCGCTTTATTTCATGCTGATCGCCGCCACGGGCGTGATGATCAACCATCGCGAAGGCCTGCGATTGGAAGATCGCACCATCTCGCGCCGTTGGCTTCCTTCTAGTTACCGTGCTGAGGACGGCAAGGAAGGGGTACGGGCTGATATTGCTGTCGCCGATCTGCACTCCGGGCTGATCTTCGGCAAGGTGGGCAAGCCGGTGATGGATTTCGTTGCCACGGTGTGGTTTATCTCCATCATCTCGGGAATCAGCATGCTGATCTTGCGACGCTCAATGCATTACTCGGCGTCGAAGAAGAAATATCTGGCGCAGACGACCGCCGCGAATACGAAGTTTCCGTCTAAGTCAGAAGAGCCAACGAGTTCCAAAAAGGCGCTCGCTGGCGCGGGTCACGGAAAGTGATGTTTTGCATCTGAACCTGATGCTAGAATCTGGCTGCACCACCTGATATGTCTTCTTCGTCTATCCTTGCCGGCTCCACTCCGGCGATCGACAGCAGAGATTGGAAGGCAGTCGCTTCCATCATCGATCACACCCTGCTGAAACCTGAAACGTCACGCGATCAAGTGGTGCAATTGTGCGAAGAAGCGTTGGGGTTTGGCTTCTGCAGCGTCTTCGTACACCCCAGCTACACCTCGATGGCGGCCTCTATCCTTCACAGCAGCGGCGTAAAGGTCGGAACGCCGATAGGCTTCCCCCTAGGCGCTTCCCTCACGTCAGCGAAACGCTTCGAAGCGGAAGAGGTGCTGCGCGCCGGCGCACAAGAGATCGACATGGTGATCAACAATGGGGCGCTCAAGTCCGGCGACCGCAACCGCGTGCAGTTAGATATCCGCGGAGTCACAGAGATCGCGCACGGTGGCGGCGCTGTGCTGAAAGTGATCATCGAGGCCGGCCTGCTCACGGTGGAAGAAAAGATCCTGGCCTGCGAGCTCTCGCTTCTCGGCGGCGCTGACTTCGTTAAGACCTCCACCGGATGGTTCGGCGGCGGAGCGACGGCGGACGATGTCGCGTTGATGCGCGGCGTGGTGGGCGATCGTGCTGGCGTGAAAGCTTCCGGAGGCATTCGCAGGGCCGCCGATGTGGCCGCAATGGTCGCCGCGGGCGCGAACCGTATAGGCACCAGCGCGGCGGTGAGATCATTCCACGAACTCGCCAGTTAAACTCGCATTCATCCCGCCGAAATACTCTATTAACCAATCGCTGAAGCTACGGCGGAACCCTCAGAAATGGCTTGCTATGATTGTTGAATCAAGGCCGATGAATCCGAGCGCGACCCAATCCGTGGCTGCACCGTTCCATCTCGACCAATTTCTGGTCGGAAGATGACGGACGTGGTCAACACTACGCTGACCTGGATACGCTTCTGCAGCGCACCGCCGAAGGGCCTGGTGCGAAGGGTCATTGACTACGAAATTTTCGGCATCCTGCTGCTGAACGAGAAAACACAGGA
>CAVQGF010000044.1:0-11218 GCA_963711965.1 uncultured Acidobacteriota bacterium | reverse complement strand
TGGCGATTCGGCGCGGGCTCGAGCGCCTGAAACGGCAACTGCCACAGGACGCCGTCGGGCACGATCACCAGCGTCGTCTTGCCTCGCAATTGCTCGCGCGCGGGCTGTAGTAACTGCCGGTAGAGCGAGGCGGCCAGCTTGCGATACTCCAGGTCGCGGTCGGCGATCTGGCCTCGGAAGAGTGCGACGTCGCGAATTAGTTCCGCGGTCGGGGCGTCGAGCTTGTAATACTTGAGCTCGAAGCCGCTGCCCCAAGGCGTCAACACCAGCAGATGCTTCTCCTCCGAGGTGATGACGTATTCGAGTAGCGCGGTATTGCGGTCGGGAGCGCCCCAACCAGTTCCGCCGGCGCCACGGGCTCGAAGGCGACGCGCTGCACGCGCAACTGCGGGTGCGCGGCATAGAGCGCAACCTCGAAGGAGCGGTACGCCAGGCGCGCCTTCTCGAGGGCTCGTTCGGCTTCAGCTTGCCGGGCGCGGTCGGGCGGGGTGCGGCGGGACTCCTGCAAAATGACCTCGTTGGCGCGCACCACACTCCCGGAGAGCTCGGCTTCCTGGCGGCGATCGCCTTCACTCACGGTCTTGCTGATGCTGACGCGGCCGGTTTGCAGGATATCCAGCAGCGCTCGCGCCTTGATGCGTTCCGCGTACGCTAACGCCTTGTCGGGATGGCCGTTGCGGAGCTGCAGTTGCACCATGTGGTGGTACGGGTCGACCTCGCCGGCGAGAAAGCGCGCCGCGCCCTGCCGATCGCCGGGAAGCTCGTCGCGTGATTGCTCCACGGTGCGGATGGCCTCGTCGAGTGTGGCCTCGGCTTCCTCTGCCCGGTCGAGGAACTGCAAAGCGACACCCAGGACGTCGGCGGCGCGGACCAGCGTGCGCGGTTCGTGCTGCTCGCGGCCGCGTTGCACCGAGGGGACGGCAAGCGCGGCCGCATCCTTGAATTGACCCTGGTCGACCGCAATCTCCGCCAGTTCGATGCGCGCGGAGGTGGCCAGGCGCCGGTCGGAAATCTTCTCGGCGATGGCGAGCGCCGTTTCGAGCTTCTCCTTGGCCTCGTCCCGCCGATGCATCTTGTGCAGCATGATCCCGTAGTTGTAAGTGACGAGCTCGTTCTCGGAAGGATCGCCGTTGGCGGCCAGCAGCTGCACGGACCGGTCGAAGTAGGGAATCGCGGTCTTGAAATCGCCGCGCTTCTGATAGCAGAGGCCGAGATTCATGGCGGTCCTGCCGATCTCGTTGGGGGCGGCGTGGAGCTTTTCCTTGAGCGCGAGGGCTTGCAGGTTGGCGGAGATGGCGAGGTCGAGATCGTTGTCGTCGTAGTAGACGCCGGCGAGCGCATTCTGCACCTGCGCCATGACTTTGTCGGAGCCGGGTGCGAGAGACCGCTGCGTCTGTTCCAGAATGCGAATGGAATCGGCAAAGCTGGCCTGGAGACGATAGCCGGTCGCGAGCGTGATGCTTACCTGGGCGAGGACGGCGGCATCACCCGACAATTTCGCTTCAGCGACGGCGCGCTCGAAGTCCCGGACCGCGCCATTCATGTCTCCAGTGCGCCGCAAAGCCCCGCCTTCGGCCCCCAGGACCTGGCTGAGACCGGCGTGATCCGCCACCGCTTCATAAAGCGCAGCGGCCTTGCGGAAGGCGGCATCGCTTCGCTCCACCGGGAAAAGGTCTGCCAGGGAGAGGGCCCGCAGATACTCGCAACGCGCCTTGCCGCCGTTATTCCCCAGTTGCTCCGCGACGCGGCACGCGAACGAAGCGAGGTCGAGTGCGCCGCGGAAATCGCGGCGGTCGGTGTATCTCCGTGGCGCGGTCGTTCAGGATGGTGAGCAGCGCCGCATCGACGCGCTCCGGATGGGCGGCGATCAACGCGGCCCGGGCGGGATCGTCGTCGGCGGCGATCAGTTGTTCCGCAAACGATGGAGCGCCGGTTTGGGCGGCGGCGAATCCGAGCGAGAACAATACAAGGCAAACAGAGCGCATGGTGCTAGAAGCCCTCCCCGAGCAGGACGAAGCCCGACCAGTAGAATGGATGGCGGAACTCGGGCTTCCGCATCACCGATAACGCGGCCTGCTGCAGCGCGCGCGATTTGTTGGAAAGGCGCAACCGGCGATGGAATCCGAGCATCAATTGGCTGGTGGTTTCCGATTCCACCTTCCATTGGCTTGCGACAGTGCGGGGCTGCCGGCGACGAACAGTGCCCAGGCCATGCCGATCAGGCCTTCGCTGCCTCGGTGCTGCCGCGTCCGGTTCGCAACCCAGAGCACCACCATGTCGGCTCGCAGGTCGAGATCCATCATCTCGCGTGCCTGGAGGAGGCTCCGCCTCCGGCTTTCCCGCTTTGGCGAGTACGAGGTAGACTCCATGGGGCTGCGGTCCTCGAACACGCCGTGCGCGGCGAAGTGTAGGATTCGGTAGTTGGTCGCCTCTCTCCGGATGCGCTCCTGTCGGCGTCGGCGACAGCTAAAGACTTGTACTGGCCTGCCCGTACAACCGGCGTGAGTCCCTCGACCTCGCGGCGGGAACGGGCGCGGGTGAAGCATCCACGGCGAGCAGATTCGGCGCAGGTGGAGCTGCCGTTCGCGGTGGACCTTTTGCATTTCGTGTAACACCGAGAGCGAGGGAGTGTAGAAGACCGCGTAGTCCTGAAGCACATAACGATCCGGCGACTTCTTCAAGGCCTGGAAGGCAGCTGCCACAGGATGCCGTCCGGCACGATCACCAGGGTCGACTTGCCGCGCAGGTCCTCGCGGGCGGGCAATTTGATCTCCGAGCCGTCCAGCGTCTCGCGCTCCAGCAGTGCCTCGCGCCATGCGGACCAGCGCCTCGCGGTTCTCTTCGAGGATCTTGTTGCGCCGCGCTCGTAGCCGCCCCGTCGACGAACTTCTTCACCTGCTCGTCGATCTGCATCGCCGTCTCTTCGGAGAAGTCGCGATGCTGCGCGATCTCGCGGCCCAGGAAGATCTGCTCCTCCTTCTTGCCGAAGGTCAGCGGCCCCAGGTCGCTCATGCCCCACTCGCAGACCATCTTGCGCGCCAGCTCGGTCGCGCGCTCGATGTCGTTGCCGGCGCCGGTCGTCATGTGGTTCAGGAAGATCTCCTCGGCGATGCGGCCGCCCATCAGGATCGCGAGCTGCGTCTCGCAGGTAGTCCTTGGTGTAGGTGTGCTTGTCGTCGTCGGGCAAGCTGCATCGTCACGCCCAGCGCCATGCCGCGCGGGATGATCGTGACCTTGTGCAGCGGATCGGCATGCGGCAGCATCGCCGCGACCAGCGCGTGGCCGGCCTCGTGGTACGCCGTGTTGCGCTTCTCCTCGTCGGTCAGCAGCATGCGACTTGCGCTCGGCGCCCATCAGGACCTTGTCCTTGGCCAGCTCGAAATCGCACATCATGACGGCCTTGCGGTTGTAGCGCGCCGCGTTCAGCGCCGCCTCGTTCACCATGTTGGCCAGGTCGGCGCCGGAGAAGCCCGGCGTGCCGCGAGCCATGACCGACAGATCGACGTCGTCGGCCAGCGGAATCTTTCTGGTGTGCACGCGCAGGATCTCTTCGCGGCCGCGCACATCCGGACGGCCGACCACCACGCGGCGGTCGAAGCGGCCGGGCCGCAGCAGCGCCGGATCGAGCACGTCAGGACGGTTGGTGGCGGCGACCAGGATCACGCCTTCGTTCGATTCGAAGCCGTCCATCTCCACCAGCAGCTGGTTCAGCGTCTGCTCGCGCTCGTCGTGTCCGCCGCCCAGGCCGGCGCCGCGATGGCGGCCGACCGCGTCGATCTCGTCGATGAAGATGATGCAGGGCGCATTCTTCTTGCCCTGCTCGAACAGGTCGCGCACGCGGCTCGCGCCCACGCCGACGAACATCTCGACGAAGTCCGAGCCGGAGATCGAGAAGAACGGCACGTTCGCTTCGCCGGCGACCGCGCGGGCCAGCAGCGTCTTGCCGGTTCCCGGAGGCCCGATCAGCAGCACGCCCTTGGGAATGCGGCCGCCCAGCTTCTGGAATTTCTGCGGCTTCGCGCAGGAACTCGATGATCTCCTGCAGCTCTTCCTTGGCCTCGTCCACGCCGGCGACGTCCTTGAACGTGACCTTCTTCTGCTGCATGGAGAGCAGGCGCGCGCGGCTCTTGCCGAAACGACAGCGCCTTGTTTCCGCCGCGTCTGCATCTGCCGGATCATGAAGAACCACATGCCGCCGATCAGAAGTAGCGGCACGATCACGTAGAACAGCACGCCAGACCATGCGCCCGGCTGCGTGTTCTTCACCGTCACGGCAACGTTCTTTTCCGTGAGCGTCTTGTACATGTCGGGGAACTGTTCGGGAGCGGTGGTGTGGAAGGCGGGTTGGTCTCGTTAGCCGAGCTTCAGCTTGCCACGGATGTCTTGACCCAGGATCGTGACGTCAGCCACGTTGCCCTGGTTCACCTCGTCAGGAACTCGGAGAAGCTCTTCTCCTGTTCCTTATTGCCCATGTTGCCGTTGCGGGCCACGTACCAAACGGTGACCAGCCACCGCGATGATCAGCAGCCACACTGAGATCGTCTTTACCGTGGAATTCAACTCTGCTCCCTTATACCGCCAGCGCTCTAGATTCAGCGCGCCGGTACTACCCAGGTTTACATGCCCTAGTTTACTACGCTTGATTCGACAGCACCCTCTATCGGACCAACCGCGCTCTGTGGACGTGCCGATCCCGGATTGGCACATTGCGAGTGCGTGCACTTAATGATTCTAACCCTGTTTGAGCCCGCGCGTTGCTGCGACCGCTCCGCCGCAGAAGCCTTATTTTTTGCCGCAGTCGCTACGTAACCCAGGTTACGGCCCTGGTCGGGCGCGCCAAGTCCGTAGCCCACCATGTAGCTCTCATCCACTACGAACCCGAAGTACTCCGGCTGCAGCGAAACCCGCCGCGCCGACGATTTGTCCAGAAACGCCGCCAGCTTCACCGAACTGCGCTCCGCGCGCCGTCATGTTGCGGATGAGGAACTCGCTGGTCACGCCCGATTGCACGATTCCTTCCACCAGCAGCACGTCGTGCCCGCGAACATCCATCTCCGGGATGAACGATATCTCAATCCGCGTGCTGTCGCCCTGCCCATGACCTTTTCCTGTGTCTTGATGAAGGCGCAAACCACCGGCACCTCCAGCGACCGTACCAGGTCGCTCATGAACATAAAGCCATTTTCCAGCACACATAATGCATACACCGTCTTTTCCGCATAATCAGCGCTGATCTGGCGCGCCAGCTCCTGCACCCGCTTCTCTATCTTCTCTTCCGGGATCAGGACTTTAGATCTTTGTCGTTGGAAGTGACCACCGCAGGCCCTCAGGAGTGCACGATTATACCTTGCGTTCGGCGCCCCCCGACCCGCGAAAATCCATATAGGCGCGCACGTCCCCGCGCGCGCGGCCTTTCAGGGGCGCGAAAGTACTTTGAAAGGACCTTGGTTTTCAAAGAGCATTTCCGAACTACAACCTGTTCTCGGATCGTGCGGTTGAAAGCGTACGGCCATGGTCGCACGGCGCCGCGCCTGTGCGATCTTGATCTTCCTGCCTCCTACCTCCTGCTTCCTGCCCGCCTTCTTCTTTGGTTTAGACGATTTTTCCGCTCCGCGAGTTCCCGCCTTCCGCTCTTCGAACCATACGGCACGCCGCGGCCAGTCCAGCACCGCGAACCGGCGCTCCGGAAGCTGTAGTCGGCTGCTCTCCCGGCGCTCGAGGAATCGGACAAGAGCATCAGTGTGCTCAAAATCGAGCGTCTTCCCGCTCGCCCGCTCGAAGGCTGCCCGCAGGACTCGCCGTCGCAATGCCAACGGCTGCTTAAGCAGAGCCTCCAAACCAAACCAACCTGCCCGCTCAAGCCGATAATCTTCGCGTAGAGACGGGGCATGCCCCGTCTCGGACCCGTTTGAATCCTCCGGGTTCGTCATCCCGAGCGAAGCCCGCTGCGGCGGGCGAGTCGAGGGACCTTGCGTTTGATTTTGATTGTCATCCCGAGCGGACTTAAGCGCAGTCGAGGGAGCATGCCGTGGACTTTGGGAGGGAGAGCAGGCCTTGAGGCCTGCGTCCCCCGCCGAAGCAGAAAGGGCCTTTAGGCCCGGCGCAAGAAAAAACTGTCCCACCTCCGGACTCCAAAACTCTTCCTCAGCCCGCGCCACCTCCGCCGCATCCGCGAGCTGTTGATAAATGTTCGGGTTGTACTCGGCCTCGAGCAGTGGCAGCAGCTCGTGGCGCACCTTGTTCCGCATGTGCTTTACATCGCGATTCGTCGCGTCCTCGCGCCACTCCTGCCCGAGCGAACACAAGTAGTCTTCGACCTCACGCCGCCTCACTCCCATCGTCGGCCGGACAATTGTGACTTGGGTGACACAGCCGCCCTCGGCTGTGCGCTCTTGATTTCGATCTTGCGTTGCTGAATGCTGAGTGCTGAATGCTGAGTGCTGCCTCCCGCCTCCTGCCTCCTGCTTCCTTGCCACTGCCGGCCAGATCCCACTCAACCCCTTCGTTCCCTGCCCCCCGCAGCACTTTCATCAAAACCGTTTCCGCTTGATCATCCAGCGTGTGCGCGGTCGCGATTTTGTCGAGTGAAATTCCGGAGAAAAATCCATACCGCAACTCCCGCGCGGCCGTCTCCAGGCTCAAACGACCTTCCCGCGCAAACTTCTTCGCGTCACCAGCTGCGCAAAAAAATTCTAACCCATGCTGCCGCGCCAAACTCTGGACGAAGTCTGCATCGTCATCCGCCTCCGGACGGATCTTGTGGTTGAAGTGCACCACGGCCAGCACGCACCCCAAGTCGCCGCGCAGCTCCAAAAGCGCGCGCAGCATGGCCACAGAATCCGCCCCACCCGACACTGCTACACCCACCCGCTCCCCGGGCTCAATCAACCGGTGCTTGCGGATGTATGTTGCGATTTTGGCGGCGAAATCCACGATTCAATGGTACATCTTGCGCCGCAGGAGTCTGCCTGCAAGAATCAGGCGTCCCTGCGTTCTATTTCCGACTGGAGCCATGACTCCCGCGCGTAGAGACGCGGCATGCCGCGTCTCAGGCCCCGCAATGTTTCGTAGGGGCGCGGCTTTAGCCGCGCCGAAAGACTGCTTTTTTGAAGACTGGGGCTTTAGCCCCTGAGGTAGAAAATGCGTTTCACAATGCTGCTTCTGCTGGCCACCAGCGCCTTCGCCGGCGACACTTGTTCCTCCGCCAAAAAAGATCTCGGAGACTTCCTCGGCAGGCTTCCCGACAGCCTGCTCTCAGGACTTCGACTGCACCGGCCGCTACTTGCGAGCCGACTCTTGCGCAGCGCCGCTCATCGTCAGCCGCGGCGCCAAGGTTACTGATATGCAGGCGTTGCTCAAACTGCAAAAATTTGTCCGCGCCGCGTGCGCCGCCGAGCTCGCCTCCAGCTCGGCCTGCTCACCGGTCCCATACAAGGCGAAGTGCGTTCAGAACAAATGCAAAGACACTCTGCACGAGTCCATCGCCGCACTTCCCAAAGGACCCTACAGCCACGGCACCATCAACCACAGTTGCGGCTCAGCGGATGGTCCTGCGCTGGCGATGAGTTTGACGCAGGAGAAAGGTTCCGAGGACCGTGGATCTACATCAGCTTCAACGGCGATCTTCCCCAACTTCCCGTTTCGCAAAAGACCTACACACTCGGTCAAAAGGAACAGGTGCTGGCCGGCCGCTGCATCAAAAACGGCGACTGCACCTACGCTGACTCAGGCAGCGTCACGCTCGAGCGCCTCGACGGCACCGGCGGCACAGGCCACTACAAGCTTCATCTGCGGGACGGCACAACGGAGGAAGGTGACTTCGAATTGCGCTGGATCGAAGTCAAAATGATGTGCGGCTGATTTGGACTGCGTGGGCGCGGGCGTCTCGCCCGCGCAGAACATCGAGCAACTACAATGCGTCATGCTCCGACTTACTCTTGCCTTCCTTCTTCTCACCACCGTTGCTCAATCCAGGAGAAATCCCCAATGTCCCAACACGCCGCCGGACCTTTTAACGTCAAGATCACGCCCCAGCAACCCGATAGTGACATCGCGAAAGCAGCGAACCTGGGCCGTATGACCATCGACAAACAATTCCACGGTGATTTGGAGGCCACCAGCAAGGGCGAGATGATTGCCGCTCAGACCGAAGTAAAAGGTTCGGCGGGCTATGTCGCCATCGAACGTGTCACTGGAACGCTGAAAGGGAAGAAGGGAAGGTTCGTGTTGCAGCACAACGCCACCATGACTCGCGGCGTCCCCAGTCTCAACATCATTGTGGTGCCCGATTCCGGAACTGGAGAGTTGAAAGGGATCGCAGGGAAGATGAACATCATCATCGCCCCGGGTGGCGCACACTCTTACGAATTCGACTACAGCTTCGAATGATGTAGGCGCGCACGTCCCCGTGCGCGCGGCTTTTCGCCTGATATTGAATTGTCATCTCGAGCGGAGCCCACAGGGCGGAGTCGAGGATCTAGGTTTTCTGAACACTGACCACTGAACACTGATCACTGAACGATAACGTTGTCGCTGCGCTGCCACATCTCTTCGAACTGCTGCTCGAAGGTTTTCGCTTCCGCCGGATCGTTGGTGAAGTGCGCATTGTTGTCCTGCGCCTTTTCGCCCGCAGCCGACCAGTTCGCGCTGCCATCGCGCAGCAATTTGCCGTCGATGATGTAAGCCTTCAGGTGCATCAAGTCGCGCCGTCCGCTGGATTTCACCCGGATGTGAATGTTCTTTTCGCCTTGCAACAACTGCGTCACCGAATCGTCATGATGCTCGTCGGCATGCCGCTGCTCGCCTTTGTACTGATCCATTCGCGATAGACGCGCACCGTCACGCCGCGCCGGCTCAGTGTGAGCAACTGGTCGGCAAGATACTTATCGGTGAACGCGTACATTGCTATGTCGACGCGCCGCTGCGCTTCGCCCAACCGGTCATAATCGAGGGCCTCTAGGTTCTCGTCGGGAGCGAAATGGTTCTCGCTGACGATCTTGCCCGGAGGCGCGCTCGCCACCTCGCTCGGCCGGCTGCTACTCGGCAGATTCAGCTTGGATAGGTCCGGAAGGTGCAGCATCTTCCCGAATTTCGCGACCAGCCCCACGATGCACAGCACGATCACGATGAATGTGACCCACGCCGACCCTTTCTTTCTCGACGGGGCCGGCTTCCTGGCTTGTCTCGCTTGCGGTGGCATTGCTGATTCAGATTAGCTGCAATCGCTGCGAAACAAAATAGGAACTTTACCTAATCGTGTTGTCATCCTGAGCGCAGCGAAGGACCTTGCGTTTGCTTTTGACTGTCATCCTGAGGAGCCCACCGTGGCGGGCGAATGAGGGACCGGTGAAGAGTACCGAATTGCGACACCGTGGGGCGCTTCGCCCAACCCGCACCGTACAAAAAATGGCCGCGATTTCTCGCGGCCATCATCAACTAATAACTTTCAATTCCTGTTCAACCACTCCTCATAGCTCTTGAAGCTATACGGACGCCCGATGAAGTCCTTCACCAACTCCGCCGCCGGCTTCGAACCACCCTTAGCCAGCACCGTGCGCCGATACTTTGCCGCGATTGCCGGATTCATGATGTTCCCCTGGTCGTGGAAGACGCTGAACATGTCTTTCGCGATCACCAGCGACCACATGTAGGTGTAGTAGACCGCCGAATATCCATCCAGGTGTCCGAACGATTCATGGAAGTACGTTCCCGGCACGTAGTGGAATGGCGTGTACTGCTCCTGCAGCTGCCCGACCAGTTTCGTCGTGTCCAGATTTTTGGGATCGCGATTGTGCAGATCGAGGCTTGTGGCCGCGTAGAACATCTGCTGACGGACGTTGAGTCCCTTGCCGAACTCATCCGCCTTCTTCAGCTTTTCCGCCAACGCCACCGGGATGGGCTTCTTCGTCTGATAGTGGATCGCAAACGTCTGCAGCGTCTTCGGATCGCGCATCCACTCTTCCAGCATCTGCGACGGCGCCTCCACAAAATCCTGCTCCGTCGAGACGCCCGCGATGCCCGCCCACTTCGTGTGTCCGCCGAGCACGTGATGCAGCAAGTGTCCAAATTCATGGAAGAAAGTGATGGTGTCGGAATATTCCAGCAATCCCGGGTCAGTCGCCGTGGGTCTGTGGAAGTTGCACACCAGCACGCCCTCCGGCAGAGTGACGCCTTCTTTGCCATTCACCAGTGTGAACTGTGCGTAATGTTTGTACTTGTTCTCGCGCGGATGCATGTCGAGATAGATCCGTCCGAGGTTGCGCGCGCCGTCATAGATGTCGTACACCTCAACGTCCGGATGCCACACCTTCGCGTCCTTCACCGGCTTGTAGGTGATGCCGAACATTTTGCTCGTCGTCGCCAGAATGCCGCGCTTCACGTTGTCATATTGGAAGTACGGACGCACCTGCGATGACTCCACGCCGTACTGCTCCGCCTTGATGCGGTCGGTCAGATAACCGGTGTCCCACGGGTTCACCTCCGCAGCCGCAGGCTCGTCTTTCTTCTTGCGCGCCAACAGATCGGCATAATCCTTTTTCTCGCGTTCCGCCGACGCGTTCGTGATCTTCTCGATGAACTCAGCGGCATTTTTACCGCTGTCGATCATCTTGTTGGCGGTAATGTAGTCCGCCCAGTTGTCGAAGCCCAGCAGCTTGGCCAGTTCGTAGCGCTTCGCCAGCATCTGGTTCAGCGTTTCAAGATTTTTCGGATGAGCGCGCAGACGATACAGCTTCCAGAACTCTTCACGCACTTTTGCGTTCTTCGCGTAGGTCATCACTGGGACGTAATCCGTGTTGTCGGTCTTGAGCGTAACTTTGCCGTTCGCGCCCGCCGGATGCCCCTTGATGAAGTCTTCCGGCATTCCATCCAGATTTTTCGCATCCACGTCCAGCGTCAGCACGCCTTCGCGGATGTTCTTCCCGAACTCCTGGCCCAGCTTCACCAGCTCGTCGTTGAGCTGCTTCACGCGCGTGCGTGTAGCTTCATCGCGATCAACGCCGGCCAGCTTGAAATCGCGCAGCGTCTTCTCGACGTAATATTTCGACGCCGGATCCAGCTTCGTCAAGTCGATCTTCGCCATAGCATCGTAGATGCCGCGGTCGAGGGAGAATTCAGTCGCCAGGGCCGACACTTCCTGCTCGCACGTCTCCGCCGCTTCGCGCACGCCCTTATCGGGATGCACCTCGTGGGTCAGCCCAGCACGCGCTCCGGCATCGCC
>CAVQGF010000043.1:0-10292 GCA_963711965.1 uncultured Acidobacteriota bacterium | reverse complement strand
AGTGTTATGTGCATCTACTGGTACGAGTACGTATTGCTAGTTAGAAAAGCCGGGCAGCGCCGTCCGCTGAGCTGCGATGCGGCGGCCCATGCCGCGCTTCTCGCCATCAGCCGCGGTGCTCCGGGCATCTCAATCTCGCGGAAGACGACGGTGAGAGAGAATAGAGAAGGCGCGGAAAGAGCTGGATACAATCATTAGCTGTCAGGCCAGAGCTTGCGTGGAAATGAACCGGGTCCCGGGGTCTCGCTCGCTCACCCGGACGCGAGCTGCGTGCGCCTTGGATTCGACCCCTTGAACTATGATATCCCCGGCCATCGATGCCGCTCCAACCTGGGGGCGGGCCGCCGGGCGCCGCCCCGCTCGCCGCGAGATCGCGCGCCGGCGCACCTTCGCGATCATCTCGCACCCCGACGCCGGCAAGACCACGCTGACCGAGAAGCTGCTGCTGTTCGGCGGCGCGATCCAGCTCGCCGGCGCGTCAGGCGCGCGGTGACGCCGCCGCGCACGTCCGACTGGATGGCGATCGAGCGCGAGCGCGGCATCTCGGTCACTCCTCGGTGATGACGTTCGAGTACGGCGACCGCATGTTCAACCTGCTCGACACGCCGGGCCACCAGGACTTTTCCGAGGACACCTACCGCACGCTGACCGCGGCCGACTCCGCCGTCATGGTGCATCGACGCCGCGAAGGGCATCGAGGCCCAGACGCGCAAGCTGTTCGAGGTCTGCCGGCTGCGCGACATCCCATCGTCACGTTCATCAACAAGATCGACCGCGAAGGCCGGGATCCCTTCGAGCTGCTCGACGAGAGTTCTACGAGACGTTCTTCCTCGCGCCACACGCTAAGTCTTATCAGCGCAAGCATCCGGAATTCGAATATCTCTTCAACTCTTATTACAAGCAATTGCACGGACATCCGCTTCGCTCGCGCCGCGGATTGATGTCGCGTCCCGATCTGCAAGAAGTCCTCGCGTATCGCTCGCAGGTGGATTCCGCTATGCGGTCGTTTCTGCCGCACGCCTCTGCAGAACTGCTTTACCTGGTGGAGCTCGGGATCAACCACGAGCAGCAGCACCAGGAGCTGATCGTCACCGACGTCAAACACGCGTTGTGGTCGAGTCCGCTGCAGCCGGGATATACGCCGCGCGAGACCTCAGCTGCTTCTGCGCCGCGGGTTACATGGAAACCATGGGACGAAGGCATTTATGAGATCGGGCATGCTACCGGTTCGGGCTTTACCTTCGACAACGAGGAGCCTCGCCACAAAACTTATTTGCAGCCATTCCAGCTTGCTTCGCGCCCCGTTACCAATCGCGAATATCTCGAGTTCATCAACGATGGAGGATACAAGCGCGCGGAGTTATGGCTCTCGGATGGCTGGGACCAGGTGACGGCGAACGGGTGGGGTGCTCCGCTTTATTGGGAGCAACGCGATGGGGAATGGTGGAATTTCACTTTATCGGGGTGGCGGCGTGTCGAGCCGAATGAGCCGGCCACGCACGTGAGCTACTACGAGGCCGATGCCTACGCACAATGGGCCGGCGCGCGGCTGCCTACCGAAGCCGAATGGGAAGTCGCTGCCACGCGTGAACCGATTCGCGGGAACTTCCTCGAGAGCGCGCGTTTCCATCCAACCTCAGCAAGCGGCGGCTCACAGATGTTCGGCGACGTATGGGAGTGGACCTCCAGCGCCTATTCTGCCTATCCCGGCTACCGACGGGCGAAAGGCGTGCTGGGCGAGTACAACGGCAAGTTCATGGTGAACCAGCAGGTGCTGCGCGGTGGCTCCTGCGCCACGCCGGAATCGCACATACGCCCGAGTTACAGAAATTTCTTTCCCGCCCTGAGTCGTTGGCAGTTCTCCGGCATCCGATTAGCTAAATGATCGCTTTCGAACAACGCCCAGTATCGGAGATCGTCGGCGACGTCTTCGAAGGTTTGACGAAGACGCCGAAGTCCCTTCCGCCGCGCCTCTTTTACGACGCAGCGGGTTCGGCGCTGTTCGAAGAGATCACGCATCTTCCTGAGTATTACCTCACTCGCACCGAGCGTTCATTACTGCAACAATATGCCGCTGAGATCGCTGAGCGCGTGGGCCCGAACGTAAGCGTGATCGAGTTGGGCGCCGGTACAGCCGCGAAGACCGGGACGATCCTAAAGGCACTCTCCGCACGGCAGCTTCGCGTGAACTATTACCCGGTTGATATTTCCAGCTCCGCGCTGCAAGTCGCGGTGGAATCGCTGAACGGAAGCCATCCGCGCGTGCGGGTGCATCCGGTAGCGACCAACTACGTCGCCGATTCCGGGTTCCTGGAATACGTCTCCGGGCGCAAGCTGGTTCTCTATCTAGGGTCAAGCATCGGGAACTTCGAGCCGGAGGAGGCGCAGCTTCTACTGCAACGAATGCGCGCCCACATGAATCCTGGGGACTACCTGTTGCTCGGTACCGACCTAGTGAAAGATACGAACACCTTGCTTCCCGCCTACAACGACGCCCAAGGCGTGACCGCTCGCTTCAATAAAAATATTTTGGCGCGTATAAACCGCGAACTCGGCGGCAACTTCGACACGGATTTCTTCCGTCACGTCGCTTTGTGGAATCCCTCTCGCTCGCGCATCGAGATGCACCTCGAAAGCACTCTCAATCAGACCGCGAAGGTGAAGCTCATCGGGCTTGAAGTCCCATTCAAAAAAGGCGAGCGCATCCACACCGAAAACAGCTACAAGTACACGATCGCGGGAGTTCGCGATTTCCTCTTGAGCACCGGTTTTGAGATCGAGTCTACCTGGACGGATGAAGAACTGGTTCGGCACCCACCTCGCACGAGCGATCTAAGTTCCCTAACAAAAAAGGCACGGACATTTAGTCCGTGCCCTTTAATTTTTTTCAAAGCTGAATCAGTCGTGCACGCCGTCCATGAAGGCCTTCAGCTTGCGCGAGCGCGACGGATGCCGCAGTTTGCGCAGCGCCTTGGCTTCTATCTGGCGGATGCGTTCGCGGGTGACCGCGAATGACTGGCCGACTTCTTCCAGCGTGTGCTCGGAACCGTCTTCCAGGCCGAAGCGCATCTTGATGACCTTTTCTTCGCGCGGCGGTCAGCGTGCGAAGCACGTGAGCCGTCTGCTCTTTCAGGTTCACGTTGATCACTGCTTCCGCCGGTGAAACGACGGCGCGGTCTTCGATGAAGTCGCCCAAGTGCGAATCTTCCTCTTCGCCGATCGGCGTTTCGAGGGAGATCGGCTCCTGCGCGATCTTCAGCACCTTGCGCACCTTCGCCACCGGGATATCCATGCGCTTGGCGATCTCTTCCGAGGTCGGCTCGCGCCCAAGTTCCTGCACCAGCTGACGCGAAGTGCGGATGAGCTTGTTGATGGTCTCGATCATGTGCACCGGGATACGGATGGTGCGGGCCTGGTCGGCAATAGCGCGCGTGATCGCCTGGCGGATCCACCACGTTGCGTACGTGGAGAACTTGTAGCCACGGCGATACTCGAACTTGTCTACCGCCTTCATCAGGCCGATGTTGCCTTCCTGGATCAGATCAAGGAACTGCAGACCGCGGTTCGTATATTTCTTCGCAATCGATACCACCAGACGCAAGTTGGCTTCGATGAGTTCGCGCTTGGCGTACTCAGCGTTCATCTCGCCTTGGATGGTTTCGCGCTGCGTGCGGCGCAGTTCCGGATAGCTCACTCCCGCTTCGCCGCTCGATCTTCTCGAGGTCGCCGCGGCAGTTACGCTGGTTCTTGCGGTATTCCTTCTTCAGGTCCTCGCTGCGAGTCGCGTCGATCTTCTTCTCGTAGCTCTGACCTGCCGGTCGAGCGAGCGCATGGTGTCGACCGTCTTGTTCACACGGTCCATCAGGCGCTTGCGTTCCGGGTTGGTGAACTCGATAGCGCGGATGGCCAGCGAGACCTGCACCAACTCGCGTCCCAAGTGCCAGCGGCAGCGGCGATACGCGCGCGGATTCTTCTTCTGCGTCATGTCCGCAAGCTTTTCGGTGAGCTGCTCGCCTTCTTGTAATGCTTGTGGAGCTTCTCGATCTGGTTGATCAGCTTCTTGACTTTGTTCTGAAGGATCTCTTCCGTGACCTCTTCTTCATCGAATGATGATCACTTCTTTCATCGAGCGCACGCCGCGCTTCAGATCTTCGCCGATGGCGAGGATCTCGCGGATCACGATGGGTGAACGGGAGAGCGCCTTGAATACGCGCAGTTGCCCGCGCTCGATGCGTTTGGCGATCTCTACTTCGCCTTCGCGCGTGAGCAGCGGAACGGTACCCATCTCGCGCAGGTACATGCGGACGGGGTCATTGGTCTTCTCGAGCGCGCCGGGCGTGAGGTCGAGTTCAACGTCCTCGCCGGCCTCGATGTCTTCAAACTTCTTGTCAAACTGCTGTGAAGGCAGCTTGGGTGTATCGCCTTCCGTGACATCGATGCCCTGCGTACCGATGGTGGTCAGCAGGTCTTCGAGGTCCTCGGGAGAATGCACATCGTGCGGGATGAGTTCGTTGGCTTCGTCGTAGGTGAGATAGCCCTTTTCTTTGCCCGCGTCGATCAATTTTTTAATATCGTCGAATTTGTCTTCTAATGCAGCCAAGTGGTTCCTTTACGGACATGGCTCGCGCCAAGCCGCTTGTTTTCGTGTTATGAGGGGACGAGCTGGAAGAGTCAGTACTGACCCAAACCGTATTATGTTAGCACGGCAGGTACTCTCGATTCCAGTTTTCCCTTGATTTATTAGATGTTTAGAGGGGCGAAATAGTTCCGGAGCTGCCTGGATTTGAACTAAGCCCCATTGCAGGTCTAGCATCGCGATATGAGCAAGATAATCGCCGTCTCTGCTGCCCTTCTTCTCTGCCTTTCGCTTTCCTCAGCACAGGATCAGACCGCAAAACCAGCCCACCCGACTCACGCCGACACTGAGGCGGCGCAAAACTGGGCCTCCAGTGCCGCCGAAGAGGCCGCAGCTACTCGCGAAGAGCTGCAGAAAATGAAGGCGCTTGTCCAGCAGATGCAGACCAACCTGGCCTTTGTCACCTCGACACAAGGACCGCTGAAGCATCAGTTTGAGCTTGAGATCGAGATGTGGCAGCTGGAGATAGCGCGGATGGAACGCCGACTAGGTCAGAGTGGCGAAGACGGAACTAAAAAACAATAGGCTTGTCGCGGACGTCTTTTTCGTTGGGCAGCATCCACGACCACAGGATGCCGCGCCTGGCGCCGAGCTCGCGTACCGCGCTGAGCTGGCTCTCGATGTGATTGAGTGAGCGGTTCACGTCGTCTTTCCCGTTGCGGTCGGCGCGGTCGAGTGCAGCGGCCTGCGAGTAAACCCGACCCGTGCTGTCGTAATTTGTTGAGCCGGTGTAGGAGAAGCCATCTAGCTGGTCCTTTCGCTGCTTCAAATCCTTGATGACCTGCTCTTCGTCCTTGAACCAATCCGTAATGGTGCGCTTGGCTTCGTCTTTCGGATGGGTGGCGATGAACTGCACCATCTTTTCGACGATGATCGCGGCCCTCTGCCGCGCCGCCTCGTTCACACCCGCCCAATCCACCGGCAAGGTTCCCAGCTCGGGGAATGGCCCGTTCGATTGTTTCTTCTGTTCGACAACGTCGTTATCGGTGACGAGCTTGGCGTGCTTGGCATTCTCTTTGGCCTTGGCTGCGGCCTTAGCCTGATCGGCGAGCGACGGCTCGGGCTGGCTCGGTGGCTGCGTTTGGGTCTGCCCCATTGCCGCGCAGGACAACACCATTCCCAAAGTACTCACCCGCACTGTTCGCGAAAAACTCATTCCTCACCCGGCTCCTTGGGAATCCATTCTTTGGGGATTCCGCGGTATAGCGAGCGGTCGTGCACCTTACCGTACTGACCTCTAAGCAGGTCGCGCAGCTTCCAAAGATCGTCGAGCGCTCGATTGTCAGCAGCGCTGCGGAAGTTGTCGCCGGCTGAGGCGTGGTTTCGGACTTCCCAGTCCGTGCCCGACGCCGCGCTGCGGTTCTGGAACTCGAAGTAAAGCTTCTCCTGCTGGTTGAGTTTGTCGATGCGCGACTTCTGGTCGCGGAACCAGCCGTTGATGACCTGCTTAGCGTCGTCTGCAGAGTGCGTGTTCTTGTACTCAACGATCTTGTCGACCACCGTATTCACTTCCAAATCAGGCGAGCCTAGATCGGGAATCGGCTGCTTCGGTTTGCGCTCCAGCGTGTCGTTGTCGAGAACGACCTTCGCCTTCTCCGCCGGCTCGGTCTTGGCGGCCTTCGCCTGGTCGGCAAGCGAGGGCTCCTTCTCCGGCAGGATGTCGCGCGCGGCCGCGGTCTGCGCGACCGCCGGAGCGGCCAGCAAACAAACGAGAATGGTTGCTTTCAGCATGAAAGTGGACTTTCGCAGCGGAGTTTATCAGGGAACCGGGGAGGTGGCGCTAGTGACTTTGGTACTCATACAGAAAGCCCAGTAGAATGCGGGATTGTGTGATCACCGTCCCGCGAGGGCGCGGTCGATCTGGACCTTCTGCTGCATCAGGCGGGAAAGCTGTGCGCTATCGCTGCGACGCTCGGCTTCCGCGATCTCGGCCTTCAGCGAGCGCATCTGGCGCTCCAGCCTTTGTTCGCGTAATGCGCGCAACGTCTGCTCGACCAAGCGCTCGCTGAGCTCTTCGCTTTCATCCATCAGCGCGGAGGCGAGTGCACTGCGTTCAAAGTCGGACTGGGCCAATGACAGTGGATCGGTCGCCGCTGCGCGGTCCGTCAAAGCCTGCAGCAGCAATTCGGTGGTCAGTCCGGCATGAAGATTTTCCGCCGCCAGTGCCTCCGCGGCTTGCCCGCGCAGCTCTGAATCTTGCGGCTCTGACAGAACCTTCAAGAGCACCTTCTCCGCGCCGGTGATGGGCGACTCGGGCGATGCCTTTACCGCTCCTGTGCGTGTGGTAGCAATGTGCCGCAGCTCCTGCTTCAGTACGGCCGAATCGATAGAAAGTTTCTGCGCGATGTTCTGGGCAAGTTCGTCGCGCACGATCCTGCTCGGAACGCGCTGAATGTGTGGCAGCAGGAAATTTACGGCCTGAACTTTCCCTGCCGGCGTCTTGGTGGCAAACTGCGCGCGCGCGCGCTCGATGAGGTAGTCGAAATAGCCGCGCGAATTATCTTTCAGTTCATGCGCGTAGGCATCGCGTCCTTTACGTCGGATGTAGAGGTCAGGATCAAATCCCGTTTCGAGCGTCAGCACTTTGATTGTGAAGTCTTCTTCTACCAGCAGCGCCAGCGAGCGTTCAGCGGCGGCTGCACCGGCGTTGTCGGGGTCGAAATTCACCACGATGTTTTTGCTGAATCGCCCCAGCAATCTCACCTGCGCTTCGGTAAACGCGGTGCCTGAGCTGGCGATCACGTTGTGGAAGCCGCCATTGAAGACGCTGATGCAGTCCATCTGCCCTTCCACCAGGATCGAGTATCCCAGCTGACGGATGGCTTCCTTCGCTTTGTCTAGATTGAACAGCACGCGCGACTTGGAATAAATCGTCGTCTCCGGCGAATTCAAATACTTCGGGCCGGATTTTTCATCGGTAGCGAGCGTACGCCCGGTAAAAGCGATGATCTTTCCCTGCTCGTTGCAGATAGGAAAGGTGATTCGGTTGCGGAATTTGGAGTAGAGAGCCGTTTGGTTCTTCGCGTCATCCCGAACCGCGCCCGACCTTGGGGAATCGTCATCCCGAGCGAGCGGCTGACTTTGCCGCGAGTCGAGGAACCTTGCGTTTTCTTTTTCCTTCCAGGAAAACAGCCCCGAGGCCCGCATCTGCTCTTCGTCGAACTGTCCTTTCATCCGGTCACGCAACACAAAGCCAGATTCCGGCGCGAAGCCGATGCGGAAGTGCGCGATCGCTTTCTCGTCGAGGCCGCGTCCGGCAAGATACTCACGCGCCTTGGCTGCTTCAGGCCTGCGCAATTGTTCTTCAAAGAATGCGCAGGCCTTTTCGTGCATGTCGAGCAGATGCCCGCGTAGTTTCGCTTCCGCGCTTCCGCAGGACCACTGAATTGCTGCTTCGGCAGCTCGATGCCGAGTTTCTGCGCGACGGCCCGAACCGCCTCCGGGAAGGTGATGTTCTCGATCTTCTGCACGAAGCTGAAGACGTCGCCGGAAGCGCCGCATCCGAAGCAGTGAAAGAATTGTTTGGTGGCGTGGACAGAGAACGAGGGCGTCTTCTCTTTATGAAACGGACACAATCCACCGAAATTCTGCGCGCCGGTCTTCTTCAGCGTGACGTAATCGCCGACGATGCGCACGATGTCCGCCTGCTGCTTCACCGAATATGCGAAATCGCCGGGCTGCGCCATGCTCCTCATTGTGGATTGTGCGGCGGAAATTGAAAAGGAAGAAAGGCTCTGGAAATCGAGCCAAATTGTGGAAAAGCGGACCCGGAGCTTACTCCAGGCCCGCGTGCTCTAGCTAGACCGGATGTGGCATGTAGACCCCAGCCATGCTCAAGAAAACGCCCGCCAGGATTGCGCCCACCAGGTATCCGAGGACGATCAAATTCTTCTTCTTGGGGTGCTCGAATCTCGCGAATGCGTAATAAATGATGTAGAACGGGATGCAGAGGCTCAAGAAGCCTTGCAAGACTCCGCCTTTTGAAATGCGTGGATCAAAATAATGATCCAGCAGACAAACGAGATCAAAGCGCACAAGCTTCCCAGCGCAGCAAACATAGTAGCCTCCTCAATTTTTACAGCGCGTGCAGTCGCTGGACCGCATACACCGCGATCCGCACCGACCCGAATGCAATGAAGCCGTAAGTCAGATAAACCAGACGCAACCGGCATTGTCGCGAACGGAAAAAGTTCGCAAGCCTGGAGCTATATGCCGCGGGAAGAAATAAAGTTGCAGCGGCCATGATGAATAAAGGCAACAACAGATATCCGAACGGGTGAAGTTGAGCGTGCCCGAAGTCCCCATGCAGGATGCAGGAAAACGAGCGCGTCAGGCCGCAGCCCGGGCATGGCAATCCAGTGAGATACCGGAACAAACAGATCCGCACTCCCGCCCCTGGGATGGAAGCGCAGCGGCAAGCAGCACCAACGCGAGCGCGCCCAATCCGGCTTTCCGATTAAAAAGGAATGAATAAAGATCGCGATTCGGATCGGAACCATGGCCGAACACACCATCGTGTATCCGAGCGAACGTTTGCCAGAGCCGCCGCGCAGGCGACTCCGTCGGACGGAAGCCGGATACTGGAATACTGGTTGCGATGGCCGAAAGCGTACGTTCGCCAGAGGACACAGTCAAGCAAAACTTTCGCCCCAAAATTCGTCCGCGGACCAAACATTTCGAATCAACTACGCGTGCTCGCTACTCTGATATGGTCAGAGCGCTCCCAATGACAGCAGCCCAAAAACAACAGCAGTTTCGCGTAGCGTTGTGCTTCGCGCTGGTCTACGCTTTGGTCCACCATCTGGCGATCAAGATCGCGGTGGAACATATCCCGGCGGCAATGATGGGCGCCACCCGTTTCCTGATTTCCGGTCCACTGATGCTCGCTTTGTGTGCGATGACCGGGCGCAACATCAAAATCTCGAAACATGATTTTGTGCGTGTCGCGGTAATTGGCATTCTGCTGTTGACCGGTGGCAACGTTCTGCTCGCCTGGTCGGAAAAGTTCGTCCTACAGCGGAATCGGCGGCCCTGATCGTCGCAGTAGTCCCCATCTGGGTGGCGCTGATCGAAGGATTCATCCTGAAGGGTGACCGCCTGCGTGGACGCGGCTGGCTGGGTCTGTTCCTCGGAATCGCAGGCTTGGCGATTTTGCTGTGGCCTGATCTGCGTAACACCAGCGCGGAGCGCGCAAAGCTTATCGCTGCCGGCGTCCTGCTGTTCGGCTCGCTGAGTTGGACTGTTGGTTCGATCATTTCGCGACGCTCGAAGCTGAACATTGGTCCATTCGCGGCGACCGGATGGGAGATGACCATCGCCGGCGCGGCAAACTTGCTGATTGCGCTCGCGATCGGCGACCTGCACGAAACGGTTTGGACGCCGCGCGGCATCGGCGCCATCCTTGACCCGTGACCTTTGGCTCCATGGTCGGATTCACCGCTTACATCTGGTTGCTCGAGCACGTTCCCACGCCCAAAGTTGCGACGTATGCGTATGTGAATCCCGTAGTAGCCGTTTTTCTGGGATGGCTGATCGCAGGCGAGCAATTGAATTGGTACATCGCGGCAGGGATGGTCGTGATCGTAGTGGCAGTGGCGCTGGTCACGAGTTCGAAGTTAAAAGAAGCGAAGACAGAAACCCCGCAGCTCGCGGCTTG
>CAVQGF010000042.1:0-25576 GCA_963711965.1 uncultured Acidobacteriota bacterium | reverse complement strand
TATTGAGAACGTGAATGCGCGCTTGAAAGCGGCGACCCCGTGGCACGAAATGGTGGGGGAGATGGTCGGCGCTTAGCGGCTCACTCTGCAGCAGCAGACTTTTCACGGGCGAAGTCCGAAGTGCGGAACACCTCCGCCACTTCCATCTTGTAATACTCATACCATTTGGCGCGTCCGGTCTGCTGCGCCTCGCGGTGAATCGGAAGATTGCGCCACTGTAGCAGACTCTCGCGGTCCTGCCACCAAACCAAGGTCAGGCGCTCACCATCGGCAGCGGTGAATGATTTCACGTCAACGAAGCCGGGCTGGTTTCGGACAAGCTGGTCGAGTGCGGCGTCCATCGCGGCATAGTCAGCGCCGGCGGCGGCAGCGAGACGAGAGCGGAATAGGATCACGATCATGGCGGGCCTCTCCAGAAATTGGACGTGCGAATTGGAGACCTGCTGTTCATGGAGGGATGCAAATTTTTCATAATCTATTGCGGTCGCGCTGAATCCAAGCTACTGTTTCGAGACACCTACCATGAGCGCCACACTACAACCTGCCATTGCTGCCGCGCCTGCCTTACAGCCGGAATACGTATCCAAGCCGCGGCGCATCGAGTCAGTCGATATGCTGCGCGGCGGCATCATGATCATCATGGCGCTGGATCATGTGCGGGACTATGTTTTCTATCCCATCGATCCGGTGAACATGCAGACCACGTTCCCGGCGCTGTTCTTCACGCGCTGGATCACGCATTTCTGCGCGCCATTGTTCATGTTCCTGGCGGGCACGGGCGCCTTTTTATCACTTGGACGCGGCAAGACGAAGCGCGAACTCTCATGGTTCCTCTTCAGCCGAGGCGCCTTCCTGATCTTTGCAGAACACTTCATCATGCGGCCCGCATGGAACTTCAACTTCACCTGGCTGCCGATCTGGTTCATCACTCTCAGCGCCCTTGGCGCGTCAATGATCTGCTTGTCAGGCGCCATCTTCCTGCCGCGATGGCTGGTGGTGAGCGCCAGTGTGGCCATGGTGCTTTTCCACAACGCTTTCGACGGTTATCACGCCGCAAGCTGGGGCAAGTTGTATTGGGTGTGGGCGCTCCTGCACGAGCAGGCGTTCATCAGTGGCAAGCATGGGCTGGTACTGCTGACGGGTTATCCCATCATTCCGTGGATCGGCGTGATGGCGCTGGGATATTACTTCGGCGCCGTTCTCAAGATAGAGGCCGCTAAGCGCAACCGAGTGCTTTATCTGCTCGGCGGCGGGCTTACCGCGGCGTTCTTTGTAGTCCGCTGGATCAATGTGTATGGCGATCCGCTGCCGTGGCATGTTTATCCCACCACTTCACAAACGGTGATGGCGTTCTTCAATTGCCAGAAATATCCGCCGTCGCTGTTGTACTTGCTGATGACGATCGGGCCGGGAATCGCGGTGCTGCCGCTGCTCGAAGGTGTGAAGAACCGCGTGGGACAGTGGGTGATCGTCTTCGGACGCGTGCCGATGTTCTACTACGTCGTCCACGTTGCTGTGGTGCACGCGGTCGCGGTGGGACTGGCACTCGCCTTCCGCAAGCCGGCGCCATGGACACCGGTGTGGTTCTTTGCGACCATTCCGCCGAATATGGGCTTCCCGTTGTGGGTGGCTTACGTGGTTTGGATCGTGGTCATCATTGCGCTATATCCGCTATGCCGCTGGTACGCCGACCTCAAGAAGAGGCGCAAGGATTGGTGGTTGGGATACCTGTAAAAAGCTTAGTCCCTGACCACTCGGAACTCTTGTACATGGCCTTGATTCAACTTCAATACAAGCCATTCGGAATCGAGCGGCATAAAACCTCGTTCACGCCCTAAGCAGTAGACCATGTCATAATTTTTGAAATACATTGTTTGGTCAGGCTCCCCAAGTAACCCTTCCACTTCTTGCTTGCTGATTCCTTTTAGAACGTTCTTGTTAAGCAGATCATCAACCATCCGAATACGCGTCGCGTCTTTCGATTGGCAGTCGTCAACGCTGGCACGTTTCCAGGCACTACTTTCGAAAGGCACTCGATTCAAATGCTCTTTCGCGGTAAGGAATCCGATGTAGCCAAACAACAACAAGAACGGCGCTGCAATCAAGAGAGTGGGAATCGTGATCCAGAGAATCACGCGTTTTCTCTTACTCATTCCCATTCGATGGTGCCCGGCGGCTTCGAGGTCACGTCGTAAACAACGCGGTTGATTCCCTTCACCTCGTTCACGATGCGAGACGAGATTTTCTTCAGCACTTCCCACGGCAGTTCAGTCACGTCGGCGGTCATGCCATCTTCGGAATGCACCGCGCGGATGGCGCAGGTGTAGGCATAGGTGCGCTGGTCACCCATAACACCGACTGACATCACCGGCAGCAACACCGCGAACGACTGCCAGATCTTGGTGTAAAGACCGGCGGCTTTGATCTCGCTGACCACGATGTCATCGGCTTCCTGCAACAACTTCACGCGGTCGGCTGTGACTTCACCCAGGATGCGTACTGCGAGACCGGGTCCCGGAAACGGTTGCCGTTGCAGCACTTCTTCAGGCATTGCGAGGTCGCGTCCGATGCGGCGGACTTCGTCCTTGAACAAGTCCTTTAGCGGCTCGATGAGCTTGAGCTTCATGTCGGCCGGTAGTCCGCCAACATTGTGATGGGTCTTGATGGTCTGCGACGGGCCGCGCACGGAACGGGATTCGATGACGTCGGGGTAAAGAGTTCCCTGCACCAAATAGTCTATTGCCCGGCCTTTTCTTTGCGCGCTCGGCGAAATCTCGGCGCTCTCTGCGGTTAAAGCTTTTGACCGCAGAGGTCGCGAAATATCGCCGGAGGTCGCGGAGGAAGCATGTTCTTTTATCAGCTTGGCAACTTCGTCGTCGAAGACAGCGATGAATTCCCTGCCGATGATCTTGCGTTTCGACTCTGGATCGGTGATTCCCGCCAGCTTGCACAGGAAACGTTCGCCCGCGTCTACTGCGATCAGATTCAGCCCGAGTTTTTCGCGCAAGTTCTTTTGCACTTTGGCGAACTCGTCTTTACGCAGGACTCCGTTGTTGACGAAGACGCACGTAAGGCGCGAGCCGATGGCCTTGTGTACCAACATGGCAGCGACTGCCGAGTCCACGCCGCCGGAAAGTCCGCAGATTGCGTGACCCTCGGCACCAACCGTTTTGCGAATGGACTCGACGGTCTCGTCGATAAAACGCGCTGGGGTCCAGTCTGCTTTCATTCCAGCAATGCCGAAGACAAAATTCTTCAGCAGATCTTTGCCGTGTTTGGTGTGATGGACCTCGGGGTGAAACTGCAGCGCCCATATTTTTCGCTCAGGATCCTCGATTGCGGCGATGGCTGCGTTCGGGGTGCGGGCTACGAGGTGGAATCCGGGTGGAAGTTCCTTGGCGTCGTCTCCGTGCGACATCCAGACGTTCAAGTTTGCAGGAACATCCTTGAAAAGCTTTGAACCGTTCAAGACTTCGACGTCTGCATGGCCGTATTCGCGCTTCGCAGCGGCGCTGACCTTCCCGCCGAGTTTGTGCGTGATCAGCTGCAGTCCATAGCAGATGCCGAGCACGGGCTTGTCGTAGTGGAAGACGCGGTCGTCGACCTTGGGTGCATCGGCGTCGTAAACCGAGCTTGGACCGCCGCTCAGCACAACTCCGGCGGGATTGTAGCTCTGGATCTCCTCCCAGGAGGCGTTGCACGGCAGAACAACCGAGAAGACGTTGAACTCGCGGATGCGGCGCGCGATCAGCTGCGTGTACTGCGAGCCGAAATCGAGAATAACGATGGATTGTCCGGGAGCGCGGTGCTGGGTGGCGGAAGGTTGTGTAAGGGTTTCCACGTCTTATTCTAAAGCGGCGTGGCTGCGGTTGCAATCGGCAACTCTCGAGCGATCTGCGCGTACGCGGCAAGACGGACGACGTAGAGGTAGTCGGCAAAGGCACAATAAGCGAGTGTGATCAGAGTGAGCGCGACGCTTCCTGCGAGCACCGAATCGATTGCGACGAGGAAGATGATCGCAATCGTCAGCGCTATACCCATAGCGAACAACCGCGGCAGTCCGAGCCAGCTACTGATCGAAATGAACTCACTTCGACGCTCTCGGACCCGCTGAACCGTCTTACGGTAAACCTCCCACGGCCCACCATTATTCCTTATTGCGCAGACGGGAGCGAGCGACAAGAGCCAATTCAAGAGTCCCCAGATCAGAGCGATCACCGGCAGCGCCAACATTGAGAGGAGCAAGTACAGAGGATAGTTGGGTTCCGCTGAGGCCATGGTGATCGCTGCGCAAACCAGCATCCATGCATACCAGGCCAGCACTGCTCCGATCAGAAGTATTACCCGGGCTGTGGTGAACGCGAAGATTGCCTTTGCATTTACGTCAGAAATCCCGGTCAGCTTTTTTAGCGTTGCTACCCGCCCGAGGGTTGCAGCCGCGATCCATATGACCGCGGAAGGGATGGCGATTGTCGCCGCAATCGAAAAGAAGTTCTGCAACACACCTGGCTGCTGCAAGATGTGCATGAGCGACGCCACAATCGTTGTGGGATCGTGACCGCGGAGAGCTTGTTCATCACCTTCTGAGAGTCTCAATCCCGCCGCGAAAGCACGTGCTCCGAGCCACAGCAGGACAGTCGCAATGAGTCCGAAGGTCCACCGCCACGCAATCTCAATGGCCACAACCATCGGCTTCTGATGGATGGCCGCGAAACCGGCGCGGATTGGCGAGGAGTGGTTCACTTCACGACGATGTTCACTAATTTCCCGGGAACGATGATCACCTTCGCGATCTGTTTGCCGTTGGTGAACACTCTCACCTTGTCATCAGCGAGCGCGAGCTCGCGCACTTTTTCGTCGGCAGTACCGGCAGCAACTACCACCTTGCCGCGCAGCTTTCCGTTCACTTGCACCGGGACCTCAATCTCATCTTCTTTGGCGAGGGCAGCATCGTACTCCGGCCAGGGAGCCTTTAGAAGATTCGCGGATTCGCCCATCTGCTCCCAAAGTTCATGAGCAAGGTAAGGAGCGAATGGGGCAAGCAGCAAAATCAAATTGCGCTGCACTTCGCTCAAAAATGAAGGCGAGACTTCCCCGGAAGCGATCGCCGGCTCGGCGCTGTACATTTCGTTGACCAATTCCATGATGGCGGAGACGCAGGTATTGAAGTGCCAGCGTCCGGCGAAATCGTCGCTGACCCGCTTGATGGTCTGGTGGAGCTTGCGCTGAAGATTGCGTGCGGCGGGTGAAAGACCAGCGCCATCTTTCGTTGCTGACCGTCCGCTACCATTCGTGGTTCCGTGGCGCATCACGAAGCGGTACACGCGTCCGAGGAATCCGTGGATACCTTTCACCGCATCGTGGTTCCACTCCACGTCGCGCTCGGGTGGCGCGGCGAATAAGACAAAGAGACGGGCGGTATCCGCGCCGAAGCGCTCCACGATGTCGTCGGGAGCGACCACGTTCCCCTTGCTCTTCGACATCTGCGCGACCCCATGTAAGTGACCATGCCCTGGGTGAACAGGCGCTCCACCGGCTCATCGTTCTTTACAAGGCCGAGGTCGCGCATCACCTTGGTCCAGAAACGCGAATAAATAAGGTGCAGGATGGCGTGGGTGACTCCGCCGATGTACTGATCGATCTCGAACCAATATGCAACGGCTTTGCTGTCGAAGGGAGCGACAGAGTTTTTCGGATCGCAGTAGCGGTAGAAATACCAGGACGAATCGACAAAGGTGTCCATCGTATCCGTCTCGCGGTGCGCCGGTTCCGCCACACTTCGGACACTTCACGTTCACGAACTCCGGCACGCCGGCGAGCGGCGATTGTCCCTGCAAGGTGATGTTCACATTGTCCGGCAGGAGAACCGGAAGATCTTTCTCGGGCACTGGAACCACGCCGCACTTCGGACAATGAATGATCGGGATGGGCGTTCCCCAATAACGCTGTCGGGAGACCCCCCAATCCTTCAAACGATACGTGATGGTGGCTTTGCCGAAGCCCTTTTTTTCCGCGAAGGCAGCCATCTTCTTGATGGCGTCACGACAAGCCAGTCCGTTGAACTCGCCCGAGTTGATGAGCAAACTATCGAGCGAAGTGAACGGGAGCAGAGGTTCGGAAGGGTCCGGAGCCTTTCCTAACCGAGGCCGTCGCGATCGGCCGTGGGCATGATCACGATCTTCACGGGGAGGTCATACTTCTTCGCGAACTCGAAATCGCGCTCGTCGTGCGCCGGGACGGACATGATCGCGCCCGTGCCGTAGTCGGCAACGATGTAGTTGGCGATCCAGATGGGAAGCTTTTCCTGGTTTAGGGATTGATCGCGAAGCGACCCGTATCGACGCCATGCTTCTCAATCGTCCCTACATCACCTGTTTCTTTCGCTTTTCTCTGCTCCGCGATGAATTCCTGCACCTTCGACTGCAGCTCTTCGTTGCCCTTCACAAATCCGGATACTAGCGGATGCTCGGGCGAGAGCTGCACGACTGGTCGCACCGTAGATAGTGTCGATACGCGTGGTGAAGACGGTAATCTTGTCGCCGGCTGCTCCCTCGACCGCGAAATCGACGTTCGCGCCTTCGCTGCGGCCGATCCAGTTGCGCTGCATGGTGCGAACTTTTTCCGGCCAGTCTTCAGCTTTTCGAGGTCCCGAGCAACTCTTCGGATAATTCGTGATGCGCAAGAACCATTGTTCGAGTTCGCGCTGCTCGACGGGTGTCCTCATGACGCCAGCAGCGTCCGTCGACCACCTGCTCGTTGGCGAGCACGGTCGCGCACTCCGGACACCAGTTCACCTTGCTCTTCTTGCGGTACGCGAATCCGCGCTCGAACATCTTGAGGAAGAACCACTGGTTCCAGCGGTAGTAGTCGGGCAAACAGGTGGTGACTTCGGTGGACCAGTCGTAGGCGAAGCCGAGGCGCTTCATCTGCCTCTTCATGATGGCGATGTTGCTCGAGCGTCCACTTTCGCGGCGGCATGTTGTTCTTGATGGCGGCGTTTTCGGCCGGCAGACCGAACGCATCCCAACCCATGGGATGAAGCACGTTGTAGCCGCGCATCCACATGTAGCGCGCAAGCGCGTCGCCGATGGAGTAGTTGCGCACGTGTCCCATGTGCAGCGCGCCGGAGGGATACGGCAACATCTCGAGCACGTAAAACTTCTTCTTCGCTCGAGGTCGCAGGCTCGGCAGCGTAGAGCTTCGGGTCCGCGGCCCAACGGGCCGCCCACTTCTCCTCTATCGGGTGTGCCTCGTAGCGGAGCTCTTTTTGTTCAGACACAGGTTCGGTTGTGGGTTGGTCGGGCATGAAATTTTGCTTACATGAATTATAGGGGACGAGATTATTTTCTGGCTTTGGTAGCTTTCGCTTTTGGCTTCGTCCCTTCAACGGAGTCAAAACCACCCACCAATGCCTTCAGCGCATTGATGTTGCGCAGATCGTCGCCAGGCTCATCGATCGGGGTCTCGGCAATGAAGGCCGCGTGAGCGGTACGCGGATCGTTCAGCAAACGCTTGAATGCCGCAGCGCCGATAGTTCCCTGCCCGATGTGCTGGTGACGATCGAGCTTGGAGCCGCGCGCAGCCTTGGCGTCGTTGCAGTGCCAGACCGCAACGTTCTTCAGGCCGACGGTTTCGTCTAATTGCTTCATCGTTGCGTCGTACCCTTCCGGAGAGACGATGTCATACCCGGAAACGTGGGAGTGACAGGTGTCAATGCATGCCGCCACCGGCACGACGCTGCGCAGTCTGTCCAGCAATTCAGCGACTTGCTCAAACGAGCCCCCTAGCGAGTACTCCGCACCGGCAGTGTTCTCGATCGCCACCTTCAAACCATCTTGCGGAAGATCGAGGCCGTCGGCGGCGCGACCGATGGAATCCGCCGCCGTCTGCAATCCGACCTGGCGCGTGACATTACGGAACGACCCGGGATGAAGCACAAGGTAATCGGCACAGAGCGCGAGCGCCCGTTCGAGCTCCCCGCGAAACGCCGCAATCGATTTCTCAAGAAACTCCGATCCTGCTCCGGCTACGTTCACCAGATAGCTGGTGTGGATCACCAGCGGCTTCAAGTCGTACTTCGCACGCAAGGTGCTCATGGTTTCACATTGCGAAGCGGCAATCGTGTACGGACGCCACATGCGAGGGCTCGAAGAGAATATCTGAAAGGTATTGCAGCCCAGCCGGTAAGCCCGTTCCGCCGCAGTCTCAGGCCCGCCGGATGTCGAGGTATGGATGCCGATCCGCCGCGAAGTAAGCTTCGGCGGCTCGGTGGGCGCCGGCATCTTCAAAATATCCTGCTCTTGTTTGATCGATCTGGGCATGCGGGATGGTCCGTCGGAAGCAGAAGACTAGCGGATCTGCAGCGGAATTTTTGATTTTAGCATTTGTGGCGGGGTCCTTTTCTGACGCTCGGAGGAAGGCGAGAGTAGGCATCAGTTCTGAACGCCGGTGTCTCTAAACAGTGACAGTTCGAGGGAGAGCAACGCTCGTGAGAACACGCCCGTCGTCAGTGCCCCGCCAGTTATTCCTATTTGTAACCAACTTCTTCAAGCACCCAAAGCAATTGGGCTCCTTGATACCTAGCTCCCGCTATCTCGTGAACAACCTGCTCTCCAGGATCGACTGGCCCAATGCAAAGGTGATCGTGGAATATGGCCCCGGCATCGGCAACATGACGCAGGAGATCTTGAAGCGAATGCGTCCGGATGCGATGTTAATTGCGATCGAAATGAATCCTGAATTCGTGAGGTTTCTGGAAAGCGAGTTCCGCGATCCGAGACTCAGGGTGGTCTGCGGGTCAGCTAGCGACGTGCGCAACATTCTGGCCAAGCTCAACCTCGATCGGGCGGATTATGTGATCTCAGGAATCCCTTACACCACAATCCCGGCGCCGGTGCGGCGCAGGATCCGTAGCGGATACCCACGCATTGCTTCAACCCGCGGGAGGATTCCTCGTCTACCAGTTCACGCGGACGGTACTTCCCTACCTGAAGCCGATTTTCGGCAGCGTGCAGCAGGACTTTGAACCCAGAAACATCCTGCCCGCACGGCTGTTCATTGCACACCCTAGGTTTTGCCCATTCCATTCGCCGCAGTTACACTAGATGAATGCTGGTTGTGATGCAGGCGCATGCCACCGAAGAGCAAGTGCGCGCGGTGTGCAAAAAAATCGAATCTCTCGGCTATAGGCCGCACGCCATTCCAGGGGCGCAGCGCACCGCCATTGGCATCACCGGCAATCAGGGCACGGTGCAAGCCGGTGGTCTGGATGAACTTCCCGGGGTTGCGGAAGTCATCCGCGTCTCTAAGCCGTATAAGCTGGTTTCGCGCGACGTAAAAGAAGACAACACCGTAGTCAAGTTCGGAAATAGTTCGATCGGCGGCCGCGAGCTCGCCATCATGGCCGGACCGTGTGCGATTGAAAGCCGCGAGCAAGCTTTTGCGGTAGCCGCGGTGGTACAGAAAGCCGGAGCCCAATTCTTCAGAGGCGGAGCCTACAAGCCCCGCACCTCGCCTTATTCATTCCAGGGACTTGGCGAAGAAGGGCTGAAGATCATGGCCGAGGTGCGCGAGCGATTCGGTCTGAAGATCGTGACCGAAGCCATCGACAATGAATCGCTCGACCTGGTGGAAGAGTACGCGGATATCATTCAGATCGGCGCGCGCAACATGCAAAATTTCTCGCTTCTAAGACGTGCCGGCAAAGCGAAGAAGCCGGTGCTGCTGAAGCGTGGGATGGCAGCGACATTAGAAGAGTTCCTGATGGCCGCGGAATATTTGATGAGTGAAGGCAATTACAACGTGATCCTTTGCGAGCGCGGGGTGCGCACCTTTGCCGATCACACCCGCAATACCCTCGACCTGAGCGTTGTCCCGGCAGTGCAGCGGCTGAGCCACCTACCAATCCTTGTCGACCCAAGCCACGGCACCGGCAAGCGCGATAAAGTGTTGCCTCTATCGCGCGCTGCGGTAGCAGTCGGCGCCGACGGGTTGCTGATCGAAGTTCATCATGATCCCGATCGCGCGCTATCGGACGGCATGCAATCCATCTATCCTGAGCAATTTGACGAGCTGATGACTGAAATCCGGCAGATGGCCGGCATCCTGCATCGCAGCGTTGCGAGCGCCGCCGCACAAACGGCCGCGGTGCGCTGACTCCGCTATTATTTCCTTCGACTTGAATCTCACTCTCCACGTCCGTCGCGGTCTGCTCGCCGTCGTCACTCTTTTGGCTCTTACGTTCACAGGATGCAGACAGGAAACGCTGGACTATCCACCGGCCTATCGCGAGTACAGCTATGTCACGAACGGGAAGAGCAATGACGTGACGGTGATCGATAACCGAACGTTCAAGTCAGTAAAAACCATTGCGGTGGGAAAGAGCCCGACAGGGATCGCAGCCAGCCCGATCCGAGATGAAATCTACGTAGTGAACACGGATTCCGATTCGCTGAGTGTCATCGACGCCGAACACAATGTGGTCACCACTACGATCGCGCTGGGACGCAGTCCGTATTTCATCGACATTGCGACAGATGGAATGCGCGGCTACATTGCGAATTCAGCATCGAACAATGTTTCCGTGATCGACCTCCCGGGCCGGAAGGTGGTGGCCACCCTCGGAGTGGGCATTGCGCCGGGAATGGCACGGGTTACACCGGACGGGAAAACGGTGGTGGTCTCGAATCGCGGGCAGGACTCCGTCAGCCTGCTGGATACCGAAAAGTTGAAACTGCGCAGCAGTATCTCAATTTGTGCGCAGCCGACCGACATAGCCATCCTTGCGGATTCGAGCAAAGCTTTTGTCACTTGCGCCAGCAGCACTAGGTCATCTGCGAGCGGCAAGGTAACCAAAGGCAAACAATCGGTTGCGAACGACGATGGACCCGGACAAGTGGCAGTCATCGATTTAAAAAATGAAAAGTTGCTTACTCTGTTGGACGTGGGAAAGATGCCGGTCCATCTCGCGCTGAAACCAGACGGCGGCGAGTTGTTCGTGAGCAACTTTGGCTCGGATTCCGTATCGACCATCGAAACCGGCAACAATGAGGTAGGAAACACGCAGCCGATGGGCGGCAGTCCCGTGCGCGGGCTGGTAAGCTCCGACAACTCCCTGCTTTACGAAAGCAATTTCGGCTCTGACTCGGTGAGCGTCTATTCCATACAGAATGGAAAATTCCTGAAAGCGATCGCGGTAGGCAACAAACCCGATGCACTTGCCTTACAACTCGCGCGCAACGGCAAGCAATATTTTTTGCTGGTCGCCGATTCTCACTCCAACGACGTAGCCGTGATCTTCATCAATCCTGACAAGCCAGCGTGGAGCTTGTTCACGATGATCCCAGCGGGCGTCGAACCGCGCCAGATCGCCATCAAGGCGTTCACGATCCCTCAGAAGCGATAGTAAACGCCGCCAGAGATCCTTCCTTCGTATCGCAACCCGGTGGACTTGAATGTACGAACCTGCCTCAAGGGCTTGGAGAGGGTAGATGGGGCGAAGGATTGACTGTTACTGAACTGGATTCCGACGTCGCCGCTGGAGAGGACGAAGGCATTCCCCGCTCCGCCGTCGGTGAACACCGGCATCGCAGTGACGAGGGTCTTGTAAGAGTGAGACTCAAAGTTATTGCGCATCTCCATGCGCAGACCCCAGCGGTTGCCGATCTGGTACCTGGCGCCGGTGGCAAGGATGAGAGCAGGAACAACGGGTGGCACCTGAAAATCCACTCTTACATGGTCTGAACCCTGTATGGTATCGCTTCTCAGAGAGTAGTGACCGAAATATTCCTGGTGCGGCGTGCCAGCAAAGGAAAATACCAGGCCGCCCCCACCACCGACGTAGGGAATAAATCTGCCTTCTCGGCGTAGATCGTAATTGACGGTGACAGCGGAGGCGACCTGATGCCCTTTCTCGTGGGTGGTCACGACACTCTCAATCATGCTGTTATTACACAGTGGGCCGCATATACCGAACAATGACTCCAGAGACTGCCTCCAAGTCCTCATGGTGAGGAGGGCCTGCTGTTCCTCTCTTTCTCCGATCTCGAACGAGCCGTGATCATAGTCGATGTCGTATTCGACAGTCCCATCGAGCCAGACGTGACGGCCGACATACCGTGCCAATCGAACACCGACCCCAATGTTGCTTTGGCGTTCCAAGGTCTGGCGGTTGTTCAGAATAGTGGCATCCAGAGGCACGATGGGGTTGAGTCCTTGCCCCATCAACACTTGATTGATCAAGGCGTTTCCGTCGCCAAATAAGAAAGAAGACACAGTGCGCGAGTTCACGTTGGGCGCCACGGTCGCGAATGAAGTCCCAGGTCCAGGGAGCGTCTTCACTCCGCCCTTGGCGTCGTCTTTGAGGAATCCACTTGCGTGGAACTCAATCTCCCATCTGTACTTTCGTTCTGCCTGAGCGAATGCGACCTGTGCGATCAGCAGGCAAAGGATCAGCAGTAGATATCTTGCGGCCAAAGGTCGCTCTCCTGGTGTGAACGCGCAACGATAAAGAGCAATCGCGTCGCTGTCAACGTGATTACCAAGGTTCTCTGGCGCAATCGAGGGGCGTGGGGTAGACTCTTGCAACTTTGGCGAACTGCCCACAATGCGGATTGACGCTGGCTAACGACGAGCCGGCGAATGAACTGTGTCCGCAGTGCCGCAGGTTGTGGGCGAAGACCGGAGATCCTCGCCCGCAATTCCCCGTACTGACATGGGTGCTGATCAGCATCAACATAGCGCTTTTTTGCGTGACGGCGGCGCTCTCTTTCTCCTTTTGGAATATTTCCAGCGGATTCCTAGCTGCATTCGGCGGCAATTACGGCCCCCTGACACTCAGTGGACAATGGGTGCGGCTGGTTACGTCGCTTTTTCTTCATGCCGGATTCGCTCACCTGTTTTTCAACATGTGGGCGTTATATGTGCTGGGGAAGATGGCTGAGCGAATCTGGTACCGGCGCGAGTTCCTGGCCTTGTATCTCACTAGCGGCATCGCGGGGAGCCTTGCTGCGTTGTGGGACCTGCCGCTCGGGGTCACGATCGGAGCGAGCGGCGCTATCTTTGGGATATTGGGCGCGTTGGTGGCTGCTTTACTTTTCCGCAGCGTGCCCCTAAAAGGAACCGGCTTCCGCCAGTTATTTTCGATGCTCGCTTTCGTGGGCTACAGTTTTTATTCCTCGATGGGATCAAAAGGAGTGAGCACCGCATCGCACATCGGCGGTGTGCTGGCGGGGTTTGCGCTCGGGGCCTTCCTCACCATCCGCAAGCCAGCCACTCGATGGGATATTACTTTTCAGGTGAGTCCGATACGCAACCGAAGCATCGCTGCGGCGGCGATCGTCCTTTGCGTGCTTGGGGCATTGATCGTGAGTCTGGAGGTGAGCGAGGAATACGTGCTGCAGGTGGGAGCAGCTCGCCGCTTCGAGGCAGCAAAGCAATATGATGCCGCCATCGAGCAGCTGAAAAGGGTGCTGGAGGTGAAGCCGGAAGTAGCGGAGGTACATTACGAACTCGGCATTGCGTACAAAGAAAAATCGATGAATGATGAGGCCATCGATAGCTTTAAACACGTTTTGAAGCTGACTCCGAATGACAGCGACATATACGCCGATCTCGGAGAAGTTCAATACCGCGCGCACTACTACGACGATGCTATCGGATCATTCCAAAAATTGACGGCGGCCCACCCGGATAGTCCGGTTTCGCATTACAACCTGGGACTCGTCTATCTGATGAAGGACGATTACGATCCCGCGATCCGGGAATTCAATCGCGCACTGGAGTTGAAGAGAGATTTCGCCGAAGCGCGGACAGGGCTCGACCTGGCCGTCAAGAATAAAGAAAGCTCTTCGAGCAGGCCTACGCCGGCGTCTTAGCGCAATATTTCTTAAATGCATCGGCAAGCAATCCTGCGATCTCCTGTGCCGGCCGGATCTCAATATCGCTGCGCTGCATGAAATAAACCAGCTTGCCGTCGCGCATGATCCCGATCGAAGGAGACGAAGGCGGGAACGGCGCGGTGTAGGTACGAGCCTTTTCAGTCGCTTCGCGATCCTGACCGGCGAATACCGAGACGGCTTTATCAGGGAGAGTACCGCTCTGTTTCGCGTGCTCGAGAGCGAGTCTCACGCCGGGACGCATCTTCCCCGCCGCACAGCCGCAAACGGAATTCACCACCAACATCACTGTGCCTTCATTGCGATCCAGCACGCCGGCTACTTCTTCCGCGCTGCGCAATTCTTCTACTCCAGCGCGAGTCAATTCTTCGCGCATAGGCACTAACATGACTTCCGGATACATCGGCATGAATTATCTCCTGGTCTCTTTCGATTTTATCCGATACGGAACTTTTGCGCAGGCCCGCACAAAAAATCTCGTGGTAATCTGGCGTCGTTGAAAATCCAGGAAAAGGTTCCATTAGCTCCGCTCACTACTTTCAAGGTGGGAGGCCCCGCGCGTTGGTACGCGCAGGCGGAGTCGGAGTTCGAGGTCGCTTCAGCCGTAGACCATGCTCGCAAACATTCGCTGCCTCTTTTTGTTTTAGGAAGAGGCAGCAACCTGGTTGTTTCCGACGCGGGTTGGCGGGGGTTGGTCCTGCACGTCGCGCTTAAGGGCACCACTCAGCGGGAGGATATCTTCGAGGTTGGAGCCGGCGAAGATTGGGACGGCTTCGTCGCACACGCTGTATCGAAGAATTACGCCGGAATCGAATGCATGAGCGGCATTCCGGGAACGATCGGCGGGACGCCGGTGCAGAACGTGGGCGCATACGGGCAGGAGGTGCGGGACTCCATCGCTGCGGTTCGCGGGCTCGACCTGCAGCGCGGTGAAGTGGTAGATCTGAATAGCGAGGAATGCCGCTTCGGGTATCGCAAGAGCCGCTTTAATACTGATGAGCCCGGGCGGTTCATCGTTCTTCGTGTCACTTATCGGCTCACGCCGGGCGGAAAACCGGACTTGAAGTATGCCGACCTGCAAAAATATTTCGCCGAGAAGAACATCTCTGAGCCTGACTTGCAGCAAGTACGCGATGCAGTACGCGAGATTCGCCGCAGCAAAGCCATGTTGATCGTGGACGGCGACCCCGATTGCCAAAGTGCAGGAAGTTTCTTTAAGAACCCGCAGGTCACGCCCTACGTCTATCAGCGCGTCTTAACGAAAGTTAACGGGAAGGGCGTTCCGAATTGGCCGGGAGCCAACGAGTTGATCAAGCTTTCGGCTGCATGGCTGATTGAACAATCCGGCTTTCACAAGGGACTCTCGCGCGGACCGGTAGGAATCTCCTCCAAACATACGCTAGCTATCGTGAACCGGGGCGGGGCGAAAGCAGCCGACATCATGCTGTTCAAAGACGAGATCCAAAAGAAAGTCTTCGGTGAATTCGGTATCGAGCTGACACCCGAGCCGGTAATGGTGGGCTTCTAAAAATAAAAAGCGCGGATCTCTCCGCGCGCTTTTGTTTTCCACTCTTATTCTTAATCTACGTGGATGATGGTTCCAACGTGCTCGCCATTGAGAGCGCGCGTCAGATTGCCCTTCACCATTCCATTGATCACCTGGATAGAACGCACATTGCGCGCCTTCAGCATGTTCTCCAGAACGATGTGCTCCACGACGAGATCATCGAGGTCGCGCTCCAACAACTCCTGCACCGTGATTTTGGGGATGAACTTCGCGTGCTTGTTCTTCTTGGGATCATCGGTATAGAGACCGTCTTCGTCTTTCACCAAGATGCAGGTACGAGCGCCCAAAAATTCGGCAGTCAGATACACGCCGGAGTCGGTGCGATTTTGCGGGATGCGTGAACCCTTGGTCGGCTTTTCCCAATACTCGTAGGGCGGCATGCCGACCATGACCGGGATGCAACCGACGCGGAAATACAGCGGCAGCTTTTCGAAATCTTCCGGATTCAAGTAAACGCCGCCGTGCTTCGCCAGGAGCATCTGCAAGATGCGTGCGTTCTGGCGAGAGGTGGCGCAGCCGATGGAAGCGAGCACTCCGGTAGGAAGGTCCAGGTCCAACGCCAGGGAATATGCGTGACGCGCGCGTGTGCCGCCGCCCGCACCGATCAGGATCTGATGCCTCTTCGCGTTCTCGACGATCTCTTCCACGATAGGGAAAACCGCCGAGCGGCCGCGGTCCATAATGCTCTGTCCGCCGATCTTGATCACGTTCGTATCGGGCAAGACAAGGATAGGCTCTTCGTATTTGCTCTCGGTCAGAACGGCGGTCACAGACGAGGTGCTGTTTCCATGCGACATCTGAATAGTGCGGCGCTGCGGAACGCTACCGTTCCCGTTTCCATGGCTTGCCATTAGCGCGCCCTCCGGACAGATTTCTTCGTGACCTTGCTGTTTTTCGATTTTGATTTCTTGCGTCCGTCTGTCCAAGGCCACATGCCTTTGGAGGGATGGTTCTCTTCGCCGCAGTAGATCACGGTGCCGACCGGCTCGCCGTTTAGAGCGCGGCTGACCATCTCCGGCTTTAGACCGTTGACGATCTGGATCTGCTTCATGTGGCGTGAGTTCACCATCGTCTGGACAACAGATTTTTCCAGGATGAGTTCCGGCATATCCATCTCCAGCAATTCGTTCGCTTCGATGGCGGGGATCAAACGCGCCTTCGGATTCTTCTTCGGATCTTCGGTGTAGAGACCATCTTCGTCCTTGATGTAGATCACGGAGCGGCCGCCGAGAACTTCGCCCATCATGAACATGCCGAGGTCCTCGCCATGCGTCGGCATGCGGTCGGGTTGTCGTTCGGTGGCTCCCAATAGTGATACGGAGGCATACCGGTGGTGATCGGAATCATGCCCGCTTCCAGCCATAGAGGCAGATCGAGGAAGTGGTCTTTGTTGAGCGCGATGCCTTTGTACTTCGCCAGAAGCGAAGCGACCAGGCGCGTGTTCTGCTCGTCCACTGCGCCTGCCACCATGGCCATTCCGCCGAGCGGGATCCCGAGGTCGAGACAGATGTGGTAAGTGTGCCGCACGCGCGCGCCGGCTCCCACTCCGATGACCAGCTTGTGCTTCTTGCGGCTCTTTACGATGGCCTCGAGCACCGGCCCCATGGCTTTCTTGCCGCGGTCGAGGATGCTTTGCCCGCCGAGCACCAGAATATTTACGTCGGGAAGAATCAGACTTCGGTGTCGGAATCGGTGGACGCCATGACCTGCTTATTCAGCAGAGACTCGCGCATCAATTTGCTGGGTATATGGGCTCTCTTAGGGCGGCTTACTGCGGGTGAAGCCATTAACTGAATCCTCCGAAGTACACTCTGCTCGGACACACGTTCATGCCCGGACACGCGTCGGCCATATTGGATTTCCCACGCATGATTCGGCGCCACGGCGGGAATGTCTGGGGTGAGAGAACTTTAGGCGAGTTGCTGGCGGGTGTCAACGGAAAATTGGCGTAGCTGACTCGCTGGCAAGCCCATTTCCGTATCGTTTATATGCTTCCGGTTGGGGCCACAATACTGCTCTTTCCCAGTCCCGAACCTCGACCTCCGCCGCATCCACCGCCACCGCCTCCACCAGGCCGGAGCCACCCCGCCGCCTTGTCGCGCGCGCCTTCGCTGATGGCGGCTGAATCGGCCGCTCAGCAATGGCTGGTTGCGCTGCAACACGCGGGGTGTCTGGTTCGGCGAGTGACTTTCCATGAAGCTTCAGCGCCGCGAAAAGCGAGTAGCACGAAATAGGTGATGAAACCGCTCAATGTTCCTGCGATCACGTTGGGTATAGTTTTGCCGCCGGGAAACAGCAAAATGGCATCGCGAGAGCGGATCAGAAGCACGGTCACGAATTCGGTGGAGGTACGTGCAACCGCTAAGACCAAACCAAAGATACAAAGCGTTGCTATCGGCACGAGTCTTCGACGGCCGGTCGCGGAGTCGCGACTGAATGAGGCGTCGCAAAACAGGCCAGCTCAAATCGACGACGAATCCCGGCGCGGTGTGTTCAGGATCTCCATAGCTCCGTAGCGGCCGTCGCCCTGTAGGAACCCGAGAACGCCCATGATGGTGCCGCACACTGTGCCGCCCCATCGCGAGTAAGTGAGGTCGGCGGCAAGGATATAAAGAGGATAGAGAAGCAGAGTCTTATAGCCGCTGAAGAACGGGATGCCAGGAAGGATGCGCAGCATCTTCAGCGACATCATCACCAGCGAGATACCTGTGATCGCGGCGACATCGTGGGCGAGCTTCGAATCGAGCTTGCCGGCGGGATTGCTGACTTACGTGAGCCTGCGCCCGCTGCATATTCTGCTCGATAGACTGAGTCAAAACGCTCACGTCGCCTGACAACATTCGCTTCAGAACCGCTTTCGCCTCTCTTGTTCGCTTCGAACTGTGATGACGAAATTGTTGTCCCTTTTCCGTCAGTCCCAAATTGCTGTCCGGTGTGGAGCGCCGATGCTCCGCGTCGATCTACCACCCATCCCATCCCGCTTCCCTTTTTTCTAGACCACCGAGCAGCGCCAGCGTGTAGTCGATGGAGTAGACGAAAAGCTTCGGGAAACCGAAGCCGCGAAGACCATCGCCAGAGATCGGTGCCGCTGCCCGTGAGCCGTACGACGGCCGAAACGAGGATCACAGTCATGATTTGCAGGCACATCAACCCGGCTGTCATTGCAGCCGGTCACGTTAATCGCGATGACATGGAAATTCGGGAGTGGTTGCCAGTGGAAACCGGTCCGTGGCTTGAGAATCGCTGGGTAGCAATAAATAAGTCGCGAGCAGAAAAAGGAACAGCCACTTCAAACGCGAGGTCAACCGGAAAATCTCGATAGGTTCAACACTCGCCGCCAAAAGAACAGCACTTGCAGTCCCAATAATCCGGGCACGATGTACCAGCTGAAAGGAGCGGTCACATGCCACGCCGGAACTGCGAACGCCAGGGCCGTGACGGCCAGCAGATACAAAACTTTCATTCGCGGGTAGCTGCTCTTGTTCTCGGATCCGCGAAGAGTGGTCCCGCTGAGCTCTCTGGCACCTTGTGCGGCGAAGCATCGTCGGAGCGGCGATGCAGCAAGTGGCAGGAGTACAGTCTTGATGATGAGCCAGACGTCTTGACCCACTTTTAATCCCAGCGACTCGACCGCGCTCGGCGTAATGTCAACCGTTATGGGCACGCCGCAATCGACCTCTGCCACGACCATCACACCTACGCGGTTCATGGCGGCCAATCTTCCGATGAAAACATTACGTGCGCTCAAAGCCTGTGGACTCTGAGTAGAAAGCAGGATGTCGCCGGCGCGCACCGCGATCGAACGCTTGCACCCGGCTCCATGCGCGCGAGGGGCACCTCAAGTTCCAGATCCTTGCTGACCGGATCGCTTGCCCAGCGCGTGGATCAGTCTCATCGGGCGAGGGACCATCATGCTGCTTGGCCGTGACGCGTCGCTGCAAACGGCAAGCCATGGTGCCATGCGATTCATACTGCGCGACTACCGTGGAATCGAAGATGTTCTCGAATCCCGCCAGTTGCGCGAGCATCTCGTGACGCGGTGCAGCCAGCACGTCCTGCGGGGTGCCCTGCGCGATGATATTGCCGCGCTCCAATGCCACAACCGACTCACCCAGGGAGAATACTTCGCGACGCCCGTGGGTCACGTAGATGATCGGAATGTTGCGAGCTTCGTTCCATGCGCGCAGGTCGTCCATGATCTTGGACTTGGTGACGCCGTCGAGCGCGGAGAGCGGCTCGTCGAGCAACGAAGCACGCGGATCCATGACTAGTGAACGCGCTAACGCGACGCGTCTGATGCTCGCCTCCGGAGATCTCGCTGGGACGACGGCTGCAGAAGATGGCGTACGTGAAAGGATTCGAGAACGGCCTGGGTGCGCTCTTTATTTTCGCGTCGACAAACCCCATCGAGTCCGTAGTGGATATTTTGCTCTACTGTGAAGTGCGGGAATAGCGCCAGGTTCTGAAAAACGTATCCTGTTGTTTCGTTTTGAAACCGCAACGTCGAACGTGTGCTTCGCTGTCGAAGATGGCCTGCTCTCCAGCAACGATGCGTCCTTCATCGGGTTTCAGCAGTCCCGCGATGCATTGCAGGATGGTCGTCTTACCAGATCCCGAATGTCCAAAAAGAATAGTGATGCCGGGTTCGGCAATAAATTCGACGTCAAGTAGAAATGTGCCCGCGCCGCGCGAGCTAGACTTTTCTTCAAGCGGATGTGCAACGCATTGGGTGATGAAGAGCTCATTTCGATGGCCATGCCCCCCAAATGCGGCGGTTCAACGCGTACACGATTGACAAGACCGCAAATGAAAAGACCAGTAGGAGCAAAGCCGTGTGCCCCGCAGCCGCGTAGTTGAAAGCTTGCACGTCGTCGTAGATATCAATGGAGACGGTGCGGGTAACACCTTCGATGTTGCCGCCCACCATCAGCACGACGCCGAACTCACCTAGCGTATGGGCAAAACTGAGAACGATTCCGGTCACGATCCCAGTGACTGAAAGAGGCAAGATCACTCGCAGAAACGTGCGCAGCTTCGAAGCCCCGAGCGTCCACGAGGCTTCGATCAGCCGGCGATCTACTCCGGCGAAAGCCGCGGCAAAAGGCTGCACTGCAAAAGGCAAGCTATATAAAACTGATGCAAGGACAAGTCCTTGAAATGTGAACGGGAGCGTGCGATCGAACCATCCTTGCCAAAGTTTTCCGATCCATCCTCGCGGGCCGATGGCCAAAAGAACGTAAAAGCCGAGAACGGTCGGTGGAAGCACGATCGGCAGCGCCACTACTGCTTCCACGATGAACTTCCAGCGATAGCTGGAGTACGTGACCCAGTACGCAATAGGCAAGCCGATGACCAAAAGAATGCCGGAGACGCAGCAGGCGAGCTTGAAGGTGAGCGCGATGGCTTGCCAATTCATGATGAGTGGGTGTTTCGAAACATCTTCTCACTAAAAACAAAACAGGCACACAGGAAAGTCCCCCGTGCCTCTGCGATTTCACGCCTTAGGACTTCTTTTCCTTCCTCTTGCTTGATTTCTTATCGTTCGTCTTGGAAGCATCGGTTGGAGTATCGGGAAGCTTGAATCCGTAACGCTGCATCAGCGCAACGCTCTCTGGCGCTTTCAGATATGCGAGGAACTGTTTCGCCTGCTCTTTCTTCGGGGACGCCTTGATGACGATGGCGCCCTGGTCGAGCGGGGGATACAAATCTTGCGAGACCTCAAAATACTTCCCTTTGTCGGCCATTGCGGGCGCCAACGCCAGCGAGAGCGCGATGATGCCGGCGTCGGCGTTCCCGGACTCAACGAACTGAGCGGTCTGGGAAATATTTTCGCCAAACACGAGCTTGTTGGTGAGCTTCTCGTAGATTCCCTGCTTGGTCATGGCAGCGACCGCTGCGCGACCGTAGGGAGCGTGCTTGGGATTGGCAATGGCGATCTTGCGGACCGACGGATCACTGAGGATGGCGAGGCCCTTGCTCACGTCCAGCTTCGAGCCGGCCGGAACCCATAAAACGATCTTACCGGTCGCGTATTGATAGAGAGTTCCAGGCTCGCCGAAGCCGGCCGCCTCGAGCTTCTTGGGATAGTCGATATCCGCGGCAAAGAACAGGTCGAAAGGCGCGCCGTTTTGGATCTGGCTGAAGAAATTCCCGGAAGAGCCCGGCGTCACCTTGACCACGGTTCCGGTCTGCTTTTCGTAATTCGCTCCCAGTTCCTTCATGGCAAAGGTAAGATCGGAAGCCGCCGCCACGTTGATCTCATCGGCCGCGTGCACCAGCAACGACATCCCGAAAACCATTGCCGACAGCAACATCAATAGTTTTTTCATCGCATTATCCTTAGAACTTGTAAATAACATCGAACTGCATTCGATTGACATACGGGTCGTGCTCGGATGGAGGCAGACCAGGCGGCAAAGCCGCATTTTGCAGGTTGCGGTCGAGCGTGCGTCCGATCCAATCGGTAAAGACTAGCGTGGTGTTTTTTTGCGGCAGCCACTGGATGTAATACTTGTGCTGCAGCACGTTGGTGGGGGCGCGCAATTCACTCTCGTTGAACGAGGCGATCACGGCGTCCTGCTCGATGCGGCCAAATGCATAGCCGAATTGCAGGTCATGTTTGTCTTTGGAGTTGCCGACCGCCGCCTCAGCCCATAGCGCATGGTTGTGATCGCTAGCTGCACGTGGATTATTCAAAAAATCCAAGGTGAGTCGCAGCGGATATTTATCCCACCAGGTCTTCACAGTGGTGTCCGCAATGAAATCGGCGTAAAGGAATTTGGAAGCGTAGCGAACGTTGGTACCCGTCCCGATCGTGGCGTTGGTGTTGCGATTACCTGCGAGCGTCTTCGCGATCACGGCTTTGATCACAGAATCAGAATTGATCCAGTTGAGCCCCGTTCCGGCGAAGGTTGTGGTGATCCGTTTGCCGAAGCCCAGCGTGATGCTTCCCTGCCCGCCGAATGCATCGGAGTCGCCACCGAGCGAGACGGGAAGGTTCGTACCGGCCGTTTCGTTGTAGACCAATTGCATCCCTACCAGCGAAACGTTCTTCACAAATCCGGCCTGCTTGAGATCGAACGAAAGTTTTTCTGCGCCGCCTTCGGGATTGAGGTCGGGATCGAGCCAGGATGATGACTTCAGCCACATGGGTGCGAATTTGCCTGCCCGTGAGCGTCAGCCATTTGTGCGCCAGCGGCTGATAGTTCAAATACGCCTTGTCGACTCCTATGGGCTTGCGGCTGAAGAACTGGCTATCGGTAAAGTTGGTGGAGACCGGATCGTTTTCCGTCGTCCCGGTGGCGAGTTGAAACCCGCCAATGAAGTCTTCGTTCAGTTTTCCTTCCAGCCCGATGCGCAAGCGGACGCGCGCGCGGTAGCGATCCGGCGTAAGGTCCTGATAGATCGGCTCGAAGCGCACGCGGACATCACCGATGGGGACGGAAGCGCCGCACCACGCTGGCGACTTCGTCGAGGTTCTTATCGCTGGCGTCTTTGTCGAGCTGTTCCTTCGTCTTGGCTTCGGCGGCGCTGAACTCGGCGTGATCAGCTGCTTTTTTGGCCTCCGCCAGCGCGGTCTGCGCTTCCGCCACGCTGCTCTTGGCCTGGTCGGCTGCACTCTGCGCCTGCTGTGCCGACTGCTGCGAGTGGGTGTTCAACTGGATCAGCTTCTGAACGTCTGCACGGAGCGCTTCGATCTGCTGTTGTTGCGCGCTCACCGTATCGCGCAAGGCTTTCATCTCTTCCGAAGAACTTGTGGCGGGCTTCTTAGAAGCGTTCTTCTTTTTCAGCGTTTGGGTCGCTCCCGTGCCAGCAAACGAAAGCGTGATGAGCACGATGGCGAACAACTTGAGGTTTGTTGTCACAGTAGTCTCTCCGAATGGTTATGGCATTGGCAACGCAGGACCCAGGTACTGGTTAAACGCGAACGATCATGACTTCTGTCGACTTGATGAGGGCAGCTGCCACCTCACCCTTTTTCAATTGCATCTCGTGCACTGCGTCGGCGGTGATGATGGAAGTGATGTGCTGGCCGGCGATGTTCAGCGTGACCTGGGCAAGAAAGCCGCTGGTCTTTACGCTCACGACTCGTCCAACCAACTGATTGCGTCCACTGATGCGGCGGAAGTTGCGGCGCAACTCTCCCGGCTTCTCACCCTTGTGGCTGGAGCGAGGCAGAAACCTGTCGAGTTCACTTTGGGAATGCGAGCGCGGCCGCCGGGGTTCTTGTATGGTGCGGAGCTTCTTCTTGTAGATCCAAGCTTCAGGGTCGGGTAGCTGATGCCAAGCATGCCCGCCACTTCGCGTGGCTTCAACATCTCTTCTTTAGACATAGATTGTTTGGAGAGAGCGTTGACGTTTTAAGCTAAATCGAATCGTTATGTCAATACGGCTATATTCGTATTAGCGACTCGTAGAATGCTGGCGACTTCGCCTGGCATGAACCGCAAGTGAGATGTGAAAAGCAGGTGAATCCAGCAACTCTGGATCGACACGCGTTAAGAGTAACGCCATACTCAAGTCTCCCTCCCAGGAACTACGAAAAGGTAGTAGGAGAACCTCGTTGAAGGCCTGCCGCAGTGTGCTCATATTGCTGGTTCTGCTGGCACTCTGCGCAGTAGCGGCGGTTGCGCAGTCCTTTACTGCTGCGGCAAGCCCCGCCACGCTGCAAACAATACCTGTCGGCAATTCGAAAGATTTCACGGCCACATTCACTGGGCTGGGTGGATTTAATCAGCCGATCACGGTTGATTGCTCGGCCCTGCCCGCAGGAATGTCCTGCTCAGCGAATCCCGCAAGTGTTTTACCGGGTGTTCCATCTACGGTAACGGTGAGCACCACCGCCGGCGTGACGCCTCTGCAAACAACTACTTTTCAGATCACGGGCGATTCCTCCGGGATCACAGGTTCATCGAACAACTTACAGCTGAAGGCCACGGATTTCAGTCTCACCTCGATTGCAGTCGGCAACGTTTTGGTGAACGATGCTGGTTCGGGCACGCGCTCGGTGCAGGCCGAAGTCGTTGAACGGCTTTACCGGAACAGTCACGCTTGCCTGCGCGGTAGTGGGATCGCCGACGGGAGTCACGTGCACGGTACCCGCATCAACAACGACCAGCGCGACCGGGATCAGTTTCACCGCTACCGTGAACGCGAGTGCAGACGCGGCAGCCGGCAACTACACCATCACTGTGACTGGCGTTAACAGCGGCCAGCAACGGATGTACTCGTTCACTGCGCAGGTCAAGGACTTCACGCTCGCACCGAGCACGGGTGCGATCACCATTCCGCAGCCGCCGCCAGGACAATCGAGTTCGGTCGCGCTTCCGGTGACCATCACCGGACTCAACGGCTTTAACACTTCCACCGCCTTCGCCTGCACCGGTCAACCCGCTGGCATGACGTGTGCCTTCGCTCCGGCGTCTCATTATTCCGACTCCGAGTGGAGTCATTTCCACGCTTACTGTGACCTCATCGAGCACGGTTGCGGTGAACGTTTTTGCTCTGCAAATAAAAGGGACAGCCGGAACTCTGATCCGTCAGCAACCGCTGTCGGTTACGACAGGTGGTCACAACTTCACCCAAGCGGCGACGCCGACTGCGCAGAATGTGACTGCGGGATCTTCGACGCAGTACACCGTCACCTATACCCCGTTCGGGGGCATGACCGATGACATCGCGGTTGGCTGCGGCGCGTTACCGCTGGGCGTGACCTGCGGCGCGGTTCCATCAGTCGTCACTCCCGGCACAACGCCTGGGAACCAATCCGTCGTCACGCTCACGACAACTTCGGGCACTACTCCTGCCGGCGAACGCAACCGTCGCCATTTCGGGTAACAGTGCCGCCATCGGCGTCACCCGCTCGAACAACGTCACTCTCTCAGTGAAAGACTTCACCGTGACCGCGAACACGGCGACGGTCACGACCAACGTCGGCACGAACATCACCGACACCATCCTGGTGAAAGGCCTGAATGGCTTTACCGGAGTTGTGAATCTAGGCTGCGTGATTGTGGGCGCGCCCGCGGGAACCAACTGCACGCTCTCCAATGCCAACCCCGCGGCGACTTCGACCGGCGCCAGCGTCACAGCGACCATCACCTCTACCGCGGCT
>CAVQGF010000041.1:0-44056 GCA_963711965.1 uncultured Acidobacteriota bacterium | reverse complement strand
ATCTATTGGCGGACCGACGACGTAGCAGCGAGCGATGTGAAGTATGGCACGGACCCGAACAATCCGAGCCAGCGCGCCTATGAGCGCGGCGGAGCACGTGAGCACACTGCTGAGCTGAGCAACCTGCAGCCTGGTCAAACTTACTACTACCAGATCCTGCGTCGCGACGGCAGCGTTCGCACCAGCGGACAATTCCCGACGCCGACGTCTAACGCCGGCACCACGCCCCGACAAACGGCACGCAGCGCGCAGCAACACGTCGACGGTGAACCTAAAAGCTGGCCCGGTCCCGCAGTACGTGAACCAGAACACCGCAGTCATCTCGTGGACGACCGACCAGCAGTCGTCTTCGACCGTGAAGTACGGCACCGACCCAACAACCTGAGCCAGACCGCTACCGGAAACTGGGGAACAATCACCAGGTGCAGGTGCAGGGCTGCAGCCGAGCACGACGTACTATTTCTCAGGCGCAGTCGTCGCCAGCTGAGAACACCGGCAACGTTGCCACCAGCGCGCCGCAGAACTTCCAGACCGTTGCTCCTGGTCAGCAGGCAAAGCAGCAGCCCTGACCTTCTAGACGACATGAAAAAAGAAAGGCCGCTCCTGGGCGGCCTTTTTTATTTTCGCTCCAGCTACTATTGTTCTGGGGAATCTTGCAGCAGATCAATGCGGGTATCTTCCCCTTCTACCGCGACCTGCATCAGCGAATATTCCCATTTGCCCGCGCTCTTCGTTGCCTCGACGTAAATGGTTCCGTTCCCTTCGGTCCGCTGATCGGAATCGCGATCTTAGCTTCACCGCTGGGGCCGTTGATGTTGATGTTGCCGCTGAGCCACATCCCGGGTTTGATCGGCGAGCCAATCTTCTGCGCCACCACGGGATCCCTTTGCGCCTTGCGCGACTGCCTGTTTGTATACGTCGGCTTGCCTCATCGAACCGAAGATGATGAACGCGATCGCGCCGACAAATGCTGCGAAATAGGAGGATGAGGTTAAGCATCCGGCCGGCACGAACCACTTCCAGTTGCGCGTCCACCAGCTCGGGCGGCGGCGGCATGCCCGGCGGCGGAAAGTTCATGGCGGTGTCGCCATGGGGTTCTCCTGAGTTGCGAATCAGGATGACCGCACGACTTGACTGTTCTTGGAGTCCAGCATGTCCCGGACCGTGCGCGCCAACACATCGGAAGAGAACGGCTTCTGCAAGAACGCGGTACCGAGGAATGCCATGCTGCAGCATCTTGTCGTCGGTGTAGCCGGAGATGTAGAGCACTTTCATCTCTGGCCGCAGCAGGACTGAGTTGTTGCGCCGAGTGCGCGCCCGCTGATCTGCGGCAATACAACGTCAGTCACCAGCAGATCGATGGGGCCGGGATGCGTCTGGCAGATCTCCATCGCTTGGGTACTCTTCTGCGCTTCCAGAACTTGGTAGCCCCGGCCGCGCAAGACTTCCCGCACCAGCGAGCGGACCGCATCTTCATCTTCCACCAGCAGCACTGTCTCAGTTCCGCGCGCCGGAAGCTCGGGAGCAGCAGCCGCCAAATCTTGCTCTCCGCGAGCGGTCCATCGCGCGGGAAATAAACGTCGAAGCGGGTGCCCTTCCGAGTTCGCTCTCCACTGTGATGTATCCGCCGCTCTGCTTCACGATGCCGTACACGGTCGCGAGGCCCAAGCCCGGTTCCCTTACCCTTTTCTTTAGTAGTGAAAAAAGGCTCGAAGATGCGGGACTGCGTCTGCGCGTCCATTCCGCTGCCGGTATCGGTTACGGTCAGCACCACGTAATATCCCGGCGCTGCTAGCGCCGATGCTTGCGGGCCGTTCTCAATATCGATCTTCGCATTCCCCGTCTCGATGGTGAGTCTCCCACCGCGCGGCATTGCGTCGCGAGCGTTCACGCACAGGTTCATGATCACCTGCTCCATCTGCCCGGGATCAGCCTTCACGGGCCGCGGCTGCGCGCCCTGCAAGATCGAAAGCTGCACATCTTCTCCGATCAGGCGCGGCAACATGCGGTCCACTTCTTGCAGCACCGCATTGAGATCCAGCATGCGCGGCGACATCACTTGCTTGCGGCTGAATGCCAACAGTTGCGAGGTCAGCAGGTCGCTTTTTTCCCCGCATTCCACACGGCATCGGCATATCCGCGCTGATCGCCATCTTTGGGAAGGTTCTCGCGAAGCAATTCGGTGTAACCGATGATCACCATCAGCAGATTGTTGAAATCGTGGGCGACTCCGCCGGCGAGACGCCCGATGGCTTCCATCTTTTGCGCATGGCGAAGTTGTTCTTCGAGCGCGCGCCGCTCGGTAACGTTTTCAGCCATCACTTCGAACGAGACCACGCGGCCTTCGCGTCCGACCACGGGCGCCCGGAGAGCCGCACCACGATGGCGATGCCGTCGCGGCGCTTCCATTCGAATTCCAGTCCTTCAAAGCTTTGCTGAGATTCGCCCAGCTCCTTGAGCTGCCGCGCTTGCTGGGATCCAGAAAACGTCGTTTGGCGGGATCTGTCGAGAGGAAGTCCGATTCCCTTTCGTAGCCAAGCATCTTTACCAAGGCGGGGTTCACATCGAGGAAGCGGCCTTCCATGTCAGCACGAAAGATGCCGTAGGGAGCGTTCTCGATCAACGAGCGCAAATCGCGCTCGGAGCGCCGAAGCGCTTCTTCCGCCGACTTGCGGCGGACCAACTCATCTTTTTCGTGAAGCGCGCGCGTCACGACGGGAGCCAGGCGTTCCAGTCGACTCTTCAAGACATAGTCGGTGGCGCCGGCTTTCAAACTTTCAATCGCCACTTCTTCTCCGATATTTCCGGAGACGAGAACGAATGGAAGTTGCAATCCGCGCTGCAGAAAGAGCTTGAGCGCGGCGAGCCCATCGAAATCGGGCAAGCTGTAATCGGAAAGTACGACTTCGAAATCGGCGATGGCCAGCGCCTGAACGTAAGTTTCGCGACGGTCCACGCGGCGCCAGGTGCAATCGTAGCCACCCTCCTGGAGCGCAGCAATATTCAGTTCAGCATCGATTGGATCGTCGTCGAGCAACAAAACACGTAAAGGGGTAGCCATGGATTAAGCCCTTGAGATCATTCCTCCGTTAGGAGACTGATTCAAAACCACCCAGAACAGACCAAGCTGGCGCACCACTTCCAGAAATCCTTCAAACTCTACCGGTTTCACAACGTACGCATTCACACCCACGTTGTAGCTCTCGACGATGTCCTGCTCTTCGCGCGACGAGGTGAGCACGACGATAGGAACCGACTTCAGCCCCGAGTCCTGCTTGACCACGCGCAGCACCTCGAGTCCATCCATCTTCGGCATCTTCAAGTCGAGCAGCATGAGGACGGGAAGATCGGGTTCCCGTCCGTTGAATTTTCCGGTGCAGCGAAGATAATCGAGCGCTTCCACTCCGTCGCGCGCCACCACCACCCCGTTGGCGAGGCGATGATGCTCCAACGCGGCCAATGTAAGCTCGATATCTTTCGGATTGTCTTCGACCAGCAGAATGCGTTTGGCGAGCACTACTGCACCTGGCCTTTCCTGAAACTCAGGTAGATCGTCGCGCCTTGATTCAGCTTGCCCTCGGCCCACACCGCGCCGCCGTGGCGATGAACGATGCGACGCACGGTGGCCAGTCCAATGCCCGTGCCCTCGAATTCCTCTTCCCGATGCAAACGCTGAAAGACGCCGAATAGTTTGTGGGCGTAGGACATGTCGAAGCCTACGCCGTTGTCCCGCACCATGACAACGCAATTATTGGCGGAGAGTGCACCGTGGTCCACGGCATCGTCCGGCACTATAGTGCCCAGCGGCGCGGGCGCGATCTCTATGCGCGCTTCGGCGCGTGGCGCCGTGTACTTGATGGCGTTGGATATCAAGTTCATCCACACCACACGCAGCAACGGCGGATCACCTTTCACAACCGGCAGGTCCTCGACCTCCCACTGGACGTTGCGCCCCTCGCACAGATGCGCCAGCTCTTTGCGGACTTCGCTGACGATCTGATCGAGCGATACCGGCTGAGAGCGCATTTCGACACGGCTGGTGCGAGAGAATGCGAGCAGATCGTCGATCAATCCGCCCATGCGCTGGGCAGAGTCAGCGATCGTCTTGAGATAACGTTGCGAGGCAGGATCGAGATTTGGCCCGTCTTTTTTCGAAAGCAATTGAACAAAGCCGTTGATGTGACGCAGCGGCGCGCGCAGATCGTGCGAGACCGAATAGGAGAATGCCTCCAACTCTTTGTTGGCGGCTTGCAGTTGCGCGGTGCGCTCGTTGACTCTTTGCTCGAGGCTCGCGTTCAATTCCTGAAGTTGTTGCTCGGCTTGCTTCCGACGGCTGATGTCGCGATAGATGGCATAGAAAGCGGTGTCCCCGCCGGCAACGCCCACACTCGTTCCCAATATCGATACGTCCACTAGCGTGCCGTCTTTTCTTTTGCGTTTAGTTTCCGCACCCACGGTGTTGCCCATAGTGGTGTCGGAAGTAATCGAGCGGGCCTCAGCTTCGAGCCCCTCCGGCGCAATGAGATCATCGAGATAGTGTCCGATCGCTTCTTTGGGGACATAGCCGAACAGATTCGTGAACTCACGGTTCACACGCACGACCTTCTGGTCCGGTCCCTGAATAGCCATGGCTTCGGGTGCATGTTCGAAGAGCTGCTCGAGGTGGGCTTTTTGCAGTAACAACTCCTGCTCGGCAAGTTTGCGCTCGTGAACGTCGATACCGATGCCGAGCACCGCGGGTTCACCTTGATACTGGATGCTGGCGCCGGAGAAGTTCATCCAGCGCTCTTGCCCGGTGCCGATGCGCACTTTGACTTCAAAACTCGGGGCCATGCTCTGCCCTTCCGACCGCATTTCGAGCCGTCGCCGAACCGCCTCCTGCATCTCGACGCTGACGAACTCAAGCATCTTCATCTTGAGCAATTGCTCGCGCGAATAGCCGAGGATGGCCTCGCTGGCCGGATTGACATACAGGACCGTATCGCCGCGGTAAATAAAGATGGCGGCCGGAGCCGTCTCGGCCACAGCGCGGAACTTGCTCTCACTCTCCTGGATGGCTTGCTGATGACGCTTAGTTTCGATGGCGCTTGAGATCTGCTGCGATACGAACGTAAGGACTTCTTTCTCACGCTCGCCATATCGGATGTTCGGCTCGTACGTCTGCAACACGAGTGCGCCGAAACTTTCTTTGCCGATCTTGAGCGGAATGCCCATCCAATCGAGTGACGGTGGACCGTAGCGCTGTACTTCTCCCATGCGCTCCAACTCGTCGAGACGTTCCGGCGTTGCAAGCAGCGGCTCACCTGTGCGCAAGACGTATTCGGTCAGCCGCTTCGCGTAAGGACGCGAGGGATGCGACGTGGGTGTTTTAGCGGGATCTCGCTCGTCAACGAAATAGGGGAAGTGAATGAGGTTATGGGCCTTGTCGTGCAGGGCGATGAAGCAATTGCGCGCGTACATGAACTCGCCGAGCACGGCGTGAATGAAAGCGTAAAGCTCGTTGAGGTCCTGCGCCGTACTGGCCTTGCTGGCGATGCGATACAGAGCCGCCTGCAATTGCTCAGATTGTTTGCGATCGGTGGCGTCGAACGCGGTCCCGAGCAGCGCGCGCCGGCCGCCGTACATGACGATGCAGCCGCTGAAGTCCCACCAACGCACCTCGCCCGCCTTGCGGACCATCTTGAACTCCATCCGCAGCGGCTCGCCCTCGGCGGTCGACTCGGGTGCGCGAAATTCCTTGAGGTGTTTGAAATCAGGGTGGAGAAGGTCCCATGCCGGCATGGAGAGCAGCTCTTCTTTGCTGTAGCCGGTCATTAATTCGGCAGCACGGTTCACGTAGAGCAGCTGATCGTGGTCCTGGACATAGATCGCGGAGGTTGCGGTATCGGCGACGGCACGGAATTTCGCTTCGCTCTCGCGCAATGCCTTGTCGCTTCGCTTTTGAACGATGGCGGCCGCGATATGCTGCGAAACGAAGGTCAGGATCTCTTTGTCGCGTTCACCGTAGCGGACGTTCTCGCGATAACTCTGCAGGGCGAGCACGCCGAAGGTGTGATCTCCGTCTTTGAGAGGAACGCCCATCCAATCGATGGATGGTGCGCCGATCAGCTCGACTTCGCCCTTTGCCTCCAATTGTTCGAAGATCTCCGGCGTTGCCAATAACGGCTGGCCGGTGCGCAGGACATAGGCCGTAGCGCCCTTTCCCAATGGTTGTGGCCGAGCGTCAGAATCCACCTCATCCACGAAATAAGGGAAGCTGATCATCTGGGTGGAGGGTTCGTACAAAGCGATGTAGCAGTTGTCGGCGGGCATTAGTTCCGACAAGATGTCGTGAATGGAGGCGTAAAGTTCCTCCAGATCGCGAGCTGTGCTGGTGGTCTCGGCGATGCGATAGAGCGCCGACTCGATCTTTTCCCCGCGGCGACGCTCGGTGACATCGCGATAGATCGCGTAATAAGCGCGCTGCCCTTCTCCGAGATTGATCGGAGTAACCAGGATCGAGGTATCGAGCAAAGTGCCGTCTCTACGGCGGCGCACCGTGTCCCTGCGGACGGTGCGACCTGCCAGGACATCCGCACTCACTTCCTTCCCTTCCGCCTTCAAATCCTGGGGAACGATCAAATCGTCGATGACCACTCCCTGATTCCCCTCAAAGGGAAAACCGAACATACGCGTGAACTCCCGGTTCATGCGCTGGATGCGCATCTGGTGATCCACGATCACGATGGCCTCAGGAGCGTGCTCGAACAGTTGTTCCCAATAAGCCTTTTGCACCTGCAGTTGAGTCTCAGCGTCTTTGCGCTCGGTTACGTCAAGTCCGATGCAAAGCACGGCCTGCCCGCCCTCATGCGGAATAAGGCTGGCCATGAAGTCGAGCCACCGAATGCGGCCGTCTTTGCGCACGATCTTGATCTCATAGCGCGGCGGTGGATCGCCGCCGCTCTGGCGCTCTTGGCTGCGCTGGCGCACGAACTCGCGATGGTCAGGATGCACCAGCTCCCAAACCTTTAACTCGCGCAATTCCTTTTGGTCGAATCCTGAGATCTGTTCGGTCGCCTGATTGGCGTAGACGAAGTGGTCGCCCTTGTAAATAAAGATAGAAGACTGCGCCGTCTCCGCCAGTGCGCGGAAGCGATTCTCGCTCTCCTGCAACGCCTGGTGTTCGCGGCGACGCTCGCGTAGATCGCGGGCGATGCCGTGCATTCCGACCGGCCTCCCGTTGTCATAAACCACCTGGTTATTCACTTCCATGGGAATGCGTTCGCCGTACCGAGTCAGGATGTCGACCTCGTACACGCCAAAGATCGGCTGGCCGGCGAGCTTGCGGTGCATGGTCTCGGTGCGCGTGCATCTTGTGGTCGGGCGCGACGATGTCGATGATGTTCATCGTCAGACCTTCTTCTTTGCTGTACCCGGTGATCCGCGAGGCGGTGGCGTTGAGGTAGGTCACTCGTCCGGTGAGGTCGTGGGTGAAAACGATGTCACTTGCGCTCTCGATCAGAGCTAACGCATCCGCGCTGAAACCAGGTGCGGAGGCAGAATCCAGAATGTGTTTGTTGGAAGCCTTCGCGGTGCCAGCCCCGGCACCGCCAACGGAGGCACCGACTTCCGCGCGGGGCTTTCCGCAGGGCGCAAAGGTTTGGTCATGTAAGCCGGCCAGGGGAGGAGTTAACGCATCTTATAACCCATTTCGACATAGAAGACTAGAAAAACCAAGTCTCCTCCATCTTGCCTAAGGATCGCTTAGTAATCAATCTATTAACTGCGGGAACGGTTCGGGCAAATCCTGCGAGCGCCGTCTTGATGCAGCCCAATGACGTGTGATAAACCAAGGCCTCCGTGCCTGCCCTCGCTCAGGATCGCCGAAAATACTTCCGCGCATTTCCGCGCTTCGCGTTGAAGGTGAAAGTGCGAGTGCAGTATTCCTCCGGCTTGGACCAGGTTGAACTCACAGGCACCACGGTGGACATCGGACTAGGCGGCCTGGGCGCCACGTTAAGTGCGCCGCTGCTCTCGAAAGAGCGGGTATGGCTGCAGTTCATCGTCCCCGGAGTGCCGAATCCGCTGCGCATCCTTTCCAAACTTCGCCATCTCGACAATGGGCATTACGGATTCCAATTTCTCAGCACCACGGTGGAGGAGCGCGAGGCCATTCGGTCCTCCTGCGAGAAGCTGCCGCCAGCGTGATCCGCAGTAGCCAGATAGAATCGAATCCGCTTGTCTTTCTCCGCTCCCATTTCCATCTCACTCGGCGCCTACTTTCGGCTGGTCCGGTCGAATGGGAATTTTCGACGTCTCTGGATGGCACAGGCGATCAGCGAGATGGGCGATTGGTTTTACTCGCTCGCCATCTACAACCTGCTACTTGAATTGACCGGCCGCGCTGAAGCGGTTGCGCTAGCCGTGATTCTGCAGGTGCTTCCGCAATCGCTCATCGGGCCCACGGCAGGCGTAGTGAACGACCGGCTGAGCCGCAAGCAGGTGATGATCGTCGCCGACCTGGCGCGTGTTGTCATCGTGCTGTGCATGTTGTTTGCGCGCACGCCTTCAACAGTGTGGATCGTCTACCCGCTGCTCTTCCTTGAGAGCTTGATGGCTTCGTTCTTCGAGCCGGCGCGCTCGGCCGTGATTCCCGAACGTCGTGCGCGAGGAAGAGACGACCATCGCCAACACGCTCTCGGCGACCACCTGGTCCGTTCGACCTCGCGGTGGATGCGATGTTCGGCGGGATCGTCGCGGCGTGGCTCGGGCGTGACGCCGTCTTCGTTCTGAATGCACTTTCGTTCCTGGGCTCGGCGTGGCTGATCTGGCGGATGAACTTCAACGAACCGCATTTGAATGCCGCGCCTTTCCATCCGCGCGAACTGGTTTCACTCGCGCCGGTGATGGACGGCGTCCGCTACATGACCCGCGACCGCCGACTCCCGCTTCAGTCTTTCTGAAGTCAGGTGTCGGGATCCTCGGGTTCGAGTTTTGTTCTGCTGCCGGTGATGGGGGAACGGCTCTTCCCTTTGCGATCGTTCACCAGCGATCCGCATCGGGCCTCCGTTTTGGCGATGAGCGTGTTGATGGGCGCTCGCGGCATAGGCGCGTTCTGTCGGGCCGCTTGGTTCAGCCGATGGGTAGGCATCAACCTGAAGCCGGCTGCGATGGGGCTCGCTGCTCGGCTATGCATGTATGGAACCGGGTATATGTTGGTGTCGCAGGCGCCCGAGTATCGGATTGGCGTGTTTTGGCATCATGCTCGCCCACGCGGGTGGCTCAATGATCTGGGTGTTTTCGACCACGCTTCTGCAGATCAATCACGGAAGACAATTTCGGGTCGCGTCTTCGCGCCGAGTACGGCTTTTCTGACTCTCCGCCATTGCCATTGGCGACTTTCCTGGTCGGTTTTGCGCTCGACCATGGCTTGCATCCGCAGCGCGTCGCCATGTTGACCGGTCTTGCGGCGCTGCTTCCCATCACATTTTGGTCGCTCGCAATGGCCGGCTGGCGAGAAAAATCGAATCCCCGCGTCCAACTAAGAGCCGGATTAGAGGCGGTTTCACAGCTGCTCCTGACATCCTGAGAAGCCGGAAAAAAAGCGTTTGCGGCGCGTGAATAGGGCTATAATCGCCGCATTGGCTGGGTAGCACCCGCTTGCCTGCCACGACGAGCGGCACCAGGTCACTCCCCGGCACGAGGTGAAGCATGTCGCACTGGATGACTACACTGCTGATCATGTGGGCCGTGCCCACGGTATTGCTGATATTCCTTCTGATCTACAAGAGCACGCTGACCATGCACGAGGACGACCAGCTCTTCCTCGACGATGCGGAATCGGCGCTCGCACAAGAACAAGCCGAGCTCATGCAACGCATGGACAAGATCCAGCCCTATATCCGCGGACTGGGCGTCGTCTCCGGCGTGCTGATCGTGATGATCTTCGGTCTTTGGATCTACACGGGCATCAGCAACATGTAGTTCGCGTCAGCTTTTATGCTGACTGTCCCAACCGGCCCCTCGATCGAGGTTGAGGTGTTGTTCGCTAATTCAAGATTTCAAGACCCACGCGACGAGCGTGGGTTTTGTTTTCTATTCACCACGGGCATGGGGGCATGGGCTGCCAAAAAGCTTTTGGATTGTCATCCCGAGCGAGAGCGAGTCCGCCGTGGCGGACGAGCACGAGTCGAGGGACCTGCTTTTCCTGTGTCCCGCCTACTGCCTCGGCATCCTTGTTCCTGTACTATCAATATCCGATTATGAAGTACGCGACTCGCCCTGCTTGCCACTCATTTTCTTTTCAAGCTCTCCTTTGCGCAGAAGAACTCTGTCCGAAAGAATTGCTCGGCACGTGGAACGCTTCGCTGAATAACTCGACGGAAGAGGTTCCGTTTCGGCTGGAGATCAAGAACGACAAGGGCAAGTTGTTGGCTGCGGTGTGGAATGGCCCGGAACCATGGCCGTTCACCAGTGCGAGAGTTTGAGAATGGAGACGTTGACGCTGCGCTTCGAGCAGTATGACGGAACACTCACTGCGAAATTGGAGGATGGAAAGCTTAGCCGGCGAGTACTTCCGTCCTTACGCAAAAGGCATTGTCCGCTATCCGTTTCATGCTGTGTCCAGGATCATACTATGGGAAGGAAAGGGTTTATGCACGACTTGGCGGGCCAGCAAGATTAATGAGGATTTTCTCTATAAGTTCATCGATAAGCAAGGCAAGACGGCTGAAACGGGAGTTGCAGAATTCTGAAGACAGCAGACCTCGGGGAACGGCCACCAGATGCAAGGTATCTGATCCCAGTCAGCGGTGACAGTGGGTTATTAGCGGGCGAAATCAAGACCACGAACAAATTCGATCTCGCCGGTTCGATGGAATCCATGTCATGTTGCTAAAAGATCGAGCTGCAACCGGACGGTTCCATCAAAGGAACTTACGAATCCGGCAAGACCGCCCGTTTAGCTTCACTGCCACTCGGAAAGAAGCTGCCAAAAAAGAAGATCAGCCGGAAGATCCCTTCGCGCTGACCAAAGTGAAGGACCCGAACCGAAGCATTTCAGTTCTCCGCAGCCTGATCCGCGCACCGGAAAACCAGTCGCGGCGAGCGATGCTCGAGTTCAAGAACAAGGTCGTGATCGTGGACATCATGGGAACATGGTGCCCCAACTGCCACGACGAAGAGCCGCTGCTGGTCGATCTGTACAACCGCTACCACAAAGATGGATTGGAGATAGTCGGCCTCGCCTACGAGTACACCGACGATGCGGCGCAGAATGCTCGCAGCAGATTGAGATCTTCCGCAAGAAGTACAACGTGCCGTATCCCATCTTGATCGCCGGAACCACCGACGACGGCCAGGTCCAGAAGACGCTTGCCGCAGCTGGTCAACTTCGGCGCCTTCCCCACGACCATCTTTATCGGACGCGATGGCCGCGTCAGCAAGATCCATGCCGGCTACTCCGGCCCGGCGACCGGCGAGCGCTTTCACGCAAGTCCAAAAGAGATCGACGAGATTGTTCGCGACCTGTTGAGATCGCCCGCGACGACCGCAGCGCGTTAGCCGGCGTATTTCGAGTCGGCTCGACCGAGTGGAAACGGCTCAGGTCGATCGCGAGGTTTGCTTCTTCGGGATTGTCGTAGAGGTTGCGGAACTTCGCGCTCCACCGATCTCATCGGCGGCGTAAGACGAGCGCGACGTGCACTTGCTGCGAGAATGTCTCGTCGATGCCAGTGAGCAGGATCAAGAACTCCGCGCCCGCTTCCTTCAACATCCGCTCATTCCATCCATACAGCGGGCTCTTCTCGTCGATAGGGTGAACCACCGTCCAACTCAGCGGGAAGAAGACAACTTTCTGCCGTTCCAGCGGCAGTTGGTAAAAGCGGCGGAGCATGTGTCCGTCGACCATCTCGAAGCGGCTGAAGTTCAGCTTGGCCTCCAGTTCGATCAGCTGGTTCTTGCGCGCATTAGTGATGCGGAACATGAAAGCGCTGATGTTCTTGTAAGGCGCAACCACTGCTTTCGGCTGAAGATGATCTTGGCGGTCGGACGGGAGAAGCGCGCGAACAAGATGCCGGTGGCGAGAGCCAGCCAGAGCAAGCCGATGAACGACTCCACGGTGACCACCAGATTCGCGGCCACCCCGATCGGAGAAATATTGCCGTAGCCAATGGTGGCGAATGTATCGATGCTAAAGAAGAACGCCTGCAGGAGGCGCGGCACCCCGACGTATCCGGTGAGCGCCGCCGGGCCGCAGGCCAGGTATGCGGCGGCGAAGACCACGTTCGCGACCAGGTATCCCAGTAGCATCAGGCTGAAAAACTTCGTCCAGCCCATGGTGAGCATGGAGTGGTAGAGGCTAAGAGACTGCCAATACCCTAGACCCTTGCGCCTGACGTTGAAGCTGCCGTCTTTGTTCAGCAACCGGATATTGCGCGTTTCGGATACGACGCTTCCAAATCCCAAATCCCGGTCTTCATCACGGATAATAGCTTGAGTGGCCACAGTGTTCTCCTTCGCCGTTGAATCCTCATCTGATGAGGAGCAGCGGCGCTTCGTCGCTAATTTGTAGCATAGCGACAGAATCCGACAAATTCGCGATTATACTGATGTCTGGGAGTGGCGGAGAGCAAAACCTGATCCACCACACCACCCCATTCAGAGACTCTGCATCATTGTGAGTAGCTGGTTGAGATAGTGCCCGCTCTGGGCAGCTCACTCAGGACTCTCACTCCGGGCCCAAGCACATGATCTGTAATCCGCTCCGCGTCTTATCTTCAGGATCCTTGTCCAGAAGCTTTCTCTTTTTCGCTGCCTTGGCCCCGGTACTATTCACCTCGGTGCACGCCCACGCTTGCACCTTGGACACGCAGCAACCTTCTGTCACCATCTGCACGCCTGCTGCGAACGCCACTGTGTCATCGCCGGTGCACGTGAACGCGGGCAGCAATTCCAGTCCGGCGGCAACGCTAATGCAGATATATCTGGACGGCAGCAAGATTTATGAGATTCACGCTGCGCAACTCGATACCAGTTTCAACACAACGCCCGGAACACATCGCCTGACTGTGCAGGCCAACAACGGCAGCTACTTCAAATCGACGATATCGATCACTGTGTCGGGCAGCACCGCCGTCGCTGTGAGCGTGAGCCCGACTTCGGCCACATTATCGATCGGGCAGCAGAAACAATTCACCGCGACGGTAAGCAATAGCAGCGACACGAGCGTGACCTGGTCGGTAGATGGAATCAGTGGCGGCAACTCGACGGTTGGGACGATTTCGGCGTCGGGCCTCTACACCGCCCCGAATACGGCCGGAAATCATGCGGTGCAAGCCACAAGTGTTGCTGATACGACTGCCAGTGGAAGCGCGAGCGTCACGGTACAGGCAAACACCGGCTGCACGGCGAATGGCACGCCACCTACCGTCACCATCTGCTCGCCGGCGCCCAATGCGACCGTGAACACACCAGTCCACGTAGTGGCGGCCAGCAATTCGACCCCCGCAGCGACATTGATGCAGATCTACCTCGATGGCAAAGGTGTGTACTCGGTGCAGTCCTCGAAGCTCGATACGTCGATAGCGATTGCGGCGGGATTGCATCGGTTAACGGTGCAAGCGTCGAATGGCACCATTTTCAAATCGACCGAAAACATTACGGTAGCCAGCACACCGCCGCCTCCGCCGCCACCGCCCGGGACCTACGAGAACCTGACTTACAAGAATGATCTCGGACGCATTGGCCTCAACAGCACCGAAACCACGCTCGGTCCGGCCAATGTGAACTCGGCCACGTTTGGGAAAAAATTCAGTTTTACTCTGGACGGATCCGTTTACAACCAGCCACTGCTGAAGCGCGGAGTCACGATCAACGGCGCGCTGCACGACGTTATCTTCATTGGCACCGAGCATGGCAGCGTGTATGCCTTCGATGTGAACGGCAATCCCGCTACGCCTCTTTGGAAGGCCAGCTTCATCGATCCAGCGAACAACATCACGACAGTGCCTTCTTGTAACGGGTGCGGTCGCACTTCGTTGGGGCCAGAGGTCGGGATCACGGGGACACCGGTGATCGATCCGGTGAGCCAAACGCTGTACGTCACCATGATGGCTTCGGAAAACGGCACCACCGTGCATCGGCTACATGCGCTGGATATAACAACCGGAGCGGAACGCAGCGGAAGCCCCAAGTTGATTCAGGCAAGCGTCCCCGGTACAGGCGTCGGTAACGACGGGGCCGGCCAGGTTCCCTTCGATCCATCTACGGCCAATCAGCGGCCAGGATTGTTGCTACTGAATGGAGTGATCTACGTCACGTACGCGGCCTACTCCGACCTCGAACCCTGACCACGGATGGGTCTTCGCTTTTGACGCGCAAACACTCAACCAACTGGCTGTGTTGAATGTCTCGCCGAATACTTCGGCGGGAGGCATCTGGATGGGCGGCTGCGCGCCATCGGCAGATGCGAATGGAAATCTCTACGTCATGACGGGCAACGGCCATTACGATGGCAAAGGGCAGTGGGGACAATCGTTCTTAAAGCTCGGCCTTAGCAATGGCGCGTTTAAAGTGGTTGATTGGTTCACTCCATACGATTGGCAGAGCATCAACAACACTGATCTTGATATCGGCTCCGGCTGTCCGGCTTTGCTACCAGACCAGGGCGGAGTGCACCCGCATCTTCTAATCGCAGGTGCGAAAAACGGGAAGATATACGTGATCGACCGTGACAATATGGGTCACCTGCATGCCGGCGATGACAGCCAGGTCCTTCAGAGCATCGATTTGAATCCGGCGAGCGTGACCAGCGGCACGCGTCCGAGAATGTACAGCTCGATCGCATATTGGAACGGTTTCGTGTACACCGCTCCGGCGAACACAGTGCTCAGGGCGTTTGCGCTGAGCAATGGTACGCTGACCGCATCCTCGCAAGCTGGCCAGAACACCGGTAGTCGTGGAGGAATACCCGTTGTTTCCGCGAATGGAACCGTCAATGGAGTGGTGTGGATGATCACCCGCGATGAGGCTTCGGGAACCTTGACCTTGCATGCGTACGATGCGCTGGATGTTTCCAAGCAGCTCTACAGCACGGCGCAGAATGCAACGCGCGATGCGGTGGGAGCGGGTGGGCCATTCGCCACTCCGCTGGTTGTAGACGGAAAGGTCTTCGTGCCAGCCAAAACAAAGCTGGTGGTGTACGGCAGCCTCTGACCAGTAGCGCACTTTAGACGCTACCCCAGACTTTGCCGATACAAACGCCTTTAGACCTGGAATCCCTGCAATTTTAACTACCCGTCAATCTGAACGGTGGCTATAACATTCAACTGCAAATGTCTACGCTAGCGACGGGCTATTCGTAATAATTGCGGATCCAGCGGCTCTCTTTAAGCTTCTTTATGGTCTCCCGTGGGAGTGGTCCTTTCTCAGCAGCTGCGACATTGGCCTGGAGTGCGCCGGGGTACGCATGCCCGGTATGACGGAAGAGACCGCCGGATGGCTCAGGCAAAAGCGTAGTGCGACTTCAGGAAGTTGTTCCAGGGGAATCTTTGCGTCTGACTGGATCTTCTGAACACGTGGCCAGACTTCTTTCTTGCGATCGCCGCCGAAGTATTGGCTTCGAAAATCGTCTGCTGGAAATACAGTTTCGGGACGAACTTTTCCGGTCAAGCTGCCTTCGTCAAAAGGCACGCGCGCTATCACCCCGATATTGTGTTCGGCGCAATAAGGAAACAGCTCGTCTTCGGGCGACTGGTCAAAAATGTTGTAGATCACTTGGACGGTGTCGATCAGTCCGGTTGCCAGGGCCTGCAGACTGTTGGCGGGCTGGTGGTCATTGATGGAGATCCCCACAGCACGCACTTTGCCCGACGCGCGCATTTTGCGCACCGTCTCCTGCCATTCGGGCTGATGAGCCCACTCGTCGTTCCACACGTGGAACTGGTAAACGTCCACTGCTTCACGCTGCAGATTTTGCAAGCTGGATTCCAGCGATGCCATTACGTAGGCGGAAGGAAAAATCTCTTGCAATCGACTGCCGGCCTGCGCCGGCCAAATCAGGTTCTTGGGAGGAACTTTGCTTGCAACAATGGTCTCGCGCGAGTTGCCGAATGCTCGCGCAATCAGGCTTTCGCTGTGCCCGTTGCCGTATGCGAGCGCTGTATCGAAGAAGTTGATGCCCGCGTCGCGCGCCATACGCAGGGCGCGCAGCGACTCAGCGTCGTCAGCGCCTACCCAGTCGCCCTTTCCGATGCCCCAGGCACCGAAGCCGACCTCGCTTACGTTGAGCCCGGTGTTTCCCAATTTCCTGTAGTGCATAGCCAATGTTAGTCGTTGAGAACGGCTTTCGCGAGGCTGCGGGGATTGTCGACGTTTCTGCCAAGCAGAACTGCCACGTGGTAAGCAAAAAGCTGAAGGGGGACGATCTCGAGGATAGGCAAGAGCAGGTCGGGCGCCTTAGGAAGGTAGATCACGTCATCCACGATCTTGGGGACACGGTCGTCACCTTCGATGGCAAGTGCGATCACGTTGCGTGTCTTTCCCGCAAGTTCTTTCAGATTGGCTAACGTCTTTTCGTATCGAGCTACGGAATCGTGCTCAGTTGGATCGACAGTCGCGATGGCGATAATGGCCATCTCCTCGTCGATAGTGGCGAGCGGGCCGTGCAGGATCTCACCGGACGGGAATGCTTCGGCGTGCAGATACGAGACTTCTTTCAATTTCAGGGCCCCATCCATCGCGGCGGCACGATGGACGCCACGCGCCGCATAAATAAAGTCGCTACATTTGTTATACCGTCGCGCCAGATCCTGGTACTGCTGGTCAAGCGAGAGCACCCTCTGCAATTTTTCCGGTACGGCGGCCAGCTCGGCAAACAACGATTTGACCTGGCGCTGGTCTAATTTTTTCCGCTGCTCTGCGATGAATAAGGCCAGCAAATACAATGCAGCGGGCTGAGAAGTGAATGCTTTGGTTGAAGGCACCGCCAACTCCGGTCCGGCCTTGATATGGATACCGAAATCCGCCTCCTTCATCATGGAGGACTCGGCTACGTTGCTGATGGTGACGACTTTCGAGCCAGCTTTCTTCGCCTTGCGCAGTGCAGCCAGGGTGTCCGCAGTTTCGCCCGATTGCGTTATGACGATTGTGAGCGTTTCACTCGAGATCCGGTCGGGAGAGAACTGGAACTCGCTGGCATAATCCACGTCGACTGGAATTCCGGCAAGAGATTCGATCATGAACTCGCCTGCGATCCCGGCGTGTCGGCTTGTTCCGGAAGCGGCGATCACGATCCGGCTCAACTTCTCTAGGCCGACGTCCTTCCAGGAAAGCTGATAGAAAGATTCGCTGGCCGCGTCCATTTGTGCCGCTTCGAAAGTCCGAAGCACGGCCGCGGGCTGCTATAGATCTCGCGCAGCATGTGGTGCTTGAAGTCAACCATCAGTCGAGCTACCGTCGGAGCATTGGATGTTTCCTGTTCGCAGAGCCATAGTGCAGCTGAGCCGGCGATACCCGCGTCGGCGCCGTACTTGGCGGGCAAGATGGGTATCTCATCCGCGCGTGAATTGATGCTCCACTCGGGAAGCGGATGACGATCTGCTGGAACCACTCCGGGATCCTTGAACCCAGTCCACCGCCGATCACGATCACTTCCGGCTCGAGCAGGTCGACGACGTTTCCCAACCAAATCGTCAGAAGGTCGATGGTCTCCTGCATCACCTTGAGCGCAAGCGGATCTTTGGCTTGCCCGCTTTCACCACCATTTCCGCGGTAATTGCTTTGACGTCGCCGCCCGCCAGCTCAAGCATCGCAGCGCCGCTGGCACCATCGCCAGAAACTTTTTCTCGAGCGCGCAACGCCATCGCCGGACCCGAGGCCATGCTCTCCAGGCAACCGCGCTTCCCACAGCCGCAACGCACGGGCGCACGAAAATCGATCGTCATGTGCCCGCCTTCTGCGGCGGTGCCGGTGCGCCCGTACAAAACGCGACTGTCCAAAATTATTGCTGTGCCCACGCCGGTTCCGATGGTGACGTAGAAAACCGAATCGTGATCGGCCCCCGCGCCCCATGTGGCTTCCGCGAGTCCGGCGGCGTTGGCGTCGTTGTCGAGACGCACCGGGAGCGCATATCTCTGTTCGATCTCATGCCGCAATGCGAAATCGATCCAGCAAGGCAGGTTCGGGGTGTGCAGCACGACCCCGCTACGCTGATCGAGTGGGCCCGGCGAGGAAACGCCGATCGAGGCAACGACGCCACGGGTGGTACCCGCCATGGCTTTGTCGATCGCTTCGAAGACGCAGTCCATCGCCTGGGATGCGCTGCCAGTCGCGTTCATCGGGACGCGGACTTTAGACACGATCTCACCCGCCGCGTTGACCAATCCGGCCGCGACCTTGGTACCACCGATATCCACACCCAAAACAAGTTTTTCGCTCACGTCTTTAGTTCGCCCTATTCCGGCACATCGAAGCTAATCGTCTTCTTGCGGAAGCCACTGGTCTTGTAAGCGCCGTAGACGATGCCAAGTAACAGCCATATCGCTCCCGCAAGTTTTGCCTGCCATCGCAGGTTCAACCAGATGAACAGGCAGATGCAAAACCCAATACGGGCGGAAAAAGGTTGATCATTCTCTTCTGCTCGGCGCGCAAGTAGTAATGGAAGAATGCGGCAGCGTTCACTCCCATGAACGCGATAAAAGCGCCGAAGTTCAACAGTTCAGCGCCTAACTGGTAGGTCAGCAGGAATGCTCCAATGAGCGCGATGGTCCCAACAAAGATAACACTGTTGCGCGGGATCCCGTGTTTCCCTTCCACAACCCCAAAAAAAAACTTCGGAATGGCATTGTCGCGGCCCATCCCATAAAGAAGCCGCGCGGCGGCGAGCTGTGCTCCCATGCCGGAACCAATGTTGGCTACAAGCAAGGTGATGTTCACAAGATGAAAAAGAAAGAGTCCTCCGATGCGACCGGCTACGTAAACATAAGCGGTGTCAACATCTGGAAATTGCGTGGAAGGCCAAACCAGTTGCGCTGCGTACACCTCGATGGAGGCCAGCACCCCGGTGATCAAACAGACCAAGACGGTGGCGTAGAGAATATTTTTCTTTGGGTTCTCAGCTTCTTCGGAAAGCGTCGAAATACCGTCGAAGCCGATATAGGTGAGGACCGCAATCGATGTCCCGGTGAATACTGCGGGAGGAGAGAAGGTTTTGGGGTCGTAAAAAGGACGAGTGAAGTACGAGATGCTGTGATCGGTAGAGTGCAGGATGTATTTGAAGGCTGCAATCAGAACGATAACGATCACAACCCCCATGCCGGCGGCGAGCCCTGCGTTGACGCGGGCATTCGTTTTCACCCCGAGCAAGTTTATTCCAGTGAACAGTGCAGCGAAGAGAACTACCCAGGCAGCATAGGGAACATCCGGCAGGAATTTCTCGCAGCCTTGCTACACCAGATAGTGCAGATCAATGGATTCAGATGTAATCCATCGTCATGCTCCATCCGGTTACGTATCCAAGCGAGGGATGTAGCTCGCGTCCGACATACGTATAGGCTGAGCCGGCACTGGGATAGGCGCGCGCCATTCGCCCGTAGCTGAAGGCGGTAGCAGCATGGCCACCATCGCGATCAGTATGCAGGTGACAGCGTGCCCGCGGGCTTCCTGCGTGATCACGCCGAAGGACGGCATGGGCGCCACCGGCTGGACGACGATGATGCCGTAGATGATCAGGTGCCACAGCGTGAGGGTGCGCCGCAGTTGCGGCGCGTCGTTGACGCGGTGTCGGTGGGCGATGTGGACATGGCCTGATGATTACACCCGAGGGGCTGTACGAGCCCCCTCAGAGTGGCAGACAAGCTTTAGAAGTTGAACTTCACACCTAACTGGATGATGCGGGGCTCGTGGGTCGATAGCACCTGCCCAACGTATCGCTGGTTGAATCCAGGTTGAAGTCTTCAAAGTTGGCTTGGTTGAAGACGTTAAATCCTTCAAACCTGAATTGCATTCCATAGCGTTCCGACAATTTGAGGTTCTTGAAGAGCGACAGGTCCCATCGCGCAATGCCAGGGCCAGCAATGGTGCCTCGGCGCTCGTTGCCCGGCAGCAACCCTGTGGGATTCGGATCAAAGACATTGGTAACCCACTGATCCGCGGTATGTGGAGCGCCACTATTGGGGTTCCCAATTTGATCGGGTCGGCCGACGCAAAGGCCTTGGCGCGATGAACCGCCGCCAAACGAGAAGTTGGCGTTCGGATCCAGCAGCCCGAGACCAGCGGCATCGGTATTCACGCAGTTTGCGGTATAGAACAGACCCGAGTTATAGGTGACGATGCCTGACATCTCCCAGCCACCGAGAACCTTTCCAGTGAAGCCGTGTTGCGCCTTCAGCCACGGGAATTCGTAGACAAAGTTGGCGGAGAAAATATGGCGGCGATCGAAGTCAGAGGATCCCCACTCTGCTCGCAAGTCAGCATTGTTTTGGGGAGTATAAAAGTCGTTCGGGGCATCGGTGAGTGACTTTGACCAAGTGTAGTTCAATCCGATGAGAGATCCACCGCTGAATTTCTTTTGTGCGCTCACCTGCAAGGAATTGTATTGAGACTTGAAGATCGAGCGCGTCGCGTTGATCGCGCCATAACCCTGAAACGGACGCACCAGGCTCAACATTCGGATCCCGTCGGTGTTGTCAACCGTTATGGAATCCTGCGGAATGCCTGCCCCGACGTAGGCGCCGGCCTGAGGCTGATTGATGTCTTCATCCCAACAGATTTCGCCCTATCGATCCGTAGTAGCCAACATCAAGGATGATCTGCTTGGGCAGCTCTTGCTGTATATCCGCGCTCCACATCTGGGTCCACGGAAGCTTCCAGTGCGTATCGATCCCCTTCATAAAGGCTGGTTCGGTGTCCACACTTGCCGTGCCGCTGGCAGGGTTTTGGAACAGATCTGGAGGCGTGGTTGCAGTAGCCGGGATATTCACTATGCCCACGAATGGAGGATTGGAAAAAGTATTGTTTTCGAAGAAGCCGATCGCCGGGGCGTCGTAGAAAAATCCCCATCCGCCGCGGACGGCTGTCTTGCCCTTGTTGAACGGATCCCAGGAAACTCCCACACGGGGGGCGAAGTTATTCGCATCTCGCCTTGCGAGAGCGCGCCCGAAGGGAGAGTTGACAGCGGCACCGGTCGGGAAGCTGGCGGCCGCGCGGTTCAAGTCGGTAATGATGACCCCGTTGTACAACTGGCCGGTCCCTGGTACCACAGTGCCGTCCGCTGGGTTGAGTTGCGGCGCGTTCGCCGGATTGTAAAGCGCCGGATCGAAGTTGGCAGCGCGGTCTTGCGCGTCAAACGGTTGGCCATAGTAGGTGTAGCGCAACCCGTAAGTCAGAGAAAGGTTCGGGAGTGCGCGAAACTCATCCTGCGCATACAGCTCCATCGTGTGCTGTCGCACTTGGGCGTGGAAGTCATTCTTTGATTGGGTGAAACCGGAAACGTTCCCCAACAAGAAGCTGGCCCATTCCTGCTGATGATTAGGATCGCCTACGGGAGGAGTGTCGTAGAAACTGAAGCTGCCCGTGCTGGGATTTGCGCCGGCGTCGTTTTCGTTCTTCTGATACCAGTTATAGGAGACGCCGAACTTGAGTGTGTGCCGTCCCTTGGCCCAGCTGAGATTATCGTAGACTTGGTGGTTGTGGTTGAAGTCCCGATAAGGTCCAAAACCGGCGAGGCCGCTCATATCGTTGAACCCAAGATTGGGGATTCGTTGCAACGTCGCGGGGAAAGGCAGAGTGATCGCTCCCGCCACGTTCGGCGAATTCTTGAACGTGCTCGTCCCAACCGTTTCCGACGTGATGCCACCATATGACCATGCGTAGCCTGCTTCGTTGAGTAAAGTCGGCTTCAGGGTCATGGTCGCGTGCACCAGGAAGCTCCGGCCGGGCGAGTTCGTAACCGTGGTTGCGTAACCGTATACATCGGTAAATTCGAAGAGGCCGGTTGGGTTGGTGGTCGGAATGTGATCGTTGATATAGCGTCCGCTAAGCATGAATCGCGGACTGAAGCTGTGATCGATCTTAAAGATCTCTTGGCGGTAGTTGAAGATGTTCTTTCCCGCCTCGGTCAGTTGATCTTCGACCGGATCCTGGGGGTTGGGAATGTGGGAAAACACGTCTGTGAGGTAGGCCTTCGCAGCAGGGTTGAAGCCGCCGATGCTCGCAACGTAAGCGTCGAAACCCGCTTGATCGGCCGCTGTGGCTGTGCAATTACCGTTATTCGGGTCATACGTAACACAGAGGCCACCCGCAAGCCTGGGATCGCTGAAATCAAAGATGCCATTGCGTTCATTCGCGTTCGGCACAGTCACGGTATTGTTGGTGTCCGTGATCACCCGCCGGATCTCTTCCGAAGAGAAGAAAAATGTCTTAGTCTTGTCCTGGTTGTAATGCCCTGGAATATAGACCGGCCCGCCGAGGGTCCAGCCGAAATCGTTGTAACGGAGTGTGGGCCGCGGAACGAACTGCGTGGGATCAGCAAAGTGTTTATTCAGGTAGCCGTTCGCGTTCAGCGCATCATTGCGAAAGAACTCATAGGCGGTGCCGTGAAACTGGCTGGTGCCGGAACGGGTGATCACGTTGATCTGGCCGCCGGCGCTGCGGCCATATTCAGGGCCGTACGCGCTGCGCTGCACCTTGAACTCTTCGATGGCATCGACGCTGGGGGTGTTCAGCAGGCTGAAATTTCCGCCGCGGTCAACGTTGTCTGCACCGTCGAGCGTCCAGTTATTCTGCGAGAAGCGGTTGCCGTTGATGGAGAAGTCGATCTCGTTGGTGCCGCCGCCCGGAGTCTCAACGCCAACGTAGAGCGTGTCGCTCACTGCTGACGATACTCCGGGTTGCAGCGCGACCAATTGCTCGTAATTGCGCGCCGTTAGCGAGAGTTCCCGGATCTGGGTACCGTTGACCAAGCCTGTTGCCGCGGCCGACTGCGTATCCACCCGCAGTGCTTCCGCGGTCACCGTAACGACCTCCGTGTTCCCGCCTGGATCGAGCTTAGGGTTCACCGCAAGGCGATCACTGACGTTGAGCTCGATTCCTTTCGTCTCGAAGGTCTTGAATCCCGGAGCAGTGACGGAAACGTTGTAGTGCCCAACCGGCAACAGAGCCGCCACATAGTGTCCGCCCGATTCGCTTTTGACCGTGCGGACGACCGTCTTGCGCTCAACGCTTGTTACGGTGACGGTGGCGCCGTTCACTACTGCGCCCGATTTATCGGTTACCGTGCCGCTGATGGTTCCGGTGGTTTCTTGAGCGAAGATGGAAGCGGAAATTGAGAAGACGAACAGGGAAGCGAGAGCGAAACAACGTCGCATGGTTCCTCCAGCGGGCAGAGCGGTTGAACTTGTGGAGCTAGCCAAAGAGGGTCGGGGGTAGCTGCTCCTATTAAAACGGTTTATTAAACCGCTTTAATAGCGGAAGTCAAGCGAAAAGTTGATGGGATGTGAATCGGAGACGTCTACTGACGCATTAAACAGCTCTCGTTGACTCTCGCACAACCAGCTCAGGAGCCACCTTGCGGTGCGTCACATTTCCGTCGCGCCGCTCCATCGCAGCCCGGATCGAGTCCACCACGATCTGCACCGCTGTGGTTCCCATGGCTTCCATCGGCTGACGGATCGTGGTCAGGGCAGGCGTTGAGAACGCAGCGGGCGCAACATCATCGAAGCCAATGATCGAACATTGCTCAGGCACCTTCACGCCTGCTCTGGTGAGCGCGCGAATGCAGCCCAATGCAGTCATATCGTCGAACGCCATGATCGCAGTGAAAGGGCGCTTGCGGCGCAAGAACTCTTCCGTTGCCCGCACTCCCCCCTCAAAGCCGGCGTTCGGCTCGCGAAGGTCGGGCAGCTCACAAACCAATCTCTCATCGATGGTGAGCCCGGCAGATTTCGAGACATTACGCACACCCTTCCACCGGCTACCGCTATCGCCGAGCATTTTCGGGCCGCGAATGAACGCGATCTTACGGTGACCGAGCAAGTGGAGATGCTCGATAGCCAGCTTCCCTCCCGCCTCGTTGTCGACCAAAACTGAGTTGATGGAGCCACGCTGCAATTCGCGCCCAATGATCACGGTCGGTATGTTGCGCTTCTCCATGTCCGCCAGCAGGTTGATGTCCACCAGCATCCAGTTCGCGACCACCACCAGTCCTTCGACGCGCCGCTCGAGCAACATCTCCAGGTAACGCTCGAAGCGGCCACGATCATTGTGGGCGTCGGCCAAAATAGGAACGAATGACGCCTGGTAAAGAGTTTGTTCGATCCCACGTACGATCGGAGTGCAGTACGGATCGGTAATATCGAAGACCATCACACCCAGGGTGTGATTTCTACTACTGCGCAAAGAGCGTGCCAGCTGATTGGGGCGATAGCCGAGCTTTCGTGCTGCCTTGGCAATGCGTTCTTTGGTTTGTGCAGGTATGTAACGCGCGAGCGGCGCTTCATTCAGGACGATCGAAACCGTAGCGGGCGAAAATCCGCTGTCGCGGGCGACATCCCGCAAAGTGATGGTCTGATGCTTGGATTGCTTCGTTTTCAATGGCGCTGCCAGCAACGTAGATATCGTATCGCCCGGTGCTTTGCAAATCTTTTGCGAGTTCGGTACTGCGCCTGTAAGCGGCGGTCTCCCACTGTGGCGAGCGGGCATTCCAGTCCCCCTTGACAGGAACAGCGATTTGCATTGTACTAAACCGATTTAATAGAGTGAAGCACAATTCGCTTCCACCCGGAGGAGTGATGGCCGCGAGACGCAATCTCCCTGCATTGTTCGCGATAGTCGGGTTCTTAACCGCGGTTTCTTTTGCCGCCGATCAGCCGGCAGCCCATCGCGTGCAACTGCGGCAATGGAAGCTGCAATCAGCTTGCGAGGTCAAAGCCGGCGGCGAAACCATCTCGACGCGCGGCTTTGCGAGTACCGGTTGGCACTCCGTGGAAGTTCCATCGACGGTGGTAGGCGGATTAGTCGCAGACCATTCTCTGCCCGATCCCTTCATTGGCGACAACATCACGAAACTTCCGGGTTATGTTGCGAAGTACGATTTCTCAAATTTCGACATTCCTGCCGACAGCCCTTACAAATGTTCCTGGTGGTACAGGACCGAATTCGCGACCCCAGCGCAGGCACAAGGTGCCTCCCAATGGTTGCACTTCGATGGCATCAACTACCGCGCCAACATCTGGCTGAACGGCAAGAAACTTGCAGATTCGAAGCAGATCGTCGGCCCCTTCCGCGCCTATGAATTCAACGTGACGGATGCTCTGGCGCAGCAGCCGAACGTCTTGGCGGTTGAGGTTTCGGCTCCCGAAGGAAACGATCTTGGCATCACCTGGTGGGACTGGAACCCAACCCCTCCCGACAAAGACATGGGGCTTTGGAAAGATGTCTATCTCTCAGCGAACGGTCCGGTGTCTCTCCGCGATCCGTTCGTCACCAGCAAGCTTGCACCCTCGTTGAAATCGGCCGACCTCACGATGCAGGTGGAAGCACGCAACGAGTCCGGGAAACCGCTCAAAGGCACGCTGCGGGCGGAGATGGACGGAGTCAAATTCGAACAGCCGGTTGAGCTTGCGGCGGGAGAAAAAAAGATTGTCCGCTTTACGCCAGACCGCTTCTCAAAGTTAAAAGTTAACGACCCAAAAATCTGGTGGCCCTACCAGATGGGAACTCCGGAGCTTCACAACGCGGTCCTGACATTTGATTCTGGCGGTACAACCTCCGACACGGCTCGCGTTCGTTTCGGTATCCGCGAGATCACTTCAGAGCTGGATGCAAACAAGAACATCATCTTCAAGGTGAACGGAAAGCGCGTGTTCATCAAAGGGGGTGGGTGGGCGTCAGACATGTTTCTTCGTCAGTGGCCCAAGCGCCTGCGCGATGAGTTTGCTCATGTGAAGCAGCTGAACCTGAACACCATCAGGCTGGAAGGCAAGATGGAGACAGATGCGTTCTTCGATCTAGCCGATGAGCAGGGAATTTTGGTCCTCGCCGGGTGGATGTGTTGCGACATGTGGCAGCTCTCTGACAAATGGACCGCCGAGACGCATACGGTAGCGAAGGAATCCATGCGCACGCAGTCGCTGCGGCTTCGCAGCCATCCCAGCATGCTGGCGTGGCTTTACGGCAGCGATGAACCCGCGCCCGAAAATATCGAACGCGACTATCTCCAAGTCTTGAAAGAGACTGAGTGGCCCAATCCCCAGCTTTCGTCTGCTTCCGCGACGCCCTCGCCGCTGAACGGCCCGTCAGGAGTGAAAATGAGCGGCCCGTACGATTACGTCGCGCCGCTCTACTGGTCTCATCCGAAGGCGCAGTCGCTCGCTTTGGGTGGAGGTTATGGCTTCAACACCGAGACCAGCCCCGGGCCCGCGATTCCAACGATCCAATCGCTGAAAAAGTTTTTACCTTCCGATCACCTTTGGCCCGTTGACGACGTGTGGAACGTCCATGCCGCCGGAAACGAATTCGCCAATTTGAAGAATTTCAACAAGGCGATGGATGCGAGCTACGGCCCGCCGAAAGATTTCAATGACTACGAGCGCAAAGCCCAGGCCATGGCGTACAACGGCGAGCGCGCAATGTTCGAGGCGTATTCCGGGAATCGATACTCGGCCAGCGGAGTCGTGCAATGGATGCTGAACAACGCATGGCCGTCGACCTACTGGCATCTCTATGACTACTATCTGCAAACTGGCGGTGGATATTTTGGAACACGCAAGGCCAATGAACCGGTGCACGTCCAATATTCATACGGCGACCGCAGCGTCAAGGTCGTGAATAACCGGTACAAACCGATTGCTGCCGCTAAGGTCATCGCGGATCTATATGACCAGGACCTGAAAAAACTTTCATCGCAGACAAAAACCATCAACATACCTCCAGATAGCAGCACCAATGTTCTCTCGATTCCGGCTTCGCAGGCAAAGCTCTCGTTCCTGAAGCTCACGCTTAAAGACAACAAGGGACAGGAGCTCAGCGAGAATTTCTACTGGCTCTCAGCGGACGAACCCACATTCGATTGGGAGAAGACAACCTATGTCAACACGCCCTCGCCGCATTTCGAAGATCTCACCATCCTCGATCGACTGCCCAAAGCGGAAGTGAAGGCGAACGCCAGCATCTCGAGTTCTGGGAATCGCAGGCTGGTGCGCGCGACGCTCTCGAATCCATCGAAAAATCTGGCATTTCAAATCGTCTTGAGGGCGCACTCGACGCAGGATGGCTCTGACATTTTGCCTGTCCTCTGGGACGACAATTACTTCTCGCTAATGCCGGGCGAATCGAAGACGGTCACCGCGAGCATTGCGGACGAAGACCTTCACGGCGCCGAGCCCGCGATCGAAGTAAGCGGATGGAACCTCGCAGCAGCGGATGTACCGCTAATTGGCGCAGCGCCGCAAGCGGCGACCGGGAAAACGGTCCAAGAGCGCATGGGATATCCGGCGAACTCGCGGCTCCTGATCATCCATGCCGACGATCTTGGCATGAACCATTCAGTGAATCGCGCGACTTTCGAGGCGCTGGAGAAACACTGGATCACGTCGTCGAGCATACTGGTTCCCTGCCCCTGGTTTCCGGAGGTTGCGCGTTGGGCGCAAACGAATCCCGAGGCGGACCTCGGGATCCACCTCGCGCTTAACAGTGAGTGGACTGATTTTCGTTGGGGGCCTGTAACAGCCAAAGATCAAGTTCCGACTCTGCTGGATCAACAGGGTTACTTTCCGCTGCTGGAAACAGTCCCAGCGCAACAAGCCAGATTGCCGGAAGTGACCGAAGAACTGCACGCGCAGATCGAGCGAGCACGTGCCTCAGGGATTCGCATCTCGCACTTCGATACCCACATGACGGCCTTGATGCAGTCGCGCGAACTGCTTGGCCTTTACGAAAATTTGGGGAATGAATACAAACTTCCTATCCTGTTGGACCGTTCCGGTTCTCGCAAATTGCCGACGGGCGGCACCGTGAACCCGGAGCAGGCGCTGATCGACCGCATCATCGAGATCGATCCTGGTGTTCCGCCTGACCAGTGGACGCACTGGTATGAGCAGACGCTTTCAGCATTGAAGCCCGGCGTATACGAAGTCATCGTGCATCTCGCTCATGACGACGATGAAATGCGCGGCACCACATGGGACCATCCCGACTGGGGATCGGCGTGGCGGCAGCATGATCTCGATATGGTGAGCAGCAGCGAATTCCAGCAATTCCTGAAGCAGCAGAACTTTACGCTGGTAAAGTGGAGCGATGTTGCCAGAGCGCTCCCCAAGCAATAACCACAGGAGACCGAAATGATCTCGCAGAGAAGTGCTTCGTTCGCGCTGCTGCTTCTTACTTTCACTCTCCGAGCAATGGCGCAGCAGCCCGCCGCGCCACAGCAGGGCAATCCCTTCAAGGGCATCAGCGGCAAGACCATTATGATCATCTCGCCGCATCCCGATGACGACATCATCGGAGCGGCCGGAGCGCTCGCCTACCTGAGCGGCCACAACAACAAGGTCGTCACCATTTTTCTGACCTCCGGTGAGGTCGGAACTTATGATCGAGCGCTGAAACCGGAGCGGCTGCGCGCTATCCGCATGAAGGAAGCAGCGGCGGCGTACAAGGCGCTTGGATTTTCGGACGCCGAACAGGTCTGGTTCGGATACCCGGACGATGGACTCGACTTTGCTCCGCTGCAGGAAGTTCGTAAGCGCCTGGTGAAAGAGATCCGCCAACGCAAGCCTGACGTCGTCTTCGCGCTGGATCCCGGCGCAACTTTCTTCCGTTATCACTATCATGACCATCGCGTCGCGGCAATCGCGTCGGTGGACGCGCTCAACTCAGCCACGCTTCCGTTGAAGTATCCGGAGGCCGGGCCAGCTTATAAGGTGCCGGACATCTGGTATTTTTACACCGGAGAACCCACGCACCGGGTGGACATCTCAGACGTTCTCGAGAAGAAAGTGGCCGCACTCAGGCGCTCACCGATCGCAATTCTCGCCTGCGCACGAGCACTACGAGGATAAGGGTCCACCGCCAGAGCGAAAGATCCTCGAAGACTTTATTGCTCTGTTCACCGGCTCGGCAAAGCAAGAGCTGTTCCGGCACGTGACCGAGCCGTGACTCGTGGACCAGGCCTCGTCGCGGAACGCGCGAACCAAAAGTAGGCACCTAATATCCGCTTGCACACAGCACGCGAGCTCCGTAGGGATCTGAATTTTCAGAAGGACTTCGTGCCCTATTTCCTTTCGGCATACCTTTCTTGGCCAGTTGGGCTTCGGGAGTGGACGCCTTCACGATGTGCGCATCGCTGGACATTCATCCATTACAATCAGTCAGGAGTACGTGCACTCCGGCTCCTGAGGTACTGAAAACGCATTCTCGCGGTTGGAGTAATGCAGGAAGCGCCAAGACAGCAGGCACTCCCTACAAAATCCATCCAGCGTAAGGCTGATCCTGTGGAGGGTGCGCGTAGCTAGTTGAAAAGAAATACGCGAAAGTGGCGGAATTGGCAGACGCACCAGACTTAGGATCTGGCGGGGTAACCCGTGGGGGTTCGAGTCCCCCCTTTCGCACCACGACTTCAGTTCTCAGTTCCCGGTTCCGAGCGATCACGCCGAACTGAGAATCAGAACTGAGAACTCCAAAACCGAGAACTGAGAACTCGAAAATGGCCCAGATGCCGCAACAGCCCGAAGTCAAACTTACTTCCACCAAAGACTATCGCGATAGCTACGCCAACTCGGTGCAGGTACGCGTCAACGTGTGGGATTTCTTCCTGGTCTTCGGCACATTGAAGCAGCAAACGCCGGCCGAGGTGGAGGTCGAAAACTTTCAAGGCGTCTATATCAGCCCGCAACAGGCAAAGGCGCTGCTCGCTATCCTGGGACAGAACGTGGCGCAGTACGAGCAAGCGTTCGGCGAGATCAAGCTCGATCCGAAGATGGCGGCGGTCGGGCCAATCCACTAGAGAAGTACGAAGTTTGATTGTGTGAAGGACGATTGAATAACCAATCTCAATCAACCCGTGCGGTCAGTTCGCAACAATCACACAATCGTTCAATCACTGAATCACTCAATCAGGTTGCTCTCTTAGGACTGATATTCGGCGCACTAGTCCTCACGCACTTCCCTCTTCTGCATCTTCCCTATTTTTGGGACGAGGCCGGGTACTACGTCCCGGCGGCATACGACATATATAAGGATGCGGCATTCATTCCGCATTCCACCCTTTCCAATGCACATCCGCCGCTGGTGATGGCTTACTTGGCGCTGATGTGGAAGATATTTGGGTATTCGCCGGTGATCACGCGCTGCGCCATGCTGCTGGTCTCGGCGTTCGGATTGTTGGGCGTGTTTCGGCTGGCGGGGTATGTCTCGAACAATAGGATCGCTGTCGCAACGGTGATCTGCACCGCGCTTTATCCCGTGTGGTTCGCGCAGAGCTCGTTGGCGCAAGTGGACTTGGCCGCTGCGGCTTTCATCATGTGGGGGCTGTGGGCGTATCTGCGACGGGGCCCGCTCGCGATCGCGATATTTTTTACGCTGGCGGCGCTTGCGAAGGAGACGGCAATCATTGTGCCGCTCGCGATCGTGTCGTGGGAGCTGACGCGGCGCTTCCGCGACCAAAGGTCATCCGGAGCGAGTGAGGGGGCGCGCAAATCGAGAGAGCTGCATTTCGCACTTCTCGCGCCCATGGTTCCGCTCGCGCTTTGGTTCCTCTTTCACCATCACCGCACCGGATATTTTTTCGGCAATCCTGAATTCTTCCGCTACAACGTCACGGCCTCGGTAGAACCTGTGCGGGTATTTTTTGCAGCGCTGCGACGATTGTGGCAGCTGCTCGGGCACATGAATCTGTATGCCCTCACTCTTGCGATGATCGCCGCCATGTTCTTACCGGCGTTGCGCGATCGCGATGGCAAGGAGGAGATCGAGCGCGAGCGCATCGCGATACCGACGCAACTGCTCTTCCTGGTGGTCATCGCGGCGCATTGGGTCGTTTTCTCGTTCATCGGAGGTGCAGTGCTGGCGCGCTACGTGCTTCCGGCGATTCCGCTGGTCATCATGATCGCGGTTTCGACGCTGCACCGTCGCGTGCGCTACTGGCCGGTGATCGTCGCACTCGTGTGCGCGATGTTCGTCGCGGCGCTGTTCATCAATCCTCCGTATACCTTTGCGCCGGAGGACAATCTGGCATACGCCGATTATGTGACGCTACACCAACACGCCGCCTCGTATCTCGAAGGAAACAACTCGCACGGCCGCGTGCTGACGGCGTGGACCGCGACCGATGAGCTGAGCAAACCCTTCCTGGGATACGTCCGGGCTCCCATCGATGTCACCGCGATCGAGGATTTTTCGTTCCCGCAGATCCAGCGCGCCCAGCAGGCACCGGAAACCTATGACGTTGCCCTAGTCTTCAATACGAAGTACGTCCCGAAGAAGCAGATGTGGATGCCGGCATTCTGGCGACGTGCTCAGGAGAAACATTTCGGCATGCATGCCGATCTGAAGCCGGAAGCTGTGGCGCAAATGCTCGGCGGGACGATTGTGTTTAAAGAAGAGCGCGGCGGGCAGTGGGCAGCGGTGTTGGTGTTCGATCGCGCGAGGAACGCGGAACTTCTACCACAGAGACACAGAGGCACAGAGGGACCCAATTCAATTCTTCTTCCGTGATCCCGGGCCTGGGTGGCGAACAATCGTTGCGGCCTTCCGGAAAATTTCCAGGAACATCTTCTCCGTCAGCTTTCCGGTATTCGTGTTCTGCAATGAAGGATGGTAGGACGCCAGCAACGTCACTCCATTGGAGAATTTGTAAGTTGCACCGTGGCCGAATATGTAGGCGGCTTTGCTGGCGATTACTCCCGCGCGCTTCAGATGATTGAGGTACGCGTCGAAGCCGATCTTCCCCAGCGCGACCACGACCTTCATCGATTTCATCCCTGATATTTCGCGATCAAGAAACGACGAACAGGCGACGACCTCCTGCGGAGTCGGCTTGTTCATGGGAGGCGCGCAGCGGACCGCGGCGGTGATGTAAGCGCCGATCAACTTCATCCCGTCATCGCGGTGAGTGGCCGAAGGCTGCGACGCGAATCCGGCAGCGTGCAGTACCGGGTACATGAAGAACCCAGAGCCATCGCCAGTAAAGGGGCGTCCGGTGCGGTTGGAGCCGTGCGCTCCTGGCGCAAGCCCGAGGATCAGGACCTTGGCGTTCGGATCACCGAATCCGGGCACAGGCTTGGCCCAATATTGCTGGTCGATGTAGGCGCGGCGCTTCTCGCGCCCGATCTTCTCGCGATACTCGACCAGCCGTGGACAGAGTCGGCACGCGGTGATTTCGTTGTTGAGGACGGTGAGCCAGTTGGAAGCCACTACTAAGATTTTACCCGCGCCGAAAATCAAAAGCTCTTAACCGCAGAGACCGCAGAGAAATCCCGCTGAGAGCGCGAAGAAAGAAAATACCGCCGTGCACTCCCTTTTGCTGCCGCGAATACGCCGACTAACTACCCGCGGCCGCGGAACTGGATGATCCGGCGGCGGTCGCGCTTCGATGGGCGGCCTTCGGGCAGTTGTTCGAACTGGCGCATCGCTTTGTGCTCCGCCGCGACTTTCAACCGCAATTCTTTGCTCGCCTCAGTTTCGCGATAAAGGGTTTGCGCGACGGAAGCCGGGCCGCGCACCTCGCTCAGCAGCAGGACTTCCACTTCAAACTCACCGCCCGGGCTGACGATGCGCTGCATGTCGCCGACGTGTACTTCGCGCGCGGGCTTGGCGAGCTGTCCTCTGGATTGAATGCGGCCGAGCTCGCAAGCTTTCGACGCTAGGGCGCGCGTCTTGAAGAAGCGCGCCGCCCATAGCCATTTGTCGATGCGGACGGAGGTCATGAGCTATTTTCCTATATTGCCACCCTATCCGTCGCGTCTACGATGGGTACCCGGGTCGGAAGTGCAGCAAAGGCAGCTTCATTAGCACTCAACCAGGACCTATGGACATGGGTCACCAACAAAATTTGTAAATGCGGATTTGTCTTAAAATATCAGAGGGATCGCCGATCTCGTGTTCGGGAATTTGTCCTTTCCCTGAGAGAGAGTCGAAGTCCAGGGCTATGGATACTTCCCAATTGCCACAATCTATTCGGTAACTCGGATCCGTGCCAATTCTTATCTGATAGGACCAAGCATTCCCGCTTCCTCCCATAAAACTCTGAGAGTAGCGGATGTGATGTGATTCTAAGTACGCCATCACCATGCCTCTATTCATGCCCTTATGAAGATCTTGCTGATATTGGGCTAGCACCGCACGGTAGCCGATGTCACGCTGCGCTTGCAAGCGTTGCGCATGGAGGCGATAAGCTGACCATGCCACGACGCCCGTCAACAAAACCAGGACAACCCACCATATGGTCTTGCGCTCAACGAACTTCATCCTTTGATGATAATCACAAGCATCAGTGTTCCGGGGGGAGCACAACCGCGGTGGCCGTTTGACCCCCCACCAGCCCTCTTTTAGACTAGAGGTTTGCAGTTTCCCATCGAAAGCACCTCTGAAGGCCACCCATTGACAGTCACTGAGAAGAAGACGAAGAAGGCCGCCGAAGCGGCTCCTGAAACAACTGAAAAGAAGCCAGCCGTGAGCACTGCGGAAGCGCCGCATGAACATACCCATGACCACGGGCACGACCATGACCATGCAGGTCACGATCACGCTCACGAAGGACATTCGCACGCGCTGCCGCCGATGAACGAAGAATGCAAGCGCGAGGTCTCGGTGGAGATCCCTGCCGACGTCGTGGCGAGCGAGACGGAAAACTTCGTGAAGAAGTATCAAAAGCTGGCACGCCTGCCCGGCTTTCGCAAAGGCAAGACTCCGGCCACCATCATTAAGCAGCGATTCGCCGGCGATCTGCGTAGCGAAGTTCTCGAATCGCTTGTCCCCAAATACCTGCGCGAAGCCATCACCAAAGACAAGCTCGAACCCATCTCGCAGCCCGCCATCACCGACTTGCAGATGGAAGATGGCAAGCCGGTAAAGTTCAAAGCAGCGTTTGAAGTGATGCCGGAGATCAACGTCGGCAGCTACAGCGACTTGAAGCCGGAGACGAAAGACGTCACAGTGAGCGACAAGGAAGTTCAGGAAGCGCTCGACCATCTGCGCGAGCAGCAGGCGAGCTTCGATCCAGTGGAAGACCGCGCTGTTGCCGACGGCGACCATGCGCAGGTCTCATTCGTCGGCACGCCCAAAGGTGAGGGCCAGCCGGTGAACGTGGACGACATCATGGTCGAGATTGGCGGGACGATCACCGTCGCCGAGTTCTCCGACAATCTGCGCGGCGCCAAGATCGGCGAAGTGCGCGAGTTCGAGGTCACCTATCCTGAAGATTTTCAGGACAAGCGCCTGGCCGGCAAAACCGTCGCCTACTCGGTGACGATCAAGGGCATCAAGAAGAAGACGCTGCCCGAGATGAACGACGAGTTTGCTAAAGGATTAGGTGAAGAGTTCACCTCAGTCGACGAGCTGCGCAGCCGCATCCGCTCGAATATGGAAGCCGAGCGCAAGCACTCAGTCGAGCACGAAGCCAAGGACAAGCTGGTGGAAGAGCTGGTGAAGCGGAACGAATTCCCTGTCCCGGAATCGCTGATCGAGCGCCAAATCGATACACGTCTCGAGCGCGGCCTCCGCGCCCTGGCTTCCCAAGGCATGCGCGCCGAGGACATGCGCAAGATGGACATGCCGCGACTGCGCGCCGGACAACGCGAAGGCGCGATCCGTGAGGTGAAGGCGTCACTCATCCTCGAAAAGATTGCCGAGAAAGAAAAGCTCGACGTCTCGGACGACGAGGTCCAAAAAGAGATCGACGCCCTGGCCAAGCAGACCCAGCAGACTTCGGAGGCGATCCGGGCAAGATTGACTCGCGACGGTGCTCTGGAACGCATCAAAGACAGGATGAGGAACGAGAAAGCGCTGGAGTTCCTTTACCACGGGAAGTCGGCCTAATCGGAATTCCCACGGCTTTCAAATCGGCCCAGTTTTCCACCCCCATCGCCACACAAGCAGTCGAGTTTGGTTTATAACGGTAGCAGCACTGTGAAGGAGCAATCATGGCTCTAGTTCCAATGGTGATCGAGCAGACCAGCCGCGGCGAGCGCGCGTACGATATTTTTTCCCGCCTGCTGCGCGACAACATCATCTTTATCGGTACGCCCATCGACGACACCGTCGCCAACCTGGCAATCGCCCAGATGCTCTTCCTGGCGCAGGAAGATCCGGAGAAGGACGTCCAGCTTTACATCAACTCGCCTGGCGGATCGATCACTGCCGGCATGGCCATTTACGACACCATGCAGTACATCAAGAACGATGTCATGACATTGTGTGTTGGTCAGGCTGCCTCGATGGCTGCCATCCTGCTGGCGGCGGGCTCGCCCAAGAAGCGCTATGCCCTACCGAACTCTCGCATCCTGATCCACCAGCCGCTGATGAGCGGACTGAGCGGGCAGGCGACAGACATCGACATCCACGCCCGCGAGATCCTCCGCATGCGCGAAACCATGAACAACGTGCTCGCGAAGCACAGCGGCCAAAAGCTCGATAAGATCGAGCGCGACGTTGAACGCGACTTCATTATGAACTCGCAGCAGAGCAAGGAATACGGCATCATCGACGAGATCATCTACCAGCATAAGTAACCCGCCGCAGGGGTGGGGTTACGAAAGTGAGTAGGTAAAAAGACCGATGGAGTGCGTGCCGGATTTAGGTTAAAGTGTCTTGAATAGGCGGTTTGCAAGCGCTTGAAAGAGAGTCGGGGCCAAGACCCCGGCCGATTGCATCCCGGAGATGACCGGGTTGCGGGAGAGCACCAAATGAAGGGTCGCACCGGAACGGAAGAAGTTCTGAAATGCTCGTTCTGCCATAAATCGCAGGACGCCGTCGCAAAGCTGATCTCCTCTCCCTCAGATTATCCGCGCGCTTACATCTGCGATGAGTGCGTCGCCGTCTGCAATTCCATTCTCGAAGACGATCGCTCCGAGACACACGCCACCGCTGCTCCCAATCACCTGCCCAAACCTTTCGAGGTGAAGACCTTCCTCGATGAATACGTGATCGGGCAAGAGCTGACCAAGCGCAAGCTCGCGGTCGCCGTCTACAACCACTACAAGCGCATCTACATGAACCGCCAGCGCAACAATGAAGTCGAGCTGGCGAAGTCGAACATCATGTTGATCGGACCGACCGGCACGGGCAAAACTCTGCTGGCGCAGACGCTAGCCAAAATGCTCGACGTTCCGTTCGCGATCGTGGACGCGACCACGCTGACCGAGGCCGGCTATGTGGGCGAAGACGTCGAGAACATTATCCTCAAGCTGCTACAGTCCGCCGATGGCGATGTAGGGCGCGCGCAAACCGGCATCATCTATATAGACGAGATCGACAAGATCGGCCGCAAAGACGAGAACCCTTCAATCACGCGCGATGTCTCCGGTGAAGGCGTGCAGCAGGCGCTCCTGAAAATTCTGGAAGGCACCGTTGCCAATGTGCCGCCGCAGGGCGGACGCAAGCATCCGCACCAGGAATTCACTCCCGTCGATACCACCAACATCTTGTTCATCTGCGGCGGAGCATTCGTCGGGTTAGATAAAGTCGTGAGCCGGCGTGTCGGCAAGAAATCTCTCGGCTTCCGCACCGGCAACGAGAATGAAAAAGAGACACCTTCGACCGTGCGTCAAGATTCCGAGATGCTGCAACAGGTGCAGCCGCAGGACTTGATCAAGTTCGGACTGATTCCTGAGTTTGTCGGCCGCCTGCCCGTGGTCGGCGTACTCGACGATCTGGACGAGTCGGCGCTGGTGCAGATCCTTACCAAACCCAAAAACGCCATCACCAAGCAGTATCAGCGGCTCTTCGAATTCGAGAATGTGAAGCTCAAGTTTACCGACGATTCCCTGAGCGCCATCGCCCGCGAGGCCCTCTCGCGCAAAGTGGGTGCCCGCGGCCTGCGCATGATCTTGGAAGAGCTGATGCTCGACCTGATGTACCACCTGCCCTCGCAGAAAAAGATCAAGGAATTCGAGGTCACGCAGCAGATGGTGGAGAAGCGCGAGGTCTCGCTCTCGATGGTGGAGAAGGCCGCCAGCTAGAACGGTTTAGTCCTAAAAGGCGCGCACTTCTGGTGCGCGCTTTTTTTATTTTGGAGCCCTCCATGACTTTGGTAATTGCAAGCATATTTTGCACGGTTGCGACCTACCGCGCAGTGTAGTACGCTCGACTTAACAGAGCTTTAACGGGTGAAAATCCGGTACCCCCAAGGTGGAATCGTGAGCCAGAGCCAGGAACGTTTCGAGAGCCGCAAGCTGCCCATGATGCCGATCCGCGACGTGGTCATCTTCCCTTTCATGATGACGCCGTTCGTGGTTGGCCGCGAGTCGAGCGTACGCGCGCTGGAAGAGGCGCTGAATGGCGACAAGAAGATCTTCCTGGCTACCCAGCATGACGCCAGTATCGACGAACCCAAGCCCCACGAGATCTATCAGGTAGGCACCATCGTCAATATCGTTCAGTCGCTCAAGCTGCCTGACGGAAACATCAAGGTCCTGGTCGAGGGCATCGAGCGCGGAAAAATCCTAGAAATCAACGACACCGACGGCTTCTTCCAGGCCGTGATCCGCACCGCCAAATACACCCCCGAAGCCGGACCGACGGTTGAAGCTGCCATGCAGCGCGTGACCGGGTTGTTCGAGCAGTACGTGAAGCTCTGCCAATCGCTCAATTACGAGACCATGATCGCCGCGGTGAAGATGGAAGACCCGGCGAAGTTGACCGACACCATCGCCGCCAACCTGCAGCTTTCGATCGAGGAGAAGCAAGAGCTGCTCGACATCTTTGATCCCATGGAGCGGCTGACGCGCATCGCTGACGTGCTCGACATCGAGATCGAGAAGCTGAACATGGACCGCACTATCCAATCGCGCGTAAAGCGGCAGATGGAGAAGGCGCAAAAAGAGTATTACCTCAACGAGAAGATCAAGGCCATCCAGAAGGAACTGGGCCGCGGCGAGAAGAGCGAGTGGGACGAGCTCAAGAAGAAGATCGATTCCGCCGGCATGCCGAAAGAAGTCCACGAGAAGGCGATGCAGGAACTGAAGAAGCTGGAAGCGATGCCGCCGATGTCGGCCGAATCCACCGTATCGCGCAATTACCTCGATTGGCTGCTGGCAGTGCCGTGGAAGAAACGCTCGAAAGAGATCCGCAACATCAAGCGCGCGGAAGAAGATCCTGAATACAGACCACTACGGACTGGAAAAGATAAAAGACCGCATTCTCGAGTTTCTCGCTGTACGGCAACTGGTGAAAAATCCTAAGGGATCGATCCTGTGCTTCGTCGGGCCTCCCGGAGTTGGCAAGACATCGTTGGGCATGTCGATCGCCAAGGCGACCGGCCGCAAGTTCGTCCGCATGTCGCTGGGCGGCGTGCGCGACGAGGCTGAGATCCGCGGACATCGCCGCACCTATATCGGCGCGCTGCCGGGACAACTCATCCAGATGATGAAGAAGGCGGGCACCAAGAACCCGGTCATCATGCTCGACGAGATCGACAAAATGTCGATGGATTTCCGTGGCGACCCGTCGGCGGCGCTGCTCGAAGTGCTCGACCCTGAGCAGAACTACATGTTCAGCGACCACTATCTCGACGTGGAGTACGACCTGTCGCAGGTGTTCTTCATCGCGACTGCGAACGTGCTGCACACGATCCCTGCTCCGCTGCAGGACCGCATGGAAGTGCTGCGTTTGCACGGCTACACGGAGCTTGAAAAAGTTGAGATCGCGAAGCAGTACCTGGTCAAGAAGCAGCGCGAGACGAATGGTCTAACAGAAAAGAACCTCACCTTCACCGACGACGCGCTCACCACCATCATTCGCGGCTATACGCGCGAGGCCGGTGTCCGCAATCTGGAGCGCGAGATCGGCAACATCTGCCGCAAGGTTGCGCGCAAGGTGGTAAAAGAAGGCGCAGAAGTCAGTGTCGCCGTGACCGAGCAGAATGTGCCGGATTATCTCGGAGTCATCAAGTTCCGCGACATGATGGCGCACGAGAAGAACGAAGTCGGTTTGGTCACAGGCTTGGCCTGGACCGAGGTCGGCGGCACCATCCTGACTACGGAAGTATTGGTAGTCGAAGGCAAAGGCGGCAAGCCCACTCTCACCGGAAAGCTCGGGGACGTAATGCAGGAGTCGGCGCAAGCGGCGCTGACGTATATTCGATCACGCGCCGCACAGCTCGGCTTGCCACGCGACTTCTACCGCAATGTTGATATCCACGTGCACGTGCCCGAAGGCGCGATCCCCAAGGATGGTCCTTCCGCAGGCATCACGATGGCGACGGCTCTCGCCAGCGCGTTGACCAAGATTCCTGTGCGTCGCGATCTCGCTATGACGGGCGAGGTCACGTTGCGCGGCAAGGTTCTGCCTATCGGCGGATTGAAAGAGAAGCTTCTGGCCGCTCACCGCGCCGGATGTTTTGAGGTCTGCCTGCCCAAGGACAACGAAAAGGACTTGGCCGAGGTTCCGGAGAATCTGCGCAATGCGATGAAGCTGCACTTCGTCGACGACATGGACCAAGTGCTGGCGATCGCACTCGAGCGCCCGCTACCTGCGCCGCTGGTGGAAAGCACTCCTGCCGACGCGATCACTCCGGTCCCGCCGGTCGGCGATGCTCCGACAGCGCACCAATGAAATAGTTCTCAGTTCCCAGTAGCCGGTTCCAGTAAAAAGCCTGCTCACAGCAGGCTTTTTCGTTGGATTCCTCTATGCCTCTATGTCTCTGTGGTAGGTTCTAGGACGTTGAAACCGACAACCAAATTCCTCACATCCGCGGTCGATGCAGCGCACTTCCCCGCTCCCGGCGCGCCGGAGATCGCCTTTCTTGGCCGGTCGAATGTCGGCAAGTCGAGCCTGCTGAACTCGCTCGTGGGAACAACGATCGCACGCGTGAGCAACACTCCCGGGCGCACCCAGATGATCAACTTCTTCGGGGTGAACTTCAAACCTGCGCAGCCGAATCCGGAACTACTGTTGGTGGATCTTCCGGGCTACGGGTATGCCAAGGTCCCGCGTGAGGTGGTGGCGCAGTGGTCGAAGTTCATCGACCCGTATCTTCGCGAACGGGAGCCGCTGGTTTTATGCGTGGCGCTGGTGGATGTGAGCGTCCCGCCACAGGAGAGCGACTTGCGGCTGCTCGACTTCCTTCGTGCCGCTGAGCGGGAGTTTGTGGTGGTCGGCACCAAAGCCGACCGACTCTCGGGAAACAAGTTGCGGACGGCCCTTAAGAAACTGGAGCAGGAGCTGGGCGCCAGCCCGATCCTGCCGTTTTCGTCCAAGACGGGCACTGGGAAAGCCGAGCTTTGGCGAGTTTTACGGGCTTCCTACAGCGCGGAATAGGCTTTCGTAACCTTCAGAACCCAGATAGTCAATTGTCCCCTGCCGGGCGGCGGGTTCCAATGGAATGGTTCAATGGCCAAGTAGCGCCATTTTAGGAGAGTTCCATGTCGCCCCGTCTTCAACCAACCGGTCTAACAGCCCTTCTATTTGTGCTCGCGATGAGCGCCAGCACGGCGTTCGCGCAATCCCAATGGAAGGAGATCCCGGTCGGCTACAACATGCCGAAGTCGGCGATGGCGGCGGCGCCCCTCAGCACGATGGCGATGGCCATGGCAGCGCCCGGGCCTGCTAAGGGAGCGACCAAGGTCAATTATTCCGGCGAAGGACGCGACCCTAATCGCAAGTGGGAGATCGAGTTCCATGGCGGCGGCTTTTGGGCTATCGGAGGTGTCTCCGGACAGTCCTATGCCCTTCCAACAGCTGCAACATTTACTTCGCTCAACGGCGTTGGGCCGCAGTCTTTGCAAGTTCCATCGTACTTCTTCGGATCCGGGGCGGGTCTATATAACAGTTTCACGCAAGGTCCGTTCGGGTTGAGCAACACGATCATACCCTTGGATCCGACGCTCAAGAGCCAGTTCGGGAGGCGTGATGGTGGCCCCTCTCTAGGCGTGCGCTTGGGACGTGAGTTTGGCCCGTGGTTCGGAATCGAGGTTAGCGCTGACTGGAACACGACCCCGATCGGAATCGGTGACAGCAGGCTGCTGGCGATTGAGGCCACCCGAGCCAGTTACGCCAATGCGTTCACTGAATTCGAATCATCGGTTGTACCCGGAGGCACGGCGTTGGCCATCTCCTCCGCCAAGCGCAGCGCAGGAAGCCAGCTCTTTTGGACCGGAGCCGTCAACGTGAATCTTAGGCCGGAGGGCAAGACGATTCCTTATCTGACTTTCGGAGGCGGAGCAGTTTCGAACATCGGCCCTGCTCCTCATGCGAGTTTGCTTGGATTTTATGCATTTGATTTTGCTGGCCCTCAGGCGGAAACCGACCTTGTGAATATTCAGGCTCGCCCTCCTCGAACTCAATGGGTAGCTGTGCTGGGCATCGGAGCGAAATACTACGCCACCCCGCGCTGGGGTCTTCGGTTCGACTTCCGTGATCACGTTACGTCCAATTCCATTGACACCGTGCTTTTCGCTACACCCGAGCGTCGCAACCCTTTCTCCGTCGAGTGCGGTTGCTTTCTTTGGGCCGAGTGCGCCGAATAATTTGGTATTCAGCAATGATTCATCACTTGGGCCCTCGAGCCTAAGCGGTCCCGCCATTACCGGAATCCGTACTTTCAAGGGCACCGGAATCAACAACCAGCTGAACTTCTCAGCAGGTGTTCTGTACCGCTTCTAGTCATTTTCTAGAAAACAAAAAAGCCCCGCACTTAGTGCGGGGCTTTCTGACTTGGCTCCCTGGATCAGTGTGCCCGCGGCTCGACTGCTCCGCCGGCAGAAACAGCCGGCTGCTTCTGCAACCACTCAGCCAGGTTAGTCTGCTGCTGCTGTTTCAGGTTGATGCAGTTGTCGATCCGCTCGAGGGTCTGGCGAAGCGAGCGGTCGGCGCCTTCAATGCGGTGTTGCATGAAAAAGTTCTCAATATCGCTTCGAAGAGCGGGCTGACAGAAGTTCTGCGTAGCTTTGATCACCGTCCCCGGGCTATAAGTCGCCAGCTTCGGCGAAATGGTGGCCCAGTTCGCCTTTAGGAAATCCCACGCGACTTGGTGGTTTGCGACCGGCTGCGCTGTGGACTGGATCAATCCTTCGAAGTCCTGGTTGCGAATATCGTTCGAGAGCGAGTACTCCAGGGTACGCTTCACCAGCTCCGGTTTTTCGAACGCCGTTAGTCCGTAGAGCCAGGTGTAGAACTCTTCTGGACTGTGCGACGATCGCGCCGCCTGGAAGTACCGGTCGTAAAGATCGGTGTCGCCATGCTGGGCGGTCAAATCCACCAGTGTGGTGCGCAGCTCTGGCTCAAGCGTGCCCTTACCGTTCAAAGCAGCCAACACCATCCCCTTCGCGGTGGCGATCACCTGCGGGTCGGCACCGGCAAATCCGAGAATGCGCAGCACTTCGGAGCGGGCGGTGCGCTTCTCCGGAGCCTCTCCTGCAGCGGACTTCCAGCCGAATTCAGTCAACGCCGGACGGAAGGTTTGCTGGATCCAAGCTTCGAAGTGGGGCTGATCCTCTTGCGTCAGCAGGTTGTCGTGGACGTAGATGAGACGGTCAGCCATGATCTCGAGGACAGCACGCTGGCGGCTGTTCTTCATGGCTTCCACGAGCGCCAGGTAATCGCCGATGCTGTTGCGGTCAGCACGCGTGAGCGCCCACTGGTTATCGAGCAGCGAAACCTGCTCCTGGGGCGACATCTTGTCCACGCCTGCCAGCAGATGTTGCAAGCTCTCAGGATCGTAGGCGACGCGGTAGAAGCCTTGCCCACCGGCGTTGAAGTTGGCACCGGCTACGCAACCGTTCACGGTCGCCGATTTTTGCTTCTGGTCGATCAAGACGCATTCGCTGCGGCCGTTGGCGGAGTAGCAGACCGGGATTTGCCAGACCTCGGGCGAACCCGCATCCAAAGACTTCTTATCCAAAAAGAACCGCTGCTGTTCGAGATCGACGTTGGTCTTGTTGCCTTCGCACTTGGCCTTCACGCTTACCATCGGGATTCCGGCCTGCGTGACATAGCTCTGCATGATCTTGTCGACGGGCTTGCCGGAGACGCGCGTCATCGCGCCCCAAAAGTCTTCTGCCGTGGCATTGCCGTAAGCGTGTTCCTTCAGGTACAAGTTCACGCCGTTGCGAAACGTTTGTTCGCCGAGGTAATTCTCAACCATGCGCAGGACGGCTGCCGTTTTGTTGTAGGCGATACCGTCGAACAATTCGGCAATCTCATTCGTGGTGGTCGCGTTGGTGCGGATGGCACGCGTGTTCCGCGTGGAATCCAGGAGCATGGCGTAGCCGCTGTCCTGCACCTCGTCGAGCCCGACGTTCCAATCAGGATGGTTCGTCTTCTGCGGCTTGGGGCTCCATCCAGCTGGCAAAGCCTTCGTTGAGCCAGATGTCATTCCACCACTGCATGGTGACCATGTCGCCGAACCACTGGTGGGCCATCTCGTGCGCCAGCACATCAGCTACGCGTTCTTGCGCAGCTTGTTGGAGCCATTTTTGTCGTCTACCAGCAGCATGGTCTCGCGATAAGTGATGGCAGCCGAGTTCTCCATGGCGCCGGCGGAGAAATCGGGGAATGCGACGATGTCGAGTTTCTTGAATGGGTACTTGATGCCGAAGTATTGTGTTGTAGTAGTGGAGGATGTATTTTGCGGCTTCGAGCGCGAACTTGGTGAGCTCGATCTTGTCGGGCGTGGAGCAGACGCGGATGGGGACGCCGTCGGACTTGCCGCCGTGCACTTGAAGTCGCCGACCAGGAAGCTACGAGATAGGTGGACATCTTCGGCGTGGTGGCGAACTGGAGGGTGTGCTTCCCTGATCGGGGCCGGGCGTGTCGGAGACGATGGTGTTCGAGATAGCGGTGTCGCCCTTATCGACGATGAGGCGTGATGTCGTAGGTCGCCTTGTAAGCAGGTTCATCGAATGCGGGGAAAGCGCGGCGGGCATCGGTGGGC
>CAVQGF010000040.1:0-25514 GCA_963711965.1 uncultured Acidobacteriota bacterium | reverse complement strand
AGCCCGGTCCGGGCGACACCCGGGCGAACGCGTGAGCGCCGCCGCCTCCGACAGCGCCGCCCCGCCGCCTCCCAGCGCACCGACGCTGGCGGCCGAGCTCGCACGCGCGATGAGGGCCTTTCCAACCCTGTTACGCATCGGTGTCGCCGAGGTCGTCGCCTACCGCGCCGAGTTTCTGGTCTGGATCCTCACGACCAACATGCCGCTGGTCATGCTCGCGCTGTGGCACGCGGTCGCCGCCGACGGGCCGGTCGGGCGCTTCGACCAGACGCAGTTCACCGCCTACTACCTGGGCGTGCTCGTCGTCCGGCTCGCGACCAGCAACTGGATGGCGTGGCAGATGTCGATGGAGATCCGCGACGGCACGCTGTCCACCAAGCTGCTGCGCCCGATCCACCCGCTTTACGCGTACGCCGCCGATCACCTGTCCGCGATCCCGATGCGCATCCTGGTGTGTCCCCGATCGTGGCGGGGCTGATCGTGACGTCGTGGGGCCGACTGGTGCGCCACGACCCGAAGCTGCTGCTGATCCTGCTGGCGTCGCTGCTCGGCGCCTGGCTGCTGATGTACTTCTCGATGGTGCTGCTCGGCTCGCTCGCGTTTGGCCGTGTTATGTTCTCGACTAGTCGTATTGCTCGGACTATCACCGTCCGTCGGATCCTAGGGACAAGATCAACGCGACTGGAGACCCAGGTGGCTCAGACCGTCGCTGCTGTGGCCATGGCTGCGGCAAAGCCCGCTCAGCGCCTGACCTACCAGAAGGCGACTGCGGCCCCTTCAATGGGCAAAATCGCAGACTGCAAGGGCCAATCGGACCGGTGTCTACCTCGGAACTATTCCTGACTACGCAACCCTGAGTTCGCCTCACGGACCTGCGGGCGGTGCGGCCGAAGGTGGTGGCGTTGAACTGGCCGGCGTTCATCCGGAAGCCCCGCAGAAAAAGCAGGTGTGAAGGAAGGCGACGTTTTGAAGGCCATCAGCGAGTACAAAGTCGAAAGCCTTCAGGGCTTCACCGATATCCTGCGCCAACTCAAGCCAGGCCAGGAAGTCACTCTTGAGATCAAGAGAGAACGGGAGACTTGAAGCTCCCTGCAACCATCGGAAAACGCGAATAAGCGGTTGCGTTACCCGAGATCGCATACCTGAATAATTCTGGTCAGTGCGTGGCCTGGTAGCTCAGTCGGTAGAGCAGCGCCCTGAAAAGGCGTGTGTCGGCGGTTCGATTCCGTCCCAGGCCACCACTTTCGAAACTAGGCTCCGCGATTCGTCGCGGGGCCTTTCTTTCTTTTGGGGGGATCTACTCTTCACGGCGTAATGCGCGAACGCGCATCAGGAGTTCAACAGATAGGCCCATCGCTTCACCCCTTGTTGTAAATCGCCGGTTTTCGTTCAAAATTTCAGATGAGCAAACTGGTGCGCAGCCTATCCGACTTATGGGTCGAGCCCCGTATGCGCGGCCTCGCTATGGCGCCGATGGCGCATGCTCACGTGATGTCGTTGAACGCGCGATGGAAGGGAGTGATTCAAGCCCATGAACGGTCCAAAAATGATAGTCACTGGAGCGAGCGGCTATCTCGGACCCAAATTGGCGACTTCGCTCGGAGCGCGTGCATTGGGTCGAGATATTTCGATCTTTCTCGAGCAAGGCACTTAGATGGCAGCCACTGTCGAGAGGCCTATTTGTCGGGTGCGGAGGTATTGATTCATGCTGCTTGGGATTTCAAAACTCTCCCTCTCGATCGACGCGCAGAGATCAATGTAGAAGGCAGCCGGTTGCTCTCGAAAGCGCTAAGCGCGCAGGAGTGAAGCGATTCGTCTTTTTGTCTTCGAATCTCGCTCGCGAGGACTAGCGATCGATTTACGGCCGCGGCAAGCGCGAATTCGAACGGATGCTGTCTTCGGAGAAGGACCTCATCTTGCGTTGAGCTGGTGGGATGGGTCAGGGCGCTGTGGATCAGGTTCCGTTTGCGGGCGTGATGAAGAGGCTGCCGAGATTTGCCTTGGATTGGCACCGGCCGAGAGCTCACCTATTGGATTTCGGAGGAGGCTTTTGTTGGAGGAATTGTTTCACGCCTGATTTCGGACGGTACTTGCGGGATCCATTACCTCATGAGCGCTGAGCCACTGCTTCCGCCGGCGGCTCCTCGAGTCAGGCATCTGGGCACTTATGTGCGCGGAGTGATCCCTATTCCTCCACGTCTCGTGGGTAGCGTGTCCCGACTCGGAGATGGATCCGCAGAAGATCGATTCGCTCTCCCATTTAAGGATGATACCCTAGAGTTATGAGAATAACCGTCGTCGTGGCAGCTTTCGCTGCAACAACGCGGCCTTAACGATTGCGAATCTTTAGGGCTGAAAAATGCGCGGCCAAATTCGGAACGCCTCCGAAACCCATCAAAGCAACGCTTTACTGCTGCGCGAAGTAGTGTGCCGAAAATTTTCGCCTAAAAATTACGACGATCCTTTGGAAGAGGATCTTGCCTGTCGCTGCGTCGATGATCGTCTGGTGTCCCTGGACATTGAACTGGTAGGCGTGCTGGGCGGTGCTCGGACTTCCCATGTTGATCTCCATAACCCGAACAGGGAGTGCCGCCTGGGTGCGCAGCGAAGTGTTCGCAGTCGCAGTTGCTTCCGCATAAGCGCGCGCAGCCGCTCCATCGAGCTTTCTCTCATTGCCCACCTGCAGCGGCGAAACGTCTTCCGAGTTGCAACTCAGCAGTTCTCCCTGGGATCCGAGATGCATCTGAATCGAGCCAACCGGACTCACCACCACGCCGTCTTTGCTCTGTCTGAAGGCAACCTGCGCGGACACTCCGTCCGCAGCAATCACGGGCTCTGAAAGCGGCATGCTGGCCTCATTCCCAGCATTTCGGACAAATCGCGAATCAGCTCTTGGCTCGCGCAGCGACGTGTTCTTCGCTTTCGGAGCGGTAACCCGAGGCTTACGTGGAGTGAGTTGCCGAATCCGAGTGAATGGTTCTCAATGTCCCTTCCGAAGAAAACTCGGCTTTGAGATTTTTTCCGTATTTGGTTTGAAACTCGCTCCATCGGTCAGCGGTGTTGGAGACTTTTCTCTGCCCGGCTTTGCTTACCCTCTGCGTTGAAATTGAAGAGGATGGAATCACCTGAGGTGGCGCGCTCCCTGAGGGTGACGGACTCGCCAACGGCGTGGCTTGATTGACTTCCGCGGCGTGATCCTTCAGCTCGAGACAGAGCGCCCAGAAGCCCGCAGTCAGCATAATCAAAGTTCCAAGAAGGATCAGATTTCTCATGAATTTCTCAAGGAAGGGTCGTCGTGAAATCCACAGTCGAGATTTCGCCGTTCGCTGGTACCGCTTGATCTCTGAATGTCACGACGGTGCCGGACGGCGCATCCTTAGCGACCTAGACCCAGAAAGCGGTCTTCCGGTTACGAGCGTAGAATGGATTGGTTTGGAAATACGAATTTCCGATTGGGACTTAAATTCGGCAAGGCCTAGAGAAAGCGCGTCGACAATCCCGGTCCCGTTTTTACTTTCCCGTAGATAATTTGCGCTTGGGACTTCGAAAACCAAGCCGCATTCAGCTGCCGTAAAAGTCACATAAGGAGAGAGCGAGGTGACGTTGAGCTCATTCCGCCAGCGGAATCGTGAAACGTTTTTCAGATCAAACCAAACTGCCGCGATCTCGCCGGCGTCAAGCTTGCTGTTAAAAGTATCGATCTCCTGAGTGATGAGCGAGGAGTTGGCATAGTCAAGAGGGATTGAACATGCTCGTGATCCACTCTTTGAGCTTCAGTCCATAGTGAAGAGAATTACATCCAGGCATAGGGGTCGTGCCTGTGCCTACGGCGGCCCATCCGGTCAGTAAACTAGTAGAATTGTTAAGTAAAGGCCGCGAGCGGTGAGTGCAGCAACCATCGCATCGCGATCTTCGGTTGAAACTCCGAGACGATCGGCGGCCGAAAACCAGAGCACTCGCAAAAACTGGATAGTTCACGGGCGACAATTTATTCAGAAACGATTTGGCTTAGGCAAGGTCCGATCGCTTCGAGAACCAGTTTGGTCATGAGCACTCGAGAGGTCGAGTCGTCGCGACTTTCGCGAATGCCGGTGTACACATACCAGAGCGCGCCTTCCAAAAGCATCGCGTTGTTGTGAATTTCTTCCTGAGCGAGATTTGACTTGAATGCGGCCTGAACTTTTCCGGGTCCCGTGTAGTTATCGGCATCGGGCCAGCCCATGCCATCCGGATAAACATAACTGACCGTGTTTTTCTCTGAGTTGAACGCGGGAAACCCTGCGCAGTTCGGATAGGTCGGATCGTATTGCGGACAGCGTCGAGCGCCGCGCGCGGCCGAGAGATGATTGCCGCCGAAGTCCTCATGAAGATTTGAGGACCAGCGGCTGAACAAAGTGGGATGCAAACGACACCGGGAGAAAGGACTCCGTAAACATCAGCGACATGAAGTCCGAAATCGCCTCATTGAGAGAGCCGGCTTCGTCGTACCAAAACTGATTGAGATCATACTCGGAAGAATAGGTGGTGACCGTCGTCATATAGGAGCTCGTGCGTGACTACCGCGCCGTCATCCGCGTGAGCACTACGCGGATGCTGACCGAATCTCCAAGCAAACTTTTTCAATGGGCTGTCCCGATGCGGAGTCGCGATAGTAGAAGGCGTTGTCGCCCTTTTCGCAGTGAGCGATGATTCGGATCGTGCCACAATCGGGGCTCGAGGCGGCCGCGAGGCTCGCGCGGTAGAGGTCGCCGATGTAATACACCATCGCTTCTTGAAAGCGCAGGTCCCCGTACTCTATGAAAATTATTGGTTCGATCGGCTGCGTGATAAGCCTCGCCGCAAGTGAGTCCGTCTCTCACATCCACATATTGACCCGATAAAACGCCTTTGCCGGTCGGGAGAGCGTGGCCCTCCCGCGGTGAAATCCCCCAATTTAATCGAGGTCGGAGACAGATTGATATTTGAGGCGTTTGTCATCGGATCCGTTAGAAAGGAGTAAGCCTTTCCGGTGGATGCCAGTACCGATCATTGGCGTTTACGATGATCGTTCGAACTCGGCTTCTCAGGCTTCGCGCAGCTGGAGAGCACCAATAAGAAGCGGAGAAAACCAAGATGAAGATCAGTAGAGAAAGGCGTTGCATCACCCATCGAGGTTTGCTTCGACGAGCGAGCAAGCTGAGACTGCAGAGTTTGCCTAGCGATCAGCGCGCGGAGCTTCGTGCGTGAGCTCGACTCGGATCACGTTTTCACGAAGCGCTTGGACCAGCTGGCGACTGTGCTCGGGGCCGCGCATTTCGAGAGTCAGCGCGACTTCGGTCTGATCAATCGTGGTCGAAGGTTCGCTTCGATCGTGGATTGCTTGCAAAACGTTGGCACCTTGCTTGGCAATCAGATCAGTCAATCGAGCCAATGAGCCGGGTGGGTGCCGAAAGGACAACGTTGACACGCACGCGGCGTCCCGCGCGAATACGTCCGAGATCGATGATTCGAGACAAAACATTGACGTCGATGTTGCCGCCGCTCACGATGAGGACGACTTCTTCTTTCGAAGTTTCTTATGAACCTGTTCGAGCGCGGCAAGGGGAAGAGCTCCCGAGCCTTCGGCAAGCACCTTGGCTTTTTCAAGCAAGGTGGAGCTTGAAGCGGCGATGGCTTCGTCGTCGTCGTCGATCACTTGATCCAAGAGCGGGGACAAAAGTTTGAGCATTTTTGGGCTGGCATGGGCGCCGGCAATCCGTCTCGAAAGTATCCACGCGATCGGCGTCTTGTGCTTTGCCCGAACAGCAATACGTACCCGCTTTGTTCTGTCTGCTTGATTCTTCAGCGTATTGCTAACCACTTAAGATATCTTCTACTGCGGCAGCACTAGCGCTTTCTTCATGAACTCGCCCAGATGGGGGCCGCTGTGGAGGCACCGCTCAACTTAATTCGCTGTAATCGTCATATCCGACCCAGACGATGCATAGCAGATTGGTAGTGTACCCGGCGAACCCGCGTCATGTGACGTGCCGGTCTTGCCGGCAGCCTGCCAGGTAAATCCCATGCCGCGAACGCCGGCGGCTGTCCGAAATTCACCGGCCCTTGCAGCATATCCGTCATCACGTAAGCCACGCGCGGATCGAGCACCGGGCGTTTTTCCGTTTGGAAGTCCTGCACCACGTCGCCATTGGCGGCGCGAACATTTCACCATGATGGGATTGACGTGCACGCCGTAATTCGCGAAAACAGTCCACGCTCCCGCCATGTCGATGGGGGTGGCATCGTACGAACCAAGCGCGACAGCCGGGGTGGCCGCTGCGCGCTTGATGCCGGCATTGCGCGCGAGTTCGGCGACCTTGTCGTAACCGGCGGCTTCAGCAACTTTCACGGTGGCGTTGTTCAGCGACAGGGCGAGCGCGTAACCGAGCCGCACCGGCCCGTGGTACTCCTCTTTGTAATTACGCGGCTCATAGATCTGGTCGCCGTAGGTGAAGGTGGTTGCAGAATCATCCACTACGGAGGCCGGCGTCATTATGTTTTGGCTGCCTGCCGGTTCGGTGAGGCCAGTATTGATAGCTGCCGCATAGACGAACGGCTTGAAGATCGATCCGGTGGGCCGTTCCGCCACCGTGTGGTTCAACTGGCTGTCGCCATAATTCCTGCCGCCGACAAGCGCCAGTACTTCTCCTGTATGAGGATCGATCGCCACCAGCGCGACTTGCGCCTTTGGTCCGGGAAGAATCTCTTTTTCGGTCTTGGCATTCTTTCCTTTTCCGACTTTAACCTTGCGCGTGCGTAGCGCGGTCACCTGCTTGTCGACATCCTTGATGCCGGACTCGACCGCCTCTGCGGCAGCTTTTTGCAGGTCCATGTCGAGCGAGGTGTAGATGCGGTAGGCCTGCTCGTTCAGATCGCGCTGCGTGCCGCCGCTCTTGGTGTCGGAGAGGACGTCTTTCACCAGATCGACGAAGTAAGGGGCGTCGCTGGCCTCGACGTTGGGCGGAGCAAGTTTCAGCGGAGTCGCTTTCGCGCGCTCGGCTTCGTCGCGGGTGATGGCATCAGTCTCGACCATCGCATCGAGCACGACGTTGCGCCGCTCAAGCGCGCGGTCCGGATGGCGATAGGGCGATAGCCAACTTGGCCGCTGGATGATCGCCGCGAGCAGCGCGGCTTCCGGCAGCGTGAGGTTCTTTATGTCTTTCCCGAAGTACGCCTGCGCCGCCTGGCCGAAGCCGGTGATGGTGAATGAGCCGCGCTGGCCCATGTCCACTTGGTTCGCATACATCTCGAAGATCTGCGGCTTGCCGAGCTTGGATCGAGCTCGCTGGCGATCATCATTTCGATGATCTTGCGCTTTACGGTTTTTTCCGGCGTCAGGAAGAAGCCGCGCGCTAACTGCATGGTGATGGTGGAAGCGCCCTGCTGATGTTGGTGCGAGCGGAAGTCGATCCATGCGGCCTCTGCCAAGCGGAAATAGTTGACGCCACTATGAGTGAAGAAACGGCGGTCTTCGATGGCGACCACCGCATCGACCATGATTTTAGGGATATCGGAATACTGCACCAGGCGGCGCTTCGAGCGACCCTCGCCTTCAAAAAGTGCGGTCACTAATTGCGGTTCGAGTTCGTAGCCGCCGAGATCTTGATATGAGTTCTCGACACGGATCTTGCTGACCTTGCCGCCATCGAAGCTGATGTGCGCAGCCTCGCTGTTGTGATAGGACTCCGATCCTGGCGTGATGACGATTCCGCCTTCGCTGTAGCGGAACATGCCTACATTTGATTTTGCTCCTACGCCCTCTTCCACGTAGCCCGAACGACGCAACATGTTGCCGATATCATGAGCGGTAGCGGTGTCGCCCAGGCGCAGTGTGCGGGGAGTGGCGTAGATCTTTGCCGAGGTGGAGAAGATCTGCCCTTTGATCTTGGAATCGACCAGCGTGGAGTACTTAACGTGAAAAAATACGGCCACTCCTAACAGTACGGTAAGGACCAACAGGCAGAAGCCCAGCAAGAATTGCGCCCAGGGTTTATGCAGGGTGGTTCGTCTGCTCGCAGACGCGAAACTGCGCGGCTGCCGGTGGTGCGGGAAGGTTTTACGGTGACTGCCACAATGATTGGTTTGTAAGATGCGCCCGGACGAAGCTTAGTTTATGGCACCTATGATTGTATCGTGAGAGTGCTCACCCATGATTCCAGGGGTTGCGCAGGACTATTTCGGCGCCGTCAACACTACATTCTTCGACGCGGGCGCGAAATGCAGGTCGATAGGATAAGCGGGAAGGTCTACGTGCACGTCATAGGCGGTCGAGATCTGTACTCCGATCGGACTTCGCACCACCACCAGCTTCTCCTCGGTGATGGGGATGCTGTTTTCACGGGCAGATTTCATCACGTCTTTCTTGATCTCGGACTCGGGCTTGGTGTTATAGGAATCGATGCGGGCTTCGCCTTCGATGAAGTCTTGAAACTGCCAGTTATTGAAGTACGGCGGCCCAATCATGAAAAAGGCGTAGATGCAGAGCCCGAAGACGGCAAGAGCGATAAATGGCGAGATTCGTTCCCACATGTTGGTTGGGGCGGAGTCCCAGGCGCTATTTTGCCGCTGGCCCTGCAACCCTGGAAAAATGCTCCGCGATGCCGCTGATAGTAGCATCCTGAGATTCACGTGTCGAGCGTTGTAACACCTCAACTTTGCCCTCGGAAACCTTCTTGCCAACAGTGATGCGGTAAGGTACGCCAATCAGATCGGCGTCCTTGAATTTGACGCCAGGGCGCTCGTCACGGTCGTCGAGCAGCACGTCATACCCGGCTTTCTCAAGCGCTTCGGCCACCTCGATGGCGGCGGGCCCCTGAATAGCATCGGCCGCATTGATAGGCGTCACGATCACGTCGAATGGAGCGATGGTGGCCGGCAAGTAGAAGCCTGCCTCGTCATGGTTCTGCTCGACAGCGCAAGTAAGAATGCGCTCGATGCCGATGCCGTAGCTGCCCATGATGGGCGTGACCTCTTTGCCATCGCGATCGAGCACACGCGCACCCATGGACTCGGAATACTTGTAGCCGAGCTTGAAGATGTGGCCGATTTCCACCGCCTTCGCGACTTTTAAAGGCGAGCCGCACTTGGGGCAGCCCTCACCCTCCGCGACATTTCGCAGATCGGCGTAATCGGTGACGCCGAAGTCGCGGCCGGGAGTGACATACTTCAGATGGAAGTCTTCTTTGTTCGCCCCGGCGATAAGATTCTTGCGACCCTTCAGCGCCGAGTCGGCATACATCAGCGGCAGACCTTCGAGCAGGATCTGCTGGGTCTCGCTCCCCTGTCCGGTTTGAAATGCAGGAATTCCGACAGGTCCAAGGTATCCGGCGGGAGCGCGGAACACCTGCTGGATCTCTTCTTCCTGCATGGCGCGAAATGGGTGTCCTCCGAGTATCGCCGTGAGCTTGGCTTCATTCAACATGTGGTCGCCGCGCAGCAAAACGATCACCGAGCGCGTTTGGTGCCGCCCGTTTTTTCGTCGGGCTGCGTCATCATCAGTGCTAGCGTCTTGATCTTTTGCTTAGGGGAGACGCCGAGAAACTTTGCGACGTCTTCGATGGTCTTTTGCCCGGGCGTGGCCACTGGTTCAGGCGCGCCGCGTCTCCGGGCAGATCTTCTACGGCGGGAAGTTGCGAGGTGGCTTTTTCCAGATTGGCAGCGTAGCCGCATTTTTCGCAGCTCGCGATCAGATCTTCGCCGGCATCGCTGGTCACCATGAATTCATGCGACTGCGAGCCGCCCATGGCGCCCGAGTGCGCTTCCACCACGGAATATTTCAGACCGCAACGGTCGAAGATCTTGCGGTAGACGTCGTAGTGTTTTCTGATAGGAGACATCGAGACCGGCGGCGTCGATGTCGAACGAATACGCGTCCTTCATGGTGAATTGGCGCACTCGCAGCAGCCCCGATTTGGGGCGGGGTTCGTCGCGGAATTTTGTCTGGATCTGATACCAGATCTGCGGCAATTGCTTATAGCTGCGCAGCTCTTTGCGCGCGATCTCGGTCATCACCTCTTCGTGGGTCATGCCCAGGCAGAGGTCGGCGCCCTTGCGATCCTTCAGGCGAAACATATTGTCGCCCATGATGTTCCAGCGCCCGCTGGCCTCCCATATCTCGCGAGGATTCAGCGCAGGCAGAAAAATTCCTGGCCGATCTTGTTCATCTCTTCCCGAACAATGTTCGAGATCTTCAGGATGGAGCGTTGACCAAGAAATAAGTAGCTGTAAATACCAGCCGCGAGCTGGCGGATGTAGCCGGAGCGAACGAGGAACTTATGGCTCGCGACTTCGGCGTCGGCGGGGCCTCGCGAAGAGTGGGAATAAAGAGTTTGGACCACTTCTGCATGCTTGAATTCCTATGACTGCGGAATCCAGCATTCTACCGGATTGAGCGAAAGCTCCAAAGTAGCGGGCGCAAAATTCAGAATCCGAAAGCGGTCGATGCTACTCTCATCCGCAAAGGAAAAATCAATGAGCAGCAGCGTCTCAGGCCTTGTCCCCATCGCCATGATCGTGATCGGCGGAGTGCTTTACCATGTCTCGCAGAAAAGCACGCCACGCGCCGTTGACCCGTTCTTCTCACTGACGGTGAGCTTTGGGCTGGCAGCGCTGGCTTGCCTGGCAATCTATTTTGTCCGGGGCGGAGCAGACGGACAAATGAAGCTGGTGAACTGGACGGCGATAGGCCTGGCGCTGTCGGTTGTAGGGATAGAGTCTGGTTACCTGATCGCCTATCGAAGCGGCTTTCGCATCAATCTGACGTCGCTGGCGTGCAACACCGCGATCGCGGTTGCGCTGATCTTTATCGGTACCATGCTGTACTCCGAAAGACTTGCACCGCGCAATATTGCCGGCGCGGTGCTTTGTCTAATCGGATTGACGTTACTGCGTTAAATCTCTACCAGATCTGCACCCGGTCGGCGGGAGCCAAATAGTCTTCTCTCCCCGGTTTCACGTCGAACGCGGGATACCACGGGTCGATGTTGCGCACGGTTGCAGCGCGCCACTCGCCCGGGGAATGCGAATCACCCGCTACCTGAGAACGCAGCGCCGCTTCGCGAGTCTTCGAAACGTGTGCCTGCGCGAACGCGATAAAGAATTGCTGGTCGGGAGTGAAGCCGTTCTGCTCCGGCGCATTCTTGCTTTTCGCAGAAGCGTGATATCCATCGTAGGCCGCAGCCAGACCGGCGACGTCGGCGATGTTTTCTGAAAGAGTCTGCTGCCCATTGAGCGCGAGGTCAGGGAAGGGCTTGTAGGCGTTGTACTGCTCGACCAGCCTCTTGGTTGCAGCGTCGAAGTGCTCCTGATCCGCCGGCTTCCACCAATTGCGTAACGCACCTTTCGAGTCAAAGGCGGCGCCTTGCGCATCGAAGGTATGGCTGATCTCGTGTCCGATGATCGCCCCGATGGCTCCATAGTTTGCAGCAGCCGGCGCCTGCGGATCAAAGAAGCCGGGGCCCAGGACGGCAGCAGGGAAGTTCAAAGCGTTCTGCAGCGGCAGGTTGACCGCGTTCACCGTCTGCGGAGTCATGGACCACTCGTGCTTGTCGACCGGCTTGCCCAGACGCGCGACCTGCCGCTGATATTCCGACAGATTGCCGCGCCATAGATTCCCGAAAGCGTCGCCTGCTTTCACCTCGAAGTTCGAATAGTCATGCCAGGTTTCGGGATAGCCCAACCCGACGTATAGGGTCTTCAGTTTTTCGTGCGCCTCAGCTTTGGTGGAAGGATCCATCCAAGCCAGCGCATCGATACGTTTGTGGAAGGCAGCGATCTCTTGGGTGACCATCTCCTGCACCATGGCCTTGGCTTCCGGCGGGAAATAGCGCTGAGCATAAATCTTGCCGACCTCGTCACCGATCAATCCGTTCACCAGGAATACGCCGCGTTGCCACCGTGGACGCAGTTGGGAAGTTCCCGAAAGTTCTTTGCCGGAGAAGTTGAAACGCTCGTCCACCAAGGCTTTGGGCAACATGCCTGCTTGCGCTTCGATCAGGTGGTAGGCGAGCAGATCTTTCCATGCATCGAGCGACGCTGAAGCAACGAGCGCCGATTCGCCGGTGAAGGTGGTTGGCTGCCAAACAATGAATTCCTGCTGCTTGATTAACCCTGCTCCGCGGAAAAATTCCGTCCAGTCGAGGCCCGGTGCCTTGGACGCAAAGTCGGCTTGCTTCCAATGATTGTTGGCCTTGTGGACGTCCTGCTCCTCGTCAAACGAAATGTGCTTTTCGGCGATGGCGTGCTCAAGTTCGACGATACGTGCAGCACGCGTGTCTGTGTCCGTGAATCCTGCAAGCTTGAGCATGGCAGAAATATGCGGCTGATACTTGGCGCGAAGATCCTTCATGTGCGGAGTATCGGAAAGGTAGTAATCGCGATCAGGGAGTTGAATACCGCCCTGCATCAAGTAGGCGTTGTAGTGGTCAGAGTCCTCGAAGCCGGGAGCGACCCAAAGGCCGAAGATGTTGGCGGTGTGGAAATTGGTGTTGTTCAGTGCGTCCACATCGGCGCGCATGCTCTCGCCCAGCGCGCGCGAGAGTTGCTTTTTATCCTTGATGGCAGCAATGGCTGCCAGGTGGGGCTTGAGAGGCGCGAGGCCCTTGGCTTCGATGCCGGCTTCGTCCATGAACGCGTTGAACAGATCGGCGATCTTGCGCGAGCCTGTGCCAGGCTTCGGGTTCGATTTGGCGACCTCTTCGATGAGAGCGGCGGTGCGCTTGTTCGCGACATCATCGAGCAGCGAAAAGACGCCCACGCCGGCGCGGTCGGGCGGGATCTCATAGCTCTTGAGCCAGGTGCCATTGGCGTAATGATAAAAGTCATCGCCAGGCTTGACAGAGGTGTCGATATGCGAAGGGTCGATGCCATGGGTCGCGGGCTTGGCCGCGTCCTGTGCAAAGGTCGAACCGACCAACAAAAGCGAGCAAGCAGCGAGGCTCGCCAGAAACTTATTTTTCAGTGTCATTGAGTTACTCCGGTAGGAAGCTGGAATGCGCGGAACTGGCTATAGACGAAGCCCACTGATAAAGGATAGCAACTAAACCATCTCCGTGCCCCAGAGGTCGTGAAGGTGGATGATCCCCAGCACCGCGCGTTTGGCGTTCACGACCACCAGAGATGTGATCTTCTTCTGTTCCATGATACTCAGCGCGGAGGCGGCAAAAGCGTCGGGTGGGATGGTCTGCGGATTTCCCGTGACGCACTCACCCGCGGTGAGGTCCATCACGTCTTTACCTTTGTGCTCAAGCAGGCGACGCAGGTCGCCATCGCTGATCACACCGAGTAGCTTATCGCCTTCCAATACGGTGGTGATGCCGAGCTTCTTGCGAGACATCTCGTAGATCACGTCGGACATTTTTGTTTTCGCCGTGACGTGCGGAATGGCATCGCCGGAATGCATGAGCGATTCCACCTTGGCGAGCCTTTTGCCCAGTTTGCCGCCAGGATGCAGGTCGGCAAAGTCTTCTTCTTTGAATCCGCGTTTTTCCGCGAGCGCCATGGCGAGCGCGTCGCCCAAAGCAAGCATGGTCGTGGTGGAAGCGGTGGGTGCGAGGCCAAGCGAGCAAGCTTCTTGCGCGATGGAGCAATCCAGCGCGACGTCGGCGGCCGCGGCGAGGGTGGAGAGTTTGGGCTTTTTCGAAGAGTAAAGTTCGTCGCAGGTCATGGTGATCAGCGAGGCGCCGATGCGCTTGATCATGGCGAGCAGGCGCACGATCTCTTCGGTCTCGCCGCTGGATGAGAGTGCGACGACCACATCACCGCGCACCAGCATCCCAAGGTCCCCGTGCATGGCTTCCGCCGGATGCATGAATAACGATGGAGTACCCGTGGAACTAAGGGTTGCAGCAATCTTGCGGGCGATGATCCCACTCTTGCCCATGCCGGTCACGACTACGCGACCCGAGCAGGCAAACATCAGATCGAGGCAGCGCTCGAAATCGGCCGCCATAGGTACAGAGATGCGCTCGGCAAGCTCGCGCAAGGCTTCCGCCTCGATGCGAACAACGTTTTCGCCGACGTGGATCTTTCGCGGGGCCTTCATGGCTGCTCGATAGTAACAAAGCCCAAATGAAAACCACAGAGGACGCGGAGGACGCAGAGGCAAAGAAGGTAAAACCAAAAACTAAAACTAGAACTAGAGCTAGAACTAGAACTAGAACTAGAACTAGAACTAGAACTAGAACTAGAACTAGAACTAGAACTAGAACCCTCGACCCTTGGTCTGTTCGCCGCGTAGGGTAAGACACGTGCTAGAGGAGCGGGCGATGACCTTGCCGCGGTCGTCGAGCACGTCGCAATCCATCAGTCCGATCGTGCGTCCGTGATGGATGGTTTTCGCCATTGCCTTCAGGTGTCCCTTTTTGAGGGGACGCAGGTAATTGATCTTCAGTTCGACAGTGGTGAAAGTTTCGTCGTCGTTCAGCGCGGCCGCATAGGCCAGGCCCATGGCGGCATCGGCGATGTCCACCAAAATGCCCCCGTGCAGGGTGCCCATGGGGTTCCAGAAGCGCTCGTCCACATCGATCTCAATGGTCGCCGCGCCCGGCTCGATGTAAGTGAGGCTGAAGCCGAGGGTCTTCGCGATCGGTGCAATCTTTCCGTCGCCGCGCACCACTGCTTGCAACTGCTCCAGGATCTTGCCCATTCCTGTATTCTCCCAAGTTGAATGAGGAACTCAGAAGAATACAAGATGCGCTTGCCTAGGCTGCGGGTGCTTCTTTTTCACCTTCGGCCTTAGCGTCCGCGCGGCCGTGTTCGGCGGCCGCGTGCTCGATCTCAGCGTTGATCTCTCCGCCGATGAGCAAAGCCAGTCCGGTGATGTAGAACCACAACATCATTACGACGACGCCGGCGAGAGAGCCGTAGGTCTTGGCGTAAGAATTGAAGAAGCTGAGATAGACCTTGAATCCGACTGAAGCGACGATCCACAACAGAACGCCGATGACCGAGCCCGGGGTGATCCAGTACCACTTGGCGTGCTTGATGTCTGGAGCGAAGAAATAGATGAGCGCGAAGCAAAGAACTACGAAGAACAAGGCGATGGGCCACTGCACCACCATCCAGGTGGTGGTGAGTGCGGAGCTAAGGTGCAAATGAGTCCCGGTGAATGTCGCCAGCTTTCCGCCAAACAGGATGATCACCAGCGCGACAATGACCAATAGAGCAACGCCGATCGTGAGCAGAAGAAAAGTCAGTTGACGTTTCCACCAGGGCCGGCCTTCGCGCACGTCGTACGCGGCATTCAGGGAAGTGCCCAAGGCAGACATTCCGCCCGAGGCAGTCCAGAGTGCGACCACCAGCGAGAGGGCAAGCTTCAGCCCGCTGGCCCGAGTGGTGATCTCATGAATCGTTTTAGTGACCAGGCTGGAAGCGTCGCCCGGCATGACCCGCCCGATGTAGCCGTAGAGTTCATTCTGGAATTGCGGATTCTGTCCGACAATCAACCCAAGTAACGAAGTCAGGAAGAGCAGCATAGGGAAGAGCGCGAGCAGGAAATAATAGGAAAGAGCGGCGCCGCGATTGAAGATCTCGTCGTGGTCCATCTCTTTCCAGACGCGCTTTGCAAGTGTGATTGGGCCTAATCCACCGAGTTTCCAAGGTGAGGCATGTTCGGGATCAGTAGACGCCTGCTGACGCTTCGGTACGAGTTCCATGGTTATTGGATGGCTGAATGGCGCTAAGGAGAATTGCTGCTTAAGACAACTCTTGAGTTTCTTCGGAGAGCGCAGTGAGAGTCTCGTCGTCGACGTCCCACGTTTTCAGGACCTTGAATATCACACGGCTGGAGAAGCCAGCCCGCGCGAGTGCGCGATACACGCGCGCCGTTTCTTTCTGGGTGGCGGGTTTCTTCAGCCGCTTGCGAGCCAGGTGCTCGCGGGCGAGGTGCTCTTCGTTGACGTCGTCGTAAGCGGCGCTGATCGCCTTCTCGATCACTTCGCCGTGGACACCTTTTTGTTTCAGATCGGTAATGACGCGCAGCTTGCCGAACTTTTCGTTTGATTTGCGGTACGAAGTGTAGAGCGCGGCAAAGTCGGCGTCGTTCAAATACTTCTGATCTTTGAGTTTGCGGATCACGGCTTCGATCACTGCTTCGCGGTCGTCACCCTCGATGTTTTTCTGCCGCAAGAGCCGCTTCAACTCTGCGACGGAACGCATGCGCCGCGAGAGGGCTCCGACGGCATACTCGTAAAGCGCCGGCGGGTCGTAAGTACGTTTGGATCTCTTAAAAGGCAAGTCCAATGATTACCACAGAGGACACAGAGTACGCAGAGAAAAAATAAGACGCGGGATGGGTCCCGCGCCTGAACATCTATCTCGATCCTGAGACGCGGCGCGTCTCTACGTGCGAGCTTACCTGCCGCCGCCGAAGCCGGCGGACTCCATCTGCTCGCGGGCGGAATCGGCGGTCGAGCCGATGCCCTGCACCTTGAGCTTGAAGTCGTCTGGCTTGCTGGCGTTCTCGAGAGCCGTCTCATAGGTGATGAGGCCCTGCGAGTAAAGGTCATAGAGCGATTGATCGAAGGTCTGCATGCCGTACTGCGAAACGCCGGCTGCGAGAGCTTCGTGAATCGCGCGCGTCTTTTCCGGAGTGATGATGCACTCGCGGATGTACTCGGTCGCGATCAGCACTTCGACAGCGGGTACGCGGCCCGCGCCATCAGCTTTGCGGACCAAGCGCTGCGAAATAACGGCTTTGAGCACCGCCGCCAGTTGCAAACGGATCTGCTTCTGCTCGGGCGGCGGGAAGACGGAGATGATGCGGTTGATGGTTTCCACGGCGTCCAAAGTGTGCAGCGTCGAGAAGACCATGTGGCCGGTTTCAGCAGCGTGCAACGCGGTGCCGATAGTTTCCAGATCGCGCATTTCGCCCACCAGGATGGTGTCTGGGTCTTGGCGGAGGGAAGCGCGCAGCGCGGCGCCGAACGAAGACGTATCGACTTCTACTTCGCGCTGGTTCACGAAGCCCTTTTTATCGCGATGCAGGAATTCGATGGGGTCCTCAATGGTCATGATGTGTTCCGGCCGCATCGAGTTGATGCGGTCGATCATGGCGGCCAGCGTGGTCGATTTACCCGAGCCGGTGACGCCGGTCACAAGCACCAGACCGCGGCCTTCTTCGCAGATCTGTTCGATGATCTTAGGGAGGTACAACTCTTCCAGGGCGCGGATTTTGGTGGGAATCACGCGGAGGACAACGCCCACGTTGCCGCGTTGCTGGAAGACATTGACGCGGAAGCGGCCCAGTCCGGCGACGCCATAGGCCATATCCAATTCGGCGGCTTCCTTGAATTTCTGCTTTTGGCGGTTCGACATCATGCTGAACGCCATGTTCAGCATGTCTTCGGCGCTGATGCGGGGCTGGTCGCTAAGCGGCACCAGTTCGCCATCTACCCGCAAGTAGGGATAGTTGCCGACCTTCAAGTGCAAGTCGGAGGCTTTGCGCTCCATGGCGGTGCGAAGTAAATCGTCAATCTGCATGAAGGTGATTCCTCGTGGAACCAGAGTGCTGGGTGGGCTGAAAGTACCACAAAATCCGGCAACATACCATTAAAAGCGCTGCTCGCAAGTGGCTTGCAGACAAAAGAAAAGGCCGCCTCGCAGGGCGGCCTTGCAGGGTAACAGCGGTGATTATTTCTTGGGAGCAGGTTTGCTCATGTCGTCGTGGCTCATGTGATCAGTCTTGCCGGCCTTCGCCATCTTACCTTCCTTGGCCGCGTGCTTGGCTGTGATCTGAGCTTTCACGCCGTCATAGGTCGCTTTGGGCAGGATCTTCTTGCTCAACAGCTGCGTCTTGTTGGCATAAGGACGGCCGTCGATGATCTTTTGCGAATAGGCGTCGCCGATGCCGGGCAGCGCCGTCAATTCATCTTTGCTGGCCGAGTTGACGTCGACCAGGTTAGCCTTCGCAGCTGCTTTGTCGCTCGCTTTGGTTTCGGACTTCTTCTCAGTCGTGGTGGTGGCTTTCGTATCTTTCTTAGTGGTGGTCGAAGCCGCCTGGCCAAAGCTGAACATGCTCAGCAAACCAAAAACGGCAACCAACATCAGAAATTTCTGTGTGATCTTCATCGCATAGTCTCCATGTAAGTCAAGGGATACCGGGGCCGAATACTATACGGCCCCGGGCACAAAAAGAACGTCCGTCGGGACGAACCCGGCGGACGCGGATTTGTTGCGGCCGTGGCGCGAACTGGCGGTTTCTTACCCCTGCCAGGGCTCGTCGTAGCTGCCGCCATAGATATCGGGAACTTTGCCCCCGCAGGGGCGCAGATACGTGGCGAGCTGACCGCGATGGTGGATGCTGTGGTTGTTTAAGAACAGAAGATAGCCGTGTGCCGGCAGGTTGAAGGCGCCGAAGAAACCGATGGTCTTGTTGAGCTGCTCCGGAGTCAGCCGTTTCACCTTGTTCAACTCTGCACTGAAGTTCTTTTCGTACCAATCAGCCAGTCCAGCGGAGTTCTTGGGCAGGGCGTCGGCGGCCTTCTTCGATGCCTCAGGATCGCCAAAAACCTTGTCAAAGCTCAAGTCATTGATACCTTGCAGGAATTGCACATCGCTCAAAGCAATGTGCTCGGCCAAGTCGGCAGCGGTGCGGGCGTGCTCATCGGGGCGATAGCCGCGCTTCGCATCGGGAATGGCAGCCAGCACTCGCTTGGTGGTCTTCATCTCTTGTTCCAGTTGGTGTACGAGCAGATCGCGAAATCCGGAAGCAAATTCGGTGGTTGGGGCAGCTTGCGTAGCGGTGGTCATGGGGGATTCTCCTTGAGGGACTCCAGACTGGCTGGGGTGGAGAATGGTAGCAGAAGAAGCGAGCCGGATGGCGCGGCTCACAGATGAAAATTGTTGTTAAGAACGGGCACAGCCGAGGCGGACTGCGCCCGAGACCTACACTCCGACCGGCTGCTTCGCGCTCACCGGTACGGGAGTGAACCAGTTGTGGCGATCGGGCATTTCGCCGCGCACGATGCCGTAAAACTCTTTTTGCAGCGCCTTGGCGATCGGACCGGCTCACGCCTTTGTTCACGCTGATCTTATCGACCGAACGGATGGGCGTGATCTCGGCGGCGGTGCCGCTGAAGAAGACTTCGTCTGCGATGTAGAGCATCTCGCGCGGGATCATCTGCTCGATCACGGGAATGCCGAGGTCCTTCGCGATCTTCATCACGCTATCGCGGGTGATGCCGGGCAGCACGGAGTCGCCGAGCGGCGCGGTGTAGATGGTGCCCTGGCGGACCAGGAAGACGTTTTCGCCCGAGCCTTCGCTGACGTATCCGTTCACGTCGAGCGCGATGCCTTCCACGTAGCCGTTCATGATGGCTTCCATCTTGATCAGCTGCGAGTTCATGTAATTCGCGCCGGCCTTGGCCATGGCGGGCATGGTGTTGGGCGCGAGGCGGTTCCAGGAGGAGACGCAAACGTCCACGCCTTCGTCATCTCCGAGCCGAGATACTTGCCCCACTCGTAGTTGGCAGATGTAGACCTCGGTGGGCGAGTTGAAGGGGTTCACGCCGACCTCGCCGTATCCGCGCAAAATGATCGGACGCAAATAGCAGGGGAGATGCCGTTGTGTCTCGACCAGCTCGATCATGCCGCTGACCAGGTCTTCGACGGTGAAATCCACGTCGATGCGGTAGACCTTGGCGGAATCCAGCAGACGCTGAGCATGTTCCTTGGCGCGGAAGATGGCCGGGCCCGGGGCAGGGCATAGCAGCGGATGCCTTCGAAGACTGAAGAGCCGTAGTTCACCACATGCGACATCACGTGAAGCGTGGCCTGGTTCCAGGGAATCAGTTTCCCGTTGTGCCAGATCTTTTCAGTCGGTTTAATCGGCATTGCACGCTCCTAGCCGCTGGTCAGCGGCAATAACTCCAAAAATTTGTAGCGCCCATGGGACTAAGGTGCTTCATTATACCGAGGCGCTCCCGCGAACCGTTAAGAATTTTTTCTTCCGCCGCGGTTCGCATCGAAGGGCGCGCCGTTCATCCCTGTTGATTTCGATGCCAACGGGCGCGAGCGCGATTCGCGTGGGGCCTGTACGCTTGGAGTTGCCCCGTCTCTCCCCAAAAGTGAAGCGTCAACAGCAGCATCTCCCGTTTACAACTCAAATGAATTCTCCCCCATCTGAACTGATTGATGTTGGGCCCCGCGGTTCACCTTCAAGGGGATGCAGTACTTATGAAAACCGGTCTTAATACCGCACTCGATCCCACCCTGCGCAGCAGCGACGCAACCGAATTCGAAGCAGCGCTGCGCCGCAAGATCGTCGGACAAGACTCGGCCGTCGAAAAAGTCACCGAGATCTACCAGATGTTCCTGGCGGGCCTGAATGCGCCCGGCCGTCCGGTCGGCAACCTTCTCTTCCTCGGACCTACCGGCTCGGGCAAGACGCGCGTGGTCGAAGCCATGGCCGAATCGCTGTTCGGCGAGCCACGCGCCTGCATCAAAATCGACTGCGCCGAGTTCCAGCACTCGCACGAGATCGCGAAACTGATCGGCTCGCCTCCGGGATACCTCGGACATCGCGAGACTCATCCTCTGCTCACGCAGGAGGCGCTCAACCAGTATCACACTGACAAGCTGAAGCTCTCGCATCGCTCTTGTTTGACGAGATCGAGAAGGCCAGCGACGCGCTGTGGCAACTGCTGCTCGGCATCCTGGACAAAGCCACGCTCACGCTCGGCGATAATCGCCGGGTAGACCTCTCGCAGTGCATCATCTTGATGACCTCGAACCTGGGCGCAGCCGAGATGAACGAGCTGATCAACGGCGGCATTGGGCTTTCACCAGAAGCCCGGTGACGCAGATCGATCCGCAGCATGGACGACAAGATCACCGCACCGCGCAGGAAGCGGCGCGGCGCAAGTTCTCGCCCGAGTTCATGAACCGCATCGACAAGATGGTCGTCTTCAAGATGCTGCGACCGGAGCATCTGGAGCAGATCCTCGAGATCGAGCTGGGCATGGTGCAGCAGCGCATCCTGCAAGCGACCGGCAACAGCCAGTTCGTCTTCAGTTGCACGCCGAAGGTGAAGAATTCCTTCTCGTCGAAGGAACTGATCCGAAGTATGGCGCGCGGCATCTGAAGCGCGCGATCGAGCGGCAGATCGTCTTCCCGCTGGCCAACCTTGTCGCGACCGGCCAAGTGAAGCTCGGCGACTTCGTTCGCATCGACCTGAGCGCCGAAGGCACGATGATGTTCGTAAAGGAAGCCGAGGGTGCGCTGGTGCCGGTGCTGCTTGAGAAATACGGCCAGGAAGTCGCTATGCCCGCGGCAGCAGCCGGACGCGCGGGCAAGAGCACGGGCGGACGTCGCGAGTTCGGGACGCCCCCTCTCGGGCAAAAGTAGTTCGTCTCCTCACCCCTTTGCCTCGCACGTGGTGAGGAGCCACCACACTGATTCTTCGAGTCTTCTTCAGAATCCAACTGTCACATTCCTGCTCCGCATCTAATCCATAGTCACTGAAAGAGCTTGCGTTTATACTTTCTGGCCTCGCCGGTCTCAGAATTCCGTCGAGGTGTGGTTCCTGAGGCGTTTATGAAAACTGATGTCCTGAAACGGTCGTTCGGTGCGCAGGCCATTGCGCTCGTGCTGGTGATGGCGATTGCGGCGCCGCAAGCGATGTGGGCACGTTTTAATCCCCCGCACCACTACAACATGTACTCGCCCGACCAGGACGTTCAGGTGGGGCAGCAGGCGGCCGCCGAAGTCTATAAAAAAATGCCGGTGCTGCCGGAGAATGATCCGCTGACCAAATATCTACAGCGGATCGGCAACGATCTCGCCTCTCATGCCAATGCGCAACCTATCAATGGGCAGAAGTGGCCTTTTACCTTCCACGTCATCGCGCAGAAGGACGTTAACGCCTTTGCGCTTCCCGGAGGGTCAATGTTCGTGAATGTCGGAACCATCGTGTCTGCCGACAACGAAGCTCAACTAGCAGGAGTAATGGCGCACGAGATGTCACATGTTCGCCTGCGCCACGGCACCGTGAACGCTTCCAAGGGCGGCATGTTGGAAGCCCTAGGCGGAGTCATCGGGGGGGTGCTGGGAAATGGCTGCGGCAGGGAGTTTAGCGAAGCTGGGCACGCAGATCGGCGTGGGTTCAGTCCTGTTGAGATTCTCCCGTGACTACGAGAAAGAAGCTGACCTGCTCGGTACTGACCTGATGTACGACACCGGCTATAACCCACAGGCGATGGCTGACTTCTTCAAGAAGCTCGACGCGGAAGGCGGAGCGCGCGGTCCGCAATTCTTAAGCGATCACCCCAATCCGGGAAATCGTTCCGCCTATGTCGCTGCTGAAGTCAAGACACTTCCTTCGCGTGGCAGCTATCGCGGCAATAGTAACGATTGGGCGTCGGTCAAGAGCCGCGCGGGATCAACGAAGACCTATACCGGACAGGAGATCGCGGATGGCAAATTCACGCCCACCGGAGTGAGTGGCCCGGGAAGTAATGGCGGTGGAGTGCAGCCGGTGTCCGCTTCGAATGGGAAGGCGAGCGGTGGACTTGCGCCTAGCGGCAACTATCAAACCTTCGAGCACAAGATCTATCGCATCAAGTATCCGGAGAACTGGGCAGTGAGCGGAAATCCCGATACCAACGTCACCATCGCGCCGCAAGGGGGGATTGTTGATAACGGCGTCGCCTACGGAGTCATTCTCGACGGCTTCAAACCGAAAGGCGCTGCGGACTTGGACTCGGCGACTCGCGAATTGATCCAGGGATTACAGCAGGGGAATCCGGGGATGAAGCAGGTCGGCAACAATGAAGACATTACCGTGAACGGCGTTCACGCCAAGTCGGTGGACCTGGTGACGACGTCGCCGCTGAAGGATTCCAGTGGGCAACCTCTTAAGGAACGCGATTGGGTGGTGGCGTTGCCGTTGAAGAACGGTGACGTTCTGTATTCAGTTTTCATCTCCACCGACAAGGATTACAGCAAGCTGCAGCCGGGATTTGAAAACATGTTGCGGAGTTTGAAATTGAAGTGAAGCGCGAAAAGCAAAAGCGCCGACCAACGTCGGCGCTTTTTATTTCTCTCCTAAAACCAAGAAAAACTTTACCCTTTTTTCAATTCCACCAAGACCTGCCGCGCTACTTCCTTCAGCGTTTCGAAGACTCCGGTGCCGACTGGTGCAACCGCTTCGAACGTAGGCTCGCCGCGGCGGACTAACTGCTTCTTCAAGTCTTCGACGGGGAGTGCTGTAGGCATATCGCGCTTATTGAGCTGCAGGACGTACGGAATCTTCCCGAAATCGTAGCCGTGTTCTTTTAAGTTGTCGGCAAGGTTGTCGATGGCTTCGACATTGGCGTCCATACGTTCTTCCTGGGAGTCGGCGACGAACACCACTCCATCGACGCCGCGCAGGATAAGTTTGCGGCTGGCGTCATAAAAGACTTGGCCGGGGACGGTATAGAGATGAAAGCGGGTTTTGAAGCCGCGGACGGTACCAAGGTCAAGAGGAAGGAAATCGAAGAAAAGGGTACGGTCGGTTTCGGTGGCAAGCGAGATCATCTTGCCCTTCTGCTTCTCGTTGGTCTTATCGAAGATGTATTGCAGATTGGTCGTCTTGCCGCCGAGGCCGGCGCCATAGTAGACGATCTTGCAATTGATCTCGCGAGCCGCGAAGTTGATGAAACTCAAACCTTTGCCTCATTGGGACGTCCGCTTACACCAAGAGCGTGCAGCTTGACGCGGGGAATACCAATGTCAAATTGGCCAATCCGATTGACTTTTATACCACAGCAGCAGCCACTTACGACCCTATGCGGCATTACGCAAGTAACGTCAGCGCGCCTTGGGAAGCGGGAAATACCCATCGCGGGCGATGACTTTGAGCCCGCCGCGATGGATCCTGACCTCGATGCTGCGGTAGTCGGTTGAAGGCGTGGCGCGAGTACCGTAGCCGAGTGTGTACTGGTTACGCGCCTCTCCGGTGACCTGTGCGTAGGCCCGCTCGATGGCGTCACGGTCGAATTCTGGGAAGACCTGCCCGCCCGTTTGCGAAGCGTACTTGGGCAGAATATTGCCTGCGCCGCTGAAGGGAACATTGACGCCCTCCAGTTTGCGATATCCCGGAATGGCCGAGGCGCCCACGTTCACCGCGTACACGTTGATGTTATTGGTAAGCAGAGCTTTGAGCACGTCACTGTATCCCGCTTTGCTGCCGATCTCGCGACCGTCGCTGATCACAAAAATGATCTTGCGTCGGGTGCGCTCGCGCTTGGCGAGATCAATGGCTGCAGCCAGGATGGCATCATTCAGCACTCGCGATTCGCGTCGCGGCGTGCTGACGTGCGGCACGCTGGGATCGAAAGGGACTCCGTTGATGGTGGGGCCACTGGCCATCGGTCCGCTGACCACCGGCACGCCGCCGGTGCGGCCCGGCTTCTTGGCGCGGCTGAGCGCGGAAGAGAAGCGATCATTCGCCGGGCTGAACTCCAGCGACTTGCTCACTGTGTTCCCGTAAACATAGAGGCCGACTTCGTCGTATGGACTGAACGCTCCCGCGAGCGCGGGCAAGGTCTCATTCACCTTGCGGACCACATCATCTGGCATGCCGAGATCCAGTACCACCGCTGCTGAGAGCGGGAACGGATCACTGGTAAAAAAATTTAGGGTCTGTTCTTTTCCATCCTCGTAAACTGAAAAATCATTCTTGAGGAGACCTTCTACCAGGCGCCCATTCCCATCTTTGACTGTGACCGGCAACATCACTTGGTTCACTCGAATACTGATTTTGTAGATGTCTTCGCGGCTTATGGCGGTGGTGGGTTCATTCGGGACCGAACCAGCAGGGACGGTCTTGATGGTGCTGGGCGGAGGCGGCTCAGGGTTCGGCTGCTGAGTGGCGTCAGGCGTGGTAGTCGCGGGTGGTGGAACGTTCTTCGGGAGCTGGCCGGCCGGCCGCGTCGCCGAAGGCGCATCGGGGACATTTTGCTGCGTTTCCTGCGGGATGGCGGAGCTGGAGAGGGCTCCGATGAGCACAAGCCAATGCTTAAAACACGGTCGGTGAGAGTGGAGTCCATGACCATCCTGAAATGATTTACGATTGCGTAATCAAAGTTTCTGCATCTAAGCTTACTATACCCAGTTCAGCAAAGGCCCTCGCATGCCCAGAGCGCTTTCATCGTTGTTCTTCCGAATTTTCCCGGTGCTTCTCTTTGCCACTTTGGATGAGCGCACAGCAACCTGCGCCGCAAAATAATCAGCAACGCCAGCAACAGCAACCAGGACCAGGACCAGGAACCGGTCACTACGCTTCGCAAAGACGTGAACGTGGTCAACATCTTCTTCAACGTAAAAGACAAGCACGCCGCTATCATCCCCGACCTCACCAAAGCCGACTTCGAACTGTATGAAGACGGCAAGCCTCAGCCCGTCAAGTATTTCAGCAAAGAGACCGACCTTCCGCTCACACTTGGCCTGATGATCGACACCAGCCCGAGCCAGATGCGCGTGCTTCCGGCGGAACAGGAAGCAGGAGCAATACATTG
>CAVQGF010000039.1:0-33399 GCA_963711965.1 uncultured Acidobacteriota bacterium | reverse complement strand
GCAATTCCATGAGCCTTCGCAGCGGCGACCGAAGGCGACTCCAGCGCAACCACCATTGCGCTGCGGACATGCGCCGCAAGCATGGGAAACATTCCAAGCACCAGCACTACCAATGGACCCAGGATGTGCCGGAGAAGATCCTCTTGCTGGCTCCATGCGAAGCCCTTATCCGGCGCGGAATACATTCCTCCAATCGGCAGCACGCCGGTGTGCACAGCAAAGATCAGCGCTCCTAAGGCCAGCAGGATGTCGGGCGTGACGAGCAGTCCCGCGACTCCAAAACCCAAGATTCGGTCGGTCCACTTCCCGCGACTTAGAGCCATCGATGTCCCCATTGGGACCGCAATGAGCCAAGCGAAAGCGGTTGCCAAAATCGCAAGAAGCAGAGTGTTGCGCGCGCGTCCCCAGAGCAGTGGCGCCACTGGACGGTTGTACGCATATGAATAGCCGAGATCTCCGCGCACGGCTGCTTCTACCCAGGTCACGAAGCGCTGCGGAAGCGGACGATCGAGACCATATCGTTCATGAAGAGCAGTTACGGTTTGCGGAGAGATCTGCGGATTCAACCGCATCTCGTCGAAGTAATTGCCCGGAGCCATGGCAGCAAAAGCGAACGACAGAAAGACCGCACCCAGGATCAAGAAGATGCTTCTTCCTACACCGTCTTATGATGAATTTCACCGGGCAGCTCCTTTTGCCATCGTGCGGCTCAGCTCTTCATACGCCGAGAACAAGGCGTGCGTGTGCGGGTGTTGGGGATGGGCGATAACATTTTCAGTGCGGCCCTGCTCCACGATCCTGCCTCCCTGCATCACGAGAACAAAATCGACGGCGGCGGCGAGCAACGTCAGATCGTGCGAGATGAAGAGCAGCGTCAGCTCTTGCTCGGCCCGAAGCCGTAGGAGTAGCTGCAAGATTTGCGATGAAGTAGCCAGGTCTAGTCCGGAGAAGACCTCGTCGAGAATCATCAGCGATGGGTTGAGGACAAGGGCGCGTGCAAGACCGATCCGACGGCGCTGTCCACCACTGAATTCGTGAGGGCGGCATGCGTGCCTGTCCCGCGGAATACCCAATCTTTCGAGAACCTCAGAGGCGCGCTGCTTGCGCTCGCTCTGGCTGCCGATTTCTTGGATGAGCAGAGGTTCCTCGACCAGCTCAGCAGCTGTGAAGCCCGGATTCAAAGAACCAGAAGCGTCCTGGAAGATAACCTGGATGCGAGGTCGCAGCGCGCGCAACTCGTCCTCATTGAGCTTTGAGAGTTCCGTGCCGTCGAACCAGATTTCTCCCGCATCCGACTTGTCGAGGCCGCGCAAGACACAAAGCTAAAGTGGATTTTCCGGACCCTGAACTACCGACCAGCGCCGTGCACGAACCTCGCGCGAGCTCAATATTTGTATCGTGCAATGCGCGGAATATCCGAATCTCCCGCCCCACATCGAGGCCTGGGAGTAAGTCTTTTGCAGGCCTGTTGCGCGCAACAAGAGAGTGGGTATTTGCGGGGGCGCGGTCACGCTTGCGAGCACCTCAACGCGGTTGGAAGCTGTGACGGTTCATCCACCAGAATGCCTCTTCCTGCAGCGACGAGCAACTTCGTGTAGGTGTGCGAAGGATGATTCAGCACCTTATCGGCGGTTCCCTGCTCAATGATTTTTCCTTCGCGCATAACTATGACGCGATCGGCGAGACTACGGACGATTGCGGGGTCATGCGAAATCAAAAGGAATGCGATCTGTGATTCGTGGTTAATGCGGCGAAGAAGCTTCACGATTTCCAGCGCGGTCTCGGCATCAAGCGACGCAGTTGGCTCATCGGCAATGATCAGGTCGGGCTTACATATCAACGCCTGTGCGACCGCGATACGCTGACATTGGCCTCCGCTGAGTTGATGCGGAAAGGAACGATAGATCCGTTCTACATCTTCAAAACCAAGGCTAGCCAGAGTGTCGAGCACTAATACACGAGCTTCCCTTTGACGGAAATCGCGATGAGCTCGCAAAACTTCGAGCACCTGGGTGCCAACGTTGATCACTGGATTGAGGGCGAGAACAGGATCTTGAAAGATCAAGGCGATTCGCGAGCCCCGAAGTCTTTCTCATCTCCCGTTCATTCGCGATGGCTCAGGTCCCGACCTTCATAGATGATGCTGCCAACGATCTGAGCTGTGCTAGGCAGGCATCGGAGTAATGCCATTGCCAAGGTGCTCTTGCCACTTCCAGATTCGCCCAAAACGCCCAGTGTTTCGCCGCGATCTATCGAAAACGCAAGATCCGAGGCGGCGGTGATCTTCGAAAATTCGTCGCTATAGGTAACGCCAAGAGCGCGAACTTCGAGTAAATGATCAGCGGAGCTGTCAACGCCTGCCATGAGTACGGGAACTTTATCCCACTCTCGATGGCGAGTCATTATTACTACTTAGTTACCAAGGTAATAGATTGCCGATGCTTCTTCTTCGTACTAAGACAGCCCTAACCCGCCACAAATTACCTCTCTTTGTGAAGAAAGTTCAGGCGTCATCCAACCTCCCCATTGCAAGCTGTTGGTTGAGAGCCAATTAGATTGGCGCTCCCCATGCCCCTGAGTCTTGCTTCCAGGAGACCTCAAATGAAGGAAGAGCGTTTTCTCGCCTACGAAAGCAAGAGAGGATTTAGCTGCTCTAAGTGTGGAAAGACTTTCACCGATCCGTACGAAAAAGCCTTAGAGCAGTTCCTTGCTCATGTCTGCTCCATGCAAAGTGCCGCTCCGAGTAAGGCGGGGTAGATAAGCATGAAAAGCTTCTTGATTGGCTTCGGTTTAGGAGCGATGGCCGCGATTTTATTTGCGGCCATGAAAGAATGAGAATTCTGCCGTTATGCTCACGCCCGCCGTGCGCAGCGCCGCTCGAATTGATCTTGCGTTCGCAATGGCATTAGGAGTGTCGCCGTGTAAGCAAATAGTCTGAGCCGTCAAATGCAGCTGTGATCCATTCTCAGTTACAACCTTGCGAATCGCGAGCAATCCCTAATGCCTGTTCGGCGGCGCGCCCAGGATCGGTGATGAGCGCTCGCGGTAAATCGCGGGACCGGAGCTTGCCATCACTCTCGTAAGTGCGATCTGCGAAGGCTTCGGCAATATTAGGAAACCCCTTTTTCGTCCAAATGGTGAGAACCGGGCTCAACGCTTGCTCGATTCGCACCAAGGTCTTATCGATACGGCGTACTGCCCTAGCTATTGCCCCTGCGATCGCCTCGTGGTCTTGCGCCGCATGATACAGCGCGCCATGAGGCTTTACGTGATTTAAACGCGTCCCTAAAGGTTCCGCCACACCTGCCAACAACGACACTTGCGAATAGGTCGCCTCCTCGATCTCCTCCGCACTCATCGGCAGCATTTTGCGCCCGAAATTCAGACAGTCGGGGTAGGAAATATGAGCGCCGACTGCCACGCCGTACTTCACGGCAAGTTTCAGCAATGCCCGCATGCTTTCAAGGCTGCCAGCATGCCCGCCGCATGCCACGTTTGCAGAAGTGATCTCCTGCATTAGTGCCTCTTCGGTCCCATCCGCAAGAAGCTGGGGTAGCTCCCCCATGTCACAATTCAAATCGATTGTGGGTTTTTGGATGCTCACCTGAGTCGGGCACCTTTGGTTTCTGGCAACAACTTCATAGTCGCGGCGCCGAGAACGTAGAACATGGAAAGTGAAGCGAGGGTAACGCCGATTCCGAATCTCGTGGAGAGGCCGCCAATGCAGAAGGGGGCAAGAGCACCGACGCTTCGCGCTCCGTTATAGCAAAGCCCTTGTGCCGTCCCCCGCACATGTGAAGGAAACAGCTCGGCAAGCATTGCGCCGAAAACACTGAAGTAACCGTGGCCAAAGAAGCCGACAAACGGACCCAAAATCATTAGAGTAACTGGATGCTGGCCGCTCAGCCCGTAGGCGGGCACGATTCCTGCGGCGAATAGCACAAACGCAACGAATACCGGCCTTCGACCAAAGCGATCTGCGAGAAAGCCGAATGCTGCATAACCAAAAAACGCACCTATCTGTACAGGTATGATCCACGACGACGTTTTCACGATTGTCATGCCTGCTCCGCCCGAATTAATAGGTGCGGAGAGGTACGCCGGATCCAAGTGAAGAGTCCCCAATAAGAGAACATGAGACAGCTTCCCATAAGAAGCGTAACTGTTGTGATTCTCAAAAGAGGGGCCCGCAGGATTGTGGCCAACGACTGAATTACTGAAGTGCGCGGCTGCAAGTTGCGCGATTCTTTCCATATCTCCGGTTCTTGGACGTTGCGGCGGATCCAGAGAGTTAGAAGCCCTGGAAAGATACCGACTACGAAGAGCCAGCGCCATCCATACTTCGGGAGTATCACTGCAGTGGCTATTGCAGCCGCTATCACGCCTAGCGCCCATCCTGATTGCATAAGGCTGATGGCTTTACCTCGATGTTCGGCGGGCCAGGTCTCGGCCACCAGCACGGAACCGGCTGCCCATTCACCGCCTAGTCCGAGCCCGACAAGAGCGCGCCAGAGAATAAGCTGAAAAACGTTTGTTGCGGTGGCGTTCAGAGCAGTAAAAACGGAGTAAACCAAGATCGAAATTATCAATGAGCGCGCCCGCCCGATACGATCTGAAAGCATTCCAAAAAGTAACCCGCCAATTCCGGAAGCAATCAGGGTCACTGATGCCAACCCGCCGGCACCTGCGGCGCTTAGGTTGAACTCATGTTGAATCGCAGTGAGCGCAAAGGCGTACAGCATCACGTCCATGCCGTCGAGTACCCATCCCGCTGACGAAGCCAAAAGCGTTTTCCACTGTTGCGGTGTGGGTTGTTTGTACCAACGCACCTTTGCCGTGTCGATCATGCTGGACGAAGTGCCTTGTCCAGAAGTTCTTCCTGCGCTTTCAGAAGCTCGAGAGCGTTATGCATACTAACTAGCTCAAACTGAATCTCGTCTTGTGGACGAAGTTGGCCGACAGAGGGTAAGTCTGCGCTGATGACATTCGCTATTTTGGGGTATCCACCCGTGGTCTGATGCTCTACAAATAAAATGATTGGGCTTCCACCACGAGGAACTTGGATTGCACCTAGTGAAGTTCCTTCGGTCAACATCGTAGATCCATGGACAGGTTTTATCACCGCACCCTCTAATCGAACTCCAACACGATTGAAATCTTTTGCAACGATGAAACTCTGAGAACAAAGGCTCTTGATTCCATGCTCTCCAAAAAATTCGTGCTGCGGCCCGAGTGTAACCCGCAACTTTTTGCGGTTCAGCATTGGGGTGATTAATAATGGGTCGATTTTCACCAGCTCTGCCGCTGCCATCGGCTTCAATGGCAAAATGTCTCCTTTTTTTAGAGCGCGACCCGAGAGACCGCCTATGCCGCTCATCAAATGGGTAGAACTGCTACCCAAGACGGCAGAAATTGCAAAGCCGCCAGCTACCGCAAGGTAGCATCGCGAACCAGTAGCTGCCGAACCGCAGCGCAAAACGGAACCAGCCCATATGTGAACAGCTTCAAACAGCGGGACCATATTATCGTTGAGAGTTGCTTTGAAGTTCGCGCCTGCCAACGCAACCGTTGCGTCGCATCCAAACTCAAATTGGCCTCCCAGGAGCGTCATCTCCAATATCGGGCAGTTGTCATTGTTCCCAACAAGCCGATTGGCAACTCGGGCAGAAACCCGGTCTGCTGGCCCAGAGGCAGAAACCCCCATGTGGGCATATCCGTATCGACCCAGATCCTGCACTGTGGACTGTAGGCCAGCAGAAAGGACACGCAATATTTCACTCATCGCAGTGCCCTCTCATATTCTTGAAGAGTGATGGCGCGGAAGCGAATGGTATCGCCCGGGTAAATGAGCGCTGGGTTCGCTTCATCAGGATTGAAGAGCCGCAAAGGTGTTCGCCCAATAAGTCTCCAGCCGCCCGGCGAAGCGACGGGATAAATCCCAGTTTGATCGTCGGCAATGCCAACGCTTCCAGCTGCCACTTCTTTCCGAGGGGCCTCGAGTTTTGGGACCGCAATGCGGGGAGACATTCCTCCCAAGTATGGAAATCCCGGTGCGAATCCGAGGAAATAAACCCTATAGCTCACGCTCGAATGAGTGTCAATTACCTGAGCTGGGGTGAGGTTTGTGAGCTGCGCCACGTCCTCGAGATCCGGCCCAAAGGGGCCCCCATAACACACCGGGATTTCTACATCTTTCTTGCGGGGCAGGCTCTGGATCGGTGCCTGGAGCTGCCCGCGTATAGCGGTTTCAATGTCTGCATGGGAGGTGATTAGCGGGTTGAAGTCAATCAGGATCGTTGGATGGGCAGGATGCAGGTTGTGTACACCAAGGCTCCTACTTTGCTGCTGCAGGTGGCTAGCAAGAGCCAGCACGTCTTCATTCACTTCCGCTTCAGAACCAGCCTGCCGATCAAGACGTACTAAAATCGTGCTGTCACTAGCTTGGAAAAAATCAACGTGAATCCCGGCAATTGCCATCAGCGTTCGCTCAGTAAGGCACTTGCAATAATACGGAAGAGCTCCTCCCAACGAGCAACTCTCATGCGAGCGACTTTGAAGAGCTTCCTTGCTGCCGCCGAATCGGGGCACCGACCTCGTTTCGATAGCACTCGCCTTCTGCTTGAAGAGATCGGAAGGCATGAAGATACGGAGCGGTGCCCCTGCTGGACGGAAACTCGACGGCAAGCTTCGAGCGATACAGCTTCTTCTGGGATGAAATTCAATAGCTAACTATGGCACGGGATGACAAAAAAATTATCGAGGGGCGGGTGCTCAGAGTAGCCCGTAGTTTAGGCATTCCGATCCCATTGAACGAAGTCCCCGGCGAAGAACCTGACTTCAGGTTCAACGATGGACTTTTAGGCGTCGAACTACGAGAGCTCGTGCGGCCATCTAGCTGCAATCATGGAATCTTGCCTGTTGCCGAAGAAGCCTTCCATGTGGACGTTGTTCAGCGCGCAAAGGGTATCTATTACGAGAATCCCGATGCAGTGCACGCAACCATTAAGGTTTACTTTGCCGAGTCCAGAGGAAAACGACGTGATAAGACCCAGATGGCACCTGCACTAGCTGACTGCGTGAGAGCGAATGTTCTCCGTGCGAATCCTTTCGTCACTGTTTGGAAACGTGAGCTGCCTGAAGGCTTTTCTTCGGTCACCATTGCGACAGACAAGGTAATGAGCCCGTCGGGCGACTGGTGGTCAGGCGAATCTGGCGGAACCAGCTCTTCCGATATTTGGGACGCGCTTGAGATCGGCGTCAAGGAAAAGAATGTCAAGCTTCCAACGTACCGAAAGAACATGCCGACCGCTGAGATCTGGCTGCTGCTCTGGAGCGATTTCTCTGTCTCTCGTGGTTTGAGCTTTCCTGCTGGAATCGAGTCACGCAAGTTTGAGTTTGGCTTCGATAGGGTGTTTTGGTTCACGCAACTTGACGGCTATTACGTTGAGCTCCAGCGAATCTAGGTTTTCGACTGGTTTTTGAACACTCTTTCCACAACCCATTCGATTTATACTCCAACCGTTTAGTAGGGGACCCCAGCGGGGACAGAGGCACGCGGGATGCTGCCCGGCTCGACGTAGGAGCCATCTCCTCATGACCGACATTTTGCCGGTCTCGCGGTTCTGATCCACTCACTCCGTTACGGGCGGGATGCTCGGCGGGCTACCAGAGTGCCACATCGGCACCCTTTGGTCTGGCCCCGTGCTCAGTCCCACTCAAATCAAAAAGCTCTTAAAACGTCAGGCTCTTACCGATCTGGAAGCGGAGTCGATCCGCGAAAGCCTCACACCTCTGGCGGAACTGATCGTCGAAATGTGCTTGATGGATGCGGGCGCTCAGGTGCCCTTATCGACCCCAGACGATTCCTATGATCGGCCTTCTCACAAACCTCCATTCCTTGCGAAAAGCCGAACCCGAGGGTAAGCGCTTGGCAGACCGATTCCCCAGAGCTACTGTCTCAGCCATGAAAAAGGCCGTGATCTATTGCCGCGTCTCGACGGAGGAACAGGTCCAAAACCTGAGTCTCGGCTCCCAACGCCGACAGTGTGTTGAATACTGCGACAAAAACCGGCTTCAAGTTGTCAGAGAGTTTGTCGAGGAAGGCGAGTCGGCGAAAACTGCGGACCGAACACAGTTGCGCAAACTCCTTGAATTTTGCAGACAGCAGCGCGACATAGCCGCTGTGGTTGTTCTCCGAATTGACCGCTGGACCCGTAACACGAGTGATCACGTGGTCCTCCGAATGGCGCTCAAGGCTTGCGGGACACAACTGCATTCGGCGACCGAGCCCATTGACAGCTCCCCAGCGGGAAAGTTTGTCGAATCAATGTTGTCCAACGTCTCCGAATTCGATAACAACATTCGCGCCGATCGAACCAAGAATGGCATGAAAGCAGCCTTACAGTCTGGGCGTTGGACTTTCCCACCACCCCTGGGATACGTGGCCGGGCGCGACGCACACGGGCATAAAACTATTCTGCCGGATGCGAAGGCAGGGCCGCTGGTACAGGAAGCCCTTTGCTTGTTTGCCAGCGGCACTCTCCCAATCGAACAAATCCGGCGTGAAATCACGACCCGGGGACTTCTGACAAAGAAGGGTAAGAAGGTTAGCGCCCAAACCTTTAACCAACTGCTCCGAAAGCCGGTTTATTCGGGGCGGATCGTGGTGCCACGGTGGGGTATAGATACAAAGGGCAACTTTGAAGCGCTAGTTGCGGAGGGCGTGTTCGACGCCATTCAGCGCAGACTGTCAGGGAAGAGCGTCAAATCCCGGCAAAAGATCCACCCGGACTTTCCACTGCGCAATTTCGTACGATGCGGCTCGTGCGGCCGTCCAATGACGGCAAGCAAGTCACGAGGACGAAGCGGGTACTACGCCTACTACCACTGCCAGAGTTCCACCTGTAAGCATCGGATCAAGAAAAAAGACCTAGAAAATGCATTTCAGGAGCTACTTGGTCGGCTCAGCCCCAAGATGTACTACCTCGACCTGTTTAGGGAGCTGCTGGCTCGAGTGCTGGATGCCCGGCAGGTAAATTCGCGTTTCCGCCGCGACCAGGCGGAGCGCAAACTAGCTGAGCTGAAAAATTAGGAAGAAGAAGCTCGATCAGGCTTTTATCTATGAGCAGCGGATCGACGATACCACATATGGGGAAATGCTGGAAGATCTGAGAGCTGAAATCGAAGATGCCCAGAGAGAGCTGGGGGCCAGCGGGAGTAGCACAATCGGCGTAAACGCTTGTTTCGGAGTGGCGGATCGCGTCCTGCGCCATCCCGGGACGTTTTGGATGTCATGCGACGCTGCCCGTAAAGCCCGTTTGCAGCGGGTTCTATTTCCTAGCGGCATCGAGTTTTCAAACAATGAATATCGAACCGACACAACCTGTTTGTTGTTCAATGGTTTAGAGCAAGCTGATGGCTCAAAAAGAAGGTTTGGTAGCGCTACCGGGAATCGAACCCGGGTTTGAAGATTGAGAATCTTCCGTCCTAACCCCTAGACGATAGCGCCACGCAGGGGAATAGAACGATTATAGCAAGCGCATTCACAGGCTCTGATGCTCCCACACGAGGCAGAGGCTCGTGTGGGGCACCGGCCATGGGCGCTCCCCAAGAGACGCCCAAATACAGCTACTGCGGCTGTTGAGACTGACCTTGATCGCCATGGTCGCCGTGCTGGTGGCGCTGGCCCATGCGCTGTTGGCGTTCCTTCAGCATCGTGTCAAACTTCTGCTGCTGATCTCCGGTGAGGACGGCGCGGACCTGCGAGTCGGTGTCGCTCCGCATCTGCTCTACCTTGGAGCGCTTGTCTTCGCGAGACATGGATTGGTCCTGCATGAGCGATTGCATCTGCTTCTGCTGCGATGTGAAGATGTCTTTCACTTTGGACTGCTGGTCCTTGGTGAGGTTCAGCTTTTCGGTCAGCATTTTGACCCGCTGATTTGGGTCCATGCGACCTTCGCGGCCACGGCGGCCGCCGTGTCCCATGTGCCCACCTTCTTCGTTGCCACCCTGCATCGGCGGAGCGTTGTTCTGATCGCCCTGCGGCGGCGGTGCATCCTGGTCGCCAGGCTGCTGCGCGAAAGCACCCGTGGCGAGGGCCAAGAGCCCGGCCAACATCAACATCGGAATCCGTTTTTTCACTGCATTCTCCTTAAAGCGAAATATTCGCTTTTGGGTTAGACGGAATTACAAATCGGAAGCTGACACATTCAGAATCGGAATGCCATTTCGAGAGAGATCCTGCGGTTCGCGGTGGCAGAGTTGAAAGGGCCACCGGCCAGAGCAATAGACCTGCCGAACAAGGGTGATTCGATGTCGCCAATCGGCGCGGCGAGATTCACAGTATTAAAGATGTTGTGAACCTGGGCAGAGAAGGTCAGATTGTAGCGATGGCCACTTTCGGAGGATTGCCCGCCGCGTGGTGGGCGACCGCCACGACCACCGGCCCCAAACGGACCCGGCCCACCTGCGGGTGCGGGACCGTCGCCGGCATCGGGCGGTGCGCCACCTGCGTCAGGACGGCCAGAAGAACGACCACCGGTCGCCTCGCCAAAACCAAAAGTTTTGCTAACGCGCAGATTCATTGTGAACTGTGCCGGCCCAGAGCCATAGTTAGCGGGAATGACGGCTTGACCGAGCAGGGGGTTGGTGTCGAAATCGCCGTAGGGGGTCAAGTCGCTCGAAGCTGTTCCCGAGACGCCGAAACCAGGTCGGTCGTTGAAGATGGAGTCTCCGTTCAGATCTTGTCCTAGAGAAATATTGAACGGGCGGCCGGAAGATGCGATCAGCAGGGGGTTAGTCCGATCCCATACGGGAGAGTGATGTTGCCGCCTACGGTGAGGCGGTTGCGTACATCGTAGCTTGCCCGTCCCCAATCCTGATCGAGATCGTAAACATTCGATGGAAACGATCCCGGACCGCTGGTGTTCGAATCTGCGAATCCGAGAGTGTAGAAACCAAAGAGCGACACCCGAGAGCTGGCACGCAGATTGAAATTGACGATGAGCTGGTTCTGCTCGTACTTCCCTTTTGAAGAATATTGGAAAACGTTTCCGGCGTCTCCAAGGGGACGTACGCCGCTTGCGGGGTCCAGCGGATCGAAGGTACCCGGCAGGGGAGCGTTGAGATTCTCTGCAACCAGCTGGCGCTCGCCGTGGGAGTGGAGGTAGCTCACGGTCACTGTAGAGCGTTTTGTGATCTGCCGTTCCACCGATAGCGCGAATTGCGCTACGTAAGGCGATTTGAAATTCGCGTCCAGGCGATAGGTGGTGAGTGCTGAAGTCGCCCCGATCAAAGCAGCAGGCTGGGGCGTGTTCGGAAAGAAATCGGGATCGGTGACGGTGAAGCTTTGCTGCGTAACGCCGTTCAGCCGCTGCAGCGTCATCAAGTAATCCTGCGCGAAGCGATCATAGAAGATGCCCGCGCCCGCGCGGATGACGGTCTTAGGCGCGCGTCCTCCACCCAATGCCCACGAAAAACCGATGCGCGGCGCGAAGTCGCCGTTATCGCCGATGACATTCTGCGTCTCATAACGAAGACCACTGCTCAACACCATGCTGGGACGCAGCTTCCAGTCATCTTGAATGAAGCCCCCGAAGTCGACGTAGTTGGTCGAATAATTCCCGGTACCGCTGCTGATGCTGTACTGGCTGGCACCTCCGCCTGCAGCGCGGATCTGCTGGGGCGTCAATCCATTCGCGATACCCTGCAGCGTGGCGCGGTATGCATCAAGCGAAGCGAATGTAAACGTGCCATTAAAACCTTGATTAGACGAAGTGCTCTCGCCGGACTCTCTCAATCGGCCGCCGAAACGCAATGTGTGTTTCCCCGCAGTGACGGAAGTGTTGTTTTGCAGCTCAAAGCGGTTTTGAGTGTTGGTGTTCGTGCCGAGAGAATTCCCCCCCGCCTGAAAATGCTCCGATCACGTTGAGACTGGGACTTGGGTCCAAAGCGTTTTGAGAAGAGTCGGAGCGAATGAACTGGAAGCGAGTCTCGTTAATGATCTGGGGAGTGAAAACGTGCGTCTCAGTGAGTTGAAAAGTATGGGAGTCGTTGTGACTGTTGTACGCCTGACTGGAAAGTGAAAGCTGGCCGATGCCGGCGTTCTGCTCACTCTGGTCAAGAAATTGGTAACGCGCGACCACTGTGTCATTGGCGCCGAGTTGAAAATCCATACGCAGACCGGTATGGGTCCTGACGCTGGGATCCGCGAGCGTCTGACTCAGCGACGCTGGAACGAAATTGCTATCGAGCACTAGAGCATTGATGACGGATTGGTCGCCGATGTCCCGCCGCTCGAGGTTGACTTGGAACGAACTCTTCTTACTGATCGGTCCGCCGAAATTCCCCATCACCATATCCGTGTTGTAGTCAGGCTTGGTTTTCGCGAATGGATTCCGCGCGTTCAACACCGAGTTGCTGTTCATGAATGAGAGCTGACCATGGAAATGGTCGGTTCCAGGCTTGGTGAAAATCTCGATGCGACCATAACCGAGCTTGTCGTATTCGGCGGAAAAGGGATTCTGGTTGATACGGATCTCACGAATCGAAGACTTGGGCGGAAGCTGGCCACCGCTGAATCCATCGACGTATACCTCGCCGCCATTCGGGCCGACTGCAGGCCCTGCCAGCGCCTGCAGTTCGGACATGAGCTCGTCCGGGTCGTCGGAGAGTGCGTCGAGATCTTTGTCCTTCAACACCAACGCGCTCGCATTATTTTCCGGCGCAACGTCGAGAGCCCCTTGAGGCTCCTGTACGTTGACCGTCTCTTCTTCCACTTGAATCTTCAGTTTTGGATCGATCCGCACGGAATTGCCGGCGCTCACTTTGACCAGCGAGCTGAAGCGGGAGAAATTCTTCGCGGTGACTTGAAGGTTGTAAGCGCCAGGCGCAACCGAATTGAATTGAAAGTGTCCCAGGCCGTCGCTTATGGCGGTTGCCTGGTTTCCGGAAGGCGGCTTCAGGATAACGCTGGCGTTGGGGATGACGGCCCCGGTAGGGTCCATGACTTGCCCCTGCACGGAACCGCTGTTCTGCGCCAAAGCGGCAGAAGCGAACCCCAACACGGTGATGAGCACGAACAATCGCATTCAGGTAGATAGACGAAAAAATGCGAGGTTCGGGTGGCGAAACTTTTAGCCGGCGCGGGTGTTGTTCGGCCAATAAAGTACGCTCGACCAGAAAAAATGCGCCCCCGAAGGAGCGCGGCTTCTGATCTTCTAGTGTTCTACCAATAGGTAAGCTTGAATTTGTCGCCCCAGACGGAGAAATCCTTCTGGGTGCTGCCGCCGTTCAATTGGAAGTGAAAAGTCACCCAGCTCGTGGTGGTGGTGACAGGCTTGGGCCCGAAGGTCTTATTGACGTAATGTTTCACTCCGTTCACCGTAAAGGAGACGAATACAGTCTTGCCGCTGATGCGCTGCCCTTCGAAGATGACGTGCTGCCACTTGTAAGCTTGCGGTCGCACACATGGGACGGTGGTGTTGACCCATTTGCCGCCGGCGTTGTCCCAAGTGCGCCAGTACTTCATGGTGTAGGCGCATTGCCAGTCGAAGCGATACCAAACGCCGGGGCGATGCTGCGCAGCGGAAAATTCCATTCCCGCGGAAGCCATTGGATCCTTGATGTAGTAGTAGGCGTCGTAGACGAAGTGATTGGCGGTGCCATTGGTGGACATCTTGCGATAGAAGAGTGCGTCGGAATAAGGAACCGTGCCGCCGATAAAGAATTTAGTGGAGTGCCCTTCGAGGACTGGCGATGTCTGGCCTTGCGTCATTGAGAGCGGGGCGTCGCCACGGCCATTAGCGCAGGCGGAGCAGGCTTTCCATCCTGTCATTTGATCGATATTGAGGAATGTTGTTTGAGCATTGATGGAGAGGGCACCGAACGTCGCCATCACTGAGAGCAGCAAAAGCACTTGCCTGAATCGAATCAAAGTTTCTCTCTTCCCGCTCGCGACGAAGCGGCAGCCAACCAAGATGCGAGTCTCTAAGAGAGTGGAGGATAAGGGTGGTTTTGCTTAACCTCAATACGGGGAAGACACTAGGTGGGCCCAGTAAGTAGGCTCATAGCTTTTTTAAGGTTGAGAGAAAAGTAATCAGGCTTAACGCGAGGAAGATGTACGACGGCACGGCTTCCGCAACGCGGCGAGTAGTTGGCCGTCCGACGTACGGAGCTTGCTGGTGTCCCCGATCGGCTCGAGTACGGCGGGATGGATCTCCCAGACGGTGGCAACATGCACACTGCCGCGCTTGTGCTTTGCGTCCTGATACGGAAGCCCGCGCACCGTGACGGGAAATGGCTCAGCAACTTCCTGCTGCAAGACGCTCAATTCCACGCCATGATCGCGTAGCGCGGATTGCAGCATAGTTCGCGCGGGACAGTATTCCGGATCCACTGGCGTCTCAACGATTGCGCGGGGAGCGTTCTTGTCAGGAGTCGCGGAAATCTCGATGTGGATGTCGCAGTCCCCACGATAAGCCCATGCGAATTGAACGTAAGCGCGCGGAATGGTGACCAATTGAAGCTCGCGTCCTGTACGAGGCGCATCGTTCCGCGGGTTGGAACTCTGGTCCCAACTCAGCATGTCTTGAACGCTGATGGACTGTGGTTGCATGTCAGGAAGTGGAATGTGTTTGGCCGCGAAGCGGTAGTCGGTGGGCTTTTCATCGCGTGGCCTGCAATCGCAGACGTCGAGTTTGTCAGCCCCGAAAGCGGCGGACGCGAACATCAACAGCAATACCAAGTAATGCGCTTTCATCGTCACTTCAGTTGAAAGTTCTCAGATCGCACGAATCCCTTCAGCGCCTCCGGATAGGCTACCTGCAAGGATTCCGGTGCGGTCACGCCATCACCCGTCAGCATCGATTTCAACTGGATCGAATTCACCGCTGCTTTGGATTCAAAGTGATTGTTGCTGATCACAAATGTGGTCTCCGCCTGTCCGCTCACATGCTCGATGCGTCGCGCCCAGTTCTCCAGCTCATCGGGAGAATAAAGATAGTTGTAGCGATCGTGTGGACGCTCGTGCTCGAACCACTGCTGGTAATTGCGCCCATGCAGGCGAACATAGCCCACGCGCCCGAGCGCGACCTGTGATGGAGCAAGCGCCTTCCCGAGAAGCGGCTGATCGATGTTGCAGAAGCCGATATCCATCTCCGCGAACGAGCGCAGCACTGCGGGATCGTCCCAAGTGGAATGCCGCACTTCGACGACGAGCGGATACTCGTTGAAGCGCCCGGCAAGACGAGAAAGATATTCGCGGTTCTCGTCGGTGTTCTTGAAGGAAATGGGAAATTGCATCAGCAACGCGCCGAGGCGCCGCTGTGCTGCCAATACGTCGAGTCCGGCTTTAGCTTCCGATTCATCATTGATTCCCGGCTTGATGCTGGTTGCAGATGTCGATTCGATCACGGCGATCGGTGAATGAGTGAATGCGCGATTAAGCTTCGCGGTGAAAACGAAGTTTGGATTCACTTCCTCCACGAGCTTGCACCAGCCTTCAGCGATCTTTGGCTTGATGTGTCCGTAGAAAGAGGAGTTGATCTCGACAGTGTCGAAATATCCGGCATAGAACTGGAGATTCGGCTGCTTCAGCTTGGGGGGATAGAACTTACCGTTCCAGTCCTTGTACTGCCAGCCCGCCGTGCCGATGTATGTGTGATTCATTCTGCTGCTTTCGACCCGCCAAGATTTTCAGCGCTGATAGACAGTCACTTTCGCGGTTTCTACTTTCGCGGAATCGACATGCGACGGAAGCTTGAAATGCGAAGTCATGCCAACGTTGGGATATTTCGACGTCAGATATTTCTTAACAAAATACTCCAGCGCCATACGAGGTACGGCGATCCCATCAATCTCAACAGATTGAGCAGTCACGGTAGCCACGCCCGACTGCGCAGAGGCGTCAGCAATCACGCGGACATCATGGACCCCGCTAAATAACGATAGCAGCGGATTGTTGCTGGTGGAATTTTGCGTGAGAACGTCGAAGTCGATGCGCGCGACCGCATTGACCGTGCCCGGCGTGGTCGAATACCTGAGTTGTTGCACGCTGGCCGGAAGCTTTACGCGTCCAGCGGCAAAGTAGGCATTGCCTTCATCGTCGGGGAGCACCGTGGGCGCGGGATCGGGCGTGGCGGAGATCCCATTCTGCTGAATGTGATGCAGTCGCGCCGCGAACTGGTCAGCGAGCTTATCGTTCGCACCCCCAGCAGCAGCAAACAAAACTACCGCTGTGGAAAAAACTAAAGCTGTCGGCAATAAGCGCGCAGTTAACCTGCCGTTCATACAATCCATCTTCAATCCAAATCTTTGCGGAGTCTAGTCAGTTAGTAGCTAAGGGAGTCGCCATAGTTGCTTTGTAGCGGGATTTTTCGGCAAAGCTTGAATGACACCTGTCAGGTGCACCGAAGATAGGCGTTGATTGAGCACTGGATAGGTTTTAGTTTCGTGGCTCCCATCAAGGGAAATCATAAGGAGGATATATGTTCCCAGTAAGCCTGAATCCTTACTTCAATCCGACGCTCTCCTTCTCTCAACCCTTTATTAACCCGGAATGGGCGATGCGCGCCTATGCACATCATGCATGGGACCCATTTCAAGCGCAGGCCTATTACCGGGGCTCGTACCCGAACGCAATGAGCGGGATCGATCCGAGCTCGTTCAACCCAACTAACATCCACTCCTCTTCGATCAATCCCATTAACTCGCAGAGCCAGGTACCGATTGGATTTACTCCACAAAGCCAGATACCAACCGGATTTGGGACGCCCTCGATGCACAACTCACCCATTCCGCAGTTCGGTTACGGCAGCCCATCGTTCTTCGGCGGCCACCTCTCACCGCATGAGTTCGGCCTCGGCGGGCAGACCAGCGGGAACTTGCTCTCGCCCGAGTTCCAGGAGTTCATCCGGGCGGAGCTGCTGCGCAGCGGCAGAGCGATTCGCACCATCGCCAACGCGCTGGAGAATGACAACGAGCAGGTGAAGACGCAGGCGCATGTAGCCCTAACCGCGCAGTTCTTCTATGCGCTGGGACTGCTTTACACACGCGGAGTCATCGTGCCTCGCGACGTACCGGGCGCGAGCACGCGTTCCGATGATGTGACACCAACCGTCGCAGCCGAAAGCTTTGGCGAAGCATTGGAGCGCTTCGCACGTGAGCCGGTGCAGTTCCGTTCAAACACCTTAGGCGAGCTGATCGAGAAAGCGCGGTTGTGCTTCCGCGTGCTGGCCACCGAGGGCGAGCAACTGGAGCGATTCAAGGAGGACCGTTTCAAGATCGAAAAGAAAAGGGCCACAGCCTAGCCGTTGGCCGTAAGCAATAAGAAGGGCCGGCATAGTCGGCCCGTTCTTATTGGAGGAGAGACTCAGTGGAAGCGGTAGGCAATACCGAATCCAGAGCGTCCGCGAGTATCACCTTCGCTCAAAAAATGGGTACGAAGCAGATCGAGTTTCGCTCGTCCATAAAGATGATTGCTGAAACGGTAATCAACGCCACCGCCCAGAGCCCAAGTGAAGGCAGTGGCTTGAACTCCGTTAAAGGAGATGCCGCTGATGTCCGTGTTCTCTTCGCTGGCGCCAAAAAGAAGATGCCCAAAAGGAATCAACTTCTGATTGCGGAGACGAGTGAAGTAAACCTCCGGGCCAGCAAGGTAGTTGTAGATGTGTGATTTCACCTTGATGCCGGCGATATCTTCGACGCCGTAGTGTCCGCTGATATCGGCCAGCACTCCGAACCAAGGTGCTCGCTGCGGTTTGTAAGCAGCGGAGGCGTCCCATCCGTTCATGCCTAAGCTGCCCGTCATACGCGAATAGCCGCCGTAAACCTCGAGCCGGCCAAGATCGCGGTAATTTTCCGTCGGATTGAGTTGCGACCATGCAGCGGCGGGAATTAAAGTGAAGTTGCCAGAAAGACGAAGATGAAACTGCGCGACATGTTAAAGGTCCCCTTGAACTGCCAGTAGTGATTGGATAGAAGCTGGGCAAAGTAGTTTGCCCCACCAGCAGCTTAGGCGCGAATTGACTAGCGATCCGAGCTTCTCCTGGAGCGAGCAGCTCATCGTAAGTTGCCGCTGCTGTGCTCTGAAAGTGGAGAGCTTTTCGAATGAGCGAGACACGGCAGGTCGCTTCTCGAAGCGAAGAGCTTTATGGCCGACGCGGTCTAAGCCGCAAGCTGACGGGGGCGCCGCACACTCTCGGCAAGGTGTAGCTTTTCGAGGATCCAGATGACGTACCAGCCGATGTCGACCTGATACCACTTCACGCCCAATCGCGCGGATCCTGCATAGGAATGATGGTTGCGGTGCCAGTTCTCACCCCAAGCGCCCATCTGAAGAGGTCCGAGCCACCAGACATTCTGGCTGGAATCGCCGTCGGGATGTTTGCCGAGATGAGTGAGGCTGTTGACGAAGCACTGCATGTGCAAGGAATAGATGAGACGGATAGCGCCGATCCAGAAGAATCCCGCCCAACCGAGCAAAGCTCCGCAGAAAATGGAAACGACGATCATCGGAACTTCTGCGCGCGTCCAAAATTTGTAAATGCCGCGGGTGAATTCGGGACAATACTTCTTCTCATCTGCGGGTTGCGATTGGTAGAGCCAGCGAAGATGTGCCCACCAGAATCCGCCGTGAGTCGGGACTGGAGACATCGTCAGGCCCGTCAGAATTGATGTGGTGGTGGCGGTGGTAGGCGACCCAGCTGCCAGGCGCCCCGGATCCGTTGAACATGGGCCAGAAGATCAAAAAATGCTCGACAACTTTGTTGAGCTTCAGTGTCTTATGCGAGAGCGTGCGGTGATAGCAGATCGTGGTACCTAGTCCGCCAAGAATGCTGATCACAAACCAGACGCCGAAGACTTTCCATCCCGGAACCGGGAACAAAATCAACCCAATGATGGCGAGAACGTGAATAAGGACTAGATAAAAGAAGATGGCCCCCTTCCCTTTCACCGGCTTCCAGAAGGGGCGGTCCCAGGGACGCGCTTCTGCGGCTTGAACGGGTAGAGCTGTGCTGGCGGTTGCGCTCATTAGTCTCTCTTTAATTTATTAGAACGTAGCGGAGCTACGTGTGAATTTGGGACTTCCACTGACCGGCTGGTTTTTGCAGCTCGGCTGTTGCCGCTTGCTCTTGGAATGAGCCTTAATTGTATCGCGAAAAGCACTGGATTCAACCGGAATTCAGCCCAGAAATCAACGGGTTACTACGTCAAAATCGAGCTTCAGCTCGTCCTTTACTTTGACCGTCCCCCCGGCGACGGCGACCGGTGTGATACCGAAGTCGGTCTGCTTGAGTTTGGTCGAACCGGCATATGCAGCCTTGCCGTTTTGCGTCTCTTTTTTGACTTGCACCGTCACAAGATGCGTTTGCCTGTGAATCGTGAGATCGCCGGTTACAGTCCAAGCGTTCGGCCCTGCGGGCGCGGCTGTAGTGGAGTGGAATTTGATCTCGGGATACTTAGTACTGTCGAGGACGGCGGAGCTATGCATGGTCTTCTGCACTTCGGCGCGCTTGTTTGCATCGAGCTGCGGGTCGACGACTTGGAGCTTGCGCGCGTCGATGGTGAACTCGACGGTGCCGGCTTTCTCGTCAATGGTTCCGGAGGCGAGTGGAGCGGCAATCTCGTGCTTGTCGCCCGCAAAAGAAAACACTCCAGTCTTGTCGACGTGAATTGTGATTTTTGATAGCGCGGGATCGATGGGAGTGGATTGGGCGAGAGAGAACGCGCATGCAAGTAGTACAAAAATAAAGGGACGGAGCCTCATAATTTCGAATCATACGATAACGCTTGACAACCTGCGGCGATGGGCGCAGAATCTAAAATCAAATAGCGAACAAAAAGCGAAACTACTGCTTCCGCATTGTTGCTCGCAGTCTCCGCAGAGGGCGCGCTTGCCTGGCGCGCCTGCTGCGGCCCCCGAGGTGTTCCATGGATTCCGCCGCCGTACGCGCCACCGTCGAGGCGCGGCTCGCCACCCGTTTCCCTAACGCATTGCGATTCCAAGCGCCTGCTCCTTTTGAGTGGGTGCTCACTGGAGTGGCCGAACTCGATCGCCTGACCGGCGGGTTGCCGTGCGGTGCGGTAACAGAATTTTTCTCGCGCCCTCTAGATGTGTTCAGTCCGCGTCCCGTATGAACTCGCTCGGACGCAGCGGCTTCGCTCTCAAAAAAGATATGGATTCTGCCCCACTCTCTTCCGGATGCACCAGCATCATGCTCTCGGCGCTGGCGGAGGCGACCGGAACCCGGCAGGAGAGCTGCGTTCTGGTGGACGCGAGTGATGCCTTTGATCCGGCATCGGCAGAAGCGGACGGAGTAGACCTTCACGCGGCTGCTTTGGGTGCGCTGCTCGGGAAGAAAACTTTCCAACCTCGAACAAGTAATGAAAACCACCGACCTGCTACTGCAAGCGGGCGGATTCGGGATGGTGACCGTCGACTTGAACGATGTGCCGCCCAGCGTCGCACGAAAGATTCCGCTAGCGACATGGTTTCGTTTTCGCCGCGCCGTCGAAAACACGAACACTTCCCTGCTGGTGTTTGAGCAGGAACCATATGCGAAGAGCTGTGCATCACTGGCGGTGTGTATTCAGCAATCAGCAGTCAGCATTCAGCCCTCAGCTGAACCTTCACATGCGCGCTTGCTGCGCGAGATGAATATCAGCGTGGAAGTGGTGCGCTCGAGTGCGGAGCGGAAACCGATGATGTCTGCAAAAACCGTTTCTCGTTTCTCGCTTTTCGTTTCTCGATAAACCGAGTTGCTCATTTTCCAAAACGAGAAAACCAGAAACGAACAACGAGAAACCGGTTCTTGCATGTTTGCTGCCATCTTCATCCCCGATTTTGCGCTGGAAGCGATCGTGCGCGGCGAGCCGCTTCTGCGCGAGCGTCCGGTAGCGGTGCTGGAAGGGGCACCGCCGCTGGAGCGCGTGATCATCACGAATGCAAAAGCTCAAAACGCCGGCGCTGCGGTCGGATTGACCAAAGCGCAAGCCGAGCAGGCGCCCGGAGTTGTGTTGCGCGCGCGCTGAGCGATCAGGAAGCCGCGGCTCATGCGGCGCTGCTGGATTGCGCTCATGCCTTTTCGCCGCGAGTGGAAGATGCCGCAGCCGATACCGTGCTGCTGGATATCGCAGGACTCGACCGCATCTTTGGGAGTCCGCAGAAGATCGCGCGCGACCTGGCGCGGAAAATCTCAGAGATTGGATTGGAGGCGCAGCTCGGCGTCGCTTCAAACCTTGAGACTGCGTTGCACGCGGCACGCGGATTTGCCGGAGTCACCGTGATCCCGCCGGGAGAAGAAGCGTTGCGGCTCGGTCCTTTATCGGTAGACGTGCTCGCACCGGCGCCGGAGATACTGCAAACGCTCGATAGTTGGGGCATCCGCAACCTTCGCGCATTGGCGTCGCTGCCGCCGATCCCATTGAGAGAACGGTTGGGCGCAGAAGGATTGCGTCTGCAAAAGCTGGCGCGGGGCGAAGGTTCGCGTCCGCTGGTGCCGACCGATCCACCACTCCATTTTGAGGAAGCGACCGAACTCGAGCATCCGCTGGAAATGCTGGAGCCGCTGGCGTTCATGCTGAACCGGATGCTGGAGTCGTTGTGTGCGCGCTTACAGGCGCGGGCGCTAGCAACGAATGAGTTGCGGTTGCGGATGGAGTTGGACATCGGAGACGGCACAAACGCCGTCTCTACCGAGCACTTTTAGTCGCAACATTCGGTTTGCCAGTCCCCATGCTGGATGCGAAAGTTTTCTTGAAGCTGCTGCAACTTGATCTGGAGGCGCATCCGCCACAGGCGCCGGTACGCAAAGTTTTTTTGCAGATGGAGCCGGCGCGTCCGCGACAGTCACAGAACGGGTTGTTCCTGGCGGCGAGTCCGGAGCCGGAGCGATTGGAGCTGGTGCTGGCGCGGGTGGCGGGCGTGGTCGGCGAGAAGAATCTCGGAGTCGCGGAGATTTTGGATACGCATCGGGCGGATGCGTTTCGGATGCGCCGCTTCGCGGCAGTTTCCAGTTTCCAGTTTCCAGTTTCTAGAAAAGCAGGAGGCGGGAGGCAGGACGCAGGAGGCAGGAAAAGCAACGGCTGCAAACTCGCAATGCGGAGATTTCGCCCGCCACTGCGGGCGAATGTGCTGACTCATGCCGGGGAGCCGGTGCGAGTCTCGTTCCTCAATGTGCGCGGCGAGGTGACGGCCTGTGCGGGACCGTGGCGTACTTCCGGCGAGTGGTGGAGCAACGATGGCTGGAGCCGCGACGTGTGGGATGTCGCGGTGCAACAGAAGAATGGGCTGGCACTGTATCGGATGTATCGCGACCTTTCGAGTGAGAGCTGGTTCGTGGAGGCGCGCTATGACTGAGTACGTAGAGCTGCATGCGCGCTCGGCATTCAGTTTCCTCGAAGGAGCATCTTCGCCGGAGGAGATGGCGGCGGTATGTGCGGAACTCGGAATACCGGCAATGGCGCTGCTCGACAGCAACGGCGTGTACGGTGCGCCGCGGCTGCATATGGCGATGAAGAGGTTGGGGCTGCGAGGATTGGTCGGTTCAGAAGTAACGATTCAAAACCTACCACAGAGACACAGAGGCACAGAGATACAGGAGGCAGGAGGTAGGAGGCAGGAGGCAGGAACTCGAAACCAGAAATCCGAAACTCGAAACTTGCCTTTACTTGTCGAATCGCGCACTGGCTATCAAAACCTTTGCCGCTTGATCACAAAGATGAAGCTGCGCGTCCCCAAGCATGCGAAGCCTGGTGAATGCGCAGCAACAGAAGACGAGTTGCGCGAGCATGCGGAAGGATTGGTCTGCCTGACGGGAGATGAACATGGTCCTTTGGCAGCGGCACTGGAGGAAGGCGGTGTGGAAGAAGGAAAGCGCTGCATCGAGCGGCTGCTGGGGATCTTCGGCGAGCGCAACCTATATATAGAGGTACAGCGGCACTATGACCGCCGCGAAGAGGCACGCAATCAGGTGGCGATCGAACTGGCACGAAGTTATGGATTGTCGCTGCTTGCGGCCAATGCTCCTTGCTATGCGCGGCCGCAGCAGCGCGAGATCCTCGACGTTTTCACCTGCATCCGCAATCACACCCGGTTGGATCTCGCAGGAAGGCTGCTCGCAAAAACTCCGAACGGCATTTGAAATCTCCCGTAGCCATGGCTCGGCTTTTTGCCGATCTGCCGGAAGCGATCGCCAACAGCAAAGAACTTTCCGAGCGATTGCAGTTCTCACTCACCGATCTGGGATACGAGTTTCCGAAATATCCGGTACCGGATAGCGAGACCATGGCCTCGTTTCTGCGTAAGCGCACGGAAGAAGGCGCGCGATCGCATTATCTCGAACCAGCGAAGCGACATTTGTGGCAACGGGCGCAGCGGCAGATCGAGCGCGAGATGGGACTGATCACCAAGCTGGGATCTGGAAGGATATTTCCTGATCGTGTGGGACATGATCCGCTTTTGCCGCGAGCAAGGACATCTTGGTGCAAGGCCGCGGCTCGGCGGCGAACAGCGCCGTCTGCTATTCGCTGGGCATCACGGCGGTGGATCCGATCGGCATGGACCTGCTCTTCGAGCGCTTTCTCTCCGAAGAACGTGGCGAATGGCCGGACATCGACCTTGACCTGCCAAGCGGCGACGATCGCGAGAAGGCGATCCAATATCTGTATCAGCGTTACGGAAAATTGGGCGCGGCGATGACCGCGAACGTGATCACCTACCGCGGGCGCTCGGCAGCGCGCGAGGTCGGCAAGGCGCTCGGCTTCGATGGCGAAACATTAGAACGCGTGAGCAGCATGGTGGGCTCGTGGGAGTACAAAGCTCCCGATGACACCATGGAGTCGCAGTTCCGGCAGGCTGGGTGTGACCTGAGGCATCCGCGGATCAGGAAATTTTTCGAGCTGTGCATGGCGGTGCAGGAGCTACCGCGGCATCTGGGTCAGCATTCGGGCGGAATGGTGATCTGCCAGGGGCAACTGGATTCCGTGGTCCCGCTGGAGCCGGCGTCGATGCCGGGACGCGTGGTAGTGCAGTGGGACAAAGACGATTGCGCCGACATGGGCATCATCAAAGTGGACCTGCTCGGGCTTGGGAATGATGGCGGTGCTGAAGGATACGCTCAACATCATCTCGCAAGGATTACGGAGAAGAAGTTGACCTGGCGCAACTTGCCGGCTGATGATCCCGGCTGTTTATGCGACGCTGCAAAAAGCTGACACCATCGGCATGTTCCAGGTGGAAAGCCGAGCGCAGATGAGCTGCCTGCCGCGGCTGCATCCGGTGCGCTTTTACGACATTGTGGTGCAGGTTGCGATCATCCGGCCGGGGCCGATCGTCGGCAAGATGGTGAATCCATATTTGAAGCGGCGGCAGGGACGGGAGCAGGTTACGTATGCGCATCCAGCGCTGGAGCCGGTGCTGGAGCGAACGCTGGGAGTTCCGCTCTTCCAGGAACAACTGCTGCGGATGGCGATGATCGTCGCCAACTTCACGGGCGGCGAAGCGGAGGAGCTGCGGCGAGCTCTCGGAAGCAACAGACGCTTGCAAGAACGGATGCGCGAAGTAGAGACGAAACTGCGTCGCGGCATGACTGTGAATGGTATCGGAGAACAGGCGCAGGATGAGATCGTGCAGTCCATCCTCTCGTTCGCGCTCTACGGTTTTCCGGAATCGCACGCCGCAAGTTTTGCGCTACTGGCGTACGCGAGCGCATATCTGAAGGTCCATTACCTGGCGGCGTTCACCGCGGCGCATGCTGAACAATCAGCCGATGGGGTTTTATCACTCCTCCACCATCGTGAAAGATGCGCAGCGGCATGGGCTGAAGGTACTGCCGATCGATGTGATGCGATCGGAGTGGGAGTTGCACGCTGGAGCAGGAGGCAGGAGGCGGGAGACAGACGGCGGGAAAAGAACCAGCAATGCGGATCGGCCTGCGGTATGTGAAGGGGTTAAGGGAAGAGGCGGGACGCGCGCTAGTGCGCGAACGTGAGCGGGCGCCGTTCAGTTCCATTGAGGATCTGGCGCGGCGCGTTCCAGAGCTGAGGAAGAATGAGTTCGAGTCATTGGCGGCGGTCGGAGCGTTGGAGTCAGTTTCCAGTTCAAAGTTGCCAATTAAGCAGTTCTCGGTTCTCAGTTCCCAGTCTCAGTTCCCAGACTCCATCGTCGGGAAGCGTTGTGGCAGGTCGCGGCGGCTGGGCAGCCGGTAGGAGCGTTGCTACGCTCGAGTGAACAAAACCTAGATCCCTCGACTACGGTCGCCCTAGCGACCTCCGCTCGGGATGACAAATCAGGAGGCGGGGCGCAGGAAGCAGAAGGCAGGAAATCAGGAGGCAGGCAGCAGGAGGTAGGAGGTAGCAATTCAGGAAGCAGGAGGCAGGAGGCAGGAGGCAGGAAGTCGACAACCGGAAACTCACACCCCGAGACGCGAACCCTGTCCTCTCATTCCGATGAACGATGAAGAGCGTTTGGTGGCGGATTATCGCGGCACAGGGATGACGGTTGGTCCGCATCCGATGGCCTACCGCCGCAGCGAGATGCAGCGATAGGAGTGCATAGCGCCATCGAATTGAACAATTGCCGAACGGAAAACGTTTGAAGATAGCGGGTAACATCATTTGCAGGCAGCGGCCCGGAACGGCACATGGATTCGTTTTTTTGAGCCTGGAAGATGAGACCGGCATCGCGAACGCGATCATCACTCCCGACCTGTTCGAAAAAAACCGTTTATTGCTGGTGCGCGAACCTTTTTTATTGATCGAAGGAACTCTGCAACATATGGACAATGTGATCTCAGTGAAAGCCGAAAGATTGCGGCCATTAAGCGTCACTCAGGCGCAGACCAGCTCGCATGATTTTCACTAAGGTGTTGAATCATCGCGCAAAAACAATTTTGCTTAATCCCGTTTGCAACTCTTGTTCCAAAAATAAATCCAGAGTCACAGCTTTTCCACTAGCGGAAGGCGTATGATTTTTTCTTCCACCTGTCTCAGTGAGAACTCTGCTTCTCGCAGAAGCGCCGCATTCTGTCGACAAATATCTCCGAGGTCACAATGGCAAAGAACAACAACAAAATAGAGGCTTCCAAGACACCCAAACTTGTCCCCAGCAACAAGAATTCCGCAGCAGCAGCTACAGCTCCGGCGCGCAGCGAAGCAATACCCCACGCCCCCCGCAACCGGCTTCGGATCCGGATTCGTTCGCGCGATTGAATGAATTGGTACGAATTCGGGCCTACGAATTCTATGAGCAACGCGGACGCGGCGAAGGGCTCGGCTTGGAAGAGCAAGACTGGCTGCAGGCAGAGCAGGAAGTCATGGAGCAATATCGAAAGCGGACAGCTTAACCGTGCGCCCGTTTATTCACGTGCTGGTGATCGACGACAATCCGGTGCAGCTGAGCATCCGCGAGGCGGTGCTTCGCGATGCCGGATTTGTCGTCTCGATCGCGACGACCGGCCCCGGTGCGCTGGCTCTGTTGAAAACCGCTACTACGCCATTTCACGTAATCGTCACAGACCATGTGATGCCTAAAGTTTCGGGCGCTGACTTTGTTCGATCGCTGAGAAATATCGATCCGCGGATCCCGGTACTGGTGGTCACCGGAATGCCGGACATTGAGTCGGATTACGACGGACTCGATGTGGTGGTGAAGCAGAAACCGTTGCCGCCGCAGGAGCTGATTGATCTGGTGAAGGCGGCGACGGGGCGGGATGAAGCTGCGGCTCAAGCCAGCTGAGCGATCTCAGCGACCTGCGATCGAAGATGGTCTACTTCGACGGTCAAGGCCTCGACCAGGTGTCGCGCTTCCGAAAGATCTCCCGCTCTGGCAACTTCTTCTAATTCAGCCGCTAATGCTTGAGGGTGGCGGGCCCCGAAGTTTGAAACTGCTCCTTTCAAAGCCTGAGCAACGGAGCGCAGCTCGAGGCGGTCGCCACTGCTTACGGCGATTCCCAGGGACTGCAATAGAAGCGGAGAGTCCTGGATGAAAAGGTCCAGCAACTCACGGGGAGAATCCTTCACGATCTGTTTAAGCGACTCGCGATCGACCACAAAACCCTCCTGAGATATTCCTAACAGCTGCACTCTTCCCGGGAACCGGCGCCTGCGGGTGCTGCAACGCCCGACGTGAGATCGATGCCGAGAGTGCTACCTACTATCCGGGAGAAGTAATCCATATCGGCTTCAGACTTGCCCACAAGCGAGGCAAGGCTTTGGCGCAAATAGACCTTCTCGCGCAAGGCGAGATCTTTCGCGGTAACGACCAGGATAGGCAGGTTCACCGCAGCACGGGTCCGCCGCAAGCGACGAATGACTTCGAAGCCATCGACTTCCGGCATGAGCAGATCCAGCAGGAGAAGGTCGGGTGGACGGAGCGCGATGCTTTCCAGCGCTAGCCTGCCATTGCCGACTTGAGCGATGGTCGCTCCGGTCTTTGCGAGAAAACCGGCGAAGCGGGCGCGGGTCGTGGGTTCATCGTCCGCGATCAGGACCTGCTTGCCATCGAGATCAGGAAGCTGGCGGCGAACTGCGGCAAGAAATTCTTCGCGAGAAACGGTTTTCAGCAGGTACTCAGCGCCGCCGAGTGCCAGACCGTGATGCTTCGCGTTCCGACCGCTCATCACCAGGATGGGAAGCTCGCGCAGCTGCTGATTGCTTCGCAAGGTGACGAGGAGATCCCATCCATCCATCTCGCCGGCAAGATGAATATCGAGCAACACCATACGAGGCGCCTTGCGAAGATCATCTCCATCGCCTGCTTGGCTGATCCCGTCACTTGCACCTTCAGACCGCAGTGTTCGAAATGCTCGCGCAAGAGCCCCGCGAAGGAAGCATCAGCTTCGACGACCAGGAGGTCAGAGGCCGAATCGGACGCAGGCTGCGATATCTCTGCCATGGGCAAAGTGAAATGAAAGGTGCTGCCTCTCCCATCGTTGCTCTCGGCCCACACTCGCCCCCTGTGCGCGAGGATGATCTGTTTCACCAAAGCAAGCCCGAGTCCGGTCCCGCCGATCTCGCGATGCGGTCCGTTGTGCACGCGGAAAAACTTGGAGAACAGAAAAGGCATCGCGTCAGCCGGAATGCCGATGCCGCAATCCGCGATGGAGACTACTGCGTCACCGCCGTCTACCCGGGCATGGGTCTTTATCTCTCCACCCTGTGGCGAATACTTGACAGCATTGGCTAGAAGGTTCGACAGAACCTGGCGAAGCCGAGCGGGATCACCAACCACGGCCCGCATATGAGGATCGAGTTCCAGGGCAAATCGGTGACGCTCATTGCCACCTTCGAATAGCGCCAGCGATTCGCTAAGCAGTGGTCCGAGCTCGACATTCTCCATTTCGTAAGTCTGGCGGCCCCATTCCATTTTTTGAAGGTCGAGGAAATTATTGATCAACTCGCTTAAACGAATCGTCTCCTTCTGAATGATGCTGAGAAACTCGCGACGTTTCTCCTGATTGAATTCGCGTTTCAGCATGAGTTCAGAGAAGCCGCGCAACGAAGCCAGTGGCGTGCGCAGTTCATGGCTTACGGTGGCGACCAACTCGTCTTTCATGCGCTCCACCTCTTTACGTTGCGTAATGTCGTGAGCAACGAGTGAGATGAAAGCAGGGTTCGCCTGGGGATCGCGATGAAGAACGGTCATGGTGAGGACGGGCACTCTGGAGCCATCTCGCCGGCGGAGAGATGACTCACCATTCCACGCATCGGGCTCTCCCCCAGGTGCGTTGAGAGAGGATGTGGCTGCCAGCCGGGGCACAACTCGGGCAAGCGCAGGTCGCTGACGTCGGCGTACAGATCCAGACCGATGAGCTTGCGTCCGCTGCTGTTCAAAAACAGGAGTTGTCCGTCGAGGTTGGCAGTAGCGACAAAATCCCGGGTCGCCTGCAGGATGGCAACCAAGCGTGCTTGAGCGGCAGCTTCTTCTCGCAACGCGCGGTTCGCGGCGGAGAGTTCCGCTGTCCTTTCGGCGACGCGATTTTCGAGTTGGTCGTGCGCCCAGCGCAATTCGTGCAATGCGCGCGATCGCTCCTGGCGAGTGGCGTGCTCCTGCAGGGCGCGTTCGACTGCTACAGGGAGTTTGACCAGTTTGTCCTTGAGAACGTAGTCAGCGATCCCCTCCTTGATGCAATCCACGGCACGCTCTTCACCGATGGTTCCAGTGATCAAGATAAAAGGCGCTTCGACGCCACGGTCTTTCAGAGCGCGAAATGCCTCCATGCCATTCCAGCCGGGAAGGCGATAATCGGAGAGAACGACATCGTAGGACTGAGGCTGCGAACCTTCTAATGCGGCAAAGGTGGAGATCACATCAACATGAAGGGCGGGCCAGTTTTTGCGCAATGCGCGCATGATCAGCTCCATGTCCGCTTCTTCGTGCTCGATCAGGAGCACACGACCAGGGCGCACAGTCGCAACAGGCAAAGAAGCAGCTCCCATCACGCGCTCCTCGCAGTGCTCTTGGCGTTTTGCGGGAACGGGGGACCTGATTGACAACCATCCAGTAAAACCCGATCTGCTTCACCATGGAGCGGAATTCATCAAAGTCCACCGGCTTTTGCAGGTAGCTGTTCACTCCGAGTTCGTAACTCTCAACCAGATCGCGTTCCTCGCGCGACGACGTAAGAATCACGACAGGAAGGGACTTGGTGAACGGGTTCTTCTTCACCTCCCGCAGAACCTGAATGCCGTCGATCTTCGGAAGCTTTAGGTCCAGCAGCACCAGGCGAGGCAGCAAATGGTGTGGGGCACGTGCGAAGAGGAAATCGAGTGCTTCCTGTCCGTCGCGGGCGACGTGAATCTTATTGCTGAGTTTCTCCTTACGAAGGGCATGCAAGCACAGCTCCACGTCATCAGCGTTGTCTTCCACTAAAAGGATCTCCACTTCATCGTGCTGCGGCATAAAGCACCTCGTGATGAAAATCGGGATGTTCCTGGACGGACGAAGCCATCGCGGAATGGCCCAAAGTAAAAAAGAATGTTGCACCCTGATCGGGCGAAGAGTCAGCCCACACTGCCCCACCGTGTTTGTGAACGATGCGGGCCACTGTAGCAAGCCCGACGCCAGTCCCTTCAAAATCTTCGGAGCGATGCAATCGCTGGAAGACGCCGAAGAGTTTGTCGGCGAATTTCATATCGAAGCCCACGCCGTTATCGCGCACGTAGATGGCAGGGCCCTGTTCCGATGACTGGGCGCCCACTTCAACTCGCGGATGTTCGCGAGTACGGGAGAACTTGGCCGCATTGCCGAGCAGGTTGGCAAAGATCTGCTTGATGAGTGCGGGATCGGCTTGCACCGTGGGCAAGGGATTCAGGCGCCACTCGACCTGGCGCTCTGTGGATAGCTCACTGAGCTGGTGGATGACGTCATCGACGATAGGCCGGAGCGGAACAGGTTTCCGCTCTATCTCGCGGCGGCCGACGCGCGAAAAATTCAGCAAGTCATCGATGAGCTGCCCCATCCTCTCGACGCCGGTTGCGATTCGGGACAAATACCTATTGGCTTCTTCAGGAAGCACACTACCGAAGTCCTCCTGGAGGATCTTCGAGAATCCATGGATATGGCGCAACGGCGCGCGCAGATCATGCGATACGGAATAGCTGAAGGACTCAAGATCGCGGTTGAGTGCTTCCAGACCTTGCATCTGGTCGTGGATCTTATGGCTGGCAGCATGTAATGCCCACGCCAGATTGCTGACCTCGTCGTCACCGGGAAGGGGCGCCGGGATGATTTCGCCACGAGCAAGGTGAGCGGAATCATCCTGCAACACGCTTAAGCGGTCGGAAACGCTCCAACTGAAGATCAGTATGGTGAGAATGCCCGTCCCGATACCGGTAAAAATAGTGAATACCAAAACCCGTCGCGAAAGCTCCTGTTGTTGACGAACTTTTTGCAAGCGTTCTTCACGCAGACGCTCCTCCTCGGCAACAAAGACATGCGAGAGTTCCATCAATTCGTCCATCCGAGCCTTGCTTTCGAGCAGGCGAAGTCGCATAGCCGGGGTTCGGATCACACCGGGTTGACTCGAAAAAAAATCGGTCACTCCACGGGCGAAGCTGACTTTAACGGCGGCCAATTCCTGCAAGTTGCGCGCGCGGCTCCTTTGTAAGGGATTATCTTGAACCAGACGGGAAAGCTTTTCAGCAATCGCGGGTACCTGGCCCTCTTGTTGCTGCAAGGGCAAAACAAACTCCTCGCTTCCACTGAGTCCGTATCCGCGATCATTGGATTCGATCTGCAGTAGCAGCCGTTGCAGATCAGCCGCAGTCAGTTCGACTTCTTGAGTGTGAGTCATCCATTGCTGGGCATCGGTCAAACCGCTGAGCAATCGGATCTGCCATCCGATCTCAAAAACGAGACAGGCCACAGGCAGCGACGCCATCACAAAGCATTTGTAGCGGATAGGCAGGTTCAGCCATTTTGAGCCGACATGCTCGATCAGCGACGAAATGACTCCCTGAGGCGGGCGAGCAGTGATCAAACTCAGGGCGACTAAGACCGAGAGTATCGCGCCCGGCAGAGACATGACTTGCCCGCTGATGGCATATAGCGCCGTTACCCGGAATAGATGACCGAAAGCAGCAACGCCGGCCAAGCTGAGCGCGACAGCTGCAAGAATCGTGGCGGCGCTCCAGTTCCAGCCTTTAGGCGCCAACATACAGATGCATGCAATCCCAAGGCAGGTAAGAACAAGGGCTGTGCTGGTCGCCATGAGAGCCGCGCCTTGCACTGACAAGGGATTCCCACCCACAACGAGCGGCCTGACAAGGTGGCTAGTATCCGCAGCACGCCCATCAGAGCTGCGAAAGTGGCGCAGGCCATTGCGAACCTCTGCTGCCAACGGCGCTGCCATGGCGAGATGAACGCGGCCAGTGAGAGCGGGAGAAATGTTGCGGCGGTATGGGGATGGATGGGAATCGCTCCAGGCACGATTCTTTGCAAGTAGTCAATCCTCAACCACCAGCCGATGAGAATCAGAAAGGAATAGATGACAGCCAGACCCGATAGCACGCGACTGACCTGCCTGAAGACACTCAGTCCGAGGGGATTTGTTTCGCCACGGCTGACATCAGTTGCCATAGGTTTCATAAATCGCCTGGAATTCCGAGTGGACTTCCTGAAAACCATGCACTAACAACGGCTCAAAATGCTGCGGGAGAGTGCGTCCATCGCCCCGGGTGATGATCTCGACAGCGCGGGAGGGGTGAAGCCATTTTTTATAAGGGCGTGTGCTGCCAATGCATCGTAAACATCGACTAGATGGACGAGACGGGCGGACTGGGGGATGTTGCTTCCGCGCAGCGCCATCGGATAACCACTGCCATCCCAATTCTCATGGTGCCCAAGCGCGATCTCGCGGGCCATCTTTAACAGGGGTGATGAACGATGATCGAGCAGATTCGCCCCGATGGAAGGATGCAACTTGATCAGGGTCCACTCATTGTCTTCGAGCGGGCCGGGTTTTTGCAGAACCGCGTCAGGAACACCGACCTTACCCCCACGCCCTCGACGGCGCCCTTGCCGAACATCTGCGGCGTACGGGAGATCTTCTTCTCCAGCGTATAGGCCGAGAAGGCGCCGAGCGTCGGGCCGCCGCCCGGCAGCACGCCCAGGATCGCGCCGATCGCCGTGCCGCGCAGCACGGCGGGCCATCGCCCGTCGCATCTCCTCGCGGGTCGGCCACAGCGACGCCACCTTGATCGCGCCCGAGCGCGCGACATGCGTCGCTCGAGGTTGGCGACGATCTCGGCGATGCCGAACAGGCCCATCGCGACGGGCGCGAAGTCGATGCCGTCCGACAGTTCCGGGATGTCGAAGGTGAAGCGCTGGCGCCGGTGTTGACGTCGGTGCCGACCAGGCCGAACAGCAGGCCGAAGAACACCATCGCGATCGCCTTGAGGACCGAGCCGCTGGCCAGCACGACGGCCGCCACCAGGCCCAGGGCCATCAGCGAGCAGTAGTCGGCCGGGCCGAACTTCTGCGCCATGCGCGTCAGCGGCTCGGCGAAGATCACGATGATGATCGTGCCGACCGTGCCGGCGAAGAACGAGCCGAGCGCCGAGATCGACAGCGCCGCGCCGGCGCGGCCCTTGCGCGCCATCTGGTAGCCGTCGAGGCAGGTCACGACCGACGACGACTTCACCCGGCAGGTTGACCAGGATCGACGTCGTCGAGCCGCCGTAGGCGGCGCCGTAGTAGATGCCGGCCAGCATGATCAGCGCGGCGGTCGGCGGCAGATGGAAGGTGATCGGCAGCAGCATGGCGATGGTCGCCACCGGGCCGATGCCGGGCAGCACGCCGATCAGCGTGCCGACCATGCAGCCGAAGAACGCGTACAGCAGGTTCTGGAAGCTGAGCGCGACCGACAGGCCGAGCGCGAGATTGTCCGAGCAGATCCATCT
>CAVQGF010000038.1:0-46847 GCA_963711965.1 uncultured Acidobacteriota bacterium | reverse complement strand
TGGCTGTGGACCTTGATGGCGCCGTCGTATTCGATGAATCCCATCTTGCGGAAGCGGTTCATAAAGAAGCTCACGCGCGAGCGAGTGGTGCCAACCATCTCTGCCAAGGATTCCTGACTGATCTTGGGAATCACAACTCTCGGGTTTACCTTCTTTTCCGAATTGCGCGAGCAGTAGAAGAACCCGAGCCAGACGTTTTTCGCTGGAGTTGAAGAGCTGGTCGATCAAGTCTTCCTGAATGCGTGCGTTGCGCGCCAGAAGAAATGTGACAAAGACCTCCGAGAAAGCGTGCTCGTTAGCAAGCACGCGCACCATCTCCTTCTTGCCGATCTTCAGTAGGACGCAATCTGAGAGTGCTGTCGCGGTGACCAGGCGGAATGGATGAGTATTGGCGATGCAGTCTTCGCCGAGAAATTCTCCATTGCCGAGCACTGCGACTGTGGCTTCTTTTCCTTCGTTTCGAGACGACTTCGACTTTGACCTTGCCTTTTTGAATGTAGAAGACTGCATTGGCGGCATCGCCTTGAGAGAAGATGGTTGAGGCCGCGGAAAACTCTACGATCGACTTGCCCAAGCCTGATTTAGCGAGAAAGTCGACCGCGTTAAACTCTATGACCTTGGAGTGGCCGTTCCTACCGCGCCGGGCGGCGCCAGGGGCAGGCAATTTCGTTATGTTTGCGCCGTTTGGCATTCAGGCTTGTCCTTGAGCTTGGCAACAAAGCCACATGGTAATGGTAGCGCACCTACCAAGGAATTGGTGTCTCGTAACTGACATAACAAGGCTTAGCTGAACCCATCAGCCAGAAACGCGCTAAAGAAGGATGGTGCGTGAATGAAGGGGATGTTCGCCGCTTATGCGCTCCGCAGCTAAATAGCGATGATCTTCGAGACGGCTCGACTCCGAAGCCGAGTAGTGGACGCGGTATTCCTCTTCGCACTGGCGACATACGAGCCGTGTAGGTCTGCCTGCATACCGTCGTCCAACGCCGGCACATTATTGACATATCGAACTGCCTCTGCTGGCATCTCGTCCCGTTTCTAACCAACAAAGACGCGGTGGGTTTCTTGCACATCCTTAACGCCGTTGTGCGACACCGAAGCGGCTTTGACTTCGACGTTGATCTTTTGGTTGGCCTCGTACATGCGGCAGTAAAGTTCCAACCTGACATTACCGTATCCAAGAGGCCAGATCTTCCCCAGGACCGACTGGCAATCTGGGCAACGGATGCTTCTTGTATTTCTCCATTAAATTGACCTCTCTCGTGGAATCACGGCCTAAAACGGAGGCGGGGTTACGGCCGTTCAAAATCGACGGAGCGCTACTAGCACATACAGCCACAGATTAACGATCGGCTCAATAAATAGCCATAAAGCAGAGTCCGGATCGGGTGAACCATAGAACACCTCTTCGCTTTACAACTACTACGAGCGTTACAGTTCGACTAATCTGTGCAAAATGGCTTCACTCGTTGCCCGGGCCGGGCAGGCGGCCCCTTGGCCGCCTCGCCTGCCAGTCTCTAACTTACGCTGCTACGGTTGCGCTGATCGGTGAGACTTTGTGCAACGTGGAAATGAGCACTTCCGATGGAGCGGACCGAGGGTGTTCCCTCGACACTCTTCGACAGAAGCTTCAAGACTTCCGGATAGCCGGCGGTGTTGTAGGCTTCCGCTTCGTCCTTGGAATTCCATAGACTGATCGCGACCACATTGTTCGCGTCCGGAATGAAGAACGCGATCTCGTCTTTGAAACCCTTCTGCTTGCGCAGCATGGGAAGAACTTCCTGCTCGAATGTCTTGTTGAATTCATTGAGCATGCTGGACTTCAAGCGGGCAGTGATTTCGCGTGCGTACATAGTCAACTCCTGGGGGTGCTTTAAGAATGGGGAAGCTTCAGATGGGCTGACTTAGTTCAGGAGACCTGAAAGAGAAGAAGAATTGCTTATCTCAAGTCCAATGATACTCGCGATGTTTTTCTTAATGTCAAATACACTCGTTACATGTTTGCATAAAGATATAGCCAGAGTTCCTGCTCCTCGGACCGTCTATTAGCTACGAATGGCGAGCACCAACGCGGCCACGCTGACCAGGAGGGTCAACACATGGAGGCCGACCTGCCGGCGTCGGCGACGCGCCTGCACCGCCCACCCGACCATCAAGGACAGTGCGATCAGCAAAGTCGAATTGAACGTCATATCGCTCTCGTTTTCACGCGGCCAGGGGCAAGTTGTGCTCTTGGCGGTGTGATGACTTCGCCTGTCGCCCACCAGATGGAACGCTTCTGTAATGGCTTGCGAACTCAGTTTTCCGGACACTTGTAAACCGCGCGCCGCCCTCCCCGCGACAGAACACAAAAGATAACGGTTCGCGACCTTGCCATTGGCAGCGTTCACTGCTTCAGAACGATTAATCTCTTTGACTCTCATTGCTTGTACCTGTCGTTGCGCCTCGCAGATGTCGCCTTGACCGGCTTCGCCATCTCTTTGGCGATCTCGGCGACCCGATCGGGCATCGACTCCGGCAGCTTTGTGCCGGGAAGACGAAAATCTGATTGACCTTCAAGAAACTGGGCCTTCCAAGCGGCGCGTTTTTAGAGGCGAATTCAGGCCGCGGGAAAAATCGATGATGTAACTCACCTCATGCGGGCATAGAATACATTGGGTCTTGCGCACTTCGGCCGTGGGCTCGTGGGCTACGATGAAAGGAAACGACCGCATGCACTCCGTGCAGGTGAGGACCACATAAGGCTTGCCGTTGTGGTCGCGTCCATTGCGCGGGATCCACACCGGTGCGGTTGTCCTGTCGTGTCCTAGCGGCCCCTTCTTGATAGCAGCGGTTATGATCTCGAGCAACGTGCCGGAGCTCACTCTGCCCTTGGCGTAGAAAGCGTCGGCGATCACGCCGGGTGGCACTGAAGCCGAAGAATAGGCGGCGCTGGTGGCTATCGCTACGATGGAAGGAAACCGCCGGCGTACGACCGAAAGAAGCTCAAAACCCGACATCTCCGGCATGTTCAGGTCGGTCACCATCACATCCGGAACTTCTTCCTGCAAGCGCAGCAACGCATCGAAACCATTGCCCGCCGTGCTAACACGGTAGCCGTTATCACTCAAGAGCATCGAAACGGTCTGGCGGACCACCACATCGTCTTCCACCACTAGGACCGAAATCTCGTCTTTTTTCGTTTTGATTTAGAACCTGCTTTTTCTGGTAACCAACTTCCAGCGTACGCGAACTAACAGATGAGCGCTGTCCCGGATTGCACACTCCAGACACTGTTCTCTTTTAGTTGCGTGCCGACTTTGCCCTCAAAGGCTTAGACATTTGAATCGCCACGCCCGCCACTGGATTCTTCTCCGATGCGGGTTCTTTTTTGATAACGCGCGACATGAGCAATGCCTGCTCCTGCAGGAAGTGGGCTCTCCAATCGGCGCGCTTTTGCGGTGAATTCACCGAGCGCGAAAAGTCAATGATGTAGCTGACCTGGTGCGGACAGTAAATGCACGGCGTCTTGAGCACCTCCGCGGTTGGCTCGTGACGGACCGTAAACGGAAAGGAACGCAAGCAATCGGTGCAAGTGAGCACTACAAAAGGATTGCCATTGTGGTCGCGCCCATTGCGGGGGATCCATACCGGTGCGGTACTTCCATCGTGCCCTACGGGCCCCCGCCGGATAGCGGAGGCAACGATATCCAGCAGCGATGCGGAACTCTCCGCGCCCTTGGCGTAAAACGCATCGGCGATCACACCCTGGGGCACCGCACCCGACGAATAAGCTCCGCTGGTAGCCACCGCGATGATCGACGGGAACCTCTGCCGCACAACCGAGAGCAGTTCGAAACCAGACATCTCTGGCATATTCAGGTCGGTGACCAGCACATCCGGTATTTCTTCTTGCAGTCGAAGCAGAGCACTAAAGCCATTTTCAGCATCGGTGACGCTGTATCCGCTCGCGCTAAAGAGCATATTGATGGTCTGCCGGACTACTTTGTCATCTTCTACAACAAGGATCTTTATTTGAGAGTGGTGGGGGGGTTTCATGCTGGACCTCCAAGCTGAATTCAGAGTAGCAGTGGATTCGAATGGAAACTGTTCACTTTTGCACAGAGCGGAAGATGGCGTTTGAAGCGAGACGTGTGTCGTATTGCTCAGCTGGGCTTGAACAACTCACGTATCTTGAGGACTGAGCACTAAAGGAGAACCAAAATGACAGATTCCAATAGCAAAGGCCAAGAATTTAAACATATCCTTCTCGACCCCAACAAACAACCTACAAAGCCGGCAGAAGTGATCGCCCCGGCAGAAGTGATCGCCCCAGCGGAAGTGATTCCCGCAACGGAGCCTTCACCCGAAGCGCAGACCGCACCGATAAAAGTAATGTAGCTTCAAAGCGACGAATCAGCGGCTCCTTACATGGGGCCGCAAGTTTCGAGAATTGGTCGGGGCGAGAGGATTTGAACCTCTGACCCCCTGCGCCCAAGGCAGGTGCGCTACCAGGCTGCGCTACGCCCCGACATAAAGTTCACGCGGTGGCCCGCGCGTTGGACTGTTCAATTATAACCAACCCGATTTTCTGGATTGCTTATAATCAGCAGCAATGCCCACAGCTTCATACGCAGTAGTCGCCTATCTCGACAGGCGATTTGGGGAAATTTGTCGGCGGGTTCCGCTCTGCGATCTCGCCGCAGCACACCCATCTGCGACCGCACATTACCGCGCTCTCTCCGCGCAAGCTCGAGGTTCGCGACGCCGACGCCATAAAAGCGTTCGAGAAGAAAAATTTTCAGTCCATTGCGGTGGAGCTTGGCGACGTTTGTACCTTCCGTCCGCTCAGTCCGACCATCTATTTGGACCTGCGTCGCGGCCAGCATGAGATTTGGGATCTTAACCGGCAGCTGGGTGCAGCACCTTTCGCGGGGAAGCCCGATTGGCCGTTCGCCCCGCACATCACATTGGCAAAACTGGACGATTTCAAAGATATCGCGCGCGTCTTTCAGCATGCCCGCGACCGCTGGCGTGATTACCAAGGTGCAAGGGGATTCAATGTCGGCGAGCTGACATTGGTGCGCGAAGATAAGAAGAACCATTGGACCGATTTAGCCAGTATCCATGCGGCTAAATAGCCGTTTCGACCCCGCGGCAATCCACTCAAAGTACATGTCCTGATTCGCAAAGAAATCTTCGTCGCGGAAGTACATGGCCGTGTTCTGCATTGCCAATAGACCACTCGAAAACATAAAACCAAGGCTGCGCAATGTTGTACGCGCAGCAATTTTGACGCAGCGCGACTCCCCTTTGGTCTGTCGCCCTCCGCCCCCGAGGAAGAAATTTATGCAGATTGGAATCTATGGCTCAGGATATCTAGGCACGGTAGTCTCAGCTTGCCTCGCCGATTTCGGCACACCCGTAACCTGCTACGACGAAGACGCCGCCGCCATTCAGGCAATCGCCGACGGCAACATCCCCTACTACGAGCGCAATCTAAAGGACATTCTGCGGCGCAACATCCGTGCCGGCCGGCTGAACTATTCCACCGACTTGAGTCGTTCGCCAAGCGTTCTGACATCATTTTTCTCGCTTCCGATTCGCACAAGTACGTTGAAGAGCTGTCGGTTCGCCTTGGGAAACTCACCCGTCCGGAATCGACGCTGGTATCATGACCCCGGTGCCGGTGGGTCTCGCGTCGCGAGTGGAAAAAGCTCTGCGAGCCAGCGGCAGCAAGATGGCGGTGGTCTCGCAGCCCATGTTCTTCACCGACGGCTGCGCGGTCGAAGACTTCAACTGGCCCGATCGCATCATTTTGGGCACCAGCAACAGTGACGCCGTGCTGAAGCTGAAGCAGATCTATCGTCCGTTAGTGATGCGCGGAGTACCGGTGATCGTGACCAACCACGAGACCGCAGAGCTGGTGCGCGAAGCTTCCACAGCTTTCGTTGCGACCAAGATCTCGTTCATTAACGAACTCGCCAGCTTGTGCGAGCATGTGAGCGCCGATGCGATGGACCTGGCGATGGCGCTCGGCCTCGACAAGAAGATCGCGCCGCGCTGCCTGCAACCGGGTACGACTCTGGGTGGTGCTTTCGCGGAAGGTGACATCGATTCGCTGTCACAACTGGCGCAAGGAGCGGGAGTTTCGCTCGAGATCCTTGCCGCAGCGCGCAAAGTACATCGCTCGCTGAGCGATCGCCTGGTCGAGAAGATCGCCAACATCGTGCAGCCCATCGGCGGACGCCAGGTCGGCATCCTCGGCCTTGCCTTCAAACCACACACCAACTCGGTGGCGGCGTCGTCTTCGATCCAGTTGGCGCGGCAGTTGCTCGCCAAGGGAGCGCGGGTGCGCGCCTATGATCCGGTGGCGATTCCCGACGCGAAGGTGGAGTTGAACGGAACCGTGAGCTATTGCGATAACCCGTACGCAGCCGCTGAGGGTGCGGACGCGCTGGTTTTGAGCACAGGCTGGCCGGAATTCCGCTCGCTCGACTTCGACCGCATCAAGCGCACGGTGAAACAGCCCATCATCTTCGACACCAAGAACCTGCTGGATGGCTCGCGACTACGCGCCATGGGATTCCAGTATGTTGGTGTCGGCCGCGTTAACTAAATTTCTCGGGGGAGAAAAATGGAGGCAGGGTGCACGTCGGCCCTGCTTTTGTTGTTCTCTGCGCCCTCTGCGAACCCTTGGCGTTCTCGGCGGTTAAAAACTTTAAATCGCAGAGGTCGCAAAGGACTCGCAGAGTTCGCGAAGCCGCCCAGTTGTTATAATCAAATGACTACGGCGGATATAGTTCAGCGGTAGAACACCGGTCTGTGGCACCGGCTGTCGTGGGTTCGAATCCCACTATCCGCCCCAAAATCCCTCCTTTGTGCGATTCCTGCTCACATCTCTGGCGCTCACTGTTGTGTTGGGCGCTTGTTCCTTCGGGCAGGAGCCGACCTCTGACAAGCTTCCAGCCGAGAAGGAACCCATCATTCAGGACAACAGCTTCCTCGTGGAAGAAGCCTACAACCAGAATTACGGAGTGGTGCAGCATATCCAAACCTTCCAGCGGCAGTGGATCAGCCGTGATTGGGCTTACAGCTTCACCCAGGAATGGCCCGTGGACATTGCGCCGCGCAATCAGCTGAGTTACACGATTCCGGTGGTGCATTCCGGTGGCGATGGCAGCGGCATCGGCGACGTCGCGCTGAATTATCGCTACCAGTTGTTCGGCGACGGTGATGCGAAATATGCGATGGCGCCACGATTGTCAGTTTTGCTTCCGACCGGAGATTCGCGTAGAGGCTTCGGCGCGGGCGGCGCCGGGCTGCAGTTCCAACTTCCTCTCAGCGTGGTGCACAACAACAAGGTGACGACGCACTGGAACCTTGGTACGACCATCGCACCCTCGCAGAAGAACCCATTCGGCGAAACCGCAAAAACGTATGGCGTGAACGCGGGGCAGAGTTTCATCTTCGCGGTGAATAGTCGTCTGAATCTCATGCTGGAAACGGTGTGGGCGAGCACCGAGTCGGTTGCGGCGAAAGACAAGACACTGCGTGAGAATGCAGTGCTACTTAGCCCCGGTGTCCGTTGGGCCTACAACTTTAAAAGCGGAATGCAGATCGTTCCCGGCGTGGCGTTTCCGGTCGGAGTCGGGCCGAGCAGCGGTGACTGGGGAGTTCTGTTCTATTTCAGCATCGAGCATCCTTACCGTAAGCTGAAGCCGAAGAAATGAGTCCGATTTTCAAGCCCGAAGAATTCACACCACGTCGTCGCCTGCGTGGAGGCCACTGGCAAACTATTGCCGGGAACTTCATGCGCCGTGAAGACGCATTGGGTGAAGCTGAAGAGCGCATGGTGGAAGTCGACCACGGAGTCTCGGTACTTTGCCACTCGCACTGGCAGACGAACACTGCGGATGCCGCAACCATCATCGTGCTACACGGCTTGGAAGGCTCGAGCGATTCGCAGTACATGGTCGGAGTTGGCAACAAGGCGTGGGCGGCGGGAATGAACGTGGTGCGCATGAACATGCGCAACTGCGGCGGCATGGACGATTCTTCCAGCTCGCTTTACCACTCCGGCCTCTCCGGCGACGTGGACGCGGTGATCAAGTACTTCATCGCCGAGCGTGGTCTTAAGAAGATCGTCTGCGCCGGATACTCGATGGGCGGCAACATCATGATGAAGCTCGCCGCCGAGTACGGCCGCGACGGCTCCGCTCCGAAAGAAGTCGCCGCATTTTCGGCAGTATCGCCGGCGATGGATCTCGGACCGTCGTGCGACGCGCTGCATCTTCCCGCAAATCGTCTGTACGAATTGCGTTTCGTTTGGAACCTGAAGCGGCGCATGCGGCGCAAGGCGGAGCTCTTTCCCGGCGTCTTCGACTTGAGCGGACTGGGCAAGATCCACAGCGTGCGCGACTTCGACGACAAGATCACCGCGCGCTACTCCGGCTTCACCGGCGCCGACGATTATTACTTCCGCGCCGCCGCGGCGCGCGTGGTCGAGCACATCAAGCTGCCCACGCTCGTGTTGCACGCGCTCGACGATCCCTTCATCCGTGTGCTGCCCGAAACGCGCGCCAAGCTGCTTGCGAATCCAAACATCACTTACATCGAGTCCGCGCACGGCGGGCACTGCGCCTTCCTCGCTGACCCCAACGGCTACGACGGGCGCTGGGCGGAAAAGACACTGGTCGAATTCCTCAGAAATCACTAGAGCCACCGGCCCGGCCTATCTACAATCTAGCCATGCACGCGGACTGGTCGGTAGAACTCGGCAGGGAAGACGAGGCGCTGGAGTTCCCTTGGCCCTCGCCCGGGGTTCCAGATAACGCAGACGCGCCCCGCTACTACGACCTGAAGCGCAATCCCGAACTGCTGCTGAATGTGACCGAGGCCTACCATCCGGTGGAGATGGGCGAATTTCTTACCAGCGCCAACTCCAGCGCGTCAATTTTTGAGAGCGTGAAATGCGACGTCTGGTTCTCCGAGGAGCTTCGCGAGGAAGAAGAGATTTTCGGCGCTGCCTGCAAGGCCGCCGCCTACGTCGATCTGATCTACAGTGACGATACGGCGCGCTTCGATCAAGAAGCGCACGAGTTGCTGGCGCAACGCCTGTGCCAGTTGCTTTCGCTGGTACCGGAGATATCGGCTTCGGTGGAGTTCGCACTTCGTCGCTGCTACTACCATCACGATAACGACGTCAGCAAAGATTCCGACGCCGGCTTCTATCTCACGCTTTACATCTCTGGCTACGGAGACGATGCTCCCGAAGCCTGGCAGCGCTGGGGCATCGCGCTCAAGCTGGTGGAGAATGCGCTGCTGCAGGTATCGGCGCAGGCAAGAGCGGCGAATCCGGCGTCATGATTGAAGAAAAATGCCCTCCGATGTTCCGGAGGGCTAGTAGCAAGACGAGATTTATTCCAAGTGCAGCTTCGCCCAATCACTCTGGTTGCAGTCGTCCCATGACTGGTTGATGTTGTCGATCAGATCGTTGAGCGAGCTGAAGGTGAAACCGCTTGGCAGACCATTACCCGCCAATGCATTGTTCGCAAAAGCGAGAATGTCGTTGACGGTCGCACCATCCAGGCTGGTTCCAGTGTTCTTCAACTTGAGATCACCGAAGCCGGCCGGGTCGCTGGCCACGCCGCTGAACCCGATGTTCAAGGTCAACGTCGCAGTCTGCTCCGGCAGGATGCCGTTACTGGTCGCGGTGGGGTTCACAAAGTCAGCAGCGAAGGCACTGGATGGCCCTCCGGCGGCCGAGGTCAGGAATGATTTGAGGTTCCCCGGTCCGGGGTCGGCGGCCGTCCAGCGAGTGTGATGTTGCGGCCCGCTGAAGTCGTTGATCCCGATGGTGAGGTCGTTCTCAAAGGTGTCTGAGAAATGCGCGTCAAAGAACTGTCCCGGCGCACCCGGCCCTGCATATCCGCCTTTGGTGTAGCTGCAGAAACTCGTCGGTTGATTTTCAGGACACGTGCTGAAGGTGAAATGAAAATCGCTGCCCAAGGCTACGCCGCCTTGATCGGTGGCAGCGGTGGTGATCGTGCCGCTGTAGGTGGTGTTGGCGGTGAATCCCCCGGTCGGTTTGAAGGAAGCAATGCGCGTGAGCGGATCGTAAGTCACAGTTCCCGTAAGCCCTGCCACCAGGAAGGTGCTGGTGTTGATGGTGGACGATTCCATCGCTTCGTCAAAGACAACGTCAATGGTGCCGTCGGGCGAAATGCATCCTTGCGAGATCACCGTGACCGTCGGCGGGGAGAGGTCTAACGTGGTACGTGTGCGGAACGCGGAGTTGAATGCGATCGGAAGATGGACTCCGTTGGTATCACGCGCCTCCGTGGTAATGGTGTAACGGTAGACAGTACTCGTAGCGAAGTCAGCAGACGATTTGAACACGCCGATGCGATTCGCTGCGTCGTAACTTACGGAACCAGAAACTCCGTTCACCACGAAAGTTCCGGTGTTGATGCTGGAAGCATCCATGTCATGACTGAATTGCACGAAGATGGTGCGATTGGTGCCGACAAATTCATTTTGCGTGGTGGCGATCACCATCGGAGTGGAGCTGTTCATTACGGGCGCACTGGGGTCAGAGGCTTCTTGGAATGAAACGTGAGAGCTTCCACGCCCGCATCCGGTTGTGATCAAAATTGTTGTAAGCGCGAGGGAAAGGAGAGAGAGACGTAACTTCATGGTTCCTACCTTGGGCCCAGGGGATCGTGTCCGTACTGGCCAACAGGAACTTGGAGCAGAGTAGCTGGATCTAATGTTGTATTTACTAGAAGGTAAACGCGCTGCAGCTGTCATTCTGAGCTAGCGCCAGCAGCGGTCAGCGCGAGTGGAAGAATGCCTTTATTGCAGGAGTTTCGCGGGTAAAGGGATCCTTCGACTGCGCCCGCCCTCGGCGGACTCCGCTCAGGATGACAACGAAGGAAGTTGGGGTACTATCAAAACAGGGGGCCGTAGCTCAACTGGATAGAGCATCGGATTTCTAATCCGAGGGTTGCAGGTTCGATTCCTGCCGGTCCCGCCACTCCTACGACTGCAGCACCTGGCTCACCAGCTGCATCTGGTTGCGCAATTTCTCCTGCGCGAACTGTAGTCCCTTCACCTTATCATCCAAGCCGCGCTGCTGCGCAGTGGCAATGACCGCCTTGCTCTCTTCGATCGTGCGGATCGCAAGACTGATCATGTGGTTCAGCGACTCGGCATGCTGACGCCAGAGGTGCGTGGAATCGCGCTTGGCTTTGTAGTCTTCCATCTCGTTCTGCATGCGGTTGTGCAGCGCGACGGTGAAGGTGAGGTTGTTGGAGAGCTCAGCGCGGAAACTTTTTTCGGTGATCGCATACTCTGCCTTGAACGCTTCAAGCTCCGCGGGCGTGAGCACCAAATTGCCATTGCGTAATGGGACGATGTTCGGGGACGTCTTGCCGTCATTCGAGCGCGACGAAGTTGCGGATCGACTCCACAACGCCGCGCACCTTGGTGTCCTCAATGCCGAGTGCCTGGTTGCGAATCGGTTCTGCCAGTGCGGCAACTTTGGGCGGCGCGGCGACATTGCTGTGGACTCCGGTGGTGCCACGCGACGCCGGCGCTCCGGCGGCAGCTGCTGACGATGGTGGTGCGGGAGCGCCTGCGATGCGCGCTGACTTCCTGCTATCGACCGCCTTTTTAAACTTCGAGACTTTGTGGAAGTGCTCCTGGGCGCGTCCGTACTCCTGCTTCAAGATATGGCCTTCCTGCACGTCGGCCAGGTGTTTGACCGTAACATCGCCGTCGACGCGAGCCATGATGCTGCCGCCTTCTTGCTGAACTTTGTAGCGAAGGCTTTGATCTGCGTGGCTGCATCTTTGAAGAGGTCGTCGAAACGCTTGCCAAAAAACGCGTTGTAGACGGCCACCAGCGAAAGTACCGTCGGATGATAAAAGGCCGTGCCGAATTTGTGTTTCAGCTCCTTGACCCGCGCCATGATTCCCGAGTCCATGAGCTGATCGAAGTGGCGGAAGTCGTCCACCTCCTGCTGGAGATACTGAAACTCGCGCATCATCTGGGTGTGCTCTTCCGAGACCGGCGGTGGTTCGGTGCCAACGATCTGCTTCAGGTCCACTTCAAAACTCTGCGCTTGCTCCTTGCTGTGGACGTACGAATAGGAGTCGCCCGCGTAGGAAGTCTTGCCCAGCCGCTTCGACCACGGAGATGGATTGCGAAGCGCCCACGAGGCCAGGAAGTCTGTCTTGTCGCGATCCACATCGAGCGGCGACGCTTTCAGCATGTAATGCCGCAGCAGAGCTTCCACCGTCTCGTGTCCGGGATCGTGTTGCTGCAACTCGTCGCGCATCATGTGGGAGGTGATGGCCATGTCGAGCAGCTTCAACCAGCGCTGCATGATCAAGATGGATTGCTCCACTTTGTCGGCGGCGCTGTCCGGCGCGGAGGCTTCCTTCGGCACGGGCACCGGGTGCCCCATGTTCCGCTCGAGCAGCTGCATGTAGAACTTATGGACTGCGGCAAGGTCCAACAGTTCACGGAGCGGGTCTTGCAACACAACTCACCTCAGGCGGAGCTTTCTTTGATAGGGAAGTTTATTCCACTGCCAGGAAGGCGACAATAGGAGAATCGCAGGTTAGAGGGCTTCTGGCGCGATTTTCGAGAGGATTAAGGCTTTTTCTTTTCTTCGCCGCCCACGAACTCCACGCCTACCGCCTGGCCCTCGCTGTACCGGACCTCGACATCCACCGTGCTGTTCACATTCTGACTGGGCTCGTGCACGGTGATGGTGAGTCGCTTGCCCGGAGTGAGCACGCTAGAGGCTTCGGGCGTCGTGGGATAGATAAGGAAGCCGCCGCCACCGGCGGTTGAGACTTTCCCAAGCTTCAACCCCGTATCGCTGAGGGCCACAGCATCTTCCGAAAGGGTGAGGCGTGGGAATTGGCGGCGGTTGATTGACATTACTTTCCCATCACTAGCTTCGCGATGGTCTGCAGCTGCATGTTGCTTGTGCCTTCGTAGATCTTGCCGATCTTGGCGTCGCGCCAATATTTTTCGACCGGATAATCTTTGGTGAAGCCGTAACCGCCGTAGATCTCGATGCACAGCGACGTCACGCGCTCGGCCACTTGCGAGGCGAACAGCTTCGCCATCGCGGCTTCTTTCACGAAGTTCATGCCGGCATCTTTCATGCGGGCCGCATTGTAGACCAGAAGGCGCGCGGCTTCGATGTCCGTCGCCATCTGCGCGATCTGGAATTGGATCCCTTGGAAATCGGCGATGGGTTTGCCGAACTGCTTGCGCTCCTGCGCGTACTTCTGCGCGTAGTTGAACGCGCCCTGCGCCACGCCGAGCATCTGCGCGCCGATGCCGATGCGGCCTTCGTTCAGCGTCTCGATGGCGATCTTGTAGCCCTTGCCGACCTCGCCGAGTACGTTGCCTTTGGGGACCTTGCAGTCTTCCAGGATCAGCTCGCAGGTAGAGGAAGCGCGGATGCCGAGCTTGTCTTCCTTTTTCCCTACGGTGAAGCCGGGGAACTCCTTCTCGATCACGAACGCGGTGATGCCTTTGTACCCCGCGCTTGGGTCAACTGTCGCGAAGAGAATGAACATGCCGGCTTCCTTGCCGTTGGTGATCCAGAGCTTGCGTCCGTTCAGGATGTAGTGATCGCCTTTGAGTTCCGCGCGCGTCTGCAGCGCGAAGGCGTCGGAGCCGGAGCCAGCTTCGGAGAGCGCGTAGGCGCCAACCGTGTCTTGGCCATGCGCGAAAGATATTTCTTCTTCAGCTCCTTAGTTCTCCCCACCGCAGGAAGGCGTTGGTGATCAGGGTGTTCTGCACGTCGACGATCACGCCGGCGGAGGCGTCGACTTTGCTGATCTCTTCGACCGCCAGGATCGCCTCGAAGAAGGTGCCGCCGCCACCGCCGTACTCGACGGGGATCTCGATTCCCATGATGCCGAGCTGGAAGAACTGGTCAATGATGGCCCGATCGAAGACGGCCTTTTCGTCCATCTCACGCACGTGCGGACGGATCGCCTCTTCGGCGAACTGCCGTATGTTGTCGCGGAACAGGATCTCGTCGTCGGTGAGCGCCGTAAGCGGCGGGGGAGAAATAGGCTTTTCAGTCAGGACTTCAGACATGGCTTCCTTCTATGGCCGAACTGAAAAGGATATCAGTGGCTAGTGGTCAGTGGCCAGTGGTCGGGTGCTGTTTGCTGTTTGGTCATTCTGAGCGAGCGCGAACGAACGTAAGCGCGAGTCGAAGAATCCCTTTGTTGGCAGGCAGGGCCTAGAAGTCGCGAAGAAAAACCTCATGTTTGTCTAAAAACCGAAGCCGATAGTCGGTTGCAGGTCGCAAGTCGACGCCTCGGAGAGGATCTTGCGATGCCTTCGATTCATCCGGTAATAGGGGTGAGGGAACTACGCGCTGGACGGAATAGGCCTCCAGACGCGAGTGTTCGCGCCGCCACTTTGGTTTCGGCCTGCGATCACTCAACAAGGAATCGGACTCCATTCGTACGATCCATTCTTGGTTGTTGTTTTGCTCGACCGAGTACAAGAGGCAGCTAGGTTCCCCTTCAGTATTTGCGCCTCGATAGAGGGCAATGCCTGGGCGATGTGCGCTCCAGTGAGTCCAGAGAAATTCACGAATACTTGCGAGAATCGTGCTGCGCTTGTCCCCATAGTGCAGCGTGATGGGCCCTAAGTGTTCGGAAGCCTTCAGGGTCTGTTCTTCTAGCTTGGAACAGAATTTTCCTTGCTGCGCTCCTGCAAGCGCCCCTAATGCGGCGATCAGCATTGCCTGAAGCGCAGTTGTTCTTAGATTCTTAAGCATTGGTCACTAAACTATGGGTTATCAGCACCGAGAGTGCAAATGAATCCGTGAAATCCGCGGTGAAGCCTTTGACTTACCGCCGAAAGACCACTTGCAGCTTCTCAGTCTCAAGGATGCGCGCGATCTGCGCCTTGGCGTGCACCGCCCAGGGGCCCACGGTGTCGAGGCGCACGTAAGCCTTCCAGTGCCTCAGAGCAGCCCGCGGTTGGCGCAGTTTTTCGTAGGCAAGGGCGAGGTTGTAGTGCGCGTCGGCGTAGGTAGGCGCGAGCTGGATGGCCGTTTTGTAGGAGTTGATGGCTTCCTGCATGCGTCCGGTCTCGTCGAGCACGTTGCCCAGATCGAAGTAGGCGAGTGCGTAACGCGGGTCGGCTAGCACAGCGGCGCGGTAATGCTTTTCAGCCAGGTTGTGGTCCTGGCGGTTGTAATAAAGAGTCCCCAGGTTAATGTGCGCGGCGGCATGTGCCGGCTCCATCTGCAGGACACGCTTGTAGCACTCGATAGCTTCGGCATGCGATGCCGGATCATCTTCCAGGCTGACGCCACGCGCGAACAGCTCACCAACCGTTTCAGCTGTGGGCAGCTCGCGGACCTTGGCGGCAGAGCTAGTCGCGACCACGCGCTGCTCCGGAGCGAAATCCATGACGTACTGGCCCGCGATGGGCTCGACGGCGGTCCCTTTATGGCGGAAAACGATGCGCCGGGTGCTCATAGAAAACGCACTGGCTTCGAGCAGCGGATTCTGCATGCCGCTGACCTGCTTCAGCATGGCGTCAAGAGATTCCTTGATCACCGCCGAACGCACTTTTTTGGCGCGCAGGTCGCGCACTTTCTTCAATTGCAGGAGTTCAAAAAAAGAATAGCTCTCTGAGGCGCGGATGAGGCCGGCTTTTTCCCAGCCATTCAGCTGTTGCGCCGTGATGCGCATGATGCGCAAGACGTCAGATCGGTTATATCGGTCCAGATGCCCTCGTTGTACAAAACTTGCGTCGTACGAAGTAGGTGAACCGCTTCGACTTCGTATTATGCGGAAGCTTAACATCGAATGGCAAGCGAAATCTGTGGGTGAACTGTTGAAAACAAGGGTGCTAACTGGATTGGTGATTAGTGATTGGTGATTTGTGATTGATCGGGATGGTTGGTTGTTCGATACGTACCGAGCCGGACGTCATCCCGAGCAAAGGCGAGCGCCAGCGAGGCTGAGTCGAGGGATCTGCATTCGCTTTACGCCTGCTGCAAACGCCGATAAAATCAATGCAGCAATTCCCTCCTGGCCGACGTAGCTCAGTTGGTAGAGCAGTCGATTCGTAATCGACAGGTCATCGGTTCAAGTCCGATCGTCGGCTCCATCTACTTCGCTCGATCCGCAGCAACTAGGCACCGGCTCGGCCGAGGCTCGGATCGCTACTCGACAGGGGTTAGCTCCAAGCTCCTCCTCGATTTCCAGTCCTGCGCCGCATCCCTAAGTTGCGGATCTCCGGAGTTCTCGAAGTCCTCTGCCATTTTATAAAAGCCGTATTCGCGCATGGCCCTGGACAAAACAGGAACGAACTCAGAATCGTTGCGGCTCAGAAAGAACTTATAGCCGGCAGCGACTGTGGCCAAATCGCCATGCTGCAGAGCATTGAGTAGAAGAGTACTAGCCTGAGGGATATCGAACGTCGCAAGAGCAGATGCCGCGTGCCATCTAGTGCGACCTCTGGCCGAGGAGAACGTCCTACCCACGGCTTCGGCCGCCCGTATGTCCCCGATATTGCCGAGAGCGTCTAGAGAATTGACTCGCACGCCCTCGTCGGGGTCCTTAAGCGAGAGGACGAGAGCGTCGATCGCGTTTGCAGCCTTTAGCCTCCCGAGAGCCTCGGCTGCGTTCTCTCGCACCCCATCATCTTGATCTTTAAGAGCCGCGGCTAATGGCTGAGCAGCTCCAAGTTCTCCAAGGAAGCCCAGGTTCATCGCTGCACCACGACGAATCACCTCGTCGTTGTGCTTCAGCAAAGAACAGAGTAGCGCCAACGTGCGCTCGTCCTTGATCTCTGCTAATGCGTCCATTGCGGTACCCAGGGTAAATCTGTCTGCGTGGCTCATCCTCGCCAGAATCGAGTCAACAGCTTTCTTTGATCTGAGCCGTCCGAGTGCGTAAATCGCTGCGGTCCTCGTTCCGTCATTGTCAAGGGCGGCCAGAAACAAATCCTCTGCAGATGCATCGCCGATTTGAAGTAATGCGTCGGTTTCAATCAACTTAAGACGTGGAAAGCGCTCGCTGAGAACGGCCTGCACCAAAGAAGCTACAGCTCGCCCTTCTTTCATCTGCCCAAGACATTCCGCAGCGATCCAGCGCCGTCCGGCATCTTCGTTCTGTAGATCAACGATGTATGTTTCAGCCGAGAAGGAGCACGCTGCTATGTTCCGTTGCTCGCCAACCTGCTGGGCAGCTGCAGGTGAGCTCAAAAATAGGAGAAAGCCAGACGCAACCGAAACTGACGCGGATAATCGGTGGCAGAACATTTTGTTGCCTTCCCTAAAACAACCCTGGATGATTGACACCGGGCGCAACTCGGAAGAGCCACGTTCCACCATTTCTCATCGCTCGATAAAGCGCAAACGAAAAAGCCACCCGGCAAAAGGTGGCTTTTTCTTTCAAGGGAGAATAGTTCCAACGGAGGCAAAACCGTCAAAACTTTCTGAGCAAATGTTAGAAGCGGCAGGGTTGGGGTGTCAAGATTTTTTTCAATAATAAATGCTTTTAGAATCAGTAGTTTAGGAAATTTACACAGAACTAGCCAACCTGACACATTTTGTCACATGTTTTGGTTGAAATCATAGTAACGAGCTTGTTTTGATGGGTATACACCGTGAGGTCGCCTGAACAGCGACAATCCGCCCCTCAGGATTTCAAGTCGAGCTTGATGAAATCGTCGGATTGTTCGCCTTCCGGCTTGCCGCGGCGCATCCACACGCGCAGGCCGCCGACCATGAATCCGCCGAAGAGGGCGATGCCGACCAGAAGCGCTGCCAGCATCGCCACCGAGATCACCAGCACGCCGATGTTGTCGAACTTATCGAATTTCGTGCGCTCGTTCCAGGTGACGTTCGCGTCGTAGTTTACCGACTCGGTGAGCGACCGTGCTTCACTCTTCGAGATAGGACCGCGCGCGATCACCAGCATCGGACCGGTGCGGCGGATCGTCGCATCCGGCGTTGTAACTTGCGCGATTTTCAACTCTTCCGCGGCGATCTGGTTGGTGGGATAGGCGATCACGAATAGCGAGGCTGTTCCGAGTGACGTGGTGTAGTTTCCGACCGCGACCTCGGCGCTGCGCGTGAAATCAGAGAGGCTGGGCGAATCGGTGCTCGCCATCGCCGCCGGACCGAGGATGTAGCGCGCGGAGCCCTTCACCAGGTTCTGCTGTGGCAGGTAGTTGGGCAGATTAGGCAGTGTTGACGCGTCTTTCGGCGCAGGGGGCAGAGCATCGGCGAGCGAACGCAGCTCGGCGACCGACATCGCGCTGGTCTTCTCGAAATTTGCGTCGATCAAAGTATTGCCGCGGAAAAATAAGACACGATTGCCGGCGGACGCCGCGCCCTGGCCCACCTTCTCCTGCTCCATCTCGGGCGTGCGGTTGAAGGTGAAGGCACCGAAGGCGCCGCTGGCATCGTTGAAGCGTGCGCCACGGATGGTGAGCTTGCGTCCGTCGCGCGTGTACTGCGCCACTTCGCCGGCGTTGAAGCCATACTCCTTCAGGACGACTGGGTTCGCAGAATCGATCGCCGCCGGATCGGCGGTGATCTTCGCGCCAGGTGCCTTCTGCCATCCGGCAAAGGACGAGGGCAGCACCGGCTGCGCGGCGAAGGCGCTGGCGCAGAGAAGCGTGATGGTGATGACTACGCGGGAAAGGCGCATTGAATCTATTCTAAGCTCTCACTGACTAGACAAGGCCGGCGGGGCAAATGATTCCGGGTGAGCATCCAAAAAGTCGCCCGCCCAGACTAGAATGCCCGCATGCAAAAAATCACTCCCTTTCTCTGGTTCAACGGCCAGGCCGAAGAGGCCATGCATTTTTACGTTTCCATCTTCAAAAACTCCAAAGTCCTTAGCGTCAGTCGTTACGGCGACGCCGGCCCGGGGCCTAAAGGCACGGTGATGTCGGCCACCTTCCAGCTGGAAGGACAGACGTTCTACGCGCTCAACGGCGGCCCGCAGTTCAGCTTCACGCCGGCCATCTCTCTGTTCGTGAGCTGCGAGACGCAAGAGGAAGTCGACGAGCTTTGGAGCAAGCTGACGGCGGGCGGCGGCTCCGGCCAAAGATGTGGCTGGCTGCAGGACAAGTACGGCCTCTCCTGGCAGATCATCCCCACGGTTTTGGGAAAGATGCTGCAGGACAAAGACGCCGCAAAATCGAAGCGAGTGATGGAGGCCATGCTGCAGATGGACAAGATCGACATCAAGCGCCTGCAAGCGGCGTACGAGCGGCGGCACAAGTGAAGCGGTCAGCAGTCAGCATTCAGCAGTCAGCATTCAGCGTTTAGCCAAATCAGTTCTCGAGTCATCCCGAGGAGCGCGTCCTCTGCGCGACGGGGGATCTGTCGGTACTGCTGCTCTCATTGACCTGTCGCGAGTAAGTTTATCGGTCGATCGTCGGCATCAATAGATTTTGCTGTCATTCTGAAGCGGCCGCGACCGAATGGGAGCGCGAGTCGAAGAATCGCTTTGTTGGCAGGAGTGTTGCGGGTAAAGGGATCCTTCGACTGCGCGCGCCGCGGCGCGCTTCGCTTAGGATGACACCGTAATCCGGAAAGGCTGACGGCTTCTACTCGCCGTTTGAAGGCGAAGTCTTCGAAGCCAGCTTCACGCCGGAGAGGCCTCCGACATATTTGGCGATGCCGCGATAAAGGGATTCAGCGATCTTCTGGCGATAGTCGGGCTTTTGCAGCTTGCGCTCGTCGTTGGGATTCGAGACGAAGCTGATCTCGGCCAGGATCGACGGCATATTGGCGCCGATCAGCACCACGAAGGGCGCCTTCTTCACGCCGCGATTGCGCGGGCCGCCACCCTTGGCGTTCAGTCCGGAGTAGAGCGCCGACTGCACATTCGAAGCGAATTCCTTGCTCTCGTCGATCTTGTCTTTCAGCGCGATCTTCTTCACCAGGTCCTGCAGCTCGTGGATGGATTTTTCCGAGACCGCGTTTTCGCGCGCCGCCACTTCCAGTGCATCGGCCGACGAGGTGAAGTTCAGGTAATAGGTCTCAACACCGCGCGCGCCGGGATCGTCGCTAGAGTTCGCGTGCACTGAGATGAACAGGTCAGCCTGGTTCTGGTTCGCCATGGCGGTGCGTGTCTCCAGCGGGACGAAGGTGTCGTCGTCACGCGTGTAGACGACTTCCGCGCCCATCTTGTTCTCGAGCAGCTTGCCCAGCCGCAGCGAGACGTCGAGGACGAGATCTTTTTCCTTGAAGCCGCTGGGGCCGATGGTGCCGGTATCGTGTCCGCCGTGCCCGGCATCGACCACGATGCGGCCGATCTTGAGTCCCAGCGCGCGCACCAGAGAGCGCTCTCCCAGGGACGTGGGTTTAGCTTCGCGAGTCGTGACTGCCAGCTGCTCTTTTTTACGCTTCTTGTCAGCGTAAACCGGAACCTTGCTCGCGCTCTCGTCTTCCGATTTGTTTTCCGCATTGGCCTTGGGTTCGGTCGCGGATTTCGCTTCCGTGTTGTCGTCGACCACTACCTTGCTGCTTGACTTTGCTTCTTCCGCGCGCGGAGCGACCGTTTGGAAGGTCGGCGAGGTCGTCGGCTTCTCGGTCGCCTTCAGTTCGGGAGCATTCGGCTTGGCGACTTCCGCCTTGGTGGGGGCAGGGCTAGCGTTCGGATTCTCAGGCGCTTTCGCGGCGGGAGCCGAGTTCGTAGCGATCTGGCTATTCGGTTTCTTGCCGTGGATGTCGATGATCAGGCGATAAGGGTTCGGCAGTAGAAAAGCCGAGTAGTCGGCGACTTCATCCACCTCGAGCACCACGCGCGTCAGCCCGCGCTGATACTGTGCGACACGGACTTTGCGCAGGAAGCCGTCGTTCACGTCGAAAGATTTGCCCATCAATTCGGGCGCAAGCTTGGTGTTGTAGAGATCGAAGAAGATGCGATCGGGGGCAGGGATGCGCCCGGCTTCATACTTCACTTCCGTATCCACGTCGATGGCCACGCGGGTGTAGTCAGGCGTCGACCAGTGGCGGACTCCGGTCACCAGCGGCAACGGGCCCTTAGCGGGCGTCGGCGTCAGCGAAGCAGGCGCGAGCGGAGCCGCATTCTGCGTGACCTCGGCTGTGGGCATCGGCTCGTCAGCGGACTTCTGCTTTTCGGCAACGCGTTCTTTCCTTTCAGGTTTTTCGATCGGCTTCTGCTTCTTCTCCCGCGCCAACTCCTTCTTCCGCTTCTTCGAGGAATTTGGATTCTGCGCGTCGGCAATATCGGCGAGCGCGTCTTTCGCATCGGCGGCCAGTTCGTGCGCGGGATACTTCTTCAGGAAATCTTCAAACGTTGCCTTGGCTTGCGGCAGATCGTTCAGATCGTCCTGGTAGATCTTTCCGATAGTGAAGAGCGCATTCACGCGCTCGTGGCTGCCGGGGTATTCGGTTGGAATCGACTTGAACTGGTCGATGGCCGCTTGCGATTGCTGCGGGTCGTTGAGCACGCGTCCGCTTTCGGCCATCACCTCGCCCATTGCCAAAAGACTAGGAGCTGCGTCACGGCTGCTCGGAGCCAGCCGATAGACCTTGCGGTAAGCCTCAATGACTTTCGAGTATGCGGCGCGGCTGCGGTCGGATTGGGCGCGCCCGTTCAGCGCTTCGCGCATCTTTTCTGCCGTCTGCAATTGTTTGTGAGCGATCTGCTTTTTCTGCGCGACCGTCATGCGCGCCTGCGCAGGCAGCGAGAGCAGCAGCACCGCCGCGGCGAGGGTCAGATACGTTCCGCGTTGCAAGGGTCTACGCAACTTCAGCTTTGCTCCTCAAAAATCCGAAACACGCTACGAACCCAAACTACTCGGTGTTGTTGAACGACAGGTGCCCCTGCGCGTCCTTCGAGATCTTGATCGGCGCCGAACGATAGGTTGGCGCAAACCAGCGCCGTCCCGTGTCCGAAGTGCCGTTCCAGTAGAGTTCGGTGATCTGCTTCACGTAATTCTGCGTTTCCTTATATTGCGGAATGCCGTTGCTCCGCGTCACCGCTCCTTCGCCGGCGTTGTAGGCGGCGAGGGAGAGCGGCACGTTACCGTTGAAGTTTTCCAGCAGCTGCTTCAAGTGCCGCACGCCGCCATCGATGTTCTGCTGCGGATCGTACGGGTCAGCCACCTTGAGCTGGCGCGCGGTCGAAGGCATCAACTGCATCAGCCCGACCGCGCCCTTGCGCGAGACCGCATGCGGATTGAAGTTCGACTCCACCTTCACCACTGCGCGAACCAGGCTGGGATCCACGTTGTGGCGTGCCGCCGCGGCATCGATCGCGGCGTCGACCTCGGCGTCGGTCATGCGTGCGCGGCTGGGCTTGATGGTCACTTGTGTATCCGGCTTTGCGCTTGGCTCAGTGGTTTGCAGCTCCACTTCCTTGGCGGCCGACTGAGCCCGCTGTCCGGCGGTGGTAGAAGAACCAACCCGGATCCAGCGGCGTTGTTGCCGGCTGTAATACATGTAGGTAACGGTGCGCCGCGGCCAGTCTTGCGACTGGGCGGAGGCAGAATTGCGTTGCTTCGGTGAGGATTCGTCGTTGACGAATACGGTGCGGCCGCTTGCGTCCTTGGCGGACGTAATGCTGCTCTTGTCGTCGCCAAAGGCGAGCGGCAAAAGGGCACAGGTCATCAGGGCGAGAACGAGGTGTCGCTTCATAAGTTTCCCGTGGACGCGCCGGTCGTTGCTGATCGGCCGTCCGTCACCTAACCCCAAACCTGACGGAGAACTTCCAGAGTAGATGCATTATAGGACGAATATCCACAGCCAAGCAACGGGAGGTTTTAGGTAGCACCCATGGAGTGAATAGGTGTTTCGCCTGTAAGGCTTCCAGGAAACCAGAAGATATCGGACATTGCCGGTACAGAAACCAAAGGTAAGCTGGTAACTACTGCCGCAGGGCCTCCTTCAAGGTGCTGTCGTCGTCCAGAACCAGCCATTCGATGACCGAAAGCGGCAGGCTGCCGTTCTTGATCAGGTCGTCGTGAAACTGACCCAGGCGGAAGTCGTTGGGATGATGGTCGTGATAGCGGCCCAGCAGGCGCATGATCTGCGACTTGCCCGTCATGTAGGTGATCTTCTGGGTGGGAGAGGCGGCCGCGCCGGCAGCTTCGCCTTCCGCCGACTCATGGTCCAGGCCGCCCGCGTCCATGAAGTATTGAATGGCTTGTTGGAAGGTCCACTTTCCCGTGTGCAGGTTCACGTCTACGCCGATGCGCGCGGCGCGATAACGCGCCAGCCGCAAGCACTTGGCCGTGGCCGGCGGAGTCGAGTGGATAAAGACCCTGCCGCAGCAGCATCTCTTCGCCGTAAAGCGCCCAACCTTCGACGATCACACCGTCGGAATGCTGGCGGCGAATCTCATTGGTCAGATGGTTGGCGATCGAGAGCTGCAGGAAGTGTCCGGGAATGCCTTCGTGTCCAAGGATCGGACGCGGCTCTTCTATCGCCGCGCGAATATAAAAATTCTTGCTCTGCGGGTTGTAGGTTGGGATGAAGTAGAAGCCGGTGCTGTCTTTGTCGTAGATGCCGGGAGCGTTCATGAAACCGCCGGGAGAAGTGGGCTTGAACGCTTCCGGAAGCTGACGGATCTCAAAGCGGCCGAGATACGGCGGGAGCGTTACCAGGTTTTTATCTTTCAGGAACTGGATCATCTCGCCTTCACGGCTCTCGTAGGCTTTCAAAAATTCCTGCTGATCGCGGGGAATATTTTTGCTGCGCGCTGGGTTGGGGTCGGCAAGGCTCGGATCAGGAAGCATCGATTCCAAGCCGCGGTGCGCGCGCCAGTTCGGCCTCTCCCAACATTGCAACCTGCTGCGCGTTGTAAGGCAGCAGGTAAATGTGGTGCAGCATGTAGTTGTAATTCGTCTCTCCCATGGGTAGAACGCCACCATCTTGGGCAGGCCCTGCTCTAGCCAATCGGCATAGCTGTGCAGCGAGGTAATAGCCGCATCGCGAGCCTGCACCAGCGCAGTTTTTTCATCCGCCGACATATCTTTGGTCAGCGTCATCAGGCTATCGGTAAAAAGTGAATCGATGGAGCGCGCGGAATCTATGGCGAGCTGCGCATACAACCGCACCGGCTGCTTCAGATTACGTTTTCCCTGCTCGATCATTGCCGGGACCTGTTTCAATCGAGCGGTTGCGGCCAGAGCACGCGTGCGCGGCGCGTCATATTCTTTTTTCAGCAGCGAGAAGATGCCATTGCTGGCTTCATTCACATAGACCTGCGGATCACGTTCGCCCCGCTGCAGCACGCGGTCGAAGAATTCCACGCCCTCAAGCTCAGCGCGGAACAGGATCCAATCCACCTTGTCGTCCTTGGCCCATGCAGCGGTGTTCATGCCGCGTACCTGCTGGAGCACGCCCCGAACGTGCTGAGCACGATCCGCAATTGCACGTGGCGAATAATCGGTGAGCTTGTCGTCCCAGGTATGCAGGCCCTGATCGCTGCTGTCGACGGGATAGTTCACATCACGCCAGCGGTAGTAATCGCCGGCGAGCTCGCGCAACTGGGCAGGCGACGAAGGCGATTGCGCCAAAGCGTTTACGGAAAGCAGTCCCATAAAAAGAAAGATCGCAAAAATGCCGATGCGTGTGTCCATGTGGCCTCGCGTGCGGGACAGGATATCAGCGGTACGGGCCACTGTGTTTAAATCATCTCCGTGTCGAGCCCCACACCAACCCAGCCAACCGCCGACTGGCTCTACGGCTTCTGGTACCGGGCGCTGCGCTCGAGCAAAATCAGCGGCTCTGGAATGCAGCCGGCGATGCTGCTCGGAACGCCGCTCGTCATCGGACGCAAGCGCGACGGAGCGGCGTTTGCCATGCGCGACAGCTGCCCGCATCGCGGCATCCCTCTCTCTTACGGACGCTTCGACGGCGAGCAGGTGCAATGCAGCTATCACGGCTGGTGCTTCGAGCCGAAGAGCGGAAAGTGTCGTGAGGTCCCGTCACTGACGGAAGATTCCAAACTGAAGGTCGACCGCATCTACGCCAGCGCTTTCCCGTGCGAAGAGCGCGACGGATTTTTTTGGGTATACATGCCGGCGAGTGCCGCAACCAACCAAGCTGGGCAAGTCCAAGCGGAGGGTGTACCCGAGACGCCGCGCGTGCCAACGTTCTCAGACAACTTCACCCTCACTCATCTCTCCGCAGACATGCCCACGACTGTTGACCACGGCATCATAGGTCTGATGGATCCCGCACACGGGCCTTTCGTTCACCAATCATGGTGGTGGCGCAGCGGACACTCTATCCACGAGAAGCAAAAGAATTTTGAGCCGATCCCGCTGGGATTCCGCATGTCGGCGCATCAGCCTTCGAAGAATTCGGCGCCTTACAAATTGCTGCGAATGTTCGCCGATGCTGACAGCATCACAACGACAATAGATTTTATTCTGCCAAATATGCGCACCGAAGTGATCCGCGCAGGGAAGTATTGGTTCTCGAGCCTGACCACAGTGACGCCGATCACGCGCAACCATTGCCGCATTGACGTTTCGTCGGCTTGGAATTTTTTTCGCTACGTTCCGTTCGTGCTTCCGGTCGCGAGGCACTTCGGCAAGAAATTCATCCGGCAGGACCAGATGACGATGGAGCAGCAGGCTGAAGGGCTGAAGCACAATCCCAACCTCATGCTGATCGACGACGCGGACCGCCCCGCGAAATGGTATTTCGCGCTGAAGCAGGCATATCAGGAATCGCAGCGCGCGGGCGTGCCGTTCAAACATCCTATCGACGGGCCGGTCACGCTGAAGTGGAGAAGCTAAGCTGTCGCGGCTTCGTCCTGCACGATCCAGTCCAGCGCCTGAGCCAGAGTCTCGAAGTGCTCCCAGTGACGTTTGGCGAACATGCTCACCGCATCAATGGCCGGCTTCTGGCGATCTTCAACTCCCACCAGCGCCGACCGACGCACGTAAGGCAGATCGTAGACGTTCGCTTCCTTGGCGCGTGTGAGCACTTCCTTGCTGAACTTTGCGCCGCTTACGTTGATCACCATCAGCACGGAATGTTTCGGTTGTGAGTCGACCAGGAATTCACGCTGCTCGATCATTTGAACCAGCTCAGATTCGTCGCTGAGATCGCTGTAATCAACGAGCAGGACTTTCTTACCTTTGTGGGTGATGTAACGGACTCGGTCCATGCAGCCCTCCTTGTGGCCCGGGCGGGCCGACGGCGGATGGAGCCAAGAATAGTAGCGCAAAACCAGTATCTCTGCGCTGTCATTTTGAGCGACCGTGAATGCCCAATGAGCGGGAGTCGAAGAATCTCTTTGGTGGCAGGATCGTCGCGGGTAAAGGGGTCCTTCGACTCGCCCGCCGCGGCAGGCTCGCTCAGGATGACAAAGTTATGCGCGTAAATCGGCGGCGAACAATCCTATTTCAGAGAGGCCACCATTGCCGCCGCCTTTGCCAGCTCGGGCCGGTCGGACTCATTGCCCTCGCAATTCTTCACCATCTGCGCGTAGTACTGCTTGGCCCTTTCGGATTTTCCTGCCGCTTCCGCCGCGCGCGCCGCGCCATAGAGTCCGTTCAAGCGGTTGGGATCGGTCTTGAGCGAAGTCTCATATTCGGCGAGCGCCTCGTCGTTCTTGCCCTGCTCCAGCAGAACCTCGGCCAGCATCTCGCGCGCCGGCAGATCGGTCTCGCCTTTTCCAACTTTGTCCTGCTCGTCGGCAACTTTGCGCAGCAGCCGCGTGGCTTCGGCATAGTTGCCCTCGGAGTAGCGCTGCCAGCCCAGAGCCTCATCGCGCCGCGGCTCCATGAAGGGAACGAGGTACGCCTTAGGACTCTTCTTCACCTCGTCGATGTATGCCTGGAACTGGTCGGCGGCGGTTTTCGCAGCCGCAGCATCTTTCATGTGACCGGCGGCGACGGCATGAGCCCAGGAGATGCCCGACTTCGCCTGCGGAGTCGCGTTCGCTAACGGTTGCAGCGCGAGCGCCTCTTTCCAATCGCGCCGCTCCAGCGCGTAGGTGAAGGCGAACGCCATACGACGCGCCTGCAGGTAATCAAGATACTGATTGTCAATCGCGGAATCCGAGATCTTGCCGAGCGCGTCAACCTGTTCTTTCGCTTTGCGATCGTCGCCGATCTGCAGGTAGGCGTATTCCAGGAAGTCCATGGAGTGCACGCGATGATGGGTCATATGCAGGCCCATGTCAGACATCTTGTCTGCGGCGACCAACGCCTGGGAGTTCGATCGGATGCTCTCCTGCCACAAGCCCACGCGCGCGAAAATATGCGAGGGCATGTGCACGGCATGCGGCGACGAAGGCGCGATCTTCGCATAGGCACGCGCCGCCTCCAGCCCCATTTGGGCGAGCTGCGGATTGTCGGTCGCATGGATGATGTAGTGCGTGATGCCGGGATGGTTCGGCACGGCGTGCAGCTGTTCGTTCAGGATGGCGACCGCCTGCCGCTGCAGCTTCAGCTCGGGGTCCTTGAAGCTGTTCTGCCCGAGCAATGAAAGCGCGAAAAAAATGGAGGCTTCGTGGTCGTTACGGATTCTGCTTGCGCAGCTCGTCCATCGCGGCAGAATATTTCTTCACCCGGTCGAAGAAAGTCTTCTCATCATCGCTGACGAATATGTTGCTGAGGGCGGCGATGTAGGCTTGCTCGCGCGGCGTCGCCTTCATCTTCTTCGCAGCGGCGAGCGATGCGGAAGCCTGCTTCACCGCGGCGGCATCGGGGTGCTCCCAGAGCTGGTGATAAAGACTCATCGCCTCACCCCAGCGCGCCATCGCGCACTTCGGGTCAGCGGCTTCTACTTTGGCAAACTCCTGCTGCGCCTGCTCGTACTCGAACGAATGCAGCCATGCGACGCCGTGGTTGAAGGTGACCCGCATCTTCGCGTTGCAGGAAGTCCGGAACGAGACCGCGCCGAGCTCGGCGGCGGACATTTCGTGATGATGGCCTTCGTCGGCGGGAAGGTTGATGCAGCAAAGACAGAGCAGGGCGAGACAGATGGCAAGATTTTTCATGGCAGCACAGTATTGTGCCCGAAACGGGGAGAATTAACCACGGAGGCACTGAGACACTGAGAAATTCAGCTCACGCGGATAATACGGATGATTGCGGATCAATTCGAGTTCTTCTTGGGATCCGCCCGTTTCCGCGTGGAATGAATTCGGGCTTCCTCCGTGTCTCTGAGTCTCCGTGGTGAATTACTTGGTCAACGAGGCCACAACTTCTGGTGCCGACGCGAGCGCCGCATCAAGTTGCGACGCATCCTTGCCACCGGCCTCAGCCATGTCCGGACGCCCACCGCCCGAGCCGCCCACCAGCTTCGCGATCGGACCAACGATCTTGCCGGCTTGCAACTTCGCAGTCAGGTCTTTGGTGACGCCGACGATGACGGCGACCTTTTTTTCTTTTATCTTGGCTCCGCCTTCGGCTTCGCTCTCGATTTCCTGCACCGAACCGAGCACGACGACGCCCGAGCCGAGTTTATTGCGCAGGTTGTCGACCAGCGTGCGCATCTGGTTGCGGTCCACGTTGTCCACGCGCTGCGCCAGCACCTTGATACCGTTCACAGTCTTCACCTGATCGGTCGCAGAGGAGACCGCTGACGCGGCCGACTTCATGCGGGCTTGCTCCAGTTCGCGCTGCAGGCGTTTGAGTTCTGCGTCTTTCTTTTCGAGTTCCGCGCGCAATGATTCGGCGGGGGAGCGACCGTCGGAACGGGAGACCAGGTTGCCGACCACGCGTTCCAGCTCATGGTCTTTGCGGAAATGATGCAGCGAGCCTTCACCGCTGACGGCTTCCAAGCGTCGAACGCCCGATGACACCGAGCCTTCGCTCAAGATCTTCACCAGTCCGATCTCGCCGGTTGCGCCGCGTGTGGGTGCCGCCGCAAAGTTCGGTGGAGAAGTCGCCGATCTTGATCACGCGCACCTTGTCGCCGTATTTTTCGCCAAAGAGCGCCATCGCCTTGTATTCGTTCACGGCCACGTCGATAGGCACATCTTCGATCACCTGCACTTTGGTGTTCTTAAGGACTTCTTTATTGGCGAGGTCCTCGATGTCCTGCAGCTCTTCGTCGGCGACGGCGGTGAAGTGCGAGAAGTCGAAGCGCAGGTGCCCGGGATCGACCAGCGAGCCCGCCTGCTTCACGTGCTTGCCCAGCGTCTCGCGCAGCGCGGCGTGGAGAAGATGTGTCGCGGTGTGGTTGCGCATCGTCTCCTGCCGGACTTCGGCGTTGACTACGGCATCGACTTTCTGACCAACGTGGATCGGCTGGCGTGCGTGTACCTTGTGGGCACGCACACCCTGTACGGGCGAATAGCATCCGCGGACTTCAGCGACCACGTTGCGCGACGAATCGTAGAACCATCCCGTGTCGCCGACCTGTCCACCGGAGTCGGCATAGAACGGAGTGTGGTCGAGGACGATCTCGCCTTCCTCGTTCGCCCGCAGCTCTTTTACGCCCTCACCTTTATGAATGATGGCGAGAACTTCACAATCGCGCGACTCGGTCTGGCGGTACCCTTCGAAAACCGTTTTACTGATCTCGCGGAATGCGGGCGAGGCAGTGGCTTTGCCCGCACCGCCTTTCCATGAGGCACGGGCGCGCTCGCGCTGTTCTTGCATCGCGTGCTCGAACGAAGAGCGATCAAATTCAATCGCCTGGTCGCGAGCAGCATCTTCAATGAAATCTAAAGGCAGGCCGAAGGTGTCGTAAAGCTGAAACACTTTTGCGCCGTCGAGCTTGAAACCTTTTGCCTCCATAAGAAGCTCATCTAGTTTCTTCAGCCCGATATCGAGTGTGTTCGCGAACCGCCGCTCTTCCTCGTACACCACCTTGCTCACACGCTCGGCGGTGTCGAGCAGTTCGGGATACGCGTCTCTCATCAGGTCGCGGACGGCATGCACCATCTGATACATGAAAGGCGCAGTAGCACCGAGCAGCCTTCCATGGCGGATGCCGCGCCGCAATATCTTGCGCAGCACGTAGCCGCGTCCTTCGTTCGCCGGCACAACTCCATCCGAAATCAGGAATGTCGTCGCGCGCGCGTGGTCGGCGATCACGCGCAGTGACGCTGCGGAGCGCGTCTTGTTCTCCGACGCTAATTCTTTTTTTACGTCGACGCCCGTCAGCTCGGCCGCGCGCGTAATGAGCGGAGTGAACAGGTCGGTGTCGTAGTTCGAGATCTTTCCCTGCAACACCGCTGCCAGGCGCTCGAGTCCCATGCCGGTGTCGACGCAAGGTTTCGGGCAGCGGACTCAGCTTGCCGCTGGCGTCGCGGTCGAACTGCATGAAGACCAGGTTCCAGATCTCCATGTAGCGGCCGCAATCGTGAGGGCAAGGGAACTGGCATTTGCCGGCAGCGCACTCGGGGTGTTGCTTGTCGCTCGCCTCCGGGCCCATGTCGTAATGCATCTCGCTGCACGGACCGCAGGGGCCGGTGTCGCCCATCTGCCAGAAGTTGTCCTTCATCCCCATGGCGAAGACGCGCTCTTTGGGGACGCCCACCTCGATCCAATATTTTTCTGCTTCGTCGTCGCGCGGAACGCCTTGCTCGCCTTTGAAGATGGTCGCGTAGAGCTTGTTCTTATCGATGCCGTACCACTTCGGCGAGGTGATCAGCTCCCACGCGAACTCGATCGCATCCTTCTTGAAGTAATCGCCGAAGGAAAAATTCCCCAGCATCTCGAAGAAGGTGTGGTGGCGGTTGGTGAAGCCGACATTCTCCAGGTCGTTATGCTTGCCGCCGGCGCGGACGCACTTCTGCGACGTGGCGGCGCGGTTGTAGTCGCGCTTCTCGAGGCCGAGAAAGACGTCCTTGAACTGGTTCATGCCCGCGTTGGTGAAGAGCAGGGTGGGATCGTTCGCGGGGACTAGCGACGACGAGTGCACACGACGGTGCTTCTGCGCTTCGAAGTAGCGCAGGAAGGTCTCGCGGATCTCTGAACCGGTCGGCATGGGCTGCTAAACAGTTCATTCTAGCAGGCCGAAAACCCACCACAGAGACACAGAGGCACAGAGAAAATCAAGGGTTTTCAGTGTAGACAGTCATCATGCCAACATTGCTGGCTGAAGAGGACGCGGGAGGACTAAGAGTAATAAAAAAAAGAGGCTTCTCCGTGTTCTCGGCGTGGTGAAGGATCTACGGCCGTCGAATCACCTCGCCGTCCTTCATCACGAAGTTCACCTTGCGCAAGTTCTCGGTGTCGGCGAGCGGGTCGGCGGGCATGGCGATGATGTCGGCGGCGAGGCCCTGCGCGATCGCGCCGCGCTCCTTCGCGATTCCGAGCAGATCGGCCGGGCCCGTTGTCATGTACCGGAGCATGTCGGCATTCGAGACGCCGGCTTGCTTAAAACTATTCAGATAATCGAATGCCATGTCGGCGCGCGATTTCCCGGGAAGATCCACGACCACATCAGCGCCGAACGCCATCTTGACGCCAATCTTGTAGGCACGGCGCAGCCTATCGATGATGCTAGCGGCGCGAGGCTTCGCATCCATATGCACCATCTGGCCGAGCGCGACCAGGTGCTCGTAGGGGAAATCGGTGCCGACGAGATACGTGCCGCGCTCTTTCATCATCTTGAGTTGATCGTCGTTCAGGTCCCAACCGTGCTCGACGGAATCGGCACCCCCTTCGATGACATTGGTGGCGGCTTCGCCGCCGTAAACGTGCACCGCAACTTTTTCTCCGGCGTGGTGGGCTTCGTCAACCGCCGCCTTGATATCGTCCACCGAATAATGGAACGCGCTGTTGTCGGCCACCAGCTTGATCACCTTCGCGCCATAAAAAATATTCTGGTGGACGGCCTTGCGGAGCTCGTCGGGCGTATCGGCGTCGATGTATTCGAAGTCCCAAAAGCGCCCCTGCTCGGGAGCAATATTGTTGAACTGTCCGCCGAACGGGCCGATGATCTTGCCGGAGGGAATCACCGTGGGCCCATGGAACCACTTTTTCTCCAGACCCTTCATCACGGCGACGTCGCCGTAATCGCCGTTGTTACCCACGTCGCGCACGGTCGTAAAGCCGGCGTTCAGCAGGATCTCGCCGGTGTGGATGCCGCGCAGCACGCGCACCCCGGTGCTCTCCTTCACGTAGTAAGACTCCCACAGCGACTCGCCCGGCGGATTCACCGGCAGGTTCATCGTGATGTGCGTGTGTGCATCCATCAGGCCGGGCATCACCCATTCATTGGAGAGATCGACTACCTTCGCGCCGGCGGGAACACTTGTTCCGACGGAGGCGATTTTGCCGTCGTGCACAACAATGAACTGGTTCTTGCTGACGTTTCCGGTAGCAGGATCGATGAGGTTGCCGGCGCGGATGGCGATGTCTTGCGCGGCGGCTGCGAGACAGAGCAGAGTAATAGCGATGAGATAACGGACGATGCGCATGGCTTCTCCCGGACGCGGTGTTGTTTTCTGGCGAACGCAGGATACACCGTCGGAAAAGCTTATTCACCACAGAGGCACGGAGTCACGGAGAAGAACAAAGGATTCATCGAGACGTCTCCTCATTCCCAAAGCACTGAGCTGAAGTGAATTCCCTTTAGCTTATAAACAAAGGTTCTCCGCGCCTCCGTGCCTCCGTGGTGAAAAGGGTTTACGCCGCGCGCTGCGCGGGAAGCGCCTCGGCGAATAACGCGATCATCTGGCTGTTAAATGCCGGGATGTCGCTCGGCTGTCGACTCGAGACCCAATTGCGGTCGCGCACCACTTCTTTATCCACCCAATTGGCACCGGCGTTGCGCATGTCGTCCTGGATGGTGTGATAGCTGGTGAAGGTACGGCCTTTCGCGAGTTGCGCAGAAACCAGCAACCATGGCGCGTGACAGATGAACGCGATCGGCTTTCCGGCGCGGTCGAACTCCTGCACGAATTTCTGCGCCTCAGGTACCACGCGTAGGAAGTCGGCATTCACGGCGCCTCCGGGCAGCAGCACGACGTCGAACTGATCCGGGCGCGCTTCGCTCAGGGTCATATCCACCTTGAACTTATCCCCCATCTCGACGTGATTCACTCCCTGGATCTCTCCCGGCTTTACCGAAATGATCTTCGTCTTCGCGCCGGCATCATCCAGCGCTTTCATGGGCCGCTCAAGCTCGGCTTGTTCAAAGTAATCAGCCGCGATGATAGCGACTCTCAATCCTTCAAGATTCTTCTCTGCCATAAATTTTCTCCTGTAAGGATTGGGATGCAGGCGAACAGAGGAAGGCGGGCAATGTATCGCCGAAAAGTTGTTAGTTCCGCGTGCGATCGGCGGATTCGTTACGCAGAGACGCGCTGCGCCAGCTTGGCTTCAAGGTTGCGCTTCACTTCGGGCCACTCCTCGGAGATGATGCTGAAGATGACCGAATTGCGGTTGCGTCCACCCCACACCAGCATGTGATTGCGCAGGATGCCTTCCTGTTTGGCGCCGATGCGCGCGATGGCCGCACGCGATTTCACATTGGTCTCGTCAGTCTTGAGCATCACCCTGCGAGCGTTCATTTGTTCGAAGGCGTGGCGCAGCATCAGATATTTGGCTTCAGTATTCACGGCGGTGCGCTGGTGGGAGCGCGCAACCCACGTCCAACCGATCTCCATGGTGCGGTGCGCGACTTGAATATCCGCCAGTCGCGTGCTGCCAACCAGCTTGCCGGATTGTTTGTCGCGCGTGGCGAATGCCATCACGGTTCCCACCTTGGTTAACTGCAGCGCCTCTTCTATATAGGCGCGCAACTCATCGCGATTTTGGATGTTCACTGTTGTGAACTTCCACAATTCCGGATCGAGCGCGACTTCCGCCAGCGCATCCAGATGCTCGAGCGAAAGCGGCTCCAGTATGACGTGATTTCCTTCGAGGGTGACGGGTTCGGCACGCATTGATAAAACCTAACACAAGGCAAAACGCCACGGAGAACACGGATTTAACGGATTTATTTTATTTTGGTTTTTTATGAATGACTGTTCTTGATCGGTGCCGATCCGTGAAATCCGTGGCGCTCTTGTTTTTTTATCTCTTCGGCCGGATCAGCACCGGAGTCTCGTCCGTTCCCGTGGGCAGCGGTTTGGGCTGCGAAGGAGTCCAGGCCGTCTGATTGGCGGGCGCGAGCGGATCGACGCCGAAATCCCAAACATAAAGGTTCATCTCTTTTGGGCTAAGCATCTCGATCAGCGCGTACTCGCCGGGCGCGAGCGGCTGCGTGGGCGTCACCTTCACCCATCCGCCGCTTACCGGCTCGACCTTGGTCGGGATCCAATTGCCTTCCTGCTTCACCTTGCCGGTGATGTAGACCTTCAGGTCGCCGACGATGCGCGCGTCTTTCTTGCGTTCGACCTTGGCGATGCGGAACCGATTGGAGTTCAGGTCCGTGTCGGAGTTTGGAAGTTTGGTTTTATCCGATGCCTTTTGAACCGGCTGGTCGGAGTCGTTAAGGTTCACGTTCGCGTACAAGGTAGGAACCACTCCGTGCGCCTGGATGCGCGCCTTCGCGCCTTTAAGCTCGATGGTCTGCTTAGCAACGTTGATGGGATTGATGACCGCGATCAGAATATTTTTTCCCGTGTGCTTATTCAGCTCGCCGCCGTTCTGCACGATCTCCACCAGCTGCGGCCTGTTCTGGAACTGGTCGAGCAGGAAAACGCCGCCATCCTCCGGCAGCTTGAGCCCGGGTGCGACGGTGGGCGACTTAGCTTCCTCGGCCGCCGCGTCGGCCGCATCTTCTTTATTCATTTCACTCTGGGTGGCGTGGACGCCGGCCGTAGCTTCCGCTTCCCACTTGTTTGTGGCGTCCCAGTCGACAAGCGATTTCGGCATCTCCTCCCATATGTAGCGCTCGGCGCTGAAGTAGCGGACGCGGTCGCCGGTGACCTCGTATTTAGTGGCGAGCTGGTAGGAGCCGTCTTTCAGGATGAGCCGCTTGGCGCGCTCCTCGGCGTGCGCCACCATGAAGGTGGCCAGCAGCAGGCAGATTGTCGTGGCCCATCTGCGCATAAGAGATCTGTGTCTCTGAACCATTTTAGATGCAGGGTGGAGGCGAAGAGGCTAATCGAGGAACTCTGTTCTTAATCACCAGAGTTTCTGTATAATAGGTCGTGCACCCCTGCTGGCGCCAAGCCAACACGATTACCTTCCGGGGCGCAGCATCCTCTAAAAACAGTCGGCAGTTTCGAGTTTCCAGTTTCCCGAGAGAAGCTGAAACGCTGAAGCACATCTACGCGAAGTCCAAGCAAACACATACGAAAAGGGGCGGGCATGCCGGCTAAGTACATCTTCGTTACGGGCGGAGTGGTTTCATCGTTGGGCAAGGGACTCGCGGCGGCCTCCATCGGCTGCTTGCTGGAGAGCCGCGGCCTCAAGGTCAACATCATGAAGTTCGACCCGTACTTGAACGTCGACCCCGGCACCATGTCGCCCTTCCAGCATGGCGAGGTCTTTGTGACCGACGACGGCGCCGAGACCGACCTTGACCTTGGCCACTACGAGCGCTTCACTCACGCCAAACTTTCGCGCGACAACAACTGGACCACCGGCCGAATCTACGAGCAGATCATCACCAAGGAGCGCCGTGGCGATTATCTCGGCAAGACGGTGCAGGTGATCCCGCACGTCACCAACGAGATAAAAGCGGCGATGAAGAAGATCGCGCAGGATGTGGACATTGCCATCGTCGAGATCGGCGGCACCGTCGGCGACATCGAGTCGCTGCCGTTTATCGAAGCCATCCGCCAGATGCGCCAGGAGCTAGGGCGCGAGACGACATTGTTCGTCCACGTCACCCTGGTGCCGTGGATCGGCGCTGCCGGCGAGCTGAAAACAAAACCCACGCAGCATTCAGTCAAAGAACTGCTGAGCATCGGCATTCAGCCCGACCTTTTGCTTTGCCGCACCGACCGCTTCCTCTCCAAAGACATCAAGGAAAAGATCGCGCTCTTCTGCAACGTGGAGAACGACGCCGTCATCACCGCGAAAGACGTTGCGTCCATCTACGAGGTGCCGGTCGTCTTCGCCAAGGAAGGCGTGGACACGCTGGTCCTTAAATATCTGCACATGGAGGCGCCCGATCGCGACCTGGCGAAGTGGGAAGAGCTGGTGCACAACGTCTATAACCCGAAGGACGAAGTCTCGATCGCGATCGTCGGCAAATATGTGGAGTACGAAGATTCCTACAAATCGCTGAAAGAAGCGTTGGTGCATGGCGCGCTGGCGCACAATTTGAAGTTGAGCATCACATGGGTTGAAGCCGAGGGCCTCGAAACCAAAGAGGGCGACGAGTACGAATCGCAGCTCGAAGATTATGACGGCATCCTCGTCCCTGGCGGCTTCGGCAAGCGCGGCATCGAAGGCATGTTGAACGCGATCCGCTACGCGCGCGAAAAGAAGGTCCCGTACTTCGGCATCTGCCTCGGCATGCAGACGGCGTGCATCGAATTCGCACGCAACGTATGCGGACTTGAAGGCGCGAACTCCAGCGAGTTCGACCAATCGACCGCGCACCGCATCATCTATAAGCTGCGCGAGCTGCGCGGCATCGACGAACTCGGCGGCACCATGCGCCTGGGGGCGTGGACCTGCAAGATCCAGCCCGAAACGCTGGCGCAGCGCATCTACGGCGACCTTGAGATCAGCGAGCGCCATCGCCATCGCTATGAATTCAACCGCGAGTACGAAGCGGTGCTCACCGGCGGCGGATTGCGCATCTCCGGCTCGACGCCCGACGGAACCTACGTCGAGATGGTCGAAATCCCCGAGCATCCATTCTTTATCGGTTGCCAGTTCCATCCGGAATTCAAGTCGAAGCCGCTGGAGCCGCATCCGCTCTTCCGTTCCTTCATCGGCGCAGCGTACGAGCAGCGCCAGCGCGTAATGAAAGAGAAGATGTCGGTGGATGATGAGCTGTTCCTGCGTGGAGAAAAAGTCGGCAAGAAGTAAAGCTTAACCACAGAGGACGCCGATGGAGCACGGAGGAAATCTCTATAAACCTCAGTGTCCTCTGTGGTTCAATGTTTTAAAGAATGTCCAGCACCTTCAAAGTCGGACGCGTCGAGATCGGTGGCGGCGAGATGTTTCTCATCGCCGGGCCGTGCGTCATTGAGAGCGAAGCCCACGCACTCAAGATGGCCGAGGCGATCGCAGGTGTCTGCAAGGCCCTGAAGCTCCCCTACATCTTTAAAGCGTCCTACGATAAGGCCAATCGCACATCGCTGAAAAGTTTCCGTGGCATCGGGATGGATGCAGGTTTGCGCGCGCTGGCGAAGGTCAAAAAGCTGGCGATGAATATCCCCGTGCTCACTGACGTGCATGAAGCGGTGGACGTGCAGCGGGTGGCCGAGGTCGCCGATGTCCTGCAGATTCCCGCGTTGCTCTGCCGCCAGACCGATCTACTGGTCGCCGCCGCAAAGACCGGACGCGCGGTGAATATCAAGAAAGGACAATTCGTCGCGCCTGCGGACATGCGCTTCGCTGTCGAGAAGGTGCGCGACTCGGGCAACGACAAAGTCTTCGTCACCGAGCGTGGCTCGACCTTCGGCTACGGAAATCTCGTCGTAGACATTCGCTCGCTGCCCATCATGCGCATGTTCGCGCCGGTGGTGTTCGATGCGACGCACTCCGTGCAGCTACCTTCCGCAAGCGGCGACAGCAAAGGAACCAGCGGCGGCCAGCCGCAGTTCATCCCGGTGCTGGCGCGCGCGGCGGTTGCCGCAGGTGTGGACGGCGTCTTCATGGAAGTCCACGACAATCCCAAACAGGCGAAGTCAGACGGCGCGAATGCGCTCGACCTGAAGAACCTACGAGGCCTGCTGGAGGAGTTGATGGCCATCAGGAAAGCAGTCGCGAAGTAATTATTTTGCGGCCCCTACCGCGATCCCACCCACCGCGGCGGGAGCCGCGGCCGGCTTCTCCGGCGAGATGAACGCGGTGTCGAACTTCTCGCGCTTCAGGAATCCCTCGAAGCCTGTCTTGTCAGTGGATTTGTTGTAAGCCTCTTGCGGCTCCACCTTCTTCGCTTTCACCAGATCGATGAGCGCATCGTTCATCATGACGTTGCCTTTCGCTTTGCCGACTTGCATTGCCGAGGGCATCTGCGTGGTCTTACCTTCGCGGATCAGGTTGGCGATGGCGTGATCGACCAGCAGCACTTCGAGCGCGGGCGCGCGTCCGCCGCCGATCTTCTTGCACAGCACCTGCGAGATCACACCCTTCAGCGATTCAGCGAGCATCACGCGGATCTGCGATTGCCGGTCGGCAGGGAATTGATCGACGATGCGGTCCACCGTCCCCACCGCCGACGACGTATGCAGCGTCCCGAAAACCAGGTGACCCGTCTCGGCCATCTCGATGGCGATGGCGATGGTCTCCAGGTCGCGCATCTCGCCGACCAGGATGATGTTCGGGTCTTCGCGCAGCGCGGCGCGCAGAGCATCTTTGAATGAATCGGTGTGGCTGCGAACCTCGCGCTGGTTGACGAGACATTTTTTATTCTCGTGCACGAATTCGACTGGATCTTCGATGGTGATGATGTGGTCGTTGCGGTTGCGGTTCACGAAGTCGACCATCGCGCAGAGCGTGGTGGACTTGCCGCTGCCGGTCGGCCCGGTCACCAGCACCAGTCCCTTGGTCAGAAAGCAGAGCTTCAAAATCTCTTTCGAAAGTCCCATCCTCTCCGCGGTCAGGATCTTGCTGGGGATCTGGCGGAAGACAGCGCCCATGCCCTTGCGGTCGCGAAAGACGTTGCAGCGGAAGCGCGCCTCGGTGCCGAGCTCGTAGGCGAAGTCGGTGTCGTTGCGGCGGACGAATTCTTCGCGGTTCTTCTCCGGCATCAGCTGAAAAAGGATGCGGTCCAGGTCCTTGCCGGCCATCGGGCCGTCAAAGCCGGGAAGCGGCGCCATCTCGCCATCTTTGCGCATCATGGGCGGCACGTCGGTCGAGAGGTGGATGTCCGATGCGTCGTTGTCGAGCTGTATGCGGAAGAACTTCTCGATCTCCAGGCGTTTGGAACTTGCTCCCGAAGGTGGAGCCGGCGCCGGCGCGCCGTGCGCGGCGATCTTGTGGAACTGCACCTTGATGCCGGCGGCCTCGCGCACGATCTTGATGTCGAAATTCTGCCCGCCCACCGCAGCTTGCAACTGCACTCCGGCTCCGGTGAAGGCGGCTTTTTTGTCCTCCGGGATCACCGTCGCGACCATGCGCTCCACGTCGGCTGCGGTGAGCTTCGGACCGGCAGCCTCCCACTTTGACTGCGCGTTCATGAAGGCGGGCGGCTGCTCCGGCTGCAAGTAGAGGTACTGCGACCCAGCGACGTTGGGGTCCTGCAGCAGGACTTCAAGCGTGAGCGGCATCAGGCTCCTTCGGGGAACCGCAAGTGTACCAAGCGGGACAGATTTCATGGATTAAAAAAAATCCTCTTCGCGCGAGCCATTATCGAGCAGGTTCAAACGGAGCTTCGGTTGCCGGCGATAACAACTGAAGGTGATGAAGTGCAGATAGCGGGCTTGCTGGAAGCGTTTGAGTCCCCTAGGCACGCACGGGAGTGTAACAAACATCCCGCCCTAGCAAGCTAGGACGGGGCACCCGCCTATTGGGATTGCGAGCATTGTCGCGGAGGACGGGTTGGGTCGGCCACCCACTCCTACTCAAGTCCCATCTCTTTTAGTTTTTGTCGTTTTGCAGGGCTAAGCTCACGCTGTGAATCACTTTGAAAACTCTCGAACGCCCCCAAGTGCTCCATTGTCACAAAACAAAGAGCCAACGTCGCCCGCCTAATTGCAGCGCGTTCCGGAGAATTCGCAGGGTATCCAGTCGCAATCTTCTTCAGTATCTTGCTCTGCGATTCGAACAATTCAAAATTCTTCATTGATCCCTCTCGTTTAGAAAGCTGGAACAAGCGCTCCTCCGCCTCCAAGTAGCCCGCCGAGAATTCCTATTCCGACCCCGATGGCAGCGCAGTGGCCAGGGTTTTTCAAGCAATAAGCGGAGAACTGCTGAGCCGCCTGTTCCGCTTCATTCTCCTTGTCGCACTCCATCCGCTCGAGCAGGCACTTCGTCTCGCAATACTTGAAATGACCGGCGTTGCCTCGGGTTATGGGCCAAGGTGGACATCGGTTCCAGCATCTCCGGAAGCATTGAATGTTTTCCTCTGAGCAATCTCGCCATAACCCATAAGGATCTCGGCTGATGGTAGGGCGATTGTCGGCGTAACTATAGAAGTTAAACCCTGCCTTAAAACCTAAGGGATCCTCCCTTAGAAATCTTCCACCATTCTGATCGTAATACCTGACCCGGTAGTACATGAGGCGGGTGGCCCACATAGCTTGTTGAGAATACACCGAGGGTGCCCCACCTTTTCGCGGTTTTTGCGAAAGGTGGGCGAGGTCACAATCGGGTACACTGCCGGGCGATGCCCAAAGGACTGCGTCGCATCTACGGCGGAGGCGACTACCACTTCATCACGTCGAGTTGCTACAAGCGCCGTCCGCTGCTGGGTACACCCGCGCGGCGCGACCAATTCCTAAAGACACTGGAGCAGGTCCGTAAGCACTACCGGTTCCGGGTGGCGGGATACGTGGTGATGCCGGAGCACTTCCACTTGCTAATGAGCGAGCCGGAGCGCGGAGATCCGTCGGAAGTCATGCAGGCGTTGAAGCGGCGAGTCGGGCGGAAGCTGCTGCCCTCGGTGAGAAGAAACGCCAAGGCGAAACAGAGCGCACTCTGGAGTGTCGAGGAACTTTCCGAGCACTTCTGGCAAAAGCGCTTCTACGACTTCAATGTCTATAGTAAGAAGAAGCATATTGAGAAGCTGCGCTACATGCACCGGAATCCGGTGACGAGGAAGCTGGTGGAATCCCCAGAACAGTGGAAGTGGAGCAGCTATCGCGCCTATCGCTACGGAGAATCTGGTCTAGTGAAAATCGAGCTGATGGGCGGGGTATAAGACAAATTTATTCGTCCCACATTCCGCTGCGCGGGAATGTAGGGCACCCTCAAGCCGAGTCTAACCCACCTTTCGCAAAAACCGCGAAAAGGTGGGGCACCCTTAACCCAACTGTCTAACACCCACCTTTCGCAAAAACTGTGAAAAGGTGCTGCCTAAACCCACCTTTCGCAAAAGCGCGAAAAGATTGGGCACCCGTTCTATCGTGATTCGTGGCTACTCGCTGGTGAAGTAGTCCGCCGCCACGGGATTTTCGAAGAGGGAATAGTCGCGGGTCACGACCGTGATTCCCGTCTCGGTGACGAAGTAATTTTGCTTGTCGGCTTCGGGGTCGAAGCCGATCACGGTGCCTTCGGGGATGTGGACGTCGCGATCGATGATCGCCTTTTTGATCTTACAGTGGCGGCCGATGTTCACGTGCGAGAAGATGATGCTGTCTTCCACGTCGCTGTAGGAGTTCACGCGCACGTCGGGCGAGAGGATGGAATTCTTCACCATGCCGCCGGAGACGATGCATCCCGCGGAGACGATGGAATCGACGGCCGAGCCGGTGCGTCCGGATTCGGCGAAGACGAATTTCGCCGGCGGATATTGCCGCTGGTGGGTGCGGATGGGCCACTCTTTGTCGTAGAGGTTGAAGACGGGCGAGACGGCGACCACGTCCATGTTGGCTTCGTAGTAGGCTTCGAGCGTGCCGACGTCGCGCCAGTACTGCGCCTCTTTGTGGTTCTCGTCGATGAAGTTGAACGAGAAGACCTTGTAGTCGCTGACCATGCGCGGAAGAATGTCGTGACCGAAATCGTGCGACGAGTTCGGATCCTCGGCGTCTTTCAGCAGCACGGGCAACAGCACGTCGGTATTGAAGAGGTAGACGCCCATCGAGCCAGAGACCATGGCCGGGTTATAGGGCGAGCGGATCTCGGTGGTCTTCGGCTTCTCGACGAAGCCGGTGATGCGCCCGTCTTTCGACACGTCGACCACTCCGAAGCGCGAGGTCTCGTCCGGATTGATAAGGATGGTTGCCAGCGTCATGTCCGCGCCGGACGCCTCATGATGCTGCAACATGAGCTCGTAATTCATCTTGTAGATGTGGTCGCCGCTCAGGATGAGCACGCGCTTGGGCTGCTCTGCGCCGATGGAATAAATGTTCTGATAGACGGCGTCGGCGGTGCCGAGATACCAGTTCTCACTGACGCGCTTCATCGGCGGCAAAATTTCGACGAACTCGCCAAGGTCACGCGCGACCATGCTGCCCCATCCTTCGCGGATGTGGCGGTTCAGCGACAGCGCCTTGTACTGCGTGAGGATGTAGACCTTGCGCAGCTCGCTATTGATGCAGTTGGAGAGAGTGATATCGATGATGCGGTAGATGCCGCCGAAGGTGACGGCCGGCTTGGCGCGGTCGCGTGTGAGCGGATAGAGGCGTTCGCCCGCTCCCCCCGCCAGCAACACTCCAAGCGTGTCTCTCATGGGCTTTGAGATAGCGAAGCTGCTATCTAAGTTGCAAGCAGGGATACTACCAGAGGGATTGGGTAATTGGGGAATTGAGAAATCGGGTAATTTGAAGACAGTTGAGCTATCAATTTCTCAATTACACGATTTCCCAATTACTCAATCAGAAACTCAGGCCGCGTCGTCGATGGCGATGCGCAGCGACCGCAGGAATTTCATGTCCTGGGCGTTCACGGTGAAATCCGGTTCCTTGATGGAGGTCACCACGTCAGGGCCGAGTTGTGGTTCTTCTTCCTCGTCGCGCTTATTGAAGCCGATGGTGGCTTCGAGGACGAGAAAAATGTCGTAGCCTGAGTCTTTTATGCGCGAAATGACTTCCGCGATCTCTTCCGATTCGCCCAGCGACTCGTTGATGGCGTCGCCGAGCTCTTTCATCATCTTCTTTAAGCGCTCATCCAAGATGCAGCCCCCAAGAACCTTGCGTACGGGAAATTAGATGCGGAACCGGGGCATCAGGAACCGCCGCGAACGTCAAAAACCGACTGTTACAATGACGCTTGTGAACGAAGTTTCTGCGTCCGAAAAAGCCAGACTGGTGAGCCGCGGCGCTGCCCGGACCATCGTACGAAGCCGCTGGGGACGCGCCTTCGGAGCGGTTGCCTCATCGTTGCTTAAGGTCGGCCACGTGCTTTGGCTCGAGGTCACCGGCTTTTTCTTCGCAGTTTTTGCGGTGATCGGCGGGGCGGCCTTGATCCGCGAGGTTCAAGTGCACGCGGCTGCCGGCCGGATCGCCGTTTTGGCCATCTTTACCCTTATGTTCGGGTGGTTCGCGATCAGTTCGTTCCTTCGCGCGCGCAAAAGGAAGCAGCAATGAGCCGCGCCCCCAAGGCTGATCCGAAGAACGGAAGCGAGCAGCCCGTCCAGACCACCAGCCGCATCGAAGTACAGCCGCTTTACACCCCCGCCGATCTCGAAGGCTGGGAATACGACGAGCAGGTCGGCTATCCCGGCGAGTTTCCTTATACGCGCGGGGTGCAGCCCACCATGTACCGCGGCCGTCCCTGGACGATGCGGCAATACGCCGGCATGGGCGACGCCGAGGAATCGAACAAGCGTTACAAGTATCTGCTCGGACACGGGACGACGGGACTTTCGGTCGCCTTCGACTTGCCGACGCAGATCGGCCTCGATTCCGATAATCCGATGGCGCTTGGGGAAGTAGGCAAGGTCGGCGTCGCCATCGACTCTATTGAGGACATGCAGCGACTCTTCGACGGCATCGACCTCGCGAAGATCTCGACTTCGATGACCATCAACTCGACGGCGTCGATCCTACTGGCGCTTTACATTGCGGTGGCGAAACGCAACGGTACCGATGTCCGCAAGCTCAGCGGCACCGTCCAGAACGACATCTTGAAGGAATACATCGCGCGCGGGACTTACATCTATCCGCCGCAGGGTGCGATGCGCATCATCACCGACATGTTCGCTTTTACGCAGGCGAATGTTCCCGAGTGGAACACCATCTCTATATCCGGCTATCACATGCGCGAAGCGGGCTCGACGGCGGTGCAGGAAGTCGGCTTCACGCTCGCCAACGGAGTGGCATACGTGCAGGCTGCACTCGATGCCGGACTCAGCGTCGATGAATTCGCGCCTCGAATCTCCTTCTTCTTTGCCTGCCACAACAATTTCCTCGAAGAGATCGCCAAGTTCCGCGCCGCACGTCGCATGTGGGCGGCCATCATGCGCGACCAGTTCAAGGCGAAGAATCCGAAGTCGCTGATGCTGCGTTTCCACACCCAGACCGGCGGCTCCACGCTGACCGCGCAGCAGCCCGAGGTCAACATCGTCCGCACGGCAGTGCAGGCGCTTGCGGCGGTGCTCGGTGGAACGCAGTCGCTGCATACCAACAGCTATGACGAAGCGCTCGCCTTGCCAACCGAAGAGGCCGCGCGCATCGCGCTGCGTACCCAGCAGATCATCGCGTATGAATCCGGCGCGCCGAACACGGTGGATCCGCTTTCCGGCTCCTATTACATCGAGAGCCTGACCAACCAGATTGAAGAGCGCGCCAAAGAATACCTAAAGAAGATCGATACTCTGGGCGGCATGCTCAAAGCCATCGAGCGGGGATACGTGCAGCAGGAGATCCAGAACGCTGCTTACGACTTCCAGCAATCGGTCGACCGGTTAGAGCAAGTTGTTGTCGGCGTGAATCGCTTCGAGATCGAGGAAGAGAAGCCTTACCAGGTGCAACGCATCGATGAAGCGCTGGAGAAGAAACAAGTCGATCGCCTGCGCGCGCTGCGGGCGCGGCGCGACAAAAAGAATTGGGAGTCGGCGCTGAAGGGGATCGAGGACGCTGCGCGCTCAGCCGAGAACCTGATGCCGCGCATCATTGATGCAGTAGAAAATTTTGCGACCGTCGGCGAAATATCGGACGCGATGCGCAAAGTCTTCGGGGAACACAAAGAAGCCGTGGTGATCTAAGCGCCCGCTTCTTTATGCTGCGCCTCGTAGTCGCAGGCTTCGCGACAATCCAGGCAGTAATAATTTCCGTCTTTTACCAGACGCACCTGGTGTTCGCCCTGGCAAAGCACGCAAAAGCGCTGGCAGTCACACTTACACCGGCTTTCCGGCTGGTTGCATTGCATGCAAATAAATGGAGTGGCCATACGGCAGACTCTACCGCGAATCCCGCGGGAAAGGAAAGCCTCTCGTTGGCCGCGCTGCGCGATTGCTGACCACCGCCAGCGGATGTTATCTTTAAAGGTTCCGCTGCATCGCTTCGCCGCTTCCGTATGCGCTGCACGCGAGGGATCCTGACTTTGACCACGGCCACCGCCACCCAACTCCGCAAGACCGCGCTCAACGGCGTCCATCGCAAGTTGGGCGCCGAAGATGGTCGATTTTGGCGGCTGGGACATGCCCGTCGAGTACCCTGCAGGCTTCAACGGCAAGCCCGGCGGCCTGATCAACGAGCACTTGGCCGTCCGCACCGGCGTGGGACTTTTCGACGTCAGCCATATGGGCGACATCCAGCTGCGCGGTCCCGGCTCGCTCGATGCGGTGCAGCACATCTCCATGAATGACGCCTCGAAGCTGCAGATGAACCAGGCGCACTATTCGGCGCTGCTCTATCCGCAAGGGACGTTCGTCGATGACGTCATTGTGCACAAGCTCAGCGATAACGATTATCTGCTGGTCATCAACGCCGGGACGCGCGAGAAAGACGTGAATTGGGTCCGCCAGAACACGCGCGACTTTAAATGTCACGTGATGGATGTGGGCGACCACTACACGCAGCTTGCCATCCAGGGTCCGAAGGCGGTCGACCTGCTGCAGAAGCTCACTAACGCCGATCTCTCCAAAGTAAAAAATTATTGGTTCACCTATGGCACGGTCTGCGGACTACGCGACACCATGATCGCGCGTACCGGCTACACCGCCGAGGATGGATTTGAGATTTACGTCCCTTCAGACGAGAAAACTTCCGAAGAAGTCTGGAACCAGGTGATGGAAGCGGGGAAAGAGTTCGGCATCCTGCCTTGTGGCTGGGAGCGCGCAACACGCTGCGCCTCGAAGGCAAGATGGCGCTCTACGGACACGAGATCTCCTGACACCATCACCGGTGTCCGGAGGCCGACCTGGGCCGCTATTGCAAGCTCGAGAAGCCGAACGACTTCATCGGCAAGGCCGCGCTGCTTAAGCAAAAAGAAAAAGGAATCGAGCGGATACTGGTTGGACTCGAAGTGATCGACCGCGGATAGCGCGTGACGAATACAAAGTTCTGGACGAGTCGGGCCAGCAGATCGGATACGTCATCTCCGGTTCGCCGGCGCCGATTCCTGAAGAAGAACATCGCGCTCGCTTACGTGCCGCCGAAATTTTCCGAGATCGGGACCACAGTAAAGGTTGAGATCCGCGGGCAAGGCGTCGCCGGCGCAAGTAGTACCGACGCCGTTCTACAAGCGTCCGAAAAAATAGCAATAAATGACAAGCAAGTTTCAGCGGACTTTGGATTCAGACCTGACTTATTGTTCGACGCGGCTTATCGTCCTGAGACGCAGCAGCAAGTAAAAAAGAGAGAGGATGGGTTTCCCGACAGATCGCAAATACACGAAAGAACACGAGTGGATCAAAGCCTGAAGGCGGCTCAGCGACGCATCGGCATCACCGATCACGCGCAGCAGGCGCTGGGCGACATCGTCTTCGTCGAGCTGCCGAAAGTCGGCGCCGACGTCAGCGCCGGCAAGATCTTTGGCTCGGTCGAGTCGGTTAAGGCCGTCCTCGGATCTGTTCGCGCCCGCCTCCGGCAAAGTGACGCGCTATCAACGAAGAGCTCACCACCGCGTCCGAGAAGATCCACTCCGACGCGCACGGGTCGTGGATGATCAAGATCACGCTCGCGAACCCCGGCGAGCTCAACAGCCTGATGTCTGCCGCCGACTACGACAAGTACGTCGCCGAAGAAGCAGGGAAATAACTCTCCACA
>CAVQGF010000037.1:0-39678 GCA_963711965.1 uncultured Acidobacteriota bacterium | reverse complement strand
CGGTTGTATGAAAAGCTCGGATACAAACGGGATGACGTCTTTTACCGCTACGCTCTTTCACTGAGTCAGGTGAGTTGAGGAAGCTGCCCTGTGCAAGAGCTTGGGTGCGGACTTGGATTGGGCAATGACCAGGGTGATGTCGTCGATCTGCTGGTTGTGGCTGAAATCCAGCACGCTGCCGATGATGGTCTCCAACAGTTGATCCGCAGCCAAGCCGCGGCAGCCGTGCAGTAGTTCAAGAAGCCGAGCTTCTCCGAACTGCTCGCCATTTTCGTTCTCAGCTTCGGTGATGCCATCGCTGTACAGGACGAGGACGTCGCCCTCTTCCAGTTTCACTTCTTCAACGTCGCAATGCCAATCGGCAAAGGCGCCCAGTACGGTGGCTGTGGCTTCCAGGCGATGCACTCTGCCATCGCGTCGCATGACGGCCGCGGAGCGTGCCCGCAATTCGCATAGGTGAGGATGTTGCTCATGTCATCGTAAAAACCCAGGAACAATGTAGCGAAACTTCCCACCTCGATGCCATTGCGGAAGAGCCGATTCACGGAGGCCAACGCGGTTTCAATGTCCGCGGGAGACATGACCCGGTGGCTGCGCAGATGGGCCTGCAGGTTCGCCATGAGAAGTGCAGCTGAGATCCCTTTGCCGGCGATATCAGCAAGCACTAACCCGAGCTTGCCAGGAGCGTATTCCAGGAAGTCGTAAAAGTCGCCGCCCACTTGCTTGGCCTGAAGACAGCGGCCCACACACTGAAGAGAAGTAAGCACCGGCGCAGCATCGGGCAGGAGTTTGCTTTGGACACTGCGGGCGATGTCGAGTTCACGCGCTGCGATCTGCTCAGCCTGGAGGCGGACCGCGATATCTTCAGCCAAAGAGATATTTTCCAGTGCGACGCCGGCTGCATAGCAGCCGACTGGAGCAGACGAAGTCTTCATGTGAGTAAGGTTCTTCCGACAGCTTGGGGCCCAGCAGCAACAGTCCGCGAAGGTCCTCTGCCCTGCCGACGATGGGGACCAGGCATTCGGGCTGCAGTTCGCTGAGACGCTCAAGCGCACCGGACTCCCAGTCCTTTTGCTCCAGTTCTTTGGGTTTTCCTGATTTAGCCAGTGCGAGCAATGACGGTGTTTTTGAGTCCAGCGTCATCGGCAATCCGTTGCTCTCAAAAGAAGTAAGGAGGCCCGGAGCCGTCTCCAACAGCACAGCAATACGAAGTGGCTTGAGTAGCTATGAATGCGTGCACGCAAGATCTCCGCGAGTTCAGAGCGGCTGGTGGCCCTGCGGGATCTCTCTGCCATCTCTTCCAGTATCTGCTGGGCGTCGTAGGCGGAGCGGAAGATGCCCGGTCCAGTGCAACTGTACCCTCTTGTGCACGATGGTTCCGAACCAGACGAGCGCAATCCCGAACGCAGCCCCGATAGGAACCGCTAGAGTTGCAGCAGCTGGAAAATCTTGCGCCAGTTCTCGTGCAAAGAAGGCGGTGATCAAGAGACCGAACGTCACAAGCACGAAAAGGTATCCACGCTGCACGAGCAGGTAGCGACCGCTACGCTGCAGCAGCACAGGATCGCGAAGACCTTTTGTTTTACGACGGCATAAACGAAGCAAGCAAGAAGATTATTCGGAATAGTCCGAAACCAATGGAGACGAAGCCAGAACGTGAGATCAGGTCGGAGTAAATGAGGTCGTGGATGATCGCCGCTGGGACGACGCTCCCCAATCCGATCAGCGCACCGACGAGCATCAGTTTGATGCGTCGCCGCTCGGCCTGATCGCAACGTCGGTAATTGAAGTCCAGTCTGCAGCGCGGCCGCTTGCAACTCATCTTCGAGCGGAGGATCGCCTTCCAGGACAGCAACATAACCAAGCAGGGCAACGGGATGAGCGTGGTTCAGCCAATAATATTGCGCACCCACCAATTCGGCCGCTTCGGGCGGTGGCACACGCTTTAGGATATCTTCGCGCCGGAGGCCCAGGATTTCCATATCATCGAGCAGCCATTCGTCGTGTGCTGTCTCCTCGGTTATGTGGTGAGAGAAATAGTCCGCGAGTCGCGAGGCGACGACATCGCCCGGATCTTTTTAACCGGGCCGCAGCCACGGCAGCTTCCATCAATGGGACGCTAGCCCGAATGATGCAATGGACAAGGAAGAGGTATTCGGGAAAAATTTCGCGCAGGTCTGGCCGGGCCCAGAAGCGCTGGGTCGATGGACCGAGCGCTAGAGCGAGCTTCAGCCGCAGCGCTGCGCTGATTGTGGTCCGGGGTTCTACGGTGGAAGTTGAAACTCCACTCATGCTCCACCTGCTTGTAGCCGGTTATCCGCCGTGCTTCTTGCGTTCGCAAGCCTGGACGATCTTGGCCGGGTCGATCGCAGCCTCGTCCACTTGCACTTCGGCGATCTTGCCTGACTTGTCGATCAGATACGTCACGCGCCGGGAAGCCTCATAACCGAGCTTCCCGATGTTCTGCACAACGCCATACTGTTTCGACATCTTGCCGCCCCAATCGCTGAGCAGCGGAAAAGTTACTCCTATAGAGTCCGCAAAAGCTTTATTCGCGAATGGGCTATCCATGCTCACACCCAGGACCTGGGTGTCAGAAGCTTCCAGAGTCTTTCATGTTTCTTCTGGAAGTTCTTCATCTCCTCGGTTCAACCACCGGTGAAGGCAAAGACAAAGAACGCCAGAACCACGCTCTTCTTGCCCTTGTAATCGTGCAGCGAAACGTCTTTCAGTCCATCCGAAGTCAGCGCCTTCAGGGTGAAGTCCGGAGCAATGTCGCCAACCTTTAATTTAGGGGCGGGCTTGGCGGCAGCCGGAGTTTTGGACTGAGCCTGCGCCGAGGCGACAAGCGGCATTGCAAGAAATAGTGCGACGGAGAGAATAAGGTGTTTCTTGCCCATCTATTACACCTCGGATACTGGCCAGCCTATCTGGCGGTTTTGCCAGAGTCAACCCGAAAGAGACGAACCGCGGTATTGTGGTTTGCCCTTTTGGAACCCTTGCCGTTACATTGTCTGTTGCGGAATCAGTGGCGCTGGGCCCCCGGATATACTTTGCGAACTAAAGCTCCCATGGACGAGAAAACCCGAGCGGCGGTTCTTCCCAAGAGCCGAGTGAGCGTTCATTCAGCTAAGGAAGTCCGCGGCATTCCGACAAATATCAGCGCATCCTCGACGCAGCCATTCTGGTGATCGCCGAACACGGCTACTTTCAGTCGCGGGTCTCGGAGATCGCCGATCGCGCGGGCGTCGCCGACGGCACCATCTATCTTTATTTTAAGAACAAGGAAGAGATTCTGAAGGCGGCCATCACCTCGGCATTTAAGGATTTCTTACTGCGGGCGCGAGACGAACTCGCAAGATCAGCGACCCGGTCGAGCAGTTGCACCGGCCTCGCCTTCCTCATCTATCTGCCGCTTTGGGAGCAAACAAACCTTGGCTGCGGTTTTCCAGACGGAGCTACGGCACAGCGCCAAGTTTCTGGCCGAGTTCTCGCGCAACGAATTGAAACAATACTTCGACCTGATACGCGACATCGTTCGCCGCGGGCAGAGATCCGGCACTTTCCGTTCCGGAGTCTCAGACAAGATCGTGGCCAACTGTTTTTTCGGTGCGTTGGACGAGATGGTGACATCGTGGGTGCTCAGCGATCACGACTACCCGCTGGTCGGGGCGGCCGTCGCCGTTGCGGACGTGATCATCGCAGGATTGAAGGAATAGCATGGGCCCGTTCACAATGATCGACATCATCATGGCCGCGGTCGGCGCGAATCTGCGTGCGTGGCCAAACATCGGTCGAATGGCGCTGGACAGAGATCAGCTCCAAGCAGCTGCACCACTGTGGTCACGCTGGCCGGCAGCTGCAGGTTTGGGGAATCAAGAAGGGCGACCGCATCGCGATCCTCAGCGAAAACCGGCCGGAGTGGGCGATCACCGACTTCGCTGCGCTTTCCATCGGCGCTGTCGATGTCCCTATCTACGCGACGCTCATTGCCGAACAGGCGGCGGTGATCCTGAAAGATTCGGGCGCGCGCGTCGCTGTTTGTCTCCAGCCACGAGCAGTTCGAGAAATTGCTTCCGTACAAGATCGAAATCGCCATCGAGAAGATTGTCGTCTTCGACGATGTTCGGCGCTACAGAAGAAAGCAATGCTCAATGCGAGGAGACCGCTGTTCTCCGCCCCTCCAACCCCAAGCGAGCAGCTGAATGGGAGCGGCTGGCCGCGCACCGTCCAGCCGGACGATCTGGCGACCATCATTTACACCTCGGGTACGACCGGCACGCCCAAGGGGTGATGCTCACGCACGGGAACATCGCTTCGAATATGACATTCTCACTGGCGAAGTTTGATTTTACGCCAGGCGATACCGGCATATCCTTTCTTCCTCTCTCTCACATCACCGCGCGGCACCTCGATTACTGTTTGTACCTGCACGCCGTCGTTGTTGCGTATTGCCCTCACATCGAAGACTTGCCGCAAGCACTGCTCGAGGTGCAGCCGACCGTGATCGTGGCCGTGCCGCGGGTGTACGAGAAAGTGCGCGAGAAGGCGAACGCAAAAGCATCGTCCGGATTGAAGCGCGCGATCTTCGCCTGGGCGATGCGAACCGGTGCGGCGAATCTGGACGATGTGTTCGCCGGGAAGACTCCTTCCGGGTTGAGTTGGAGGCTGGCAATGCTTTGGTCTATTCCAAGATTCGGGCCGGATTCGGTGGCCGCGGACGCTTTTTCATATCCGGCGGCGCACCCCTCGGATACGACCTCGCGCGCTGGTATGCCTGCATGAGCATCCGCATCCATGAAGGATATGGCCTGACCGAGACCTCTCCGGTGATCGCTATCAACACACCGGCACAGCACCGCATCGGGACGGTGGGCCAATGTTTGCCGAACATGGAATGCCGGATCGCGGAGGATGGAGAGATCCTGGTGCGCGGTCCTTCTGTGTTTCGAGGCTACTGGCAGCGCGAGCAGGAGACGCGGGATGCTTTTGTTGACGGATGGTTCCACACCGGAGACATCGGAAAACTCGATGCGGATGGATACCTGAGCATCACCGATCGCAAGAAGGACATGATCAAGACTTCGGGAGGAAAATTCATTGCCCCCCAACCCATCGAAAGCAAGTTGAAGACGAAGTCGGTTCGTTGCGGAAGCCGCAGTCCTGGGCGACCGCAGGAAGTTCCCTTCTGTGCTGATCGCGCCGAATTCTCGGCTCTGGAATCGTGGGCAAGAGAGAATGGGGTAACGTTCTCACAGCGCTCGGATCTCATCGCCCGCAGGCAGGTGAAAGACCTGTATGAGGGCATCGTGCACGAACTGAATCACGGCCTTGCCAAGTTCGAGCAGTTGAAGAAAGTGCTATTAGTCCCTGACGAATTCTCCATCGCCAGTGGCGAACTGACCCCCAGCATGAAGCTGAAGCGACGAGTGGTCGAGAAGAAATATGCCGACCTGATCGACGGCTTGTACGCCGAAGAGTCCGCGCCAGCGATGCCGGCGTGAGATGGTAAAATCAGAGTCCCCGGTCTAAAAAAACTATGTCTAGCACTCCCAAAGCGGCACCTCCGTCACCCTTGGCGGCGACACTGCTCCAGAAAATCGAAGCACGCACCGCAAAGATCGGCATCATTGGGCTGGGATACGTCGGCCTCCCCTTGACGCTGCTATTTTCCGAAGAAAACTTCGCCGTAACCGGCTTCGACATCGACCAGAAAAAAGTCGAGACATTGAATGCGGACGGATCGTACATCCATCGCATTCTTCCGACGGACATCGCCACTGCCCGCAAGCGAGGTTTTTCCGCGACCGCAGATTTCGCGCAGATCGAAAAAATGGACGCCATCATCATCTGCGTTCCCACGCCGCTGAATGAGAACCGTGAGCCTGACCTGAGCTACATCGTTTCGACTGCCGAGGCCATCGCGCCGCATCTCCGAGCAGGACAGCTGGTTTTGCTGGAGAGCACGACCTACCCGGGCACGACCGAAGAAGTACTGCTGCCGATTTTGGAGGCGAAGAATAAGCAGCGCGGCATGAAAGTCTCGCGCGGCGACGCTGGAGATCATTTCTTCGCCGCCTTCTCTCCGGAGCGCGAAGATCCGGGTAATGACACGGTCGCACGGCGCGACATCCCAAAAGTTGTCGGTGGGGTCGATGCGGCTGCAACGGACCTTGCCGCGAGCCTTTACGGAACTATCTTCAATCGCACGGTTCGCGTTTCCACTCCCGCTGCGGCGGAGATGACCAAGCTGTTGGAAAATATCTATCGCTGCGTGAACATCGCGCTGGTCAATGAGCTGAAACAGCTTTGTCTGCGCATGGGGATCGACATCTGGGAGGTCATCGAAGCTGCCTCTACCAAACCTTTCGGGTTTCATCCTTTTTACCCGGGACCAGGCCTCGGCGGACATTGCATTCCTATCGACCCGTTCTACCTTTCCTGGAAGGCCAAGCAGTTCGACTTCCATACTCGCTTCATCGAGCTTTCCGGAGAAGTGAACACCGCCATGCCGTATCACGTGGTCGCAGCCGTCAGTGGCGCGCTGAACGGCGCGAAGAAAGCCGTCAATGGAGCGAAGATCCTCGTGCTCGGAGTTTCCTACAAGCGCGACATTGACGATCTGCGCGAATCGCCAGCTCTTAAGATCATTGAATTATTGCAGCGAGACGGCGCCCAGGTCAGCTACAACGACCCCTACTTCCCTTCCATCGGCAGCGGACGGCACTACGATCTGCAAATGAAGTGCGCTCCGCTCTCAAATCTTGGCGAGTACGATTGCGTGCTGATCGTGACTGACCATTCCGATTACGACTACGCGGGAATCGTCCGCGACGCGAAGCTCATCGTGGATACGCGCAATGCCACGCGCGGAATCAGCTCACCAAAAATAGTTCGCTGCTAGCCGTGAGGTAACATTGCAGCCCATGGCCAGCTCGGCCACCCATCCCGAACTGCGACTGCTATTCGCGTGTGCCAGACTGAATCCTGATCCGACGCAGGTGCGGGAATTTGCCACCGCCGCGGGCGATTGGAACAGGCTCGCCGACGCGGCGGAGTATCACGGACTCACTCCCCTGTTGCTGAAGATTCTGCGGGCCTCCGGCGTCACACTCCCCGGCGAGATAGCGCGAGTGATGGAAGAGCGGAACGCGGCAACGCTGCGCCAAAATCTGTTCCTCACCTCAGAGCTCTTGCGGGTGCACGGCTTATTGAAAGATTCCGGAATCCAAGCCGTGCCTCTAAAGGGTTCAGCCCTGGCAGCGAGCATCTATCATGATTTGGGCTTGCGTCCGTTCAGCGACATCGACCTATTGCTGCGTCGTCATCAAATCGCCCAGGCAGAAGAAGCATTGATGAGGTCCGGATACGAACCTGAATTCACGGTTCCACCCCAGCATCGCGAGCGCTGGATGAAGCAGCAATGCGAACTCACGTTCAGGCGCTCGGGAACTATCCGGCTGGAGTTACATTGGGACATCGCGCACCCGCATTTCGCTCTGGATACCGGAGTCGATGGATTCTGGTCGCGGCTAGGCACGGTGACCGTCGGCGATTCAGTACTACCAAATCTTTCACCACAGGATCTTCTTTTCACGCTCATCGTTCACGGGACACGCCACGCGTGGTCGCGCATCATGTGGCTGGTGGATCTTGCGGAGCTGCTGCGAGCCGCTCCGGCGATTGATTGGGCGGGGTTCCTGCGCGCTGCAGAACTCCGCGGAGCGAAGCGCATGGTTGCCACGGCCATGTTTCTTGCCCGCGACGTTTTTTCAGTTGTCATAGATGATCCTGCTCTCGGGGAGGCTTATCAGGACAAAGACGCGCGCATCTGCGCCGAGAAGGTGATCGAACACTGGAACAGGAGTTTAAGCTTACCCAGCACTGTCGACCTTGAGCCCAGCCCACTTTGGCGGCATCGCTGGATCATGCAGACTCGAGAGAACCGCGCACAACGATGGTCGTACCGGCGGCGAATCTTCGCGATGATCGGCGAAGACGAATTTGCTGCTGCCGATCTGCCGCGAGCCCTGATGCCTTTCTATACCGCAATCCGCTTCTGGCATATTGCGCGCAAGTCACGGCCGCTTAAAATGGCTGCGTCCGCTGGGAGCAAAGATTGAATGGCGATCATAGAGATCCAATCCGTAAGCAAGACATTCAGCCTGCGCAATCGCATGATGCCGTGGCGCCGTTCTGACGAAACACGCGCTCTAAACGATGTCTCGCTCACCATCGAGGCGGGAACGGTTGTGGTGCTGCTCGGCCCGAACGGCAGCGGCAAAACGACACTACTCAAGTCAATCTCAACCATGCTGTTGCCGGACTCCGGGAAGGTGACAGTTGCCGGTCACGATACCGAAGATGACGACGACAGCGTTAGGCGGATGATCGGCTTCGCGGTCGGGTCGGAGCGCTCTTTCTTCCCGCGGCTCACCGCACGAGAAAACTTGCGGTTCTTCGCAACCTTTGAGGACCTGGCACCGGCAACGATCGGGCGGCGTGTCGAAGAGGTTCTGGAAGCTGTGGGCCTGGTTCCAGACGGGAATAAGCAGGTAATGAAGTACTCAAGCGGCATGCTGCATCGGTTGGGAGTCGCGCGTGCGATGTTGAAGAATCCGTCCGTGCTCTTGTTAGACGAACCCAGCCGCTCGCTAGACCCAGCGGCGAGTGAGCAGCTTTGGCAGATGCTTCGTACATTGCGTGACTCGGGAACCACTATTGTGGTGGCGAGTCATAATTTCGAAGAAACCGCCACGATCGCGGATCTGGTTGCCGTGCTGGATCGTGGCCGGATCGTTGGAAAGCGGTCATTCTCCCCATCTGGAGAAGCTAAGGCAGTTCGGGATTTCTACTTCTCTCTTTCCGCTCACCCCATAGCTGCCCGGGCGTCCATGGTGGAGACGCGACATTGAACTTCTTCCGCAAACTTGGCGCAGTGCTGCTGCGCGATTGGCTGACCGCGATCCGTTACGGCAGTGCATCTGTGCTCTACGCCGTCAGCTTGGTGTTTGAAGTCGCCGCGTTTTATTTTGTAGCCCGCGCAGTGGGGCCCGGTTACCGGCCCGACGGATTCGATTTCTTTTCTTTCATCGTGATCGGAACCGGTGTCTGGGGTTTCTTCCTTGCGGCAGTCAGTTCTTTTGTCAACACGATCCGCGAAGCGCAGATCAGCGGCTCGATGGAGGTGCTGATGACAACCTCCACGAAACCGTCACTGCTGGTAGCGCTCTTGGCCACGTCCACGATCTCTGCGCGACGCGGTTCAGCTTCGGGCTATATCTAGTGGCCGGGTTCTTGCTTTTCGGCATGACCGCACTGCACGTCAATCTCCTGTCATTGACGGTTATGGCGGGACTGGCATTCCTGCTGGCTCTGTCTTTTGGAATTTTAGCGGCCGCGGTACAGGTTTGGATCCAAAAGGGCGGAGCTGTGGTGTGGCTATTCGGATCGGTAATCTGGCTATTTTCGGGGACTATGTTCCCGGTAAGTGTGCTTCCGAGCCCTCTTCAGAAGGTTTCGGAAGCGATACCTCTGACCCATGCACTCGATGGACTGCGCATGGCATTGCTGAAAGGAACCTCGCTCTCCGCGATGACGGGCACTCTGGCGGTGCTTGTTCCGCTGGCAGCGGTTCTGGTGCCGGTAGCGGTGATCACCTTCAGCTTGACGCTGCGCCACGCGCGGCGCACGGGCACCTTGTCGTACTACTAGGCTTTTTCCGGCGGACAGCAGGCGCGCGAAGCGACGGTAATCACGAAAAAGAGAAAACTCAGTTGAAGGAAGTTGTGCGGCATCACGTGATTCGACCACGCCATCATCAAAAAACTCTCTTTCATGATGAGCGTGCGTTCGATCAACCCTACTATCAGAAACAGCCAGCCTAATGCGTAGCTCCGCTTGGCGATTGCGTTCATGTCCGCTCCTCGGAAAAGATAGCCCATTCAGGCTACTCCCGATTTGGAACAGCGCCTATTGCCAACAAAGGTGCGGGTGTCGCTAGAGCGCGGACATGTTGGAGAGGAAGTCCGCGTTGGCCTTGGTCTTGCCGAGCTTGTCGATCAGCAACTCCATCGCTTCCACCGGGGACAATGGGTTCAGCACCTTGCGCAACACCCAGATGCGGGCCAGATCATCCTTGGGGATGAGCAGCTCTTCCTTACGGGTGCCCGAGCGCTGAATATCGATCGCCGGAAAAACGCGCTTATCGACCAGCTTGCGGTCGAGGATGATTTCCATGTTGCCAGTGCCTTTGAACTCTTCAAAGATCACGTCGTCCATGCGCGAGCCGGTTTCAACCAGTGCAGTGGCGATGATGGTGAGCGAACCACCTTCTTCGATGTTGCGAGCGGCGCCGAAGAAACGTTTCGGACGCTGCAAGGCGTTGGAATCCACACCGCCGGAGAGCACCTTGCCTGATGGCGGAACGATGGTGTTGTAGGCGCGCGCCAAACGCGTGATCGAGTCGAGCAGGATGACTACGTCGCGCTTGTGCTCGACCAGCCGTTTGGCTTTCTCGATAACCATCTCAGCGACTTGCACGTGGCGGGCTGCCGGCTCGTCGAAGGTAGAGGAGATGACCTCGCCCTTCACGGAGCGCTGCATGTCGGTGACTTCTTCCGGACGCTCGTCGATGAGCAACACGATGAGCACGACTTCAGGATGATTGGTCGTGATTGAATTGGCGATGTTCTGTAACAACATCGTCTTACCAGTACGCGGCGGAGCGACGATCAAACCCCGCTGGCCTTTGCCGACCGGTGTGAGCAAGTCCATCACGCGCGCGCTGACGTTTTCCTTCAGCGTTTCCTGCTTGATGCGTTCCTGCGGATAGAGAGGCGTCAGGTTGTCGAACAGGATCTTGTTGCGGGCTTCGTCGGGCGATTCGAAATTAACTGCTTCGATCTTGACAAGCGCGAAATACTTTTCGCCTTCATGCGGCGGACGAACGTTGCCGCTCACGGTGTCGCCGGTCTTGAGGTCGAATTTGCGGATCTGCGAAGGGGAGACGTAAATATCGTCTGGGCCGGGCAGATAGTTGTAGTCGGGCGAACGAAGGAAACCGTAACCGTCGGGCAGGATCTCGAGCACGCCTTCGGCGAAGATGTGCCCTTCCTTCTCGCTTTGCGCCTGCAGAATCTTGAAGATCAGGTCCTGCTTACGGAGTCCGCTAGCGCCAGGAAGATCGAGCGTGCGAGCGATCTTGGTGAGCTCCGTGATGTTTTTTTCTTTGAGTTCTGCAATCGTCATGGTGTGTGACCTACGGGAGTTTTAATGGATTTCAAAGGGAAGGACTGGGACTCGCCGGCGCTGATTTTTTGGATTTAAAGATGAATCGTGCGGCCGGCGAGACTTACTAGGTGTTGCTTAGAAGTCGGTGAAACGTCATTATCCTGCTTTTCGGAGGAAAAAGCAACGGGAACCTCTGTTTAGGCAGCGTGGCGGTGGACCGTCTCAGGAATCTCTTGAGCGGCACGGACCTTTTCCAAGCTGCGGGTGTTGGAGAAGCGCTCCAAAACTTCATTCATGGTTTCCTGAACGCGCGTGTTGGGGCGATGGAATTTGCGGGTCGCCTGCGCGGTGAGCTGGCACAGTTTATAGCGGTTTTGAACGCGGTCGAGGGCTCCGAAGATCTTATCTGAGCGCATGTTATCTCCTGTCTTTTAGTCCGAATGAATTTATGATGATTCCCGATTAGACGCGCTTTACATCTGCCCGTCACCACAGCTAGTCATTTCAGCACTAAGCGGGATTAAAACAGAGTTTGGTATGGCATATAGATGCAGGACCCGGCAGGAGAGTTGCACCAGAATGGCACCTGCCCCGCCCGGCTTAGTAGTGGTTAAAGTATATCGGTCGAGAGCACTGGTCAAGTTTTTTAACGGAATCTCTGTTGGGCACTAATTCCCAATGATTTCAGTAACTTAGGATTGAATATGAGAATTCTTCAAGGTACATTGGCCTTATTCCTGCTGACGTCAATATTCGCCTATGCAGGAAGCCAGAAGTCCCAAGCCACAGAGCGTGACGCTATCGCCAAAGCCGAGGCGTCCTTTGAAAAAGCCCGGGCAGAGCGCGGCTTGGAGGGGTGGCTTTCATTCTTTGCCAATGACACTGCTGACTTTGTGCGCGGTCAACCGTTTACCTTCACCAAAGCAGAAATGCGCGAGCACCTGCAAAAGACCTTCGACCCCGCCGATCAACTCACTTGGAAGCCAGTAAAGATCGATGTCGCTGCTTCCGGCGACCTGGCGTATAGCCTTGGAACCTGGCAGCTCAAGGGTAAAGATCCGAGCGGCAACGAAGTTGCCCAAACCGGCAAATACATCACCGTCTGGAAGAAGCAGAAAGACGGAAGCTGGAGGGTTGTTGCCGACACGGGAACGGTGGATCCTCCGGCAAAAAAACCGTAGCCAAGTCTCGGGGATTTTGATGATTGCAGAATGTCCTCTGCGTTATATACAGTGGACATCTCTCCGGCATGGTTGCGACCCGCATACGATCGCTCGACGGACTTCGCGCGATCGCGATCGTCCTGGTGATGCTTCACCACTCGCCGGCGATGAAGGCGTACTTCGGGGTACCGCGGTATGGCTGGATCGGGGTCGATCTCTTTTTCGTCCTCTCCGGGTACCTGATCACCGGGATACTGGTGGAGGCGAGGAGCGGCGCCAACTACTACCGCAATTTTTATGCGCGCCGGGCATTACGGATCTGGCCGCTCTACTTTGCGGTACTGATCGCGATCACAGCGGTAATGCCGCGCGTGGTCCGCTCTGAGCACTTGAGTGTGGGACTACCGCCCTGGTATTACTTCCTGCTTCTACAAAATCTTTTCTTCAGCCGTGCTTTACTCCCGTTCCTGTCTCCCACCTGGTCGCTGGCGGTTGAAGAGCAATTCTATTTGATCTGGCCATTCGTGATCTCACTGATCTCGCGCACAACGCTAGTTCGCCTTTGTTTATTCGGTCTGATCGCGTCTCCCGTCATTCGCCTTTGGCTGTTATCGGCCGGCGTATCAGGGGACATCAATTACGGCTTCACCTTCACCCACATGGATGGACTTCTTGTGGGCGCTCTGATCGCACTAACGTCGCGGGAACAGTTGGAATCGCCGCGGGCAAGGGCAGGCGCCATCGGAGCGTTGTCCCTGGCGCTGATTGTCTTCTTTGTAGAAGACCATCGTCTCGCGAACATTAAAGATTCCGCGATAGCCATCAGTGCGTTGGCGCTGGGCTTCGCTGCATTACTGATGATCACTTTGCATTCGGAATCTAAGGGCGCCCAATTTTCAAGAGTGCTTTCGTGGCGGCCGTTCACCTATATTGGCCAGATCAGCTACTGCCTGTATTTGACTCACGAGTTGGTGCAAGTCATCGCAGAGAAGAGCTGTTTGGGCGTTGCTGTCGCTAAATTGCCGAACGGTGGGGCGCGACTAAGTAGCGGACTGTTGCTCGAGTTCGCGGCTTGCATGGTGGTCGCTAGTGTCAGCTGGTACGGATTTGAATCCCCGATACTCGGCCTGAAGCGTTTCTTCCAGTCAAAGCCGAAAACCGCTGCCTCCGCCGCCAGCTAAAGCTCACATCGGACGCTCCAAAAATAACTTGAGACAGCACACACTCCCGCCCGATCTCTGAAATTCCGAAGTATCGACCACCACAGGCTGCAACCGCTCGCGTGACAGAGCGCTCGCTACCTGCGGCGAAAGATGTGGGGTGATGAACCTGCCTCCTGCAGCAACACCATTGCAGACGAACTTCAAAGCGTCGTCTTCGCCGACGATATAGACCCGTTCGCAATTCTGTTGGATGGTTTGATACGCCTGAGGTGTGAACGCAGCGGGGTGGACAAGCACCGACTTCGATGTGAGCGGTGCAAAGCATGTATCGAGGTGATAAAAGCGTGGGTCGCGCAGCTCAAGTGGGATCACTTCGATCCCGAGTTCCTCCATTGCAGTTGCGAACTTCCCAACTCCGCCTAACGTCGAGCGGAAGCCGTGGCCTGCCCAGACTTTTGAGCCGTCTGCGTGCCACAGCAGATCGCCGTGCCCCTCCAGGTAATCGTCCCCATAGTCCAAATCAATAACGCGGTAAGCGCGTTCCTTAAACCACGCGACGTAATGAGGCACTTCGCGCTGTCGTGATGGATATCTCATTCGACTGGGGACGACGAACTTCTCTCCGCGCTTTCGCCGACAAAAATTTGGTTGTTGGCGAATACCATGTCTTCAAGCCCGGAGGCAGACGGCATGACCTCGACGGAAAAACCGGCCCCTTCGAACGCGCTCTTTACCGACTCCCATTGTTTGCGAGCCGAGACCAAATCGACCGGGTTCCCCGGTTTCATGAACGGATTCTTGGAATCGATGATTTGAAAATGATCCGGATCGCAGAAGAGGACGTTTGGCATGAAGAAGAGGCCTCTTTCGAGGCCTCTTTATTGAAACACGAATGCCTGACTTCTCAGAGCGAATTCAGGAATGTGATCAGGTTGTTCTTCTGCGTAATGCTCAAGGAGTTGTACTTGCTGATCACGCCGGAGGCCTCGCCGCCATGGCGCAGGATCGCGTCATTGCGAGTGAGTGCGCTGCCATCGTGCATGAGCCGGTCGCGCGTGCGCAAACCCCAAAGAGGCGGAGTTCGCAATCGGTTAGCGCTTCCCTGCCCGCCATTCTGGACTATGCCGTCGCCGGTGCCCACGTTGTGCAAAAGGAAATCGCTGTACGGATGAATGACTCTGTTGCCCAACGCGGCGGGTACAGCGAATGCCCCGCCGTTGATCAGCGTTCCGGCTGGAGCAGTGACGATTCTTGTGACGTGGCAGATGTTGCAGCCGATCTGGCTGAAAAGCTGTTCGCCGGATTGGGAAGCAGCACTTGCAGCCAAGGCTGAGTCACGGGGAGGAGCTTTGGAGGCTCGCATGAAGCGGGCAAAAGCATCAATATCGTTGTCGGTGTCTTCTGGATCGGAAACTGAATCGAACGCCGCAACCGAGCTCCCCATCGAGCTATTCTCGCTGGTGAGAAGACGATTGGTGATGCCCTGCTCGTTCAAATAGGCGTCCGCAGAAAACGAAAGCAGACTAGAGTTCTGGTTTTTCCATCCAAAACGTCCGCCGCGATTGTTCCCCGGCGCCTCCAAAACAGGCACTTGAATAAACGTTCCTGCGATCCGGCCTCCGCTCTGTCCCGGTTGGCTGTTAGCGATGGCGAGCAGCGTGTTGCTGTCGATCGCCTCAACGTAGCCGTCGCCAAGCGTGTTGAGCGACATCCTGAAAGTACGGACGGTCTCGGTGCCAGGCACACGCTCCTGGATGGAAGCGTCGATGGCACGGTCGTTGATGAGCGAACCGCCGGGCGGGTCCACGAAGTTGCCGGAAGCATCTCTGTGCCCGGCGCGCAATTCGGAAACCTGGCTGGCCGAACCGGTTACGGGAGTCTGGTGGCATTCCGCGCAAGATTGGGTGTTGTAAACCGGGCCCAATCCCTTCGCGATAGTGTCACGCTCCTCAAAAGTGACCCGATCGGAGTCGTGAGTGGCCTGATCGACAAGGCCGTTGGTGGCGCCGTCGAAGCCAGTCAAAGCTTCTGTTGGTGGATCGCTGGCGTTGGCGGTCATGGCCAGAGAGAACGCCGCGACCAAAAGTATTGAGGTGAGGATTTCCATTCGATGCTTGAGGAACCGGTACATACGTTCAAGCCTCCCGCCAGAGGGTCTGAACGCCGCGCGTATGGCTGGGGACCATGAACGAGCGACTGGTTTACGTGCAGCTGGGATCGGGACCTGGAAAAAAGGCAACAAGGGCCCGAGACTGTGGAGCACGCGCACTCTATGTTCCAGCAGGAACTCTGTCAACGCCATTTTCGGCCAATGGCCTTTGGGATTAGGGCATCAAGCTCACGCCCAGTAGGTCCGGTCGAGGGTGCGATATTGGATGGCCTCTGCAATGTGCTTAGGCATGATCTGGGCAGCACCTTCGAGATCCGCTACGGTGCGCGCGACTTTCAGGATGCGGTCGTGTGCACGGGCGCTGAGTCCCTGCTGGGTCATGGCGCGCTCCAGCAGCCGCTCGCAATCGGTTGAAAGTTCACAGTAGGCGCGGATCTGCTTGGACCCCATCTGCGCGTTGGAGAAAATGCGCTCTTTGTTCGCGGCGAAACGATCGAGTTGAACGTCACGGGCTCGAATCACGCGCTCGCGGATCTGGGCTGAGCCCTCCGGCGCCTGTGCCTTGTCGCGCAACTCTTTGTAGTTCACGGCAGGCACATCGATGTGAATGTCGATACGATCGAGCAGCGGGCCCGAGATTTTCGATACGTAGCGCTGAATCATCGGCTGCGTGCAGTGGCACTCGCGTGACTTGTCGTTAAAAAAGCCGCAAGGACAAGGATTCATCGCGGCGGCAAGCATGAAGCGCGCCGGAAACGTAAGCGACATGGCGGCACGCGCGATGGTCACGTTCCCGTCTTCGAGTGGTTGCCGCATGACTTCTAATACGTTGCGCGGAAACTCAGGAAGCTCGTCAAGAAACAACACTCCGTGGTGAGCAAGCGATACTTCCCCCGGTCTGGGCACCATGCCGCCGCCGATCAGCCCCGCGTCAGAGATGGTGTGGTGCGGCGCGCGGAACGGTCGCATCGTGACTAACCCGGCATTCGGCTCCAGCACTCCGGCAACGCTGTGGATCTTCGTCGTCTCCAGCGCTTCTTCGAAACTGAATGGCGGCAAGATGGTGGGGATTCGCTTCGCCAGCATGGTTTTGCCGGATCCAGGCGGGCCGATCATCAGAATGTTATGTCCACCGGCGCAGGCGACTTCGAGAGCGCGTTTGGCGGTGTGCTGTCCGCGAACATCCTGAAACCCGACACCGAAATTATGATCATCGTTCAATTTCTCGGCGGTGTTCACCGTGATGGGCTTGGCGCCGTTGGGCGAGTTGATCAGCCGTACAACGTCGAGCAACGACTTCACCGGATAAACATTCACCCCACTCACGACAGCTGCCTCTTGGGCGTTCGCCTCAGGAACGATCAGATTCGCGATTTTTTTGGCGCGAGCGGAGATGGCGATCGGCAAAGCTCCGCGAACTCCGCGCACGCCGCCATCGAGTGAAAGTTCGCCGACCATCACATATTCGGGAACATCTTTCTTATTCAGCGCGCCATACGCACCCAAAATTCCGAGTGCCATGGGCAGATCGAAGCCCGAGCCTTCTTTCTTGATGTCCGCTGGAGCCAGGTTAATGGTGATATGGGTGGGAGGAACGTCATAGCCACAGTTGCGCAGAGCGGACCGTATGCGCTCGCGGCTTTCGCGTACTGCCGCGTCGGGAAGACCGACGGTATGGAAATGGTCCTCGTTGGTCTTGATGCCAGAGACATCCACCTCGACTTCGATGATGCTGGCATCGATGCCATACACGGCGGCGCTCATGGTCTTGAACAGCATGGTGAATTGCGGAGTATAGAGGCGGCTGGGCGAAAATGAAACTACGGAGTTGGCGCTACTACTGATGAGCGCAGTCGCTGCAATAAATATGGCCTGTAACTATCGCGTTATTAGCTGGATATCCAGAACACATCAACTGTTACTTAGGTAATGACCATTGACTCGTCGCAAAACATTCGCTTGTCCACGTGTGTAAATCGAAGTAAACTTTGTCCGATTCATCCGCAGTCTTCCGACCTACATGGGACGCCGCATTGATGACCGGCTGCCGTCAGAGCTTTCCATCCGCATTTGGGGTATGGACAGCGCCGGGCGTCCATTTTCCAGCCAGGCACGCACCATTGATATAACCCGCACCGGGGCCCGCATCACGGGCTTGGAGCACGTGTGCCAAAAAGGCGATGTCATCGGCATCCAGCACGGCGAACAGAAGGCGAGATTTCGCGTGGTGTGGGTGGGCAATTCTGGTAGTGCCAAAGCGGGACAGGTGGGTGTGCACTGCGTCGAATCCGGCAAATACATTTGGGGTGTGCAATTGCCGGAACGGAAATGGGCAGTCGATCCCCACCCTATCCCCGGCATGGGCGGAGTGGTTTCCCTTGCAGACAACATTGTGTCGCCGCTGCCGCCGATGTCATCCCCGGGGAAGGGTTCTGCAATGAAGCCGGGAGCGCGCCGGGTACATCGCCGAGTCTCGTGCTCTGGCTCCATCGAGATCAAGCCAGAGAGCGGCGGTACGACGATTCAAGCGCTGCTCAGCGACATCAGCGCATCAGGGTGCTATGCCGAACTGGGGAACCCGCTGCCGGTGAACGCACGCGTCAAGTTCGAGATGAAGATCCGTCAGCGCGACCTGGAAGGACACGGCATCGTTCGGCAATGCCATCCTGGGGTCGGCATGGGGATCTCGTTCACGGATATGTCTGCGCATGACCGCGAATTGCTGGGTACGATCGTGCATAGCCTCGACCATGCCATCGCGGTGTCTAAGCCCGATCGGCTGGCGAAAGCGATGGCTGCAGCGAAGGAAGGTATACCGTCGCATCCAAGTTCGCGGCGGCTGGGTCCGCCGACGGCTGAACCTGCGCTGCCAACGCCACCCCCTGCGCCGATGCTGCGAAGCAAAGCACCTTCCATCCGGGCAGCGGGTATTCCTGACGTGAGCGCAAAGTCGTCGGTGGCTGAAGTCACTCCGCCGCCAAAATTTTATACGCCGCCACCCACGACCACTCCGGTGCCGCCATCGCGACCAAAGCTGCAATCACCCGAGCCCGCAACATCTTCAGGCACTCGAGCCAAGATTAACTCGCTAGAGCCGAGCTTGCTGCAGAAGCTCTCGCGCATCCGCTCCGAGTTCAAGGACCTCCACGAAGAGCTGATCTCAGATCACGTCGATCCAAGACTGGTGCAGGACTTCAGGGATTCCATCGATCATGCAAGGCAAGCGGCTTGGACATTGGAGCAGTGGCTACAACTCGAGGCCGAGAAGCGCGACCCCTACGAAGTGATGCCGCACCTGGACGCCGAACGCGTGAAACACACCCATCGACTGGCGAAGCGGCTAGCAGTCGGAATCGACGCGACCGAGATCGGCGATCACACTACCGGGCTCGAAGGACTCTTCACTGCTATAGATGAGCTGCGTACACGCTTGGCGCGGCTGCTTAAGAAAGAATTACCGAAAGACAAGGAGCTAAAGTCGAACCTGCGGGGGAACGACAAGACCTCGATCTTTTGAACCTCAGGCCCTGACCACAGAGAATGCCCAGCCGACGCGAGCAGCGGATCCGAACGAAATTAGCGGTACGTGTGTGGGGAGTGGACATGAATGGAATGCCATTCATGCAAACCGCCCACGCGGTCGATGTCACGCGCCTTGGAGCGCGCTTAGTGGACCTTTTCTGCCTTCCGGAAATCGGCGAGATCACCATCCAGCACGGAAACCAAAAAGCAAAATACAAGATCGCGTGGACGGGAACAATGGGGGGTGCCGAAGCCGGACAGGTCGGCCTGCGCCTCATGGAGCCGGAAAAGAATATCTGGGGGAAGGCGCTATCCAAACGAACCTCGGAAGACGAACCTGCCGCTGATTCTGTCGAGTATGCACATCGTGCTCCCGCAGCTCACCCCGGCAACGGGTCAAACGGGGGCGGAACAGCAGTCGCAACAGCTATGGCGCCGGTGTACGCCCAGCAACGCATGCATCCGCGCTACCCGGCGCACGCGACTACAGAGGTATTGCCGGATGGCGGTCTCAAGCCGGTGTGGGCGACGCTGACCAAGATCAGTGCCGGCGGATTCTATGCTGAAACTCCATCTCCGCTGCCGACTGAGACCCTGGTCAAGGCGACTTTGAGAACGTTGGTCGGAGAGATCCGGGCTAACGGGATCACCCGCAGCTCACACGCTACAGTGGGCATGGGAATCGCGTTCATTCACCTCGAAGAGCAAAACCGCGTCCGGCTGGATCGATTCATCGAGAATCTGGTCAGGGGGCAGGATGTGAACCTTGGCCTTGGGATCGCAATGATCGAACCTATGGAGCAAGAGCGCACTCACGCGGTGCCTACTCCGAAGCTCCCTAAGAAAACAGTTCCGGCATTGCCGCCGGAGCGCATCGCGGAAAATGCGCGGCTTGCCGCGCGCCTGCAATCACTGATCAAGGAGCTTCGGGATTTACAAGAGTCGGTGAACTCCTCCGACCTCGACCATCGAGTGACCCGCTCGTTCCAGAATTCCGTCACGCACGCGCATCAAAACGCCGAATATCTTGCGCAGTGGCTCCGCTCGTCGAATGAAGGAAAAGATCCCTACCCGGTCATTGTGGAGATCAACGCGGAGCGTGTGCGGATCGCGGCCGAGCAAGCTCGCGAACTGGTCATCGATATTGACTCCCAGGAGATCGAGCACAGCACGCAAGGCTTGGAGAAGCTCACCAAGTCGATAGCGGCGCTGCATAAGCGACTGAACAACCTGCTCAAAGATTAGTGGTAATGACAAGAAAAGGCAGCCGGTTAAGGCTGCCCCTTTTCTTTGCCGCAATAGAATTTAGCGCTCGATTGCCATAGAGACCGAGTTGCCACCGCCGAGACAGAGTGCGGCGATTCCTTTGTGCACGTCGCGGCGAATCATCTCATATAACAACGTCACCAGCACGCGAGCGCCGCTGGCCCCGATAGGATGCCCGAGCGCGACTGCCCCGCCATTCACGTTGACCTTGTTCAGATCCAGGCCGAGCTCCTTCGTCACGCCCAATGCCTGGACTGAAAACGCCTCGTTCAACTCATAAAGGTCGACGTCCTCATTCTTCCATCCCGTTTTTGCCCACAGCTTGCGCACTCCGGAAACGGGCGCCATCATCACCCACTGCGGCTCGACTCCGCTGGTGGCCTGCCCGACGATGCGGGCCATCGGCTCAACACCGAGTTCCTTCGCACGTTTGCAAGAGGTGACAACGACAGCCGCGGCTCCATCGTTCACACCCGGTGCGTTACCGGCGGTGACGGTGCCATCTTTTTTGAAAGCTGGCTTCAGTGCGCGCAGTGTCTCGATGGTGGTGTCTTCGCGCGGCGATTCGTCTTTTTCAAACAAGACGGTCTCACCCTTCTTCTTCCCCGGCACTTCGACGGGAACGATCTGCGCTTTGAAGCGACATTCCTTGATCGCTGAGACCGCCTTGCGATGCGAGTTCACCGCGAATTCATCCTGCATCTCGCGGGTGATGCCGTACTTCTCGGCCACGTTCTCCCCGGTGATACCCATGTGATAGTTGTTGAAGACGTCCCAAAGTCCATCCTGGATCATGGAATCGATGATCTGCGAATTGCCAAGACGATAACCCTTGCGCGCCTGTGGCAGCAGATAGGGCGCGTTAGTCATAGACTCCATGCCACCCGCAACCACAATGTCGCTGTTCCCGGTTTGTATGGCTTGCGCACCCAGGGCGACTGCCTTGAGCCCCGAACCGCAAACCTTGTTGATGGTCAGGGCAGAAACTTCGGGAGGCAGTCCGCCGAAGATCGCCGCCTGGCGCGCCGGATTTTGACCGAGCCCCGCGCTGACCACGTTTCCCATGATGCACTCGTCCACCTTGGCCGGATCGAGCTTGGCCCGGCTCACGGCTTCCTTGACGACAATGGCACCAAGCTTGGTGGCGGGCAGCTCCGATAAGCTTCCCTGGAATTTTCCGATCGGGGTACGCACACCGGAGATGATCACGATGTCGGTGTCTTTATATGAAGGCATATCTAGTTCGCTCCTGCGCTGAATGACAACCTCTCATTATAAGATGTGGCGCAGCCGGCGCGGACTCAAAACCACCTACAAAGGCCCAATGATGGCTACTGAACTGACTCCTGCCCTGGAGCAAACACCTACGGCGACTGAGCACCAGCCGATTGCTCCCGCCCTGCACACCTTGGGACTGGTCGCGGCGGTGCTCGCATTGTCGTTCACTGGAGCCGACCGAATGGCTGCAAACGTCGCACGTCCCCACGGACGACTGATCCTCTACGTTGCGACAATCATCGTGGATTGGGTGATCGTCGGGTACATCTGGATGGGGCTCAAGCGACGGGGCGTCGCCTTGCGGGATGTGATCGGAGGCAAGTGGCGCTCAGCAGATGATGCGGCTCTCGACTTCGCGATTGCTGTGGGATTTTGGGTCACATGGTCGTTCCTGGTCGTAGCAGCGAGCCTCGCACTCAGGCGAGCGAGTCTGGATCCGGCACAGACGATAGGGAAAATAAGCGAGCTGAAGAAGACCATTGGCTTCATCGTTCCGCAAGGAGCTGCAGAAATCGCAGCATTCATCGTCCTGACGCTAACGGCGGGCTTCTGCGAAGAGGTGATCTACCGCGGCTACTTTCAACAGCAGTTCCAAGCATGGACGAAGAGTCTGTGGCTGGCCGTCATTGCGCAAGGAGTCTTGTTCGGCGCTTCGCACGGTTATCAAGGCTGGAAATCGATGGCGGTGATCGCAATCTTTGGTTGCTGCTTTGGATTATTAGCCGCGTGGAGAAAAAATCTTCGCCCCGGGATGATGGCTCATGCGTGGCAAGATCTGTTTACGGGATTTGTGTTGAAGGTTGTGATGAAGCTGGCGCCATGAATGCATTTCGTACTACGAGAGCCATCGCACAGATGTGAGCCGACACACCAACACTGATTTTTTGCTTGACTTCACTTTTCAATGGCTCTACAAAAGAAGAATGCAACGGACGATTGTTGCAATTTCCATCAACGATGGAAGGGAGAATAGAACCATGGCAACCAAGAAAAAGGCAAAGAAGAAAAAGAAGTAAGTAACTTCAAGGCAAAAACCGACGGGGGAGGCGACGAGCCTCCCCCAAAGTTTTTTGCGGTCAGCTTCCAGCGCCGAGGGCGCGCTTTTTCTCATCGACCAACGTGAGTTGCTCGCCGGGAGAGCCATCAAGAGCGATAATGCGGTTCTCAAGCCTGCGCAATTCGCGGTCTCCCGCCTCATAGCTGCCGGCCGCGTTCTTCAAATGCGTACCGAGTTTCCCGTAAACATCCTCGAATCGTTCGACTTCAATCTTGAGCGACTGGATCTCGCGCAGTATCGCCTCCGCGCGCTGGCTCACGCGCATGCCGTTCATCCCGAGCACAATGGTTTGAAGATAGGCGTACAAAGAATTCGGCGAGACGGGCAGCACGCGCTTCTGGGCGCAGTAGGCGTAGAGATCGTTTCCGTCTTCGTCGCGAATAATAGCTTCGTAGTAAACATTTTCAGCCGGGATGTACATCAGCGCGAAGGGCAACGTGCCCTCGGCGGGCCGAATGTATTTGCCGGCGATCTCGTCGATGCGCTTGCGAACGTCTTTAAGAAATTCCCGGCGTGCAGCCTTCTTGTCTGTGTCGTTCTGCGCGTCCATGGTGCGACGGAAGTTCTCGAGCGAGAATTTGGAGTCCACGGCCACCTTGCCTCCGGGCAGGTGAAGCACCGCATCCACGATCTCGCCCGAACTGAAGCGATACTGCACGTCGTACTGCTCGCTCGCGAAAACCTGCGAAAGCAAGTTCTCAAGCTGCAACTCTCCAAAGCCGCCGCGCAGCTTAGGTGCGCTCAGCACGCGCTCGAGGTCGCCAATGCTCTTGGAAACATCGGCGATCTGGCGCGCCTGCTCGCTCATCTCCCCGACTTGTTTTTGCAGCGCCGCAAAGGTGGTCTGCACATTCGCGATGCGCTCGTTCACCTGCTGCGAAGAACTGGTGACCGAGGTGGCGTTCTCCTTGAGACGCTCCGATACGTTGCGGCCGATAGATTCGAGACGATTGTTCACATCCGTATTCACCGCCGCGAGCCCGGTCTGCACGCTAAGGGTCATCGTCTGAAGCTGGGTGCTGACGGAAGCGTTGATTCCCTGCACCGCACGTTCCGTGCTCTGACGTAACTGATCCATGTCGTTGTGGAGGACGGCCGCATCGCTGCCGGTGTTACGGCCGCGCAGCGCGACTACCACTGCCATCAGAGCAGCTACTGCCGCAATCGTTGCAATCACAGTCGCCAAATCAATGCTCCTTGCTCAGTTCTTTCCCACTGCTGCCTGCGCGGATGCGATGAAATACAGTTTTTGCTCGGTCGCCGGACAAAGCTCGCTGTAATCACAATACGAGCAGTTCTGTCCGGGGTTGGCGTGGAAATCGCCGGCCGCGATCGCCGCGGCGACCTCCCGCACTTTTTCACGGGTAGCTTCCAGTTGCGAGGCATCGCGAGTCGTCTCAGCCTCGCTCTGGTCTTCCAGGTTGTAGAAGGCCAGCTTGTCGGCATCGTATCCCCAAGCGCTCTTCGCCGCCAGGGCATAGATGGAAAGCTGCAGGCTCTTCTTCGCTTTATCCGGATCTTTGGGCGCACCGCTTTTGTAGTCGACGATGCGAACATGATTATCGCCAAGGTCGTCCATCCGATCGATGCGGCCGATGACGCGAACATCGTCGACTGTGATATCGAACGGCCTCTCCGTATGCAGAACCTTTGGCGCAGGCGCGCTTTGCTGTGCAGCAACAAAATCCGCAATCTCGACCTTCCCTTTTGCAAGGTAAAGGTCCCGCTGATGGGCATCCTCAAAAGTGGAGCTGCTCATCAGCTCAACGAAGAGAGCCACGGACTGTTCACTGGTGCGAGGCTTTCCCGCGAGAACCGCGTCAAAATAGTCTCTCAGCACCTGGTGCGCGATGTTTCCATACAGAAGATTTGCCGAGACGCTGCCCGGGATCTTCCACTCGCGTTGCAACTTGAATTGCAGGGGGCACGTATCGTAACGATCGATCGCGCCAGCGCTCAGCGGTCCAAGTGCAAGCGCCCCTGACGGAGGACGCAGCAGCCAGTCGGCGAGCCCAGAAACCGGCGGATGCGTCTCTGCACGGGCTGCAATGAGCGGGATGTTGTAAGGCCGGAACGTATGCTGCTCGAGAGTGCCGCGGAGATTCTTATCGGCAAGAAGGTCGCGGAGATATCCGTCCGGAGTGGGATTCTTCGCACTCCGTCCCGGCTTTGCGCAGACGGCCAGGGTATCCCGCGCGCGGGTCATGGCCACATAGAAGAGCCGCCGCTCCTCCTCGCCGTGCGCGATCTTCGAGTCACTTTGTAAGTTTGGATTGGCGCGCAGCTCTTGCGGAAACTCGAACAGTGGCGTTTTGAAGGTTGAGGGAAACGACTGCGAGTTCGCGCGCAAGATGAACACGTGTTCGAACTCCAGCCCCTTGGCGGCGTGGGCTGTCATCAATCGCACCACATTCGGCGGAGGCTCAGGATCGTCCTCAGAATCCACGTTGATGGCGATCCGTGCGTCAGACATCCAATCCATGTAGGAAAGTAATTCGTCGAGCTTTCCAGTCTTCGTCGCGGGCTTCTTCTCCCAGCTCTTCACGAATCGCCGGAAAGCGGAGAGCGCATCGTGGGTACCGTCGAGGCCGAAGATATTGATGGCGGTCTCGAAGGCTCGCAGCGCATTCCACTCGGACTTCGCAGCGCCCTCGCGTGCGGCGTGCAGCGCCGCGAGTACCTTTCCGCCTCCCGCCATATTCTTCAACAGCTCCGATAGCGGGACTTTCTGGCGGGAATCGCGGAGCGTCTTCTGCATCACGTCAGCATCGATAGCGAACAGCTGGAGAGCGCCGACGCGAAACAGGCTGGTGCTGTCGCTGGGAGACTCCATGACGCGAAGAATGGCGGAGATGTCGCGCACTTCCCCAGTCTCAAGCGCATTAAGCCCGCGGACAACGTAGGGAATCTCACGCCCAGCCAACTCCGCGATGACCTCATTGCGGTGCCAGTGCGCGCGATAGAGAACGCCGAAGCGCGGCTTAGTGGGATGACTCGGCCGACTGCGATGGAGTTCCTCGATGCGGGCTGCGACTTCATTCGCTTCGGCATCTTTGCCGCGTCCGACTAATGCCAGGATGGGCAGCGGTTGCCCTTTGTTGCGCGCTGTCGCGCACTGAGGTGGGCATCGACCGCGCAAACGAATCACCCGCGCGAGTGGGAACGGTTATCCCCGGGTTCTCCTCGATCAACGCGAAGGCGCAGCGCAGGATGGGCGAACGCGAACGGAGATTTTCATCCAGTACGACGCCATGAGCATCAGGATAGAGCCCGAGGAATTCTTCGAATGCGGCGCTGGTGGCGCCGCGGAAGCGAAATATGGCCTGGTCAGGATCTCCCACCGCGAAGATGTTCCGATCGGTTCCGGCGAGCAACGCCATCAAGTCGATCTGGCCACGGTTGCAATCCTGGAACTCATCAATCAGGATGAAGCGCGCGCGCTGTTGCTCGCTTGCAAGTGTCTCGGGATCTTCGCGCAAGACCTTGATGGCAGCAGGGATCATCTGCCCATAGGTGGTCCAACCATTTTGGGCGAGGATGGACTCCGACTTTCGCAAAGACGCGGGCGATCTCGTCGCACCGGGAAAGCACTTCTTCGCGTGTCGGCTCATAGCCCTTCTTGAAGTTTCCGACACGCAGTAGCGGGAGATCGCCTTTCCGCAGCCGCTCGACATAAGCAGCATAATCGGCCGGGGTCCTCAGTTCGTCATTGCAGCGATCGAACAGCTCGAGCAAGTCGTGCAGGAATTCCCGGGATTGCTGGCCTTGCTGAAGTGGTGCAGTTCGAGCTCACGGATGTTCTGGCGTAGGTAGATCCAAAGATCCTCATTCTCGATGTGCTTGAAGTCCTGACCGGCGCGACGTAGGACTCCCTCGCAGTACCCGTGGATGGTGTAGGCCTGAATCTTCTCGGGAGCAGCGCCGGTCTCAGCGGCTATGCGTTCTTTCAATTCGCGGGCCGCGTTGCGCATGTAGGTGACGCACAGAATCTCTTCCGGCGACGCGAGCTTCTTCTCGACCAACCGCGCCACGCGCTGCACCAACACGGTAGTCTTGCCGGTCCCCGCGCCAGCTACCACCAGCATAGGGCCGAGCTCGTGCTCGATGGCCAGCTTCTGTTTCGGATTGGGGGCGAAGAACATGCGAAAGTCCTCATTATCGAGGAGAGTAGTCGCATTAGCAATGCTAAAAGCTACTTAACCGTGTGGAAAAGGCCGCCGAAATCAGGAAATTGCGATGGCAAGGGCAGCGATAGTAGCGGTTTCAACGCGTAGGACCGTGGGACCGAGCGACGCAAAGAGCCAGCCGCTCTCCTGGAAGAGATCCAGTTCTTCCTGCGTCCAGCCGCCTTCGGGGCCGATCGCAAGGGTAAGGGCTTCTGTCGGGTGCTCGGCGATGATCTTCTTTTAGGCTCACGCGCTCGGGCGTCTCGTGTTCCGATAAAAGCACGCGAGCTCCTGATCGGCTTGCGACCGCGTCCAGGAGTTTGACGGGAGCGGCGATTTCGGGCTCAGTGTCGCGACGGGATTGCTGCGATGACTCCCGAGCGATGCGGCGCCAGCGGTCGACACGTTTGCCTGCGGAGCTTGCCAGGTGAGACTCGGTGCGCTGCGCGATGACGGGGACAACGGTCGTACTCCCAGCTCTACAGCCTTCTCCAGCGCCCACTCCATGCGATCAAATTTAAAGATGGAAAGAAGGAGTGTGATTTCCCTGTGATCCGCTGTGATCTCGACTGCTTCATGCAGCAGAAATTCAACCCGATCGGTAATCGACACTTGTGATCTCGCCTCGACGCACACTTCCATTCGCCGCGATATTGAATTGCTGTCCGACTTGGGCGCGAAGAACCTTTGCGAGATGAACGGCATGATCGCCGAGCAGCGTGGCGCGGTCGCCCTCGACTTGATCGGCAATGAACCGGCGACGCGTCATCGTGAACTTTCAGTTATCCGAAAATATCTTTGACTTTGGTGAACAGGCTCTTACGCTGCGGCTTGTTCTCGATGCTGGTGAGCGTTTCCAGTTCCTGCATGAGTTCCCGCTGACGCTTGTTTAGCTTGGATGGAGTTTGCACCCGGATCTCGACGATGAGATCACCTTTGCCGTGTCCGCGGAGGACGGGAACGCCCTTCCCTTTAACGCGCAGCGACGTTCCTGACTGCGTACCTTCAGGGACTTTGAGCATGTGGTCGCCGTAAAGCGTAGGGATCTTGATCTCTGCACCAAGCGAGGCTTGAGGGAAAGAGACCGGAACCACACAGTAAAGGTCCTTCCCTTCACGCTCAAAAAAGGAGTGCTCTCTAACGTCGAGTACGACATAGAGATCGCCGGCGGGTCCGCCGTTCAGACCAGGCTGGCCGAGTCCGGAGTGGCGTATCTGAGTGCCGTCTTCGACGCCTTCAGGCACGGTGACAGACAGTACCTTTTCGCGAAGCTGATAGCCTTCCCCGCGGCATGTCTTGCACGGGTCGGTGATGACGCTACCGGCGCCGCGACAGCTTGGACATGTTTGCGCGATGCTGAGAAAGCTGCGCTGCATGCGAACTTGTCCCTGCCCGCCGCAGCTGGTGCAAGTGACTTTTGATTTTCCCGGTTGCGAGCCGCTGCCATGGCAAGTGTCGCAAGCTTCATGGCGGCGAAACTTTACTTCCTTTTCAATGCCGAAGGCAGCTTCCTCAAACTCAAGCTTTAACTCGACGCGGAGATCGTCGCCACGCTGCGCGCGAGTACGACGCCGAGCACCGCCAGCGCCACCAAACATTCCGCCGAAGAGGTCACCGAATAGGTCGCCGAAGTCCTGAAAGATGACTTCTTCGAAGCCGCCGGCACCCATGCCGCCACCGTTCACCCCGGCGTGGCCGAATCGGTCGTAGCGCTCGCGCTTGCTGGAATCCGCGAGGACGCTATACGCCTCGGAGGCTTCCTTGAATCTCTCTTCCGCGACCGAGTCGCCGGGGTTTCGGTCAGGATGAAACTGCATCGCGAGCTTGCGATAGGCAGACTTCAACTCCTGTTCCGTGCAGGATCTCTGCACACCGAGGACTTCGTAGTAATCACGTTTGGTCTGTGCTGACAATTTGTTCCTTACTTCCCAGGGTTTCTTGCAACGCGCACCATTGCGGGGCGCAATAATCTGTCTTTCAGACGATAGCCACGCTGCAGCTCAGAGATGACATGGTTATCTTTTGCGTCGCGGGTGTCGACCATCTCAATCGCCTCATGGAACTGCGGATCGAACACCGTGCCTTCAGCCTCGATGGGAGTGACTCCAAGCCGAGCCAAGGTGTCGAGCATCTGCTTACGGACTAGTTCCACGCCGGCGCGTAGCTTCTCGTCGGCGCCATCGTTCGATGCGACTGCCAGTGCGCGGTCAAAGCTATCCAAGACGGGGAGAAACTGCTTCAACGCATCGCTGACTGCATATTTGCGGAACTCCTGCTGCTCGCGTGTGGCCCGCTTCCTATAGTTGTCGAACTCTGCCTGCTGCCGCGCCAAGCGGTCGAACAATGAGTCGCGCTCGGCCTGCAGCTTCTGCAACTCGGACCCGGCCGGAGCTGCGCCCGACAACGCCTCAGGGGCGCCGGGTTCGCCGGCGGGCAGCTCGTGATCAACATCGAGCGCGGGGCCGCGAGCATCTGCTTCGGATTTTCCATTACCTTTATTCACGGGAATCTTCATTGGATGACGGCTACGCTGCAGGGATTCATCAGCGGGACTCGTCCCCCTCATTTAGGATGTGGTCGAACAGCCTTGCGATGTGCGACACCGCATTGATGGTATGCTCATAATCCATGCGTGTAGGACCGAGCACCGCAAACGATCCCACCACCTCGCCGTTGGCACGCGCAGGCGCACCGATCAGGACTAAGTTCCTGAGATGCGGGGCTACATCTTCCAGGCCGATCACGACACGCACGGCTTCTTGACGGGCGTCGAGATAAGCGGCGACAAGTTCCGCCACCTTGCCCTTTTCTTCCAAAGTTTTTAGCAGCTGCGCCAGTCGCTCTTTGTCTTCCTCGCCCTGCACCAGATTGGCGGCGCCTTCCAGGTATACCGTCGGCGGAACAGCGTCTTCAGCCAGCGCTCCCTGACGGTAGAGGTGCTCGATGGATTTCATGAGGCGGTCGTACTCGCTGCGCTCATTCTCGATGCGCCGCAGCAACTCGGCGCGCAGGTCTTCCATGTTCCATCCACGAAAATTTTCGTTGATATAGCGAGCAGCGAGCTCGAGATCGGCCTGCTGCATGTCGTGCTGAAGTCGCAGCACGCGATCGCGAACCAACCCTGATTTCGTCACGACAACAGCGAGAATGCGATGATCTCCGAGACGCGAAAAGTGAACGTGCTCGAGCGTGTTGCGAGATCCGGTAGAGGCGATCGCAACGCCTACGCTGCTGGAAACCAGAGACAACACACGGGAGGTGCGTTCCATGAATTCCTGCACGTCACTGGCACCGGCCAGCATGCTGTCGATCTTTCCTTCATCTTCCTGCGACATCCGCGCTTTGCCAGTGAGCTGCTCGACGTAATAGCGATAGGCTTCCGCTGTGGGAATACGGCCAGCGGAGGTATGGGGCTGGTCGAGATATCCGGCATCAGCAAGGTCAACCATCACGTTGCGGATGGTGGCAGCGCTCCATTGCTCTCCGCCTGCCTGGGCAATGGTCTTCGAGCCCACAGGTTCGCCGGTCGAGATGTAAGTCTCAACAATGGCGGTGAGGATGGCCCTGCCGCGTGGCCCGATGTTGGCTGTGATTCCCATAAGTTCTTTTAAAACAGCGGCTTAGGATTGCATCTCGCGAATCCTGATCCTTTTTAATTCTACTGCCTGCTCTGGCACTGTCAAGCGGCGACTGCTATGCAGAAAAAGGCGCATGACGTGTGGGTCATGCGCCTGCAAGGAGCAGCGAAGATAACGCGCGATTATTTTGAGAGCCCAGCCGGCAAGAGCTTGGTGGTTGCCGAAGCACCTTGCTGCGAAGCCGGAGTCTCGCTCGCGGGTCCGTCGGGAACGCGATGAATGTATGGCATCAGCGGCGTCACCTCGAAGGGCATCTTCTCGCGGGCGTGCAGCAGGGGAACCGGCTTGGTCTTGCTGAGCTCGATAGCGTTGGTCCAGGGATCCATCTTCACGCGTCCGCCTAACGGAAGCGCGGCGATCTGCTCAGTGCGCGTCATTTGCAATTCAGGAGCGCTCTGCATCAGCGCCGCCATGCGGACCTGTTTGCCGTGGAACATCGGACTTCCCAAACGCGGTGTGAGCAGGTTCGGGATCTCACCGGCGCGCACATCAAGAGCCTTCAGAAAGAGGCCGGCACCCGCGAGTTTGTCTTTATAAGGAGATTTCTGCAGCATCTCGATTGCGCGCGCATCAGCAGCGGTTTCGTCGTGCTCGTTCAATCCAAGCCCCAAACGGTGAAATGCCTTTTCGTCGGGGAACATGGTGCGATCATTGAACGCATACTTCGTGTCCAGGCGGTGACCAAGAACGATATGCGCGAGTTCGTGCCCGAGCGCCATAGCAAGGCTTCCCTCATCAGGCAGCACGTCGAGCAGGCCGCGGCTGAGCACAATAGTGTGGCCCACGGTGAAGGACTCCAGCGGAGCCGTCAAGAGAACTCGGCAGTGAATCTCAGGCTGAATATCGATGTTGTTGGTGATCAGTAAGTTGTTGACCACCGTTTCGAGAACCTTGTCGACCTCGCCCTTGGGGGCGAGCAGGCCGGCCTTCTCCAACTTCTCCAGGACGTTCTCCTGAGCTTCAACCTCCCATGCGCGTTGGCTCTGGACGGGGCCCATGTCCTGCGCGGCTTCGCTGTGATCGCGGACGGCATTCGGGTCATCCACAAGCACGCGGGTCAACTCTTCCTGCGGCATATTGAACTTCACATCGTATCCCCAAAGCCGGGTCTGCGACTTGAAGCGCAGCTTGCGGACGATCCCGTACTTCATGTCTGACTCTTCGCTGTAGACATACGTTGGGAGCCACAAACCGGGACGCAGATTCTGGCGCCACACATCAGAGTGGAACTGGTGGCTGAAAGTGCTGCCATCGTGGGTTCCCTTGGTGCGAACGATGTTGTATTCCTGATCTTCCACCCAGATGCGGCCGGTATAAGCGTTCGGTGCAGGACCCTTCTTCGCGGGTGTCACGTCAAATACCAGGCAGCGGACGTCGCCGAGGAATTCACGGCGAACATAAGTCAGGTCATAATGCGCCCGATCGAAGTGCTCGCCGTCGATCAGCATGGTCGAGATGAAGCCGCGCGGCACGTAAGTGATCGGCATCGTGGGATTCAAGGCCTTCAGGACCTTCTTCCACATGGCGGGCTCGTCTACGAAAAGCTTCTCGCCAGTTTCCTTCTTGGCGAAATCGAGACGTCCAAGGAAGTATTCGTCACTTGCAGGAACGAAGCCGAGCTCGGCGTCTGGCTTCAGGTTCTGGACGTAGGTCTCAAGCATCGGCGCCAAATGGCTCATCGACTCCATCATGAAGTGTTCACGGCCGATGATGCGATCGATCAGAACGTCGGTCGTGTCCTTCACCGTGGGCATATTGGCCGGAGCAGTCGTGCTGGTTGCGCTCGGAGTAACCGACACGGGTGTCGCCGTTGTGTCGGCAGGCGCGGCCGCAACCACGGGCGCGTCGTCGTTCAGCGCCGCTGAGGGCTTCATCAGGTCCTGAGCTAAGGCCAACGTCGAAAAGATACTAAGCGTAAGTAGGGTCCGAAATGTGCGCATAAATACCTCGTTCAAAACTATTCCGCTAACTGAAATGTGATGTGCAACATGGCGGTGACGTCGAGCGAACGACCGTCGCGCTGTGCCGGCTTGAAGCGAATGCGTTCGGCGGCGCGCACGGCGGCGTCATCGAGCCCGAAGCCCAAACCGCGAACCACGCGACGGACGCGGATCTGACCGTCAGCGGTGAAGTCGACTTCGAGGAGAACGTCTCCCTCGACGTGGCGGCGGCGAGCCTCGTCGGTGTAGATCGGATTCGGTTTGCTGATGATCTCGACCGCTGAGTGGGCGTTGTCAGCTGGTCCGCGTCGCGGACCGCTTCCCGAAGCCACGGCGGTAGCGTCACCAAAGCCACCGGTCTTGATGCCGCCATTACCGCGACCACCAGGACCACCCGTTCCGGTCGCAACACCATTGCCGAAGCCAGCGCTTGCGACTGTGCCTGAAACGCCATGGCCTCCGCCGGTTCCGTTGCCTTTACCGGCGGTTCCACCAGGAAGATCGAATGAGCCGACGCGAGCTACGGTCAATTTGGCGTCGGACTTGGCTACTCCGGCGACGCCGTTGGGATCACCGAAGCCCCCGGTCTGAACTTTCTGTGCCGGCATCTTCAATGTGACTGGCGCGGAGCTGCCCTCAAGCAGTCCGGTACGAATGATCTTTGGCTGTTTGGGTATCGCAACTCTCACTGGGGCCAGGTCAAACTTCGCGCTCTTCACTTCGACCGGCTTCACTTCTTCAATCTTCTGGACCGGGCGATTGAATTCCGGGGGGGTCGTTAGCTTCGCGACGACTTCCACCCTGGGCGTCTCGATCTTGGGCGCGTGAACCACCTGCTGCATGTGGACCGGCGCGGTCTTGTAAGCGGTGAGCGGTGTGAAGGTGTATTGCTTATGCGGGGCCTGGACCTCAAGCTGGTAGGCGCGCGGCAACACCAGAATGAAGAGCAGCAGCGCGATCTGGAAGATAAAGCTGGCGCCGAAAGGACGCGGGTCCTGGCGTTGTGAGAGAAGCGCGAATTCGGGTACTTTGGCGCGACCACCCAAGTTCATGTTCTCAACTCCCTGCAAAACTTTGCTGTCGTTGCGATTCAGGGGGAGAGAAAATCGCTTCGTATCCCCCGAATGTATTGCGGCAATGACTACCAGCCGCAAGATGTCCTTATGATGCGTGTCGTTGGAGATGGCCGGGTACATGTCCTTTGGGTCATCGTCCTTTAGGCCCTTCCGTGCACAGCAATGTGGACGGCGGCATATTGTCCGCATTTGCGCTGCCAAAGCCTAAGTACCTGAAAACCCGACCAAAATGGGAAATTGCGCAAGAAGAACTTACCTTCTGCAAGAAGTTTCGACTAGCGCCAGCGAGGGTCATCGTGAAAGGTGAATGAACGCCGGGAGCGGCCGCGACCGTTACAATATCCATATGGACGCACTCGTCATCGCCGGAAAGTCGTTCCAATCGCGGCTCATCGTAGGCACGGGGAAATACAAATCCGGCCAGGAAACCGCACGCGCCATCGCCGCCAGCGGCGCCGAAATGGTGACGGTCGCGGTGCGCAGGGTGAACTTGGATCGCAGCAAGGAATCGCTGCTCGATTTCATCGATCCCGAAAAGTACTTCCTTCTACCGAACACCGCGGGTTGCTACACGGCCGACGAGGCTGTCCGCGCCGCGAGGCTCGGTCGCGAGGTCGGGCTGTCGGATTGGGTGAAGATCGAGGTTATCGGCGACGAGCGCACGCTCTACCCCGACGTGCAGGCGACGATCGAGGCGACGCGTGTCCTGGTCAAGGAGGGCTTCACCGTCCTTCCCTACACTTCTGACGACATAGTGGTTGCCAAACGGCTGATTGACGCTGGCGCTTCTGCGGTGATGCCGCTCGGTGCGCCGATCGGCAGTGGGATGGGCATCCAGAACACTGCGAACCTGCGAATCTTGCGCGAGATGATCACTTCCGTGCCGCTGATCGTAGACGCCGGCGTGGGAACAGCTTCTGACGCGGCCGTCGCGATGGAACTAGGTGCGGACGCGGTGCTGATGAATTCGGGAATCGCGAACGCTGAAGATCCGGTGTTGATGGCTGAAGCCATGCGCCACGGCGTCATCGCTGGACGGCAGGCTTACATGGCAGGGCGTATGCAGAAAAAACTGTATGCCACTGCCAGTTCGCCGCTGGAAGGCGTGGTGCGAAGCTAGTCACTAAGCAGTAAAAAGGCGGCCGTAACGGCCGCCTAAATCTTTTTTTTATGAAAACCTAGCTTTTCTTCTCTTCCTTAGGCGCCTTCGCCTTCTTCTCGGCGATCATCTTAGGGGTACCTTGCACGTCGATGGAGCCGTCATCATGCACGGCGGCTTTCACCTGAATGTGGTGACCGGCATGACCCTTCAGAGCATCCTGGTTGTTGACTGCCCAAACTTTCTGATCGGCGTCGTTCACAAAGACCATCTTTTCACCGGCATCAACGCACTTTTGGGTGCAGCCCTCGGCAACTTTGGCGCCGCACTTAGCGTCGCTGACCACGCCTTTGAGCTTCATGGTCTTAACTGCGGGCGCTTTTTCGGCTTTCTTGGTGGAATCTTTCGCGAATGCCGACATGCTATACATCAGCAGGAAGGCAAAGGCAGTTGTCATCAACTTTTTCATCGCTACTCTCCTTGGTGATTTTCGTTTTTGATATGGATGGCTTTGCGGCCACCTTTGTATCGCAATGGCCGACGGGATGCAAACCGCCGGTCACAACGAGTACGGCCTGAACAGTTGAGTCGGATTGCGGGAAAAGGTTACTTGCGAGCTTGCGCTAGAGCGTTAGCCGCGGTCGGCGGAGGTGGCAGCGTGTAAATCACTTCGCCGGGACGGGCGTATCGAAGCTGTTCGCGGGCCTCGCGCTCAATGGTCTTTGGATCGGTCTTGAGTGCGTCGATCTGCTTGGAGATGCGAGCGTTCTCGAGTTGAAGGTCGCCTATCTGCTGTTGCAACTTCTTCGATTCTTCGCGTTTATGGAAGTAGCTGATCATCCCGTTCTGGCCAAAGGCGATGTGCAGGCCAAGCATCAGCCCGATAACGCCAACACCTGCGGTGGCCAGCAGGCGGCGCGAGCGATGAATCCAGTCGGTGATGCGTTGATAAATTTCCATCGTTACGATTCGATCCAGCGCTTGGCTGCCGCGCTAAGTTTTGCGCAATCCGCTTCCGAGCGCGCTTCCGAATAGACTCGGACCACGGGCTCCGTCCCCGAAAGCCGGAAGCAGACCCAGGAGCCATCTTCGAAAATCAGCTTCAAGCCATCTTTTCGGACGACTTCCATGACACGGCGGCCGTCGAGGTCGCGCGGATCCGCAGCTAACTTAGCAGTAAACTTCGCTTTCACTTCCGGCGTCAAGCGAAAGTTCTCGCGCACCGGGTAAAAGGAACCTACTTGGTTAAACAGACGCTTCAATTGTTGTTTGAGACCGTAGCCGCGCTTCGCCATCATCTCGCAGCATAGAAGCCCGGCGAGGAGGCCATCTTTTTCGGGAACGTGGCCACGGATGGATAGACCGGCGCTCTCTTCACCGCCGATAGCGATCCTGTCCTGCATGATCAACTCGCCGATGTATTTAAATCCGACCGGCGTCTCGAAGAGCTCGACCTTGTGCTGCGCTGCGAGCGCATTGATCATGTTAGTGGTGACTACGGACTTTGCCACCCCGTTTTTCCAGCCGCGGCTCTCGACGATGTAGTCGAAAAGCAACGCGATCACGTAGTTGGGAGAGATGAAAGTGCCGTCGTCGTCAACGATGCCGAAACGATCAGCGTCGCCATCGCAGGCGATTCCGATACGCGCTGAGGTCTTCTTCATCGCGGCCTTCAGATCGTCGAAATATTCGTCGTCAGGTGCGGGGGCGTGTCCGCCAAAAAGTACGTCACGGTAATCGTGGATGGTGGTCACATCCACGCCGGCTTCGCGAAGAAGCACATCAGAGTATCCACGCGAGGCGCCCCACAATGGATCGAAGACGATCTTCATGCCGGCTTTCTTGATCGCAGGAATATCGACCAGTTCCTTCAGCCGGTTCAGGTATTCCTTCTTGATGCTAACTTCCTGTTTCTCCACTTTGGTCGCAGCAGGAGCGGGCGGGGCGGTCTCGGCATCCGCGGAGACGACGGCCGCTTCGATACTGCTTCGTGACATCCGGCAATGCCGGCGCGCCGTCAGGAGTCGAGAACTTGATGCCGTTGTATTCGGCTGGATTATGCGACGCTGTGAAATTGATAGCACCATCGGTCTTGGCGCGAGTGACTTCGTAGGCGATGGCAGGAGTGGGCGCCGGGTCAGTGACCACCATGGGCGTGATGCCGTGCTCAGCCAGAATGTCGGCGCCCATGGCGACAAAACTTTCACCAAGGAAGCGAGGATCACGGCCGACGATCACGCGCGCTCCTGATGGCTTCAGCGAACTGACATGCCGCGCGATACCGATCACGGCGCGGCGTACGTTCTCAAAGGTAAACTCATCGGCCATGATGGCGCGCCAGCCCGACGTGCCGAACTTTATGTCTGCTTTCATGGGTCTTTCACTCAAACAGCCGGAGGGACGCGGTTTCGATTACCATGTTCGCGTCGCCGCTCGATTGTACAAGCAGAGCAGGAGAGTTGGTTCTTATGACTGATAAACGGATCGTGCTAACCACCATCGGCTCAAAAAACGAAGCGGAGGACCTGGCATGGGAACTGGTGGAGCGGAAACTTGCTGCTTGCGTGAACATTATTGAAATGCAGACTTCGATCTATCGTTGGAAGGGCGAGATCAAGAGCGAGAAGGAATGCCTGCTATTGATCAAGACGACCGCGGGCGCATCCGAAGAGCTGATCGCGTCCATTCGCGAGCTGCATCCTTATGATGTCCCCGAGTACATCGAGCTTCCGATCGAAAAGGGCAGCAGCAAATATTTGGACTGGATCGCCGAATCAGTTCAGGTTTAGATCAGACCGCCTTCAGCGCCTCATCAAGATCCTCGATGATGTCGTCGATATCTTCCACGCCAACCGAAATGCGGACCATGCCATCGGTCAAGCCGATGGCTTTTCTTCCCTTCTCACCAAGGGCCGCGTGGGTCATCGTGGCGGGATGAGAGATCAGCGTTTCGACGCCACCCAGCGATTCACCCAGCGAGCAGATGCGAACCTTACGCAACATCTTCTGGGCGTTCTTGAGTGAGCCCATCTCGAAGGTGATCATGGAGCCGAAGCCGGACATCTGGCGCTTGGCTAATTCGTGCTGCGGATGGTCGGGCAGACCGGGATAAAAACCTCCTTCACTTTCGAACTGCTTTCAAGATATTTCGCCACAGCTTGGCCGTTGATCTCGTGCTGGATCATGCGAACGGGCAGCGTCTTCACGCCGCGCAGAACCAGCCAGCATTCGAATGGAGACATGATCGCGCCGGCCGCTTTCTGGACAAAGGCAAACTTTTCAGCGTGCTCCGGCTTGGTGGCGACGATCACACCCCCGAGTCCGTCGCTGTGGCCGTTGAGGAACTTTGTGGTGGAGTGGATCACGATGTCCGCTCCCAGCTTGATTGGCCGCTGAAAATACGGCGACATGAAAGTGTTGTCGACCACCAGCTCTGCACCGCGGCGTGTGTAATGCCGGGCGACAGCGGCGATATCAGTGAGCGCCATCAGCGGATTCGTCGGCGACTCGATCCAGACGTACTTGTGTTCTTGCGCATGGCTTTTTCGACGCTGCGAGGTTGGTGGTGTCCACGTAAGTGAACTCGATGCCGTAATTCGACATCACCTGGTTGAAGAGGCGGGGCACGCCGCCGTAAACGTTGCTGTCCGCAGATGAGGTGGTCGCCGGCCTTTCATGAAGTTGCAGAGCGCGGTGACTGCCGCCATGCCGCTGGCGAACACATGCGAGGTGCGTCCGCCTTCGAGCGACGCCAGATTTTTTTCCAGACCGCGTGCGCGTCGGATTGGAGACGCGCGAGTACTCGTATCCCTTGTTCTTGCCGATCTCTTCCTGAGCGTAAGTGGAAGTGGGGTGGATGGGAGCGGTGACGGAGCCGGTGAGCAGGTCAGGTTCCTGGCCGACATGGATGGCGGGGGTGGAGAATCCGATGGGTCTTTTCTTAGTCATATGATTTTTCGTTCAGGAATAAAGGTTAGAGTGCTTTCGGCTTGCGAAAGGCGCACAGAATCTAGAGGCCGCCCTCGAAGATCTTCTTGGACATGTATCGCTCGGCGGAGTCGGGAATGATGGTCACCACGCGCTTGCCGGGGCCGAGCTTTTTGCGATCGAACGGCAGCCGGGAGTTCGCTCCGCCGCTGGAGCCGGCGAGCACGCCTTCATTGCGCGCCAGCTGCTTGACCATGGCAAAGGCTGGCTCGTCGTGGATCATCACGATCTCGTCGGCAATGCGTGCGATCGAAAGTTTTTGGGATGAAGCTCACGCCGATGCCTTCCACTTTGTGCTTACCGGGCGCGCCGCCCTGCAGGATCGAGCCCTGCGTCTCGACCGCAACGCAGCAGGACATTGGGAAGCTTCTCCTTCATGTATCGCGCCACGCCGGAAAAGGTTCCGCCTGTGCCGACGCCGATGACGATGGCGTCGATCTTGCCTTCCATCTGGTCGAAAATCTCTTGTGCAGTGGTCTCGTAGTGGAATTCAGGATTGGCTAGGTTTTCAAACTGGCCGGCCATGAAGGAGTCGGGGATGGATAGCAACGATCTCTTTCCTCGCGGATCGCGCCCTGCATCCCTTCGGCTTCTGGCGTACGGAACACCTGTGCGCCGAGTGCCCGCATGATCTTGACTTTTTCTTCCGAGAAGCCTTCGGGAACGCAGAAGATACTCTGTATCCCTTGCTACACCGATCAGCGCGAGGCCGATGCCGGTATTTCCTGCAGTGGCTTCCACGATGGTCGAGCCTGTATGAAGCAAGCCATCGCGTTCAGCGCGACGGATGATGCCGATGGCGGCGCGGTCTTTTACGCTTCCGCCGGGATTCAGATATTCGAGTTTGGCGTAAACGTCAGCCGCGCCGGCGGGACCACGCGGCGCAGCTTGAGCATCGGCGTCTCGCCGACGAGGTCGATGATGCTTTCGGCAACGCGCAAACGAGTCAGTTCGCTGCTTTCATGGGGAGACACTCTTAGG
>CAVQGF010000036.1:0-43177 GCA_963711965.1 uncultured Acidobacteriota bacterium | reverse complement strand
GTGTGCCCTGTACTTCGACTACGTATTGCTCAGCAGAAGTTCACGTGCGCATGCCACTGCGCTACGCTGAGCGGCACGCGCTTGTCGAGGTCATCTTCGTTCAGGCGCTTTGGCGCGGTATACATTGCGCCAATAAGTTTGTAATTGCTGCCATCCACTTCGTAGAGCAGTGAAGTCGGATGCGCCGGATTGAACCCCAACGCATTCTCCATCGCGTAGGAATTGTTGGTGAAGTGCTTCATCTTGCTGGGGACATTCGGCAGGAAGATCTTGTACCCATCGGCCAGCGCAACTTTGTAATCTTTATATTTTTCGAGCGTCTCTCGCGTAGCTCGCTACTGTGAGCGCTGCGCGATTTTTATCGGCCTGCCTCGCCGGACGGAGGGCGGTCATCTTCATGTGCGGCCCCATATCCAGATGATGGTGGACATCTGCTCGTTCGCGTCCGCCGCACCCGGGCGCCGGCTGACTCTTGCACTCAGACGGCATCTCCATCCCCGGCATGGAACCGTGATCATGACGCTCCTGCGCCCAAACCCTGCGCTCAAGACGAAAACCAGACCTATCCTTATTAGTATGACCGCGCATGTTAGTCTTCCCGCATTTGTGCCATTATCCGTTCGGACCCTTCCCGAGCAAATTTTGTCGTCCCTCGCACCCGCGGCTTTCTGCCTCTTACCGCCTGCGCTCCTCCTTCCTGGCTTTTGGCGCGACTTTTGCCAGCAACGCGGGTTCATACTATCGTTATAAGAGAACCATCCCCAGGAGAATTCATGGACACCAAGCATTGTTTTTCTGGCAGCCGCATCTCGCCGCCGTCGCAACTTTCGCGCTGACCGCCGGTACCGTCGCGGTAGCGCAGCAGACCACGACCCCTTCAGCCACCGATCAGTCCGCCCAGTCCTCCACCACGCCACCAAGCCGAGCAAGGCGGAACGCAAAGCGCATAGACAAGAGGCAAAGAACGTAAAGAAAAGATGCAGAAGGAACTCGGCCTCACCGCTGATCAGAAGAAGCAGATGAAAGCTCTTCAGCAGGACCAGCGCAAGCAGATGAAGGCCGTGAAAGACGATTCCTCGCTGAGCCAGGACCAGAAGGCCGCGAAGTTCAAAGAGATCCACAAGTCGGGCATGGAGAAGCGCGATGCCCTGCTAACTCCCGAACAGCGCGAGAAGTTGCAGCACCTGCGCTCTGAAAACGAGGAGAACGAAGGCAAAGAAGCCACCACCGTCACGGAAAGATGTACCAGCATGCCGGCTCCGCGCCTGAACAGGCTCCGCAGACCCCGCCGAAAGTAAGTTTCTCTCTCTTCACAGGGCGCGGAAATTTTCGCGCCCTTATTTTTTTGCCAGCATTTTTCGCCGCTTCTCGTCCGCTGCGGATGCAATCCGGCACGCCGATACCGCCGTAAGCGTTTCCGGCCAGCGCCAGGGTCAGCGTCCCTCAAGCTGTCGCCGGATCACATCAAGCCGCGTCAGATGCCCGACCTCGTACTGCGCCATCGCCATCGGCCAGCGGAATAGGCGCTGGCTACCGGCTCTTCGCGAATTTGAGTACGTCGAGCAGCTCTCGCTTTACTTGTCGAGGATCTCATCATCGCTAGCTCCCACGATCGGAGGGGTCCGCCGTGCCGCCGAGAAATATGCGGAGCAGCGCCGCCCTCGGGACTCGCCCATCGAATTTCTGGTGCACGAATGTGATCGCGCGCAATTCGTCTTTCTCTCGCTCCGTGGCACCAGCACGCCGAATCCGGGCGGCAATTTCGGGGCGCCGCGTTGGGCGATACGCGAACTGCACGATCACCGTCGAGCTGTAGCGGATCGCCTTGCAGCTGTCCCGCAATGTCCGGGGTAACGCCTGCAACATTCGTCCCGCTGCTGGCGCCGGCAGGGCCACGACGCAGTCCATCGAACTCTTCACGCTGCCCTGTCGCTACGCAATTTCCATTTACCCTGAACGCGTGTTATCTCACTGACTTCGCACTTGTCTCTAATCGACGCCGGCGGAAGCCGCGCCACCGATTTATCGACCAGACTTTTGCATGCCGGCTTCAACGCGCTGAAGATCGGCGGCCGCTCGCCCGATTGTTCTTGCGCGCCGCCATCATGCCTCGGATCAAGCTGCCATGGTCAGCTTCCATCTTCGTCATCCGCGGCAGCACCGCCTGCATGCTCAGCTCGCGTGGACGCCCGCCGTAAACACCGGCTAGAAGCGGATCGGCCAAGCGCTCCACCACTTCAGCACCAAAGTGCCTCGCGACAAACTCCGAAACCGATTCGTCGTCTCCATCTTCTCTTACGCGCCCCCACGAGCCACTCGCCGACGAACTTCAGCTTCGAGCTTTAACGGAAACAGAGGAGAAAGAAATGTTGCAACAGGATTTGTCGGAACAAAAAATTGGAGCCCGTCGGGAAGTTGTATCAACCTGCCGCTGAGCAGGACGTATGTTTTGCGACGAGCATCATTGGACCCGATCAATTCGCCTTCGATCCCGAGTTCCGCGCATAGCTCTCGTGCCGCCGGCTTTCTCGCTGAGCCAAGAATCCGGTCCCACCTTCCATCAGGAAGTCGCCGACACGCTCCGTCCGGATGACCCCGCCCAATCTGCCCGAAGCTTCGAATAGCGAGAACTCGCGCCTGCCTTGTGCAACTCATACGCAGCACTCGCCCCGGAATACCGCCGCCGATGACCGCGACCCTCACGCTCGCCTCCCTGACACGCAAAGACGCCACAGATTTTCACTGATAAACATGAGGTGAGGATTATTCCGCGGAGGCAGCATTGGATTGCTCCGGAAGTCCACGATGCTTCTTGCGCTCGTTGTCGAAGATCAGTCTGCGCACCTGCGGTCGCTCGCCAAAGTTCAACAGCAGGCCGACCTCGATCTCCGTCGCGCGCAGATAGTTCAATAGCTGCGCCTCATGGCTCCTATCCAGCGCCTTGCAGGTCTTGATTTTGACGAGAATCTTCCTCTCAACCAATATATCGGCGGCGAAATCTGCGAGTGAATGACCACGGAAAAAGAATGGCATGGCCACCTGCTGTTCCACAACAAGGCCGGAATCACGAAGTGCAACGACGAAACACTTTTCGTACACCGATTCCAAGAAACCGTACCCGGTTTCGTTGTACACCGCATAGAACACTTCCGATGATCCTCTCGGTGAGCTCCTGATACTTGAATCGACTTTCTGATCTGTGTTCATCTGTGGCGCTTTTGATTTTACTGCCGTCTGCGAACAATACCCGTCAATGCCGTTATGAACGCAGGCGAATCGTTCAGCGACTCCGTCCGCCACAATTTCATCCCGTTCTCTTCGGCCAATTTTTGAATGCGATGTCGATGTCATACAGGACTTCGACGTGGTCGCATACGAACCCGATCGGCTGCATCATCACTGCGGTCGCGCCCTGGTTCTTGAGCGCGAGTATCGTCTCCTCGACGGTTGGACCCAGCCACGGCCCGCCCGAAAGTCCCCTGGCTCTGAAATGCGCAGCACCACGCGCTATCCGGAAGATCGCACTTCCCCGCGACGAGCCGCGCTGTCTCGCGCGCTTGGTTCTCGTAGGGGTCTCCTTCAACGACCGTGCGCGTGGGCACACTGTGCGCAGTGAAAATGATGGGAACTTGCACGCCGGTCTCTTACACGCGCGCTTCCACGCGGGTAAACAATTTTTGCGCGAACGCCTCGATCAATCCTGGATGGTCGTGCCAGGACTGCACGAAATCCATGGAGAACGGCAGCGCCCCTTGGCTTTCGAGCGCTTTGCGATAAAGCCCAACGCTGGTGCGTGAATTTTGCGGGGCCAGGCAGATGCCACAGTCGCGTGCGAAACGCCGTCTGCCTCCATCTGCTGCACGGCATCAGCTATGTAAGGACGCCAGTTCCGCATGCCAAAATACACACGCATGCCGAGTTCGCTTTTCCAGCAACTTCGCCTGCCGCACCGTGATGTCGCCCAGCGGCGATCGCCCGATCTGCTCATAGCGGGTGCGTATTTCTTCCACCGCCGCATTCGGCAGCGCGCGCCCGCCGGTCACGTTATTCAGGAATTCGCGGATGTCCGCTTCGCTCGCAGAGTCGGGGCTGCCATGCGCGAGCAGCAGGACGGCCTTCATACCGATTTCGCCTTCGAGAACTTTGCCGCGCGCTCGTGCACGAATTCCACCAGCACTTTCACGTTGTCTTCCGGAGTCTCGGGCAGGATCCCGTGCCCCAGATTAAAGATGTGCCCGGGGCGGCCATTAGCCCGCCGCAAAATATCTTCCGCCACAGTCGAAACATGCTCCCACGACGAGAACAGCGCCGCCGGATCCAGATTGCCCTGCACCGCGCATTTGTGGCCAAGCATCTGCCAGCCTTCGTCTAGCCCGATTCGCCAATCGAGCCCGATCACGTCCGCGCCTGTCTCCTGCATCGATGTGAGCAGCGTCGTCGTATCGGTCCCAAAGTAGATCACCGGAGCGCCTGTCTTCTTTAATTGCTGGATCAGTGCCGTGCTGTGTGGCAGAACGTATCTTCTATAGTCATCCGCGCTCAAGCACCCCACCCAGCTATCGAACACCTGCAACACATCGGCGCCGGCCGCAACCTGCTCCGCTGCGTATGTCGCAAGCACGCGCACCAGCTTGCGCATGAGCGAGTCCCACGCTTGCGGCGCGCTGTACATCATCTTTTTAGTTTCAATGTAGTTGCGCGAGCCACCACCTTCGATCATGTAACTGGCCAGCGTGAAGGGAGCGCCGCAGAACCCGATCACTGGAACGCCGTGACTCGAAATGCTTGGCGACGATCCTCACAGACTCGGCAACGTAACCCAGCTCCGCGCCACGATCATCGCGCAGCTTTTCGATATCTGCCGCGCTGCGCAGCGGCTTCTCGATCACCGGTCCTTCCCCGGCGGCAAAATGGAACGGCATCCCCATCACTTCCAGCGGCAATAAGAGGTCGGCAAAGATGATGGCCGCGTCCACGCCCAGCTTCTCGGCCGCGGTGATGGTCACCTCGGCCGCAAGCTTCGACGTCTTGCATATATCAAGGATGGAGTGCTCGCGCCGTACCGCGCGGTACTCGGGCATATAGCGCCCCGCCTGGCGCATGAACCACACCGGCGTGGTGTCCACGGGCAGGCGCTTGCAGGCGCGCACGAATCTGGAATCAGGTGCAGACACGTATCTAGTAAAACACAGACTTGCTCGCGTTCAGGGCATCAGCCCGTCTATCCGGGGGCAGGCATCCGCACTTCGCGTGAGAAGATACTTTTGCACCCAATAGCCCTGCTCTGAAGTCGAATCAACCAACCACCTATGCGCCTTCGTCAACTCCTTGCTTTCGCGCTGCTCACCACCGCCGCTCTCGCCCAACAATCCGGTCAGCCACTTCCCATGGATACCGGCCGCCCCGGGGTGGAGCAGATGCTGACCAAGCTCCGCACAACCGCGCGCCTCATGTACATCACCGCGCACCCCGACGACGAAGACGGCGGCCTGCTCGCGCTCGAGTCACGCGGCCACGGCGTCACTGTCGAATTATTCACTCTTACCCGCGGCGATGGCGGGCAGAACAAAACCGGCTCCAGCTTTTCCGACGAGCTCGGCGTCCTGCGCACGCTCGAGCTGCTCGAGTCCGGCCGCTACTACGGAGTCCAGCAGCGCTTCTCGCGCGTCGCCGACTTCGGCTTCTCCAAGACTGCCGACGAGACTTTCCAAAAATGGGGTGGGCACGACATCGCGCTCGCCGATCTCGTGCGCGGCATCCGCGAGTTCCAGCCCGATGTGGTCGCCGCGCGCTTCACCGGGACTTCGCGCGATGGCCACGGCAACCATCAGGCGTCCGGGATTCTCGCGCGCGAAGCCGTCATCGCAGCCGCCGATCCCAATCGCTTTCCCGAGCAGATCAAGGAAGGCCTGCTGCCCTGGCGAGTGCAGAAGCTCTACCACGACATCGTGCCCGCTGGCGAGAAGAACATCGCCGCGATGGACGCAGGCGTAAAGCTCCCGTATCTCGACAAGACCTTCGCCGAGCTCGGCTCCGAAGGTTACAGCCATCAGAAATCGCAGAACGCGACTTACAATCCTCCGCCTCCCGGCCCAAGCATCCGCCGCTACAAATTGATCTGGCCGACTGAAGGCACGAAAGACGAAAGCGATTTATTCGAAGGCGTCGAAACTCGTCTCGATCATTTGTTTGACCATCTCTCCCCTGCCGAACGGGAACTGCTGAAAGCGGATGAGCCGAAGTTGCGGGAAGCCCTGATGCAGATCGACCTCGCGGCAGCCGCGCTCCAACAACAGCAGGCCGCCATCGAGAAATGGCAGGCGATTGGAGAGCGGTCCGGGACTGGAAAAGAGCTGGCTTCGCATCTCGCGAGGGTGAAGGTCTTTGTTGCAGGCGAATCCTCGCCTGCAATTCCGCTGCTCCGCGGAAAGCAGCTTGTGGAAGAGATTCTCCAAAATCTGGAAGCCACGAAGCTCCCGGATTCGTCGAAAAACGAGCTGCAATTATTGCTTCGCGCTAAATCGCATCAATTTCAGCAGGCTGCAAATATTGCACTCGATCTGAAATGCACTACATCAATAGCAGACGCTGGTCGGACCTCGAGCCTAATCCGGGGGACAACCTACAAAGTTGGAGTGTCGGTGCACAGTCCCTCACGACTCCTAGAGCTCCGGGATGCGCACCTCGAAGCTCCCGCGGGCTGGGATACTAGTCGGGTGGGTTCCACTTTTCATCGCATGACAGAAGGCAATGACGGAACCGACTTTTCCGTTGCAGTTCCACTGGCTGCCGCGCTAACACGTCCTTACTGGCATCGTGACGACCCTGAAAAGGATAATGTCTTCACCCTGGCCGAGCCGCAGTACGTAACTTTTCCGCTGCCACCGGCGCCAATAAATGCGACTGTTACCTACACGCTGGACGGTCTTCCCGGCGAGATCACGGCGGTGGCTACCGGTGCTCCACGCCGCGCCCTCGCCGTTGAACCCGCCTTCTCTCTCTCTTTTAACTCGGCGACGCGTGTCGTCCCACTGTCGCAAGCCAAGAGCTTCACCGTGGAACTCGAAGCAGAGAAATTTTCTGATGGCGACACAACGGGCACGCTCCACCTTGCCGCGCCACCGAACTGGAAAGCCGAAGTCACCCAGCCGGAGCTGCACTTCAAGAACGCGCACGCCGAGCAGTCGGTCACCGTCAATGTCTCTGGCGATTCTTCCGCCGAAGGCACCTACGAACTGCGCGCCTCGCTCGACTCCGGCGGGCACACCTACAACGAGGGTTTCACCGAGGTCACGCGCGACGATCTCGACCGCTTCTTCTATTTCCATCCCGCGGTCGAACGTATCTCGATCGTGGACGTGAAGCTGCCCGAGAAGCTGCGCGTCTGCTACGTTCCCGGCGCCGGCGACGACATTCCCGAGACCCTGGATCAGCTCGGCATGAACGTAAAACGCATTCCCGCCGATAACATTTCCGCCGACGCTTTGAAAAACTGCGACACTACCGTCCTCGGCATCCGCGCCTACGACACGCAGCCCGCGCTCGCCAAACAAAACAAGCTGCTGCTCGACTTCGTCCAAAGCGGCGGGACATTGCTCGTCCAAAACAACTTCAGCACCGACGATTTCAACGCCGGCCACTTCACACCCTTCGACGCGCAATTGAGCAAACAGCGCGTCAGCGACGAGACCGCTCCCATCGACATAAAGGATGCGAACAGCCCGCTGCTGCACTCGCCCAATGAGATCGGGCAAAAAGATTTCAACGGATGGGTGCAGGAACGTGGCGTGAACTTTATGTCCAGCTGGTCAAAAGATTTTCAGCCGCTGCTTTGCAGCCACGACCCCGGCGAAGAGCCACTCTGCGGCGGCCTGCTTACCGCGAAGTACGGTAAGGGTCTCTACATCTACACCGGTTATTCATTCTTCCGCCAGCTTCCCGCCGGAGTTCCCGGCGCCATCCGCCTCTTTGTGAATCTAGTCAGCGCAGGCCATGCCGCCAACTGATCCCGCCACCGGCGCCGCACCGCAGCTCGCCCGCGAGCTTACGGTGAAAGACGCGACCGTGCTGAACATGATCGACATGATCGGCGTCGGTCCCTTCATCACCTTGCCGCTCGTCGTCGGAGCCATGGGCGGACCGCAGGCCATGCTCGGCTGGGTTTTGGGCGCTCTGCTCGCCGTTTGCGACGGACTCGTTTGGGCCGAACTCGGCGCCGCCTTCCCCGGGCCCGGCGGCTCGTATCAATATCTCAAGCGCATCTATGGCCCCACAAAATGGGGACAGCTCTTCGCCTTCCTATTCGTCTGGCAGATCTCGTTCAGCGCGCCGCTCTCCATTGCTTCTGGCGCGGTGGGCGTCTCGCAATACGCCGCGTATCTTTTCCCTGCACTGGAAGCGCATGGCACCCGCGGGACGATCGCTATCAACGGCATCAGCTGCCTCGCCATCGGACTCGTGCTTTTCGCCGTCTTGCTGCTGATGCGCGGCATCCATGCGGTTAGCAAGATCTCGTGGGTATTGTGGGTAGGAGTGATGGCCACCCTCGCGTGGGTCATCATCAGCGGACTCACACACGTACACCTGCACCAGATCTTCGACTTTCCGCCGAACGCCTTCGCCTTCGACCGCGCCTTCTTCCTCGGCCTCGGCTCCGCGCTCATTTTCGCGACCTACGACTATTGGGGCTACTACAACGTCTGTTTCCTCGGCGGCGAGGTCAAAGATCCGGAGCGCAATATCCCGCGTTCGCTGCTGCTTTCCATCGTCCTTGTCGCCATCATTTATTTGGCGCTTAATGTCAGCGTGGTCGGCGTGCTGCCGTGGAAAGAATTACAGGCCATTGCTGCTACCGATTTGCGCTTCTACACCGTCTCAACGGTTATGCAGCGGATTTATGGCGATTGGGCGGGCTCGGTGGTGACAATCCTCGTCATCTGGACCGGCTTCGCTTCGATTTTTTCTCTGCTGCTCGGATATTCGCGCATCCCTTACGCCGCCGCGCTCGACGGAAACTATTTCAAGCGCTTCGCCGCCATTCATCCTCGCTATCGCATTCCGCACGTCGCATTGCTGACGCTCGGCGGAACCGCCGCCGTGTTCTGCTTGTTCCGGTTGCGTGATCTGATCGCAGCTCTGGTCGTCATCCGCGTCTGCCTGCAATTTTTACTGCAAGGCGTCGGATTGATCGTCCTCCGTACCCGCGCAGCCCAACGCACCGCGTCCCTTCCGCATGTGGCTGTATCCGTTGCCGGCGCTGCTTTCCATCGTCGGCTTCAGCTTCCTTCTCGTCTCGCGTGAGAATTTTTTCCGTGAGATCAAGATCGCTTCCATCATCGCCCTGAGCGGCGCCATACTCTTTCTCATTCGCGCCTGGAATAAATCTTCCTGGCCATTTGTTCTCACACCAGCAACGGCAAAGACTCTCTAATGGCGACTCCCGACAACGCGCTCCCGGTCCGCACCCTCGCGCATGATCATCCCTGGGCGCCGTTCCGCGAGCCGCTCTTCCGCGGACTCTGGATCGCCTCCGTCATCTCTTTCACTGGAACGTGGATTCAAAACCTCGCCTCCGGATGGTTCATGGCGTCGCTCACTTCATCCCCCATGATGGTGGCGCTGGTGCAAGCCGCTATGAGTCTGCCCGTATTCCTTGTCGCGATTCCCGCCGGCGCTCTCGCTGACATGGTCGACCGTCGTCGCCTGCTCATCTTCGCGCAGACCTGGATGATGCTCGTCGCCTTCGCTCTTGCCACGCTCGCCGGCTTGCATCTCGTGGGCCCCGAGCTGCTGCTTGCGCTTACATTTCTTCTCGGACTCGGCGCCGTCATCAACGACCCGGCATGGCAGGCCATTGCGCCCGATGTTGTCAGCCCCCCACGCCTCGCCTCCGGCATCGCATTGAATTCTGTTGGATTCAACATCGCGCGCGCCGTGGGCCCGCCCATCGGGGGATTGGTGATCGCCATCGCCGGACCTGCGGCGGCATTCGCGTTGAACGGACTCTCGTTCCTTGCGGTGATCTTGTTTTTGCGTCGCTGGGATGCGAAACCCGCGAACCCATCCATCCCAGTCAGCCGATGGCTGCATTGCATCGGCGAAGGATGGCGCCACCTCCAAAGCTCCTCGCAAGTGAAAGCCGTGCTCATCCGCACCGGCCTGTTCACCCTCTTCGCCAGCGCACTATGGGCCTTGCTTCCGTTGAAAGCAAAACCCTTCGGACCGGTCGGCTACGGCGTCATGCTCGCCAGCTTCGGCGTGGGCGCTATCTTCAGCTCCTGGTTGTTGCCGGCGTTGCGCACTCGTCTCGGCTCTACGAACGCTCTGATCGCCTTCGCCAGCGTCACTTTCGCGCTGGCTCTGTTCGGCGTGGGATCTACTTCTTCTTTGGTGTGGCTTTGTGCAGTCCTCTTCATCGCCGGTGGATGTTGGATCCTCATGCTCGCCAGCCTGAACATCTCGGCACAGAACATGTCGCCCAGCGGCGTCCGAGCGCGTTCCTTATCTTTTTACTTATTTGTTCTGCAAGGAGGCATGGCTGGAGGCAGTGCCCTCTGGGGGGCGGTCGCATCGGCCCGCGGCTTGCGCGCCGCCTTCTCCGCCTCTGCCGTCGGACTTATCCTGGGATGCGCTACCATGGTGCGCTTCCGCCTTCATCCCAACCCGCCGCTTTCGCCACCGATGGGCATGAGCACCAGCACCGACTAAATAGTGGCGCACCTAATGATTGAGTAGTTAATGTCCTAATGGCCAATTGACGCCACTCACCCAACGGCTCAGTATGGACGCCTTTTCGCTGCGAGGCCTCCCATGGAAATGCGCCGTCTCCTCTTCGTCACTCTGCTGTTCAGCTTTTTTTCGACCGCGGTGGCTTCCGCTTCCGGCCCCGTCACCGGTGTGTACAAAGTCCTGATCATCCAGACTACTTACAGCGACGACACCACGCGTGTCAGCTCTGCCGAGAACCTGAACCTCGCCGCCGGAGAGATTCACGACTATTTCAGCAAGCTTTCCTTCGGCGCGCTCGACATGGAAGTGAGCATCGGCCTCTCGACCCTCTCCAACCCTAAGAGCCACTACTGGTCCTCGTGCCCGGCTTCCGACGACGCCGGCAAGATGTGCCTCGACATGGACAAGCTTTTTACTGACGCCGCCGAGTCCGCAGGCGCCGCCGGCGCCAGCTTCGCCAATTTGAAAACGGTCCTCGTTCTCAGCCCGTGCGATGTTTACGCCCCTTACGACAACTGGACCGCCGGCTCCGACCAAGACCTGAACAGCGCGCACGCGCACGCGGACCACGTGCATCGAGTGGTAGACACTGATTGTCCTGACGACCCCCGCTATCCCGCTTCCGAATTCCCCCATCTCGGACCTTCCGGCGTGAACTGGAATGCCTGGGTGCACGAGCTCGGGCATACGCTGCAGCTCGAAGGCCACGACATGTTCTCGCACCCAGGTGGATACTCCAGCGGCTACGACCTGATGGATAGCTGCTATCCCTGCGGCGAGAGTGTGTATTCGCTTTCTGGTAACCCAATCGTTGCGAATGAGAACAAGACGTCGTTCCCCGGATGGCTGCCCTCAAGCAAGACGATCGTCATCCCGCGGCCGACATCCGGCACGGCTGGAGGAACTTACGTACTCGAGCCGGTCAACAAGCCGAGCCCGGGTTCCACCGTCGCTCCGCGCGGCATCAAGCTTCCGCTCGGCGACGATCGCTCCATCTTCGTCGAGGCCCGCACCAATGTCGGTTCTGACAATCGCTCTTACGGCCTCTTCGACCAGGGTGTGCACATCTACACCGCCGAAGAAGGACACAACGATGACGCCGGCAATCCCAAACCGCTCACCATGATGGATGCCTGTCAGTTCACGGTGACCGGTGGCTGCGTTTACGCTCAAACGGACCCCCGCATCTCGACCTGTCCAGACTATGTGGCGCACTTGTCGGAAACCCATCCCTACTGCTGGCCCTTCGCTCTATTCCATCCCGGTGACACATTCAGTGATCCCGTGGATGCCATTCTTGTACACGTCAATGGCACTGTCGGCGACGGCTACGGAGTCACCGTCACTCGCAACGTCTCTCCTGGGCATCCCGACGTCTTTATTTATCCCTGGCTCACGGCGCCGATGAACACTTACGAGACCATCGACATCTGGCTCGATAGCTCCTGCAACGGTTATGAAGACACCGTCGGCCTTGCGGGTCTACGCTACGGGCGCCGCAGCGACGGTACCGTGGTCGGAAATGGTGACGATCCCTGCGCTAATCACGAGAACCGCATTTATGCGCGCGTTCGCAACGGTGGAAGTGCCCCTGCCATCAACGCTAAAGTCCGCTTCCTGGTCACCGATCCGCTCGGCGTCGGCATCCGCGGAGCAAGTGGCTGGGTTGAAGTCGGTAATACCACCATTCCGTCGCTCGCTCCGGGCGCTGTCCACGACGTCTACGTCAACTGGACGCCCAGCGTCACCTTGACTCCGGCCCAGATCGCCGACGAGCATTTCAACTTCCACAGCTGCGTGCAGGTAAAGATCGACGCCGTCGCCGGCGAAGTCGTTCTATCCAACCAGGATGGGGATGGCGAGCAGGAAAACTTCGACCACTTCGAAGCCGTCCAGAATCCCATTACGCACCACTACACCGTTCCTGATCGTCATTTCTATGTCTCCAATAACTACAACAAGATGCACGCCAACACCGGCGCCATGGGCAACGATGCCGATTTCTACAAGCCGACCCAACTGCGCGTACGCAGCGAACTGCCGCACGACTGGGGATATCAGGTCAACGACGGCATCTATGACTTCACGCTTGCTCCCCATGAGATCAAGAAGATCCCAGTGAAGATCACCGTGCCCGACGGCACTCCCGTCGCGCAAACCTTCCTGTTGCGTGCCACTGCCTTCCAACAGCACCATCGCATCAACAACGCAGTCTCTGACGCCAGTCCTTATCACTGGCACTTCGGCTGGGAAGATGTTGCCGGAGTGGTTGAAGCGGTGCAGACAGTTGACCCCTCCACCATCACTATTACCGCCGAGTGGAAGTGTCCCGACACCACCGCCGCGCTGACCCATGTTCCGCCGGCCGGCATACACGTCAAAGGAAAGCTCGACCCGGCGCACAACAATGTGATTATCGCCATCGACTACACTCCGCCATCTGGTCCGGTGCAGACGCATCTCGTTCACACCGACGCCGGCGGAAATTTCGAGGACACGCTGAGCAGTCCTTCTGCCGGCACCTGGAAGGTCCGCGCCTTCTGGCAAGGTGACATGGACCACTCCAGCTCCGTGAGCGATGAGCAGACTGTCACTCCGGCTGACTGCAACAAGAAACCCACGCAACAGACCAACCCCATCGCGCAGAAGATGCCCCCGGGTTCCACAATCCTTCTGCCCACCGATTCTTTCCCCGGCGGTATCCTGACCGGCATCGTCATCGGCCCCGACGATCAACCCGTGCCGAATACTCCGGTGACTATCGCCGGCGGAATTCCCGCCGTGTTGACCGGCGAGGTGATCGGCGAAGAAGAACCGCGGAAGCCGCCGGAGCGGCGTGATCCGTGCGCGCCTGACGCTAACGGCAATGTCCCGCCCGGATGCGGGAAGCAACGCCACAACCCACCTTCGCCACCGTGCCAGCCCGGGGCCGCGGGTGCGAATGCGGCGAACTGTCCCGTGCCGACTCTGCCGCCGGTCGGTGTTCCGCAAGATTGCGCCAGCTTGTTGAAGCAGGCGCAAGGATTCTTGGCGCAACCGGGTAATCAGGGCACCGATCACATCCTGATCGGGCTCTCGCAACCCGGCGTTTCCGGCGCAGTGAACCAGCCTGCCGGAGCGCCTGCAAGCGACTCCAACACGTACATCAATCCCAACGGCGGCGGCATCACCACCGACGCCAACGGCCGCTTCGCTCTTTGCGTGAAGCCAGACGCTAAGAAGGTTGACGTCACCATGGGCGACGGCAGCGTGAAAACCAGTGTCCCCGCCACCGGCGAGGTTCCCACCGGCGCATGCGATCATCCACCGGCGTTCTTCCAGGCCAACCAGCAGATCGATTTCTGCAAGAACGTCGCCAAGCCGACGATCGAGCAAGCTGGTAGGACTTGGCTGCTGCCTGCTGTTCAGGCCATCAGCCCGGGCGGCAATAAGACCATCATCGCTGTAAAAACGCCGCGCGATCTGCAACCCGGTCCGGCAAACTTCTCCTTCTTCGACAACAAGGGACAGAAGCAAAGCTTTACCGGAGGTGTCTTCAAGATCGTGAGCGCCTCTCTCGACCGCAGCCAGCTGCGCAGTAACCAGGGCGCGGATTTCAACTACGAAGTTGAGTTCTCCCCGCAGTGGGGTGGACAAGCGCTCTGCGTCAACGTCAAAACCCTGGGCCCGATCGTGCTGACGCAACCTCCGCCGGCACAACTGTCAGTGAATGGCGACGGCCACTCCAGCATCAAGGGCAAGATTCGCGCCACGCAAGTCGCCCCAGGCTCAACCGTACCGTTCGAGATCAAACTGAACGTGTTTGATTGCGCGACCGGTCAACATTAATGGTCACTCAAGAGAAACGGGGAGAGCGAAGGCTTTCCCCGTTTGCTTGATCTAGGCGCGGTTTCAGCCTACCCCGAGCGAAGTCGAGGGGTCCCGGTGCGCGCATGATTTGTTCTTGGGCTCTGATTGCTTCGTGCACGCAACTGAACACGAGCAGCCATCCCCACGGCGCAGTACTCAGGCGATCAATGCCTGTTCATCGCCGAGCCCTCTTAGCGCTCTCATCAACGGCCCTATATATCCCCGGCTCGCCTTGAGCTGTTTGCCGCCCCGAAGAGTCATCAGATATTCGCCGCTTGGCTGCGGCTCCAGATGGTCGATCTGGTCCAGGTTTACGATCGCCGACCGGTGGATCCTCGCGAACCGTTGCATGTTCAGGATGGTTTCCAGTCTGCTCAGCGAGCTTCTGGTAAGAAGGGTCACTCCCCCAAGGCCAACGCACGCATAGTTTCCCGCCGCCTCTACAAAGTCGATCTCTTGCTCTTTCAGGAGAAAAACCTTCTTGTCACACTTGATCAATACTCTGCGAATCATCTCGCTCCTCTTTCAGCCCGGATTCGAGCTGTACATGCTCGTATATGGGACAAAATAGAGGTTTTGCGGGATGAAGTCCTGTGATTATTCCGGGATTTCTCCGGGATTTGCATTGTTCTCGGAAACGGCCGCGCGACTCATTGGCTGGGAGCAGGCCCTCAGGCCTGCATCAAGCGTCGACGCGCATATGCTTCAGCCCCAGCCGCAAAAAAATACGAGAGCCATGGATAGTCCGATTCCGGAAACTCGGACCCCACGACCCTCGACTTTTGGCAAGAAAGTATCGCCAGATTAGAGGACATCTTGGGTTTTGACGATACATTTGCGACCACTGGCGGACTTCACGGGATGAGTGAGACTGTTCGCGGGACAAAATTCCTGCCCAATCCAGCGATCTCCGTTCTGCCCGGAATCTTCACGTAGAGACGCGGCATGCCGCGTCTCATGATCGGCCATGCCGCTAACTTGCCGACGCGCCGATCGACCGATATAGCCCGTCGATGAGTTCTATTCCCTTACTGAGTAATTCGCCGTCTGCCATTCCCCTCGACATCCACCCCTTCAGGATCTTGTCCACCGCAATAGCTTCGGTCCGTCCGTATTTTTCATCCTTCAGGTCGGCATCGTGGATCATCTCGGCTAAGACCTTCATCGATTTGCCTTGCAGCTTGAATTCGCGGAGCAAGGTTTCAAAGGTGCATTCATCGCCGCGATGCCCGAAGCCGCCTGGCTGATACATGTCGAATGTGACGGTTTTCGCCATCGGTACTTTGCCGAATTTGAACTTTGCCTTGGCGTCGATATAGTTGACGATCAGCCATGCTGCAGCTGAGCGGTCAATGCCTGGGCGCGGACGCGTCTGCCATATACGGTTGATGAATTCCCTCTTCGCCGCCGAAGGTACTTTCTTCCTCGGGACTACAGGGACTCCTGCTAGCTTCTCCACCGCCGCCTCTGCTCGTTCTCTCATCGCCCCTCCAAAGTAGTCGATGGCTTGCACCTCTTGTAGTCGTTTGCGCAGTCGAACAACATCCGCCGGCGTTCCAGTTCCCTTTACTTTCTTCGCCTCTGAGAGGATGGCTTCATACTCCGTCTTGCGCGCTTCAACAAACCGCTTCCGGATCCCGTCCACCGCCATGTCGCCGACCGACTGCACTGCCAACACCTGCGCCGTGCCCTTGTACTGGCGCACGCTCTCCGCCAGCCATTCAAATCTCTCGCGGTTCTCCTGCGAATGCGGCAACAGGTATCCCCCACTCTCAAGCGAGAGTGCCCCGGTGCGCTTGAGCCGCCGCCATACATCCACCCGTCCACTCGCTTGTGCGCGTGGAAGGGTGAACAGAAACACCAACCACGGACTTCCTTCTCTGGTTCTTCTCATTGGTCGATAGTATACATGTATAACATGGTGTGTTATACATGTATCGAGATCCCCCCCATGGCGAAGAACCTGCTCCTGATCAGCAACTCCACCCTTTACTCGCGCGGCTACCTCGATCATGTCGCCGACGAGATCCGTAACACGCTGGCTAGCGCCCACCACGTCCTCTTCTTCCCCTATGCCCTTCACGATATGGATTCTTACGCTGCCAAAGCCCGCGAGCGATTCCAGTCCCTTGGCTACCAACTCACATCCATCCATCAGGCCCCACCGGCTGAACGTCCCGCTGCGGTGGAACGGGCCGAGTCCTTCTTCATCGGCGGCGGCAACACCTTCCGCTTGCTGAACGCGCTTTATCGCGACGATGTACTCGCGCCCCTCCGCAGCCGAGTCGCCCAAGGCATTCCCTACATCGGCTCCAGCGCCGGCTCGAATGTCGCAGGACCCACGATTAAAACCACAAAAGATATGCCGATCTTGCAGCCGCCTTCGTTCGACGCGCTCGGCATCTTCCCTTTCCAGATCAGCCCGCACTTTGTCGATCCCGATCCCAACTCCAGGCACATGGGCGAGACGCAGGAAGAGCGCATTTTGCAATTTCTCGAAGAGAACACAACGCCGGTGGTCGGCTTGCGCGAAGGTTCATTTATCCGGCAGATCGGCAATGTCGCGAAATTGAAAGGGCCTCACACGGCCCGAGTATTTCGCAGGAATTTTTCGCCGGAAGAGGTCTCGTCGGGCACCGATCTGATCAAGTTGCTTGCACCATGACCCTTGCCACGAAAAGAGAAGCGCTGCTGCTATCCGCCCGCGATGTGACCGCGCTGCTTACGGTTTCCGATTGCGTCTCCGCCGTCGAACAAGGCTTCCGGGCGTTGGGAGAAGGTAAGCTTCCGCCGCCCGAGCTCCTCAGCCTTCATTCCGAACTTGGCGGACTGCACGTGAAAGCTGCCGTTTGGATGAACGGCTCGCACTACTTCGTCGCCAAGGCCAACGCCAACTTTCCCTCGAACCCAAAGACCAACGGACTTCCTACCATCCAAGGCGTGATCATCCTGTGCGATGCAAAGACCGGAGAGCTACTCGCGCTGCTGGACTCCGTCGAGATCACGGCGCTGCGTACTGGTGCCGCCACCGCCGTCGCCGCACGCAAGCTCGCCCGCGCCGATTCGCGCGTCGTCACTATCTGTGGCTGCGGCAGACAAGGAGAGATCCAACTGCGATCGTTGCTTCAAGTGCTGCCGATCCATACGGTCTTCGCATACGACCTCGATCCCGCTGCCGCGCAACGATTCGCCGCTGAACACAACTCTCTCGACCTACGCGCGATCGAAGATGTTCACGAGGCCATCAGAAGAAGCGATGTCATCATTACCTGCACGCCGGCCCACAAATTTTTCGTCCGCTCGCGCGACGTTCGCCCCGGCACCTTCATCGCTGCCGTCGGCGCAGATAACGAGCACAAGCAGGAGATCGATCCTCGGCTGTTCGTAAAAAATAAAGTTGTTGTTGATAGCCTTGCGCAATGCCTGAAGATCGGTGACTTGCACCACGCGGTAACGGAAGGGTTCGCATCGGCGGAATCGGTTCACGCCGAACTTGCGGATGTGATTGCGGGAAGGTCAGTGGGGCGTACGTCGGAAGAAGAAGTCACCCTCTTCGACAGCACCGGGATTGCGATCGAAGATGCGGCGGCAGCAGCCCTCGTCTACGAAAAAGCGATCCGCGCCGGGATCGGAAGCAGATTCAGCTTCTAAGCCTTCGCTACAAGTTGCGGGACAGCTTTCCCACGTATCGAAACCGTCGCGCTCGACACTTCTGTATCGAGCAGATGCTCTTCACCGGCGTGTCCTCGAATCGATTTCATTAGGTCGCACACGTGCCTGCGGCTGGCCTTCAGTTGCTTACCGCCGTTCAGCGTGACGATGTATTCACCGCCGGGCTGCGGCTCCAGATGACAAATCTGATCAAGATTCACGATCGCTGAGCGGTGGATCCTGACGAATCGTTCCGCGCTAAGCATCGATTCCAGCCGGTTGAGTGAGCTTCGGGTCAAAAGCGTATCGGGCCCCAAGCTCACATGGACGTAATTCCCCGCGGCTTCCACGAAGAGGATCTCTCGTTCTCGTATGAAATAAACTTTTCGGTCGCACTTTATTAAGACTCTGCGTGTCACGTTCATTCTCCGTCTGCGCCGCTGTCATCGAATACTCTGACTGCCGGTGCAACAACAATAGAAATGCAGATCGGGCCCGTTTATTCCAATTCCTGTCACAATTTTTTGTTGCTTCGTGCTCATTGGACGCAGTTGTTTCGTTTTCGGTTTCTTTTTTTAAGTGGCGAATAGGACATTCCATAGTGGCGATTAAGCCAACGCCCATTTCTTCTGAAATGCTTTTCCCGAATTCGGGATAGAGCGCGCCCGTAGTCTCCCGAATCCAGAATATTTTCCTCCCCGAATCTCCTATATCTTGCGTCTCTGCTCCTCTGCAGCAACTGGAAAACCATCCCTCAAGATTCGGTTCTGGTTCCCATCTCGTTTTTTTGCCCGCTCATGTATTCACCCTCTCGAAGGCCCGTTTGCGGAGCAAGGCTTGCCCTTACACATGCGCCAAAGTTTTTTCCCGGCACACACAAGTGAAAGGGAACACAGTGAAGAAAAACCGATTTATTGCTGTCAGTCTTTTACTGCTGTTGATCTTGCCGTATGCATTTGGGCAAGGCTCGGCGGAATCTTCGGTCCGCGGAAATCTTTCCGGTTCCGTCGTAGATTCCTCCGGCGCAGTGGTTCAAGGTGCGAAGGTCACCGTTTCCGGCGCAGCCGGCACAAAAACGGATACCACCAATCAGGATGGTCAGTTCCTGTTCCCCTTGCTCACCCCGGGCTTTTACAGCCTGAAGGTCGAGAAGGGCAGCTTCAAGACTGCCGATGCGAAGGGCATCGAAGTCGTTACCGGCAGGACATCCAACGTGCGCGTTGGCTTGATCGCCGGTCAACAGACCGAGATCGGTGGAAGTTTCCGGCAACGCCATCACCGTGGATACGTCTTCCACCTCGGTCGCCGCTAACCTTACCGATACTTTCTATCAATCGGTTCCCGTGGCTCGCGGCGTTACCAGCTTGTTCTATGCCTCTCCGGGCGTTGGCTCGGGCGGCGGAACCGGCTCGGCGAACCCGTCGATCTCCGGCGGCACCGGCCTTGAGAACCTTTATGTTGCAGACGGCGTCAACATCACCGACGGCGGCTTCGGCGGCATCGGTGTCTTCTCGCGTCTCTACGGCTCTCTCGGTACCGGCATTAACTTGAGCTTCGTAAAAGAAGTGCAGGTGAAGACGGGTGGATTTGAAGCGCAGTACGGCAAATCGACCGGTGGCATCGTGCAGATCGTGACCAAATCAGGCGGCGACGCTTTCCACGGTTCCGTGGGCGGCTTCTTTGCTCCTTCTGCCTTCGAAGCGGACCGTTTGCAGACCGATGACTTCCAGGCAGGTGGGGCTGGCCAACAGTTCAACCTCTCAGGCAAGGCTTTGCATCAGTCCAACTATGACCTCGACGCCGAACTCGGCGGCTATGTCCCGCATTTCAAGAACAAGCTCTTCTTCTTCGGATCGTTCAATCCGCAGTGGAACAGTTCTCAAGACCAATTCGCGCAGTATCACAACCCGCAGTTCCTGGGCACCAACGGCGCTGCCGCTACCTATCCTTCGAGTCTCGGCAACAATGACATTGCTCAGCGCGTCTACAGCTATGCTGCGAAGTTGAGCTGGAACATCAACGATCGCCACTCGCTCGAGTCGTCGGTCTTCGGTGATCCCAGTTACGGCAACTTCGACCCGAACGGCACGCTCGCCATCGCCAGCCACAACGGCGACGACAAACTGCAATTCGGTACTCGCAATCTTGTCGTTCGCTACAACGGCACTCTCAGTCCGAGCTGGTTGGTGAACGCCTCCTGGTCGTGGGGACACAATAACCTCAGCGACACGCCGGCGGCTCCTGATCTTTACAACATTTCGGACCTGACGCAGCGTTTCCCTTGCAGCATCCCCTCCATCGCTCCGCCATGTACTGACCCGAACAATGTCATCCGTGGCAACAGTGCTGGGCAGGGCTTCGGCTACTTCGAGAACACCCAGGGCGACAACTACGGTCTGAACCTGGATTCCACCAAGTCGTTCCATTTCCTCGGCAGCCATAGCACCACTTTCGGCTATCGCTTCGAGCGTTCGCACTACGATGGCACCAAGGCACGCACTGGTCCGCGCTTCCTTGTGCCGCAAACCGACAATCTGGGAACCGCCACGCCCGGCGATCTTTACGGGCTGGACACCACGGATCCTCTTCAGGCGCAGCTCCTGAACGATCTGCTCACCACTCCTGTGAACGCGCAGTTCCAACTGCGTCTGCGTGGGAATGGCAGCAGTGCCGATGGTTGCACCGGTGGTGCGACTGCGGCAACCCTCGTGATCCCAGGGCTCGATGGTTGCGGAGATGGTACGACCGCGGTTATCTTGCGCATGACCCGTGGTGAGTTCGGAGACCCGAACTTCAGGACCCAGGGTGACTACCACACCTTCTACGGGCAAGACACCTGGTCGCTCAACAAATACGTCACCATTAACGCCGGCCTTCGCTGGGAACAGCAGCGCGTCGCCGGTGTCAACGCTGGCTACACCTTCACTGACAACTGGTCACCGCGCGTCGGGATCAGCATCGATCCTTTCGGCAATCGCAAGACGAAGATCTATGCCAATTTCGGCCGCTACAATGAATCCATTCCGCTCGATATCGCGATCCGCTCGCTTTCCGCGGAAAAGGATACGGCGACCACACAATGGCTCCCTGCGACCGACGGCGCAGGACATGTCCTCGTCAATACGGATGGGACCATCACCCCTGTGCTTGACTCGGCGCACCTGCTGAACGCCACTTTGGCGGGCGTGGGCGCGTCGCTCGGTACAGGTTTTGCTCCTGGTACCCGTTCGGAGTACCTCGACGAATACGTGGTCGGACTTCGAACACGAGTTCGGCAACTCGGGCGTCATCTTCACCGCGCGCTATCAAGACCGTCGCATCAAGCGCATCGTTGAAGATATGGCCGCCCTCTCGCCGGAGGCTGCGATCGCCGGCGTTGCCCAGCAGTTCCTGATCGGCAACCCAGGCGCCGGGACCGATATCTTCACCAACCCCAAGCAGTTCGGATATAGCACCGCCGGCGGCGGCGCCTGTCCGATCACCACCATCTTCGACTCCGGCCAGCTTACGGATGCCAACGGCAACGTTGCTACCAACGCAGCCGGTAACGACAGCGTCTGCGTACAGGACGGACTCTACGCCAACGGTCATGTCGCTGGCGCATTGTTCCCAGACGGTCAGCCTGACGGGTTCGTCGATCCGGTCCGCATCTACAAGTCGATGGAGTTCGAAGTCAACAAATCGTTCTCTAAGAACTGGCAGCTGCGTACGAACTATCGTATTGCCAAGCTCTTCGGCAACTACGAAGGTTCGTTCCGTAACGACAACTTCCAGGTGGACCCGAACATCAGCTCCCTCTTTGACTTCACGCGTGGCGATTTCAATCTTCTCGGTCAGCAATTCGTGGCCGGTGCATTGAATCAAGACGTTCGCCACACCGTGAATGGCTTTGTGAGCTACACCTTCGGCAACCAGTTCATGAAGGGCCTGACCATCGGGACCTCCGCTCGCTTCTCGACCGGCACGCCGATCAGCAACTTGTTCGCGCATCCTGTCTACCAGAACGCCGGCGAAGTTCCCTTCTGTGCTGACGGCACCACCACGAGCTGCCCTTCGGCTCGCGGTTCGCTCGGACGCACCAAGAACAATGGCCAGGTCGATCTCCACGCCGACTACCCGATCCGTCTCACGGAGCGGTCGAAGATCCGGCTGGCCGCTGATCTGTTCAACCTGACCGATATGCGTACTCAGCTCCGCGTTGACCAGCGGGCTCAGCTCGCACTCGGCATTCCTAATGCCGACTTCGGTAAACCGGTAGGCGGCGGCGTCACTCTGAGCCCCGGTTACCAGCGGCCGTTCTACGCCCGCTTCGGAGTCAAGTTCGAATTCTAGGACTTGATTCTGCTAACTTGCCAGGGAGGGGCTTCACGCCCCTCCCTTTTTTTTAATGATTTTGATTTGGGTGGCACAGCCGCCTCGGCTGTGCGCTTCTGGGTCGGCAATGTCCGGGCGTTCACAATCTCACACGTAGAGACGTACGCGTCTCAGACCCGCAAAAATCTGTGTAGGCGCGCGCGTCTTCGTGCGCGCCGGCTCCTCGCGCAGCGAAGCACTCGCTACTTCATCAGCAGTTCCGCATACTCCGGATGCTTCGACACAAATCCCTGCACCAACGGACAGATCACGTCGACCTTCAGATTGTTCTCGCGCGCATATTGCAGAGCATTCTCTGCCAAGCTAGAAGCGAGACCCATACCACGCACTTTTTCCGGGACCTCAGTGTGGATAAGCTCCAGGACGCCTGAGCTCAGGCTGTACTCAAGATAAGCGACCCTACCATCGCGCTCTATTTCAAAGCGCCCGCTCGTCACCTGCTCCGGCTTCCGCTCTTTTCTGTGAAAAATGTCCATACGCTTACTTGATCGCCACCGCCAAGGTGTCTCGATGCATTGAGATCAGCGTGCGAAGATACGGTCCGATCTGCCCCGGCGACTCGAAACCAGCGGCCTTGGCTGCCGCCTGCGCTTCCGCCGGTGGAAGATCGCTGCCCTCAGCATAATGTTTCAGGTTGCGGTAACAGCCGATGGTGAATACATCCCAGGCTGCGCCCTGGTCACGCACGAAGATCAGGTTTTCCGGCAGCTTCATCGCGTGCGAGAAAGTATTCTCCATCACGCGTTGCTTGGTCAGCTCTTCATGCTTCCCAGGCAGCGCCTGAAACATCTCGACATGGAAAAACCCTGCGCCGTCGCAGGATTTGCGCAACGCCTCAAGCGGCGGGCCATGCACGAAGACATCTTCTTGCCATGCGATGTCACTCCGCAGCGTCGTGAGCGATTCCTGACGTAGCCTCTCACGGGAGGCCGCGCGCTCCGGCTTGTAATACTCGCTGTAGCTCCCGACTGGATACAAAATGAGCAGATCCCAGCGGTCTCCCTGGCTGTGCCTCATCCACAGCGGCGCCGGGTCGCCCGCCGACTTCTCCGCTTCGGCGAACATCTTCTTTTCCAGATCGATCAGCTCCAGCAACTTTCCCGGTGCGGCCTGGATCACGCTGGCCTTGTAAAGGATCCCGTTCTCCTGCGCCGTCGCCGGCAGCGAGACCGCGCACATCATCACCAGCCAACACAGTTTTCGCATTCCATCCTCGTAGAAAACTGCGGGAAGTATATGCCCTCGCATCCACAAACCCGGTCACCTTATACTTAACGGCTCACTGGGAGGAGTTCTCTGCTCTACGCTGGCACATCCGGATGGTCGTATCCCACTTGGAAGCCTGGCTTCTATCCGCAGAAGCTTGCGGCGGCGAAATTCCTGCAGTATTACGCCACGCGCCTGAACACGGTCGAGGTGAACTACACCTTCCGCCACTTCGCCTCGGAAAAAACGCAGAACGGATGGTGTGCCAATACGCCCGCGGGCTTTCGTTTTTCCGTGAAGGCGCACCAGCGCATCACTCACATCAAGAAGTTGCGCGACGCCGGCGATGACGCTCGCGGCTTTCTGACTTCATTGCAGCCGCTCAGCGAAGCCGGGAAACTCGGCTTCGTTCTCTTTCAGCTTCCGCCATTCCTGAAAGCCGATACCGCGCTGCTGCGCGATTTTCTCGACGCGCTTCCCACCAGCCACTTCGCCTTCGAGTTCCGCCACCCGTCGTGGTTCACCGATGAGACGTTCGCGCTGTTGAAAAGTAAAAATGCCACGCTCTGCGTCGCCGAGAGCGAAAAGCTGGAATCTCCCGACGTGGTCACCGCTGACCGCTGCTACTACCGCATGCGCAAAGCCGAGTACTCGGCCGAAGAGCGCAAGCAGATCGCCAAGCGCATCGAGGAGCACAAATCCGCAGGCCGCGACGTCCACATCTACTTCAAGCACGAAGACACGCCCGAGGGCGCCCTCTACGCCGAAGAATTGATGAAGCAATTCAGCGAAGTTGGCACCTAGCAAGCGCCCCTCACCAAATCTTGTCATCCCGAGCGAAGCGCAGCGCAGTCGGGGGATCACGGCTTGGATTTTTTGATCTTGCCGTCCCGAGCGCGAGTCGAGGGATCTGCATTTGATTTGGGTGGCACAGCCGCCTCGGCTGTGCGCCTTTCCTGCCTCCTACCTCCTGCTTCCTGCCTCCTGCTTTTTGACTTCCGCCAGCATCCGCTCCAACCTCTCCAGCGCCCCTTCCAACTTTTGCGGAGCGGTCAACACCGGCGCAAACAGATCTCCCAATCGCGCAAAGCGGTCCGGTGCATTGCGGATCGTGAAATTCGCCGGCGAGAGTCCCTTCACAACTTCGTTCCAGCGCAGCGGAGTCGAGACCGGCGCTCCCGGATATGCCCTCAGCACGTAAGGAGCAGAGATGGTCGACCCCTCGCGTATCTGCAGATAATCGAAATAAACTTTTCCTTTTTCGCGCTGCGACACCGTGCGCGGCGTGGTGAACATATCCGGCCGCTCCGCCGCCACCAGGCGCGCCAGTATCTCCGCAAAGCTGCGCACCTGCTCGTAGTTGTAATGCGGCTCGAGCGGGACATAAATGTGCATGCCGTCGCCGCCGGTCGTCTTCGGACATCCCTCCAGCCCCATCTGCTCGAGTTTGGAATGCACCAGCTGAGCCGCTTCTACGATGCGGTCGTAGCCGCAGTGGTAAGGATCGAGATCGATCAGGATGAAGTCCGGATACTCCAGCGTCGCCACGCGGCTCAACCACGGATTCTGATCGATGCAGCCAAGATTCGTCAGATACAGCAGAGACTCGCGATCGTCCGCTACTGCAAAGTTGATGGTCCTTTTATCCGACGCGATCGGCACCGTGCGCAACCAGCTGGGAAATTTTTCCGCCGCATTTTTTTGGAAGAAGAAATCGCTATCGATGCCGTTGGGATAACGCTTTAGCGACAACGGCCGGTCACGCAAGTGCGGCAAGATCAGATCGGCGACTGCGTCGTAGTAGTTGATGACGTCACCTTTCGTGAATCCTTCCTGCGGATAGAAGACTTTATTCAGATTGGTGAACTTCAGCGATTGCTTCCCAACCTGCGTGATGACCTCGACTTTGTCGGGTGACAATAACGCCGGACGCGCCGGCTCAGCCGCATTGGTTTCCGCTATCGGTATTTCGCGGACGCACTCTTCCGGCGAAATATCGTCGCGCAATCCCAGGAACACCGGTGCGCGCAACCGGTCGTCCCGCGTCCACGCATTGAAGCGCACCGCCGCTACCATCTGCGGCTTTACCCAGGTCGTCGCGCCCGGAATCTTGGGAACTTCCGCGAACGGACACTTCTTGACCACCAATTTTTGCAGCGCCCCGTGGATGCTCTTCAACGATGCCTCGGTGAATCCCGTTCCCACGTTGCCCACGTACTGAAGCTTTCCCTGTTCATAGACCCCCAGCACCAGCGACCCGAAGTATTGGCGTTCCAACGTGGTGAATCCGCAGATCACAAAATCCTGCTGCGCCACCACTTTGATCTTGATCCAGGCCGAGCTCCGCTTCGATTGGTAGCGGCTCGACGCGCTCTTCGCAACCACTCCCTCCAGCCCCTTCTCGCGCGCCGCATCCAGCAGCGGTGTACCGTCTGCGAAGTGCTCCGAATATCGCAGCACGCCGCCCGTGCGGATACGCGAACCGAGCATACGCTTGCGTTCGATCAGGGCGACTTCACGCAGGTCGTACCCATCTAGATAAAGAAGGTCGAAGGCGAAGAACGTTACCGGATTCGTTTTGCTGAGCGCGGCAACATTCTGCGCACGCGCTCCGATGCGCGGTTGTATCTCCGCAAATGTTGGCACTCCATTTTTATCGAATGCCACGATCTCCCCATCCAGCACCGCCGTCTTCGCATTCAGTTGTTCCGCGATCGCCGACAGCTCGGGATACTGCGCATCCACCACCTTCCCCGATCGACCCACCAACCTCACCCGAAACTTTTCTGAGTACTGAGTACCGGGTACTGAGTCCTGACTTTTCCGGGGTGCCCCATCCCTTCGCGCGGGTGCCCCACCTTTTCGCGTCTTTTGCGAACGGTGGGATCCAATCGTTTCCTGGGGTGCCCCATCCTTTCGCCGGTTTTGCGAAAGGGTGGGAACTGACGGTGATTTTTCTGAGTACTGAGTACTGGGTACTGGGTACTGACTTCTCTGGGTGCGAACTTCTTCGATGAAGCACACCGCTCTCACCCCATCCCACTTGATCTCGTAGACCCAATCCGGCCCTTGCGGCAAAGTCCCGGACGCGAACGCCATCATTGGCGTGATCTCCGTCGGCATTTTCGCCACGACTGCTCCCGTGAGCAGCGCCGGATCAGTCACTCCTCCAACACTGCGCAGGTCAGACTCAGCGTCCCAGCCTGCCTTCGTGGCAAAATCTTTCTTCTTGATGAGCAGCCACTCGTTCCCTTTTTCGCTGCGCTTGATCTTCACCAGCGCGAACTCGCCCATCAACTTTTCGCCGTGCAGTCGAAATTTAAAATCGCCGCGCTCGAGCTGTGCCTCTGCCGGATCTTTGCCGAGCAATTCATACGTCCCGCGGTCCCACAGCAGCACGCTGCCGGCTCCGTAATTCCCCGCCGGAATCGTGCCTTCGAAATCGCCGTAGGCAATGGGGTGGTCCTCCACGTGCACCGCCAGCCGCTTCTCCTCTGGATCGAGCGTTGGCCCTTTCGGCACCGCCCACGACAGCAGGACGCCGTTTAGTTCCAGCCGCAGGTCGTAGTGCAACCGGCGCGCGCTATGTCGCTGAACACAAAAGCGGTTACCGGAAACGGGTGCGGCCACAGGCGGGGGCGGCTCCGGCGTCTTAGCGAACTTTCGCTTGCGGGAGTAATCAGAAAGGCTCATCAAATTGCCCCGGTTCTGGCAGCGTGATATATGTTTAAGCCCTTAGTTTCGCCCTGTTTTTGAAGAGGATTTCTTATGGCTTCCACCGTGTGGAAAGGCCACCTGACGTTTGGTCTGGTGTCTTTGCCCGTCAAATTGTATAGCGCCGCTCGCAGCGAGACGGTCAGTTTCAACCAGCTCCACAAACACGACAACTCGCGCGTCAAACAGGTGCTCTACTGCCAGGCGGAAGACAAGCCCGTGCCGCGCGCCGAGCTCGTCAAAGGATACGAGTACGAGAAGGACAAGTACGTCGTCATCGACGACGAAGACATCAAGAAGGTCGCACCCAAGACCGCGAAGACCATGGAGGTCCTCGAGTTCGTGAAGAGTTCCGACGTCGATCCCATCTATATGGAAAGCTCGTATTACATGGCGCCCGACGAAGCCGGCGAAAAACCGTATGCTCTGCTCTTCGAAGCTTTGCGCCAGACCGGTTTCTGCGCACTCGCCAAGATCGCGATGCACAACCGCGAGCACATCGTCATCTTGCGCCCGGCGAGCAAAGGCATCCTGCTGCACACCATGTATTACAAAGATGAGATCCGCATGGTCGACGAGTTCCGCACCGATACCTCGTTGATCAAGAAACCGGAACTCGAGCTCGCAAAGAGTTTGATCTCTTCATTGGCTGCAGAGTTTGAGCCAGAGAAATATCACGACGAGTATCGCGATAACCTCAAGGGCCTGATCCAAGCAAAGGTAGAAGGTCGCGAAATTGTCGAACCCCCGGCAGCCACGCATCTCGCTCCGGTTGTCGACATCATGGAAGCGTTGAAGATGAGCCTGGCCAACGCGAAGAAACCTGCACAGTCTGTAAAGGCTGCATCCGCCGAATCCGCTTCCGCGGACAAATCCAAGCGTACCCGCAAAGGCGCCGGCGGCTCCTAGCGATGAGAAGTGGTGAACCAACCTCGCGGACTCAATCGGACGCGCCGCTGTTGCGCTTGCGATAGAGCTTCCAGGCACGGTGGATCAACACGATCCCGACCCACCCGAAGATCACCATCAGCGGATAACCTGCCACTCGCGGGAAAAAATATAAAAGTACTGCGGCGCCGAAAAGCAGAAGCCCCACCGCCAGGACCAACCGTGCTTCCACCGGTTGCAGCACTCGACGGTCGGTAAACGCCGCGCCTACAGCATTGCCGATGCGGATCGCGCCGGCGGCTGCGCGGCCTGAGCTTCCGCCGCCGCTGGTGGTGACCGGTGTGTGATGCTTGGGCTCGCCCGGAGCATGCACGCGCCTCCGCGTGTTGAGCAACACTTCCGTTGCGTTGCTCAGGTCTGCAAGATACTGCTGTTCCATTTGCCGGCCGAATTCGTCATTCTCGATCACCGCATCAAGCTCGCAGTTGCCAAGCCAACTCGCGATATTCAAGTTCGTGGACCCCACGCGCGCCCACCGCCCGTCGGCGACCGATGTTTTGGCGTGGATCATGGTTCCGTTCCATTCGAAGATGCGGACTCCGGCTTCGAGCAGCGGGCGATATCCTGAACGCGAGAGTGGCCTCAGCAAGGCGATATCGGTTGCATTCGGTACTAGCAGTCTCACATCTACGTGGTCGCGCGCGGCGGCTCGCAACGCCTGCACATACGGCGTTGTGCCGGCATAGTAAGCATCGGTCAGCCACAACCGGTCGCGCGCCATGGCCGCGATCAACTGATCCAAACGAAACAATTCGGCGGTTGCGGGCACTGTCGCAACAATCCGTAGGTTCACGTCGCCCGCGGCGGAAGGTGACGCCATTCTGCTCGGTTCTTCATCCTGAAGCGGTTCCCCGATCATGTCCCAGACGTCTGCGAAAGCGCGCTCGATATAGGCCACCGCAGGCCCGCGCACCTCAACACCGGTATCGCGCCAGGGCTCGATATTCTTTTCCGGTTCTCCGACCCACATGCGCCCGACACACAGACCGGCGATGAAGCCTACCTGCCCATCCACCGCGAGCATCTTGCGATGGTCGCGCGAAAGCCAGCCCAGCGGCGAATCCAAACGCGGTGGATTGTAGCAACGCACCTCTACGCCGCCGGCTCGCAGGCGGTTCCAAAATTTGCCTGATGTTTTTCCGAAGCCGCCCATCCAGTCGTAGATCAGGCGCACCGGCACGCCTTCCTGCGCTTTCGCGATCAGCGCATTCGCGAACTCCTGCCCGGCGCTGTCCTCGTGGATGATGTAGCTCTCGAAATGAACATGGTCGCGAGCCGAGGCGATCGCTGCCAGCCATGCGGGATAGTTCTGTGCCGCGTCGATCAGCAACCGTACACGGTTGCCTCCCAGTAACGGCGCACCGGCGGCACGCGAAAAAGCTTGCTCCGCCAGAGCCCGCGCGGAGCGCAGTGAGCTGAGTTCTGCGGAGTGACTGCTCGGATTGGAAGGTTTCGTCTGCATCAAACGTCCACGAGTCACGCCGCCGTAGGATACTCCGCTACAATCACCGTGCGGCCAGAAGCGACTCGTTCGTTGCGCAGCGATCCATGGAACCACTGCAATGGTATTTCGTCGCCGGCATCGTGCTCTGCGCGATGGCGATTGCAGCCACGCTCATCCGCCGCCTGCCCCTCTCCACTTCGATGCTCTACTTGCCGCTCGGTTGGGCGCTCGGCCCCTACGGCCTCGATGCCATCCACATCCACATTGTGAATGACGCGGCCGTGGTGGAGCAGATCACCAAGGCGATCATTCTCATCTCGCTGTTTTCGGCGGGGCTGAAGATGCGCCTGCCGGTCACAAGCCGCTTGTGGTTACTGTCGCTGCGCCTGGCGTTTCTTTCCATGTTCGTCACGGTCGCACTCATTGCGTGCACCGGCATCTTTCTGTTTGGCCTTCCCGTCGGCATTGCGATCTTATTGGGCGGGATCCTTGCGCCCACCGATCCCGTACTTGCCTCCGAGGTTCAGGTAGAGAGCGCCTATCAACTCGGCGCCTTGCGCTTCGGATTGACCTCGGAAGCCGGCCTCAACGATGGCTCAGCTTTCCCCTTCGTACTTCTCGGATTGATTCTACTGGCGAAGCCCGCGGGTCCAGCGGATCTCTGGCGCTGGTTTGCAATTGATTTTTGTTGGGGAATGTTTGCCGGCCTTGCCGCTGGTTTCGCCATGGCCGCAGTGGTCGGCAAGTACGTGCTGCATCTTCGCACCGTCCACCGTACCGCCGTTGGGTTGGGATTTTTTCTCGCGCCAGGGCTCATCGCGCTCAGCTATGCGCTCGGGGAATGGCTGCATGGGTATGGCTTTCTTTCAGTCTTCGCCTGCGCGGTCACGCTTCGCTGGATCGAGATGAGGTCCGAGCCGGATGGAAAAGTCCCGCAGCTTCCACTCATGGCTGCGAGTCGGGACGCGCGCTTCGAAGCTGCCGTCGATCCCAGCACCGCGCCTTTATTTCTGGTGGAGCTGTTGCTGCAGTTCACCGACCAACTGGAGCAGATTGGCGAACTCGTCATTGTCGTTCTCGTCGGGGCCTTATTGACTCCGGCGACATTTGTAGGAAACAACATCGTCGATCTCCTGCTGCTGTTCTTCATCATTCGTCCATTAGCGATTCTTGTGGGCCTGGCGCGCACACCTCTCGGCAACGCCGAAAAGGGACTCATCGCCTGGTTCGGTATCCGCGGTATCGGTTCGCTCTATTATCTGGCTTACGCGATTCAGCGCGGACTGCCTCCGTCCCGAACGGAAAGTGTCGCGAACACCGTCCTCGCGGCGATTGCGATCTCAGTCGCCATTCATGGGATCACAGTGACACCGTTGATGAACTGGTACGCGCGGAGACATGAAGCCCGCCCTGCCTGAAGCGGAGAGCACCTGGATTCGCACTATTATTTGTTGCAACACCATTATTCGGCGGCGGCGACGGGAAGCTTCCAGCCATACCGGATGGCCACGAAGCGCAGCGAAAAACAGAGAGCCGCTCCGATGCAAGTAGCCAGCGTGGGCGAGAGATGAAGCATGTCTCCCATCACCACGATGGCTGCGCCGGCTAAGGCAGCTACCGCATAGAGGTCAGCCCGCAACACTACAGGGACTTCCGTGATGAGGATGTCACGCGCCATGCCGCCTCCGATCCCCGTCAACATTCCGAGTAGCGCAGCCGCGGCGGGGCCAAGGTGATAAGTAAGCGCCTTGGTCGCGCCTGTGACTGCGAAAAGTGCCAGACCGGCTGCGTCGAATATCAGAACAGAGCCGCGTAGGCGGTTAATGAATGGGTAGCAATAAAAGGTCAACAGGCCGGCAAGCAAGGAGACAGTGACATAGCGCCAATCGGTGAGCGCCGCAACCGGGGTCGCTCCGATCATTACATCGCGCGCGATCCCGCCGGTACAAGCTGCCGCAAAGGACAAAACCAGAACGCCAAAGATATCGAGCCTGTGCTTCACTCCGGACACGCCCCCGCTCAGCGCGAACACGAACGTGCCGCTCAAGTCGAGCACCTCGTGGAACGTGTCCATTCGTATCGGTAATTGAAAAGGATCGATCACTCTTGTCTCCCGCTTTCAGCCGCGTTATTTCCCCAACCACGCCTGGCTCGCAACCACCAGCGTCTCCACCCCGGTCTCCAGAGTCGGATGGATCACCGGTGCGAAGCGCGGATTGTGATTAGTCGGGATCTCCCCGATCCTGCCCTCTTTTTGGCCTTTGCGTAAAGGTCGGCATCGATACCGCCAACGAACCAGAACACGGATGGAACGCCCCATTCGGACCCGAAAGATCCGAAGTCCTCGCTCGCCGTGGTGGGTTTTGTTTCCTGCACGCGATCACCGGAAAAATGGCTGCGAAACGCATCCTCCACTCGCTGGGTCGCTTTAGGATCATTCGTGACGAGAGAATAACGGTCCAAAGGCGTGATCTCCGGTTTTCTGGGAGCGCCCGAAGCGGCGGCTTCGGCATTCACGATGCGCTCGATAGAAGCCAGCACACGTTTACGAACGTCCTCGTCGAAGGTGCGAACGTTCAGCTTGATGATCGCTTCATCAGGGATCACGTTTTCCTTTGATCCGGCTTGCAGCACGCCTATGGTTACCACGGCGGCTTCATTCGCCGCAACTTCGCGGGAAACAATAGTCTGTAGCCGCAGCACGGTCGCCGCAGCCATCACCACTGGATCGATGCTGGCCTCCGGCATCGAGCCATGCGCGCCGCGCCCGAACAACCGGATCTGCAGACTGTCGGCGGCTGAGGTTGTTGCTCCGGCACGCCCCTCGATGACGCCCGCAGGCATGCTCATCACGTGCTGGCCAAGCACCACGCTGGGCTTCGGGAAGCGCTGAAAAAGTCCATCATCGATCATCGCCTGCGCTCCTGTGCCCGTCTCCTCCGCTGGTTGAAACACAACCATCAGCGTTCCCTTCCAGGATTCGCGCGACTTGGCCAACAGATTGGCCGCGCCGATCAGCCAGGTTACGTGCATGTCGTGACCGCAGGCATGCATCACCGGCACAATCTTTCCATCGCTGTCGGTGGCCGTGACCTTGCTCGCATAGGGCAGGCCCGTGGCTTCCTCCACCGGGAGCGCGTCCATGTCAGCACGCAGCATGACCCCCGGCCCTTCACCGTTGTGCAGCAGGCCCACCACCCCGGTCTTTCCCAAACCGGTGCTCACCTCAAAACCTGCAGCCCGAAGGTGGTCCGCCGCGATCCTCGCTGTCCGCGTTTCCTGCATCGATAGTTCGGGGTGAGAATGTACGTCTTTGTAGAGCGCTTCCAAGTCGGGCAGCAGATCGCTGAGATTTGAAAGTACTGCGCTGGAGTGATCCAAGGCTGTTGGGTGCATAAATGTCCTCTTTCCGGGTTTTAGGTGGTTGCGCCGTTAGATCCATTCAACCCGGGCTGGGGCTAACGCCACTCCATCAACTATTCGAATGTCACGAATCTAATTCTCTCTCAGGCAGCCACGGTGGGCTTCACCGGCTCCGTTGCCGGCCAATCCGAGCGCCACGCTTGTGACGGGGAGTCGCTCATGTACCTGATCTGCACTGGCATCGTGGAAAGACGATCATAGATCCGCGCTTCGTTGCGTATGGGCCACCAGTCGTACAGAAAAACCTCCAGCGGCTTCCACATCGCTACCCAACCGCCGATGAGCAGGCTCTCGCGCACGATCTCGGCGATTCCGCTCGTTAGATGCTTTGCCAGAAAATCTCCCAAGGCGATCAACCCGCCAAGGAACACGATGCCGATCAGCAGGCTGGTGCGCCCACGCCGGAAGAGCTCGCGCAAGCGCCGCCGCGTCGCCTCGGCGCGCTGCCCGAAATATTCATGGACGGCATCTCGCAGCGCGGCACCCTCGTCCGGCAGTCCCGGGGGCCGGTCCAGGTGGACCAGCAGTGCGAGTTGCGCGTCTTTGGGAAGGTCCTTGGCCCAGCCCACGATGAACTCTTCTGCTTTGGGATCAAGGTCCCTCTCTCGGAATGGGGACGGATCGATAGCATTGAAAAGCCGCTTCAATTCGGGCACATGCACTTCAATGACGGCGCACTTTGGCGGCAGTGCGTCTCCAGACGACGATGCTCTCGCGCCGCGCAACTCCTGCGGCATTCCATCTTCTCGCATATCAAAAGACTAGCGCTGTCATGCTACACCGCGAGCACTGACTCCGCATCAGATGCGTCTGAGCTTATGTTGTTGTCCGGCTGAGAGAGAGGGTTGTAATGAAGGCGAACAGGAGCTCCCGGGCGCTCCCTACGTGTACACGAATCGCCCGATAACCGGACGCTTCGCCTTCCTGGAGTGGACGGCCGAAGCAGAGCATGCGCGTGTACGCGATGGCGCCGACTCATTCGTCATTGAAGGCGGGTGGGTCGTTTGCCAAACCATTCATTACACTGTCGAAGACCGATAGCGTGTCCCAACAGATTCGGGGAGATCGATGGCGCTTCATGTCGATACCCGGTGCACAGCACAGAACCACCCCAATCGTACTTGTGCATCTCATCCTCGTACGCGGGTTAAGCCACAAGGGTCAACATACGTCACATCATGACTGTGCCTCAATACCATGGCGGCAACAAGCTTATTCTCGGCATTGTGCTCGCCGTGATTACCTTCTGGCTGTTTGCGCAGACAACGTTGAACGTTGCGCCGGCTATGCGGAACGATCTCCGGATCGCCGAGAGCACGAGCAATATTGCAGTCAGTATCACGGCGCTTTTTTCGGGGATTTTTATCGTCGTCGCCGGCGGGCTGGCAGATCAGTTTGGCCGCATGAGGCTCACCTATATAGGTCTCGTCCTCAGCATGGTGGGTTCGCTGCTCATCGCCGTCTCGCCTGCCGGAACCGCGGCGTTCTTGATGGCCGGACGAATCATCCAAGGAGTCTCCGCGGCTTGCATCATGCCTGCGACCCTTGCTTTGGTGAAGGCCTACTTCGACGGCAAAGACCGTCAACGCGCCATAAGCTTCTGGTCCATAGGTTCATGGGGCGGCTCAGGTCTAAGTGCCCTCTTCGGTGGCTTCGTAGCTTCCACCGTGGGATGGCGATGGATCTTCTGGATCTCGATCGTGGTTGCGATCGTGAGTCTTCTGCTGCTCCTGGGCACTCCCGAGAGCAAGGCGGAATCGATGCGGCGAAAGTCCTTCGACTGGTGGGGCTTGATCGCATTTATCGTGACCATGGTCGCGCTGAACATTGTTATCGGGCAAGGCGCGTCCTTGGGCTGGTTGAGCCCGCTGGTCATGATTATGATGGCCGTGTTTCTCGTCTCCATCACTGTTTTCTTCAAGATCGAGATTGGTAACGCGAACGGTTTCGTCGACCTCGAGCTTTTCCGGAATAGGACGTTCAGCGGCGCGACGCTGTCGAATTGCCTGCTCAATGGAGCTGCGGGGACCCTGCTTGTGGTGCTCACGCTGGTTCAAGAAGCAGCCGGGTTATCGTCGCTACAATCCGGTCTTTTGACGGTTGGATATTTGGTCGGTGTGCTTGTCACGATCCGTATTGGTGAAAAGCTGTTGCAAAGGACCGGCTATAGGAAGCCAATGCTGTTGGGCTGCGCAATCACCTGCCTCGGAATCATTTTGACGGCATGTACGTTCCTGCTGGTGGCTCAGTACCTCGTCGTGGCATTTGTCGGGTTCACGCTGTTTGGCGTTGGCTTAGGACTCTATGCAACCCCTTCTACCGATGCGGCTGTCGCTAATGTTCCGCAAGAAAAGGCAGGGTCAGCCTCGGGCATTTACAAGATGGCGTCGTCCTTGGGGGCGGCGTTTGGCGTGGCGATTTCTGCGGCGATCTTCGCAGGTTTTAGTCGCGCGACCGGATTCGTCCCCCTGGCACAATTGGCATTGGGGAAGACCGATAATCTCCACGTTCGCTTTGCCGCCTCAATGGCCCTGCTGTTCAATGTTCTGATGGGGGCTGTCGCTATCGTTTCCATCATGACGACGATTCCCAAACATGATCTTCAGCTGAAAGGAACCGCTGCTGTGACCTGAGGGTTGGGCAAGGCTCTGCGACTAAGTTTACGGAGGAAACACTTATGCCAGGAAGAAACGAACGCAACAAAAGTGATGAACTCGGGCCGGGCTCAGCCGGCCAGTCTGGCGATCTTCAACAGCTTTCTGATGTTGCTGATGCAGATTCTGAAAGCGTGGAAGAATTGTTGGAGGAAGGAAATGCCTTCGAAGCGGAGGCGGTTCAAGGCGTTGAAGATGCCGAGCCGCCCGATGTTTCTGAGGTCACAACTCGCGAAGTGCCGGAAGATGATGTGCCGGCTGAATACCTGAACAACGACAAAGACGTCGCCTGAAAGAGACCCAGGCGGTGCGCAGCAAAGAAAGGGAGGCACTATGGATGCTGCACAAATCTGCAGAATATGAAGAAGCTGGATGACTCGTGGAACGGGCAGGACTTGCAGACATTTCGGAAATATCATGCGAAGGATTGCATTGGGCGCTGGCCGAATCAGCCGCCCACCCATGGCGTGGACGCTCATGAACAGGAGGCGATTGCATTCTTCAAGATGTTCCCCGACCAGTACCTGATCAACGATCCATACAAAACGATGCTAGGCCGGCGAGTGGACCTGCACGATCAAGACTCTCTTATGAAGTGAACCGGGTGTTTCTCAAAGAATGGTTTTTGTGGAGGTCAACATGAAGGCAATTCGTATTCACGAATATGGCGATGCGGGCGCGTTGAGGTTGGAAGAAATACCTCGGCTCTCCATCCAAGACGACCAGATACTCGTACGCGTTCACGATGCAGGTGTGAACCCGATCGATTGGAAAATCAGGCAAGGTTCCATGAAAGAACGGATGCCGGTAGACTTCCCGCTCACCATTGGACAAGACTTCGCCGGCGAAGTCGCTGAACGCGGGAGGGGCGTCGATAGATTCGCGGTTGGTGACAGGGTGTTTGGGTTCGCCCAAGGTACTTACGCCGAATACGCGGTTGCCGCAACAGCCACCGTCGCCGCCTTACCCGGTTCCATAGGCTTCGCTACAGCTGCGGCGATTCCTACTGCCGGATCAACGGCTCTGCAGATCCTTCGCCACATTGCGGCTAAGCCCCGCATGCTGATCCTCGTCCATGGGGCCGCCGGCGGTGTGGGGTCGTACGTTTCGCAGATTGCGACGTTCTTTGAAATGCGGGTGATCGGCACCGCATCTGGCGCCGACATCGAGTACCTGAAGTCCTTGGGCCTTGATAGGGTGATTGACTACAAACGCGAACGCTTCGAAGACAAGGTGGACGGAGTGGATGCTGTGGTTGATCTGGTGGGGGGAGAGACACTCACGCGTTCCTATGCCGTCGTAAAAAAAGGTGGGATACTCGCCACTACCGTTCAGCCGATCGATGAGTCGGCAGCGGAACGGGCCGGGATTCGCGCGGTTCACGTGATTATGCAGAAGAACGCGGCGGATCTGGTTGAACTTGTGCGCCTGGTCGAAATGAGAGTGGTGAACCCAAGGCTCGGCCAGACCATGAACCTGGATCAGGCGCGGGAAGCTCAAGAACTCAGCGAGACCGGCGGCGCACACGGAAAACTGATCCTCAAAGTAGCATAGGATTCGGAACTCGGCGTCGCACCGTTTGCGGATTTGGCTTGATTGCTACAGACCGGTGCTGTGCAATGAACCACATGCCATCTCGAATCCTTCTGGTAGATGACGAAAAAGGCATCACCGAGACGCTCAAGGCGATCCTCCAGATGAAAGGCTATGTCGTAGAGACGGCTTTTGACGGTGTAGAAGGTTATGAAGCAGCGTGCCGCAACAAACCGGACCTGATCATCAGTGATATTGCGATGCCGAGACTGAATGGAGTCGAGATGGCGATCAAGCTCACTGACGAACTGGGAACCGTCAAGATCCTTCTTATTTCCGGGCAGGCGGTGACCGTCGCACTGTTGCAGCAAGCTCGCGCTCGAGGCTATAGCTTTGACTGCTTAGCGAAACCAGTCCACCCGTTGGATCTCCTCAAGAAAGTAGAGTCGATGCTCGTGCGGCGTTGATTTTGGCGGTTTGGTTGAACGCATGGCAGGCGCCAAAGTGAAGTGATGACTCTTCAGCTTGCGATTGGATCCCGTGTTTTGCTGATCCGTCCGGCCGCGGGCAGTCTGACGGAAACCACCGTCCCCTTAGTTCTTTGATCCGTATGGCTTCGAAGGCGAATGGTCCCGCCGTGCTTCAAAATCACGTCCCTCGTGATCCATAGCCCAATACCTACAGAACCCTTCGTCGAAAAGAAGGGTTCGAAGATATGCGTACGGTCCTCAGGCTCGATTCCGCAACCTGTATCCGTCACCGTCAACGCTATGGAATTGGAATACGCGGGGGCGTTTACCCCTTTCACGCGGACACAAACTTTGCCTTGCTCTTTGATCGAATCGACGGCATTCGAGAGCAGATTGACCAGCACTTGGCGGAGTTCATCTTTGCTGCCGTTTACGGCGGGCACTTCCTCGATCTGCGAGATCAGCTCGATCTCGCGCACGGCACAATCCGGGGCGAAGATGCTGACAACCTCACGCGCAATTTCCTGGAGCAATATCGGGGCGTTCGGGCTATCGCTGTGATAGAAGCTCAGCGTGCGATTTGCCAGCGATGAAGCTCGTTGCAACTCGCGCTCGATGCGCGCCAGGTATTCTCGGCGGGTGCCTTCGTTCTCCTCGTGCTGCAGCAGAAAGACGAGGTTTACGGCAACGGCGAGCGGGTTATTCAGGGCATGGGCGACACTGGAAGCTAGTTTGCCGGTGACGGCAAGCGCTTCAGAGCGGCGCAAAGCATTTTGTCGCGTTCATGCGTTCCGTGACATCGGTGTTAGTCCCGAACTGCTCATGCTGCCACCCATCGCAGGCGTTCGATGGTCTAGGCGGTATGTCCAAACCGCCAGCCGCCGCTTTCCTGGACGAGGACGAACGCGAGTTCCTGATCCTGCGCCGTCGGCCGACAACTTCGCGTTGACGATCCGGCGGTCACCCTCTTCGACGGGCGCGTCCCGATCTGCACGGCGAGCTCCTTTCCGGGCACGGCGGGCTTGCCCATCTCCAGCGTCTTGGCGGTGCGCACGCCGCCAGGCCGGCTGCGTCGTTCGACGCCTGGGCCATCAGCATGCGAAGGACGACGCCGGCCGGACCGGATCGGTCGGCGTCGTGCCGTCTAGGTGACCGTGATCGTTCCGGTCACGTCGGTGCCGGCCCATTTGGACATGTCGACTTGGTAAGTGGTGGGCATGGTGGCGGACATCAGTACGCCATACGGACGAGGTCGCCAGTGCCCTGGATAGGCTAGGTTCGGCGTTCCGCGATCGGGTCGGCCTTCGACGTTCCGGGTGCTCGGCAGCAGTTGACCCCCAAGCCGCAAGCCGCCCCTCTGTTTCATCCTTCATCCTTCTCTTCTCACCCCGTCGCCGATTCCTCCGCCCATTCCTCGAACCGCTTCAACATCTCCCGGTTCACGCTCCGCGGCGTGTCGGCGATCACGTCGTCCAGGATCTCGTCCGTAATCGGCCCCTCCTGTGCCCGTGGCGACCGATCGCAGAAACGGGATCGTCGCCGCGCGGTCGCAGATGTACTTGATGTCGGCGCCGCTGAAGCCTTCCAGCTGCGTCGGCCAGCGCGTCCAGATTCGACCTCCTCCGCCAGCGGTCGCTTGCCCAGATAGATGTCCAGCATCTTTCGCCGGGCGGGCAGATCCGGCAGCGGGATGTAGACCTTCTCGTCAAATCGCCCCGGCCGCAGCACCGCCGGGTCGAGCTGCCACGGGACGTTGGTCGCGCCCATGAACAGGATCGGCGCGGCCTGCTTCTTCTTGTCGAACCCTTCCATCGCCCTGCAGGATCTGCGGCACGACGCGCTGCATGACGCTGCGAGCCTTCATCGCGCCGCGCGGGAACCAGCGCTTCGATCTCGTCGATGAAGATGATGCTCCGCGTCTCGCGCCGCGGCGGCGTCGAAGAGCTTCTTGATGTTCTGCTCGGCCTCGCCGACCCATTTGCTGAGCATGTCGGCCGGCGAGATGCGGAAGAACGTCGCGTCGATCTCGCCCGCCGTCGCCTTGGCGAGCATCGTCTTGCCCGTGCCCGGCGGGCCGTACAGCAGCACCCCGCCGCCGGCGCTGATGCCGAACTTGTTCGGCCAATTCCGGGTGCTCGAACGGATAGATCATCTTCAGGCGGATGTCTTCCTTCACCTCGTCGAGCCCGGCGACATCGTCGAAGCGGATCGTCGGCTTCTCCTTGACGATCCACTGATCGGCCGTTCGCCTCGCCTTCGGATTCTCGCTGGACTTGTCCCCGCCGCGCCGCCGTCGCCGCCGACGCCTTGCGACCCGACTTGCGACCGTTCTCGCGCCTTGGCCTTCTCGCAGTCCTTGGCCAGCTCGAGCAGCTTCGCCGCCGTCTCGCCGGCGGCCTTGCGCAGCTCTTCGCCCTGCGCGTCTTGCTCAGCTCGAGCATCGCCCGCGCCGCTTCGAGCAGATAAATCCGCGCCGAATCCCACTGCCCGGCCCGCCGGGCGTCGAGCCCTTCCTGCTGATAGCGCTCGAACTGATCGTAAGTCACGCCGGGCATGAGAAAACGCCTTTCGGAGTTGGGACGGCGAGGCATTACACTGCGCGGAAGATTTGCACGGCATCGAGCCCGGCGTGCGTCAGCGATGCGGGTCGGCATCAGGATCCCGTAATACTTGTTGAGAAATGTTTGCGCCCGGGTTACTTATCCGCAGCCATGACCACCCCACTTCTCCCCGCGGGCCTCGGTCGTTTTGCTCCTCGCCTTGCCATGTTCGCCGGGCCCTCGCCGTCGTCGTCGTCGCCGAAGACGCCCCCCCTGCCAATAGCGACAACAACGACATCACTAAGCAGCTTCCCAACGCTCCGCTCGCGCCGGCCAACACGCTGCTCCCGCCCGACAACACCAGGCGTGACCCCTCGACCTGGAGTCCCAACAGCGAAGTGCCCAAAGACCCCCCAGGCCGCCCGCAACGACACGAACAAGCTCTTCGACTTCCTGATGAAGGAGTACCGCGACCTCCTCACCAAGTCCAAGGACCGCATGAGCCGCAGCCTCGCGATCGTCTGCCTGTCGCGTACCCGCCGACGCGACCGCCGAGCTGATCAACTTCCTCAAGACCGAGCGCGACCCGATGGTGCCGCATGGTCGCCTGGGAGTCGCTCCTCGCACGCGCCAACGGCCTTGAGGGAGCGATGGAAGGCGGTTCCAGGCCACGCCGTCGCTGATCTAGGCCGGCGGTTCCGCGGCCACCTGCGCGTGCCGCTCTTGCCAAATGCTCGCCCTCGCCCCGCCCGACGCCCAGGCCAAGGACGCGTTCGCCCGCTTCTTCCGCGAGACCAATTCGCAGGACCCGGAAGACTACCCGACCCTCGTCGCCATGGGCCAGACCGCCCGCGCGGGGCGAGACCTCGGTGATCGACTCGATCATCAGCCAGCTCGGAGACATCAACGCCGCCCAGCGCGCCGAGGTCATCCTCCGCGCCGCCGGCGCCGACGGCGTCCCCTACGCCTGACAGCCGCCAGGCCGAGGGCTCCGACGTGATGTGGAAGCAGGCCAGGACCGAATACCAGGCCTGGTGGGACAAGGAAAAGCCCAACTGGAAGCCGCTCAAGGCCCGCGCAAACGCTCGAGTGGACAAGCTCGACGCCCAGTACGTCCCCAAGGTCGACATGGCCGCCACCGTCGATCCGACCTCCAAGGCCTGGTACAAGGACCTCGAGCTCCGCGTACCACAGCTCAAGACGTTTTCCGTCGGCCTGCTCGTCGACACGACCGGGTCGATGAACCAGGCGCTGGTCTGGCTCCGCGCCGACGTCAGCCGCATGATGAAGGCGATGGGCGTCATCCCCGGACTCGAGCCGCAGATCTCCGTCACCTTCTACCGCGACTTCGGCGACACCTTCATCGCCAAGACGATCCCCCTGACCAGCCGCACCGACCTCCTGATCCGCGAGCTGAACAACATGGACGCCAAGGGCGGCGGCGACATCCCCGAGGCGATCCGCGAGGCGCTCAGGACTCGCTGAAGAACGGGCAGTGGCCCACCAGCAAGACCCAGCCCAAGGCCCTGGTCCTGATCGGCGACGCCCAGCCCCACCCCGAGACCCAGTCCGAGTGCGAGAAGATCGTCGCCGACGCGACCGCCAGTGGCTTCCGCCTCTACGCCGTCAAGGCTTTGACCGGCTACGAGGGCGACCTGACGCAGTTCGACAAGCTCGCGACCGCCGGCAAGGGCGCGGCCCTGTTCTCCGACATGCGCCCGCCGCCGCCGACCAGAACAGCGTCAAGCAAGGCATGCCCCCGACCATGGCCAGCCGGCTGGCGCTGGGCGGCTCCGACGGCGACCAGGCCGCGGGCGAGTGGATCTGCACGAAGATCATCACCGACGCGATCAACCCGCAGTACGGCGACCGCGTCCGCCCGCCGGTCAGCATCCTCTGGCAGATGCTCAAGGAACCGATGCCCGAAAAGCACCTCCCCTTCCCCCCGACCGCCCCGAAGACGACGATGCGCAACGACAGCAAGACCCCCATCCCCAAGGCCCCGCCCAAGACTCCAGGCGCGCTGAACTTTCGTTGCGCCATCGATTGCGCCGCGGAAGTTGACTTTCCCGCTCGCGGCGGGCGCACGATGATCTCCCGTTGCAACGCCTACCGGCCATCCTCCTCGCCATTCCGCGTTCGCGTCGCTCGCGACCGGACTGCCCGCCGCTCCTACACCAGATGGGCCATCACGCCGGGCACGCCTTGTCCCGCGACGGGGCCGCCGCCGTCAGCTTAGCCGCCCCGGGTCGTCGCGGGCGGGCCACGATCGAGGACGGCGACGATGACCGCGACGATGCCTGCGACAATCCCCCGCCAACTGCACCTCCCCGCCGTCGCCGCGGGTTGGGTGCCGTTCCTTATCTGCCTCGGGCTATTCGTCGCCTACCTGACCCAGCTCGCGCCCGCCTCACGCCGCAGCGGTTCGCCTGCCGCATCGCCTGCCGCGGCCCGCCCGCCCTTTAGCCGAATCCCGCCGTTACCGCCCGTTCGCTGCCGCCGTCCGCGCCCCCGCGCCCGCCGGGCGAACTCACACGTCGCTCATCCCTTTCCCGCCACTGCGATTCAAGACTAAAGGACTTCCCCATGCGCTTTACGGCACTGATCTCTTGTGTTCCCTGTGCCCTGTTCGCCGCCGCGTCA
>CAVQGF010000035.1:0-27845 GCA_963711965.1 uncultured Acidobacteriota bacterium | reverse complement strand
GCGGTAGCTCGCCTTCACGCGATCTTGGCCCTCGTCCATCTTCATCTTCACGTACGCGCCACCCCGCAGGTACGGGTGGAGCGCGTCGAAGTAGTCGATGGCCCACTTCTTGATCATCTCGGCGTTCGCCGGGTCGGGGTCGACGCCGACGATGAAGACCCACGCGGGCAGTTCGCGGTAGCCCCACGGCGTCTCGTCGGAGCCGACGTCGTGCGCCGCGCCGTCGACCGGGTTGAGGTGCATCGTCGACTTCCACATCGGCAGGTCGGCGGCGAACTTCGCGTGCTGGGCGACTGCCTCGTCGGGGATCTCGCGCGACGAAGTCAGCGCCAGTACCACTGCTCGCCGGCGGGGTAGACGCCGTCGAACGCGCCCTGCAGGACGGGGTGCGGCATCAGGCGCCGGCCATGCAGCAGCGGCTCCGGAGCGCCTCGAGCAGCGGTGCCATCGCGGCCGCGGCGGCCGCCTCGTCGTCGCCGGCGTAGCACCAGACGACTCCGCACACCTTGCGCAGGTGCAGCTCCTCGGGGAACGGCGGTCCGGGCGGCACGCTGCCGACCAGGAAGAAGCCGTTGAGCTCGCGTGGAGCGTTCGAGATGAAGTCCCGATAGGCCGACAGCACTTCTGCGGTCTGGTCGACGTCCCAGAACGTCGGCCCGGCCACGACGGTGCTGACGTCGTGGAGTCGGAACGTGAACGAGGTGACGACGCCGAAGTTGCCGCCGCCGCCGCGGATCGCCCAGAACAGGTCGGGGTTCTCGTCGGCGTCGGCGCGACGACGTCCGTCGGCGAGCACGATGTCGGCGTCGAGCAGGTTGTCGATGCTCAAGCCGCACTTGCGGGTGAGGTGACCGAGCCCGCCGCCAAGGGTCAGGCCGCCGACGCCGGTCGTGGAGATGATGCCGCTCGGCGTCGCCAGCCCGTAGGCGTTGGTGGCCTGGTCGACCTCGCCGCCACGCATCCGCCGCCGACCGTGACGGTCTGGCGTCCGGGTCGACCGTGATGTCCTTGAACCTGCTCATGTCGATGACGACGCCGTCGTCGCAGGTGCCGAGGCCGGCGCCGTTGTGCGCCCCGCCGCGGACCGCGAGCGGTAGGTCGTGCCGGCGGGCGAAGGCGATCACCGCGGCGACGTCGTCGGCGTCGGCCGGTCGCGCAATGAGCGCGGGCGTCCGGTCGATGAACGCGTTGTAGATCCTCTTCTGCATCGTCGAAGCCGGGGTCGGAGCGGCCGATCAGATCGCCGCCGAAGCCGGCGAGCCATCCGTGCGGCGTCGGCCGCCGCGATAGCTGTGGTCATGGTGGTTTCCTCCTGGAAGCGTTGACCTAGGTCTAATCGCCGAGGAGCGGGTCGCCATTGGGAATACCACGTAGGTGGGTGCCCTGGGCAACTCGCGGGTCGCTGCCTCCGGTTCGTCCTAAGGACGGGGTCGGCCCGAGATCGGTTCAGCGGCCGTCAAGGGCGCGGAGGGCTCGTCACCGCCCACACGGCAACCTCCGCGCGACTGCGGACGTCGAGTTTCGTCATGATGTTGTGCACATGGGCCTCGGCGGTGCGCGCCGCGATGCCGAGCCGAGTGCCGATCTGCTGGTTCGTCCGGCCCTCGGCGACGAGTGCTGCGACCTCTTGCTCCCGCGAGGTCAACGCGTCCCAGCCCGGCCTGCCCTCGGGCTCGCTGGGGGCGTCGCCGACGGCGATCTCGCGCGCTAGCGCGTGGACGTCCGACGTCGGCATCGTTTGGCCGCGGTGCCGCTCGCGGTCGAGCTCGTAGTCGCCCATCGCAGCTCTGGCGTTGTCGACGGCGCCATCGACGCGGTCGGCCTCCGTCTCGGTTCTGGGAACGTGCAGCCGGGCGCGGATCGCGGCCGCGGCTGAGGCCAGCCGCACGCACTCGGCATGATGGGACCGCCGCCCGGCGAGCGCGGCGAGCGACTCCCAGCAGAGCGCGAGACCCCGGAAGTCTGGGACGAGCTCGAACTCCGTCATGGCAGAGGCCACCGGCGGGCCGCCGTCGGAGTCATGCCGGACTCGATGAGAAGCGTCCCGAGCGCCCAACTGCTCCAGGCGACCGCCCATGGGTAATCGAGCGAGCGGAACCGCTCGAGGGCCTCGCGGAACAAGACGACCGCCGCGTCGGTCTGACCGCTCTGCCAGTCAGAGCGGCCGAGGTCGAAACGCGACCAGGCGGAGCCGCGGTCGTGTCCGAGCCGGTCGTAGAGGTCTCCGGCATCGCGATGCCATGCGGCTGCCGATTCATAGTCGCCCCGGTCGCGGGCGACGTTGCCCAGGAAGGCGAGGGGTTCCAGGGGCGGCGATCGTCTCCGGCGGCAGCGCATCGCTGCCGTAGTCCTCGAGCAGCCGCTCGGCGTCCGCCAGGTCGCCCATCGCCCACGCGACGATCCCGGCGATGACGCCGAAGGCACGCGCCTCGTTCGAGTCGCTGTCGGGGCCGGCGGTGGCTGACAGCCATGCCGTTGTGTCGGCGATCGTGCGCTGCGCAGCTCCTGAGGTGCCCGCCGAGATACCAATGCCAGCCGAGAACTGCTGTCAGCGCCATCACCGCGTCTGCCTCGCCGCGCGCGAGGCCGTGCTCGCGCGCCGCCCGGTTGTCGCCTTCGTACCGCTGATCGCCTCCCACCACGCGCTCTCCTCACTCGTCGCGATCCGAAGTACTCTGCGGCGACTGCCCGCTCCGTGAAGTGCCGCAGGTGGCGGTCGGCCGTCGATCTCGAGGTCGCCGCTCTCCGCAAGCTGCTCCACGGCGAAGGCGAGCACGCTCTGCAGCATCGCGAAGTGGGGCTCGGCGCTGTCGGCGGCGATCCGGTGCACGAGGCTCTTGTCGATCAGCGATGACAGGAGTTCGACGACGTCTCCGTCGCCTATTGCGCAGTACCTGCTCAGCCGCGTCGAGCGTCCATGGCCGCGAAGACGGCCAGCCGGCGGAAGATCCGTCGCTCGTCGGACGACAGCACCGCGTGGCTCCACGAGATCGCCGCGTGGAGGGAGCGATGCCGCGCAGGCACATCCCGGTCGGTGGCCGCGAGCACGGCTGTTCGGTCGCGGAGGCGCGCGGCCATCGCCTCGGGCGTGAACAGCTTGACGCGCGCGGCGGCCAGTGCGAGCGCGAGGGGCAGCCCGTCGAGGCGGACGCAGATCTCTCCGCGATCGACTTGGCGTTGGCCGCCGTCACCTCGAAGTCCGCGCAATCGCGCGAGCAAGCGACGTGAACATCGCGACGGACGGCACGCCGCAGTCGCTGGTCCGCGAGGTGGCGGCGCGGCATCTCCGCGGTGCGAAGGCTTCATGTTCGAGGCTCGGTGCCATGTTCTCCGGCTCGTGACCAACAGCTGCACACGGGGGCTCGCGCGAGGATGGCGAGCAGCTCGGGGGCGAGGTCGGCAACCTGCTCGGCGTTGTAGAGCACGAGGAGCGTCCGTCGGCCGGCGAGCCATTGCCGGACCATGAGCCGCCGGGCTGCCGGGCACGGATCGCCGAGGCTGCGGCGCGGCTTCGGTCATCGCGCCGACTGGGTCGAATGACAATGACGGTCGACGAAGACAACCCCGTCGGGAAAGCTGGGCCCGGTGGAGAGCTGCAGTATCCAGGGCAGGAAGCGGGTCTCCGCCGCCGGAGGCCCGGTCAGGGTGAGCAGTCGGACGCCATCTCGCGACAAGCCAGAGGCGGTCGCCGACTCCTCGTACCTGCAGCAGAGTAGCCCGCTCTCAGCCCAGTCGAGCTCACGACGCAAAGGTCCTCCGGCGCCGACCGTACGTGGCCGTCCGTCGGCGGCCTCGCTGCTGGGCTGAGCTTGCTTGCAGATGGGTGCGCGGTCGAGCGTCGGTCTGGTCGGCGCGGGCTGCGCTGCGGACAAAAGGTGGGAACATTCGGGGTGCTAGAGCACCCCGAAATCGTCCGATCTGGGTGTGCAGAAAACACCGAAACGAGCCTCCGTGAGCGGCACCGCCCGGGCATCACCGCCGTCACCGCCAACCCGGCGAGCGCGGAGCGAGTAGGAGGCGAAGCGAGCGCAGCGATCCCTGGTTGGCGCAACCCCTCCAGCGCGCATTGAAGCGCAGGCGGCGACGTCAACCAAGGGCAAGGGCGACGCCCGCCAGGGCAACGGCAACGGCGAGTGCCCGCGCCATGCAGGCGGCTGGACTCGCCCGCTGCCCCACCCAGTGACCACGCCCTACGACATCGACCCAACGGCACATCCAGGCTGCGTGCATCGTCGAGGAATCCGAAGCCACGCAGCCGCGATGTCACCGACGGTCTGGAGCAGCGCCGGCGCCCGCGGGATGCTCCGCGCGGTCGGCATGGGCGACGACGACTTCGCCAAGCCGCAGATCGGCGTGCCATCGTCCTGGAACGAGATCACGCCGTGCAACCTGTCCCTCGACCGGCTGGCCAAGGCGGCCAAGGAGGGCGTGCACGCGGCCGGCGGCTACCCGCTGGAGTTCGGCACGATCTCGGTGTCCGACGGCATCTCGATGGGCCACGAGGGCATGCACTTCTCCCTCGTCTCCCGCGAGGTCATCGCCGACTCGGTCGAGACCGTGATGAGGGCCGAGCGGCTCGACGGCTCGGTGCTGCTCGCGGGCTGCGACAAGTGCCTGCCGGGCATGCTGATGGCCGCGGCACGGCTCGACCTCGCCGCGGTCTTCCTGTACGCGGGCTCGATCCTGCCGGGCCGGCTCGGACGACCAGCGACGTCACGATCATCGACGCGTTCGAGGCGGTCGGCGCGTGCTGCGCGGGCTGATCACCGCGAGGACGAGGTCGACGAGATCGAGCGGGCGATCTGCCCCGGCGAGGGCGCGTGCGGCGGATGTACACCGCCAACACGATGGCCTCGATCGGCCGAGGCGCTCGGCATGTCGCTGCCCGGCTCGGCGGCGCCGCCCGCGGTCGACCGCCGCCGCGACGGCTACGCCCGCGAGTCGGGCGAGGCGGTCGTCGAGCTGCTCGCGCCGGGCATCACGGCGCGGCAGATCATGACCAAGGAGGCGTTCGAGAACGCGATCGCCGTGTCGATGGCGCTCGGCGGCTCGACCAACGCCGTGCTGCACCTGCTGGCGATCGCCCACGAGGCCGAGGTCGAGCTCGACCTCGACGACTTCAACCGCATCGGCGACAAGGTCCCGCACCTCGGCGACCTCAAGCCGTTCGGGCGGTACGTCATGAACGACGTCGACCGCGTCGGCGGCATCCCGGTGGTGATGAAGGCTCTGCTCGACGCGGGCCTGATGCACGGCGACTGCCTCACCGTCACCGGCAAGACGATGGCCGAGAACCTCGACGAGATCGCGCCGCCCGCCGCCGACGGCGACGTCATCCGCTCGCTCGACCGACCCGATCCACCGCACCGGCGGGCTCACCATCCTGCACGGATCGCTCGCGCCCGACGGGGCGGTCGTCAAGAGCGCCGGGATTCGACGACGACGTCTTCGAGGCGACGGCCCGGGTCTTCGACGGCGAGCGCGCGGCGCTCGACGCCCTCGCCGACGGCACGATCGCCGCCGGCGACGCCGTCGTCATCCGGTACGAGGGCCCGAAGGGCGGCCGGGCATGCGCGAGATGCTCGCGATCACCGGCGCGATCAAGGGCGCCGGACTCGGCAAGGACGTCCTGCTGCTGACCGACGGGCGGTTCTCGGCGGCACGACCGGCTTCTGCGTCGGGCACATCGCGCCGGAGGCGGTCGACGGCGGCCCGATCGCGTTCGTCAGCGACGGCGACCGCATCCGGCTCGACGTGCCGAAACCGCAGCTCGAGCTGCTGGTCGACGACGACGAGCTCGACGTCGGCGGGTCGGGCTGGGAGCCCCGCCGCCCCGGTACACCACGCGGAGTACTCGCCAAGTACCGCGAAGTCGTGCAGTCCGCCGCGGTAGGCGCCGTCTGCGGCTAGACGCGAAAGAACCGCGCCAGCATCGACGGCCTCCCCGCGTTCGACTACGACCCGTCGTAGGGTCGTCTCGCCAGAGTCCACCGACACCGGCGGCCGCGCGGACAACCTCCTTGACGGCCCGCGCGTCCTAGCGGGCGAGTCGGATGGGCGAAGAGGCTGAGGGGAGCGCGGCGTGAGTGTCGCGAGGCGCGTTCAGTCGGCGGGCGTCGCGGTCGTCGTGGGTGCCGTCATCGTCGCCGCCGCCATCGGCGCATGGCTCCGGCCACGCACGCCTGACGGCTCGCGGGCAGGTGCCGGGTCGACGGATCACGGGTCGACCAGCGCGTCAGCCGCCGACGCGGGCCGCGCGGAGCTGCCTAGCGGCGGGCGGCAGATCTTCCCCGGCCGGGTGCCTCGTCGCGTACTACGGAACAGCCCACACCGGCAGCCTCGGCTTGGGGGAGGGCTCGCCCGATGAGATCACCAAGCGGCTGCGGCGGGCGGCGAGGCCGTTCGCCGGGCCCGCACCGGACGGTGCAGATCGTCTACGAGCTGATCGCCTCGGTCGCGCAAGCCAGCCCCGGGTCCGACGGCGACTACAGCAGCTTCATCTCCGACGCCGACGTGCGGCGGTACGTCCGCGCGGCCAAGCGCAACGACGCGCTTCTGGTGCTCGACCTCCAGCCGGGCCGGTAACTTCCTGTCGCAGGCCGGGTACGCTCCAGGTGGGCGCTCGCAAGCCGTGGTGGGGCTCGCCCTCGACCCCGAGTGGCACATGGGTCCCCACGAGGTGCCGGCGCGCGTCATCGGCCACGTCGGCGCGGCCGAGGTCAACGCCGTCTCGCGGTCGTCGCGCGCGTCGTCCGCAACTCACCAGCTGCCTCAGAAGCTATTCATGCTTCACCAGTTCCGCGCGCGACATGGTCGCCACATCCAGAACGTCAGGGGCTCGGCGGGGCCTGGCGATGGTGCAGCACGTCGACGGCTTCGGCAGCGGCGCCAGAAGCTCGCGACGTACCATCGGGTCGCGGAGCCGGCCGCTTCCGCATGGGGTTCAAGCTTTTCTACGACGAGGACACCCGCATGTTCCTCCGGCCCGGGTCATGCGCATCCATCCGAGGGTCGAGTTCGTCAGCTATCAGTGACCGCGAGACGCGCATCCAGATCGTGAGACGGCGCAGCGCCCGGCTTGACGCAAACGCCCAGGTCGGCGACCGTATTCAGATGCAGCTCATCGTCATGCGTGGGATCGCCGTATCCGTCGGCGCGCCGGCGACGGTCATCTGACCAGCCGTCCGCACATCGCCCTGCGAATGCCGTCAGGCCGGAGGGCTTTTTTGTGGGAGCGGTCGGGAGACGGACCAGTCATTCTGGGACGCGGCGACAACGAGGCGAGAATGGGTCAGCAGTGAACCGAGGAAGGCCGACATGACACGGCAGGTGACCCGGGCCAAGAGCCTCATCCTCTGGTCGTAGTCTGTCACCGCGGAGGCAGTGATCTGTCGTGCTAAGGCAGCGACGCGCGGGTCGACATTGGGAAGCTGCAGATAATTCAAGGTGATCGACGGCGGAAAGTCCCGGCCAGCCGCTTGCAACTGTTCGGGGGCAGCGAACGGCATCTCTGACGATGCGTCATAGTTTGTGATGACTCCGCGCGCGCCATTGTTGAAGAGGGCTCCGTTATAGTCCATTGAAAGAGGGCCGTAATCGCCGCGCATCTCGATGGGGCGTCCGGGGAAGAAGAAGACGTTCGTGCCGATGGGTTCCATGCTCACGCGAAACTGCAAGCGATCGCCGCGCACCGGGCGGCCCGACAAGCCGGTCTCACCATCGCGCTCGTAAGAGGAACGCAGGTCATAACTGCGGAAGCGCGGAAACAGCGTGGTGAAGTTCTCGTCGCCCTGCCATCTCCTGCCGTCGAAGCGGTTCAGGGCCACTCCGCGCCACAGCAACTGGTGCCGGCCGTTGGAATCGCCCGAGATCTGCACATGCATCACCACGATGCTCGACTGCTGGATCTGGCCGATCTGCCCGAGTTCGACGGTGTCACTGAATCCGCTGATGAATTGGTTGCGAGGCGCGAAGGAGCTGAAGAAGCCGCCGGCGCGGCGTGGAAGCGCGAAGAAAAGACCGACGGCGGCCAGCAGCACTCCAACCAGCAGCACAAGGGTGGTCGCGGAAAGAGCAGAGCGCAGTTTGCGATCATCACCGCCGTGTTCGCGCGCCCATCCGGTGGATTGCCGGGCCGAGCGCCGCATCTCCATGCTGATGAAGGTCGCGGTCGCCAGTAGCATGAAGATGGCAAGCGCGAAGAAAAAAGTGCTGTCTACAGTGAGCACTGCCGCACTGAGAACCATGCCGAAGGCGAGCAATGCGAGATAAATATTGTCACGCTCGCGATAGACGCCAAACAACTTCACCGCCATGCTGAACAGAGTGAGGTGAACTGTGGCGCTGATGAAGCTGCGCGAGATCATCATGTAATCAAGCGCGTAAAAGGCGACGTAGGCGATGGTGAAGTAGTTGGTCCACTGCTCGGGGATGGTGAACTCGCGAGCGCGAACCAGGAGTATCCCGCGGATCAGAAGCGCTGCAGAAACCACCAGCATGGAGAGAAAATCCAGGCGTCCGGTGCTTGCTAGCAACATGAAGCCGCTGAGCACCAGCAGATAAAGAGACGTTTGGAAGAAGCGCTCGACGGCCATCTGGGTGTGGTTCGGTGCGCGGACGATGGCGGTGGCCATGGCGCACATTGTATCCTCGAAAGTACAGGTGAGTGCCGCGTCTGGGCACGGAGTGTGTTTGCTACAATCGAATGTCAGGTATCGGGACCCGCGCGACGCAATCCCGCCAATCCCGCCAGGTCCGGAAGGAAGCAACGGTAACGGGCTCGTGCGTGTGCAGCGGGCGCCCCGGTGCCTGGCGTGACTGGCCGTCAAGGCAGCGGCGCGCTTCGCTCGCGATTTCTCTGCGATCCATCCAACTTTCGTTTTGGGAGCGGTCTACTTGAGTCAAGCTGCACGTCCCCAGGTTCGCGCAAAAATCTCTGCTCTGGGAACCTATGTTCCGCCGCGCCTGCTCACGAATGCCGATCTGGAAAAAATGGTGGAGACCAGCGACAGCTGGATATTGGATCGGACTGGAATCCGACAGCGTCACATAGTGGATAAAGGTGTAGCGACTTCTGATCTTGCGGTTGCCGCAGCGAAGATTACGCTTGAGCAGCGCGGGATTGCTCCGACAGATGTTGAAGCCATCATCGTAGGCACAGTGACTCCAGACATGATGTTCCCCTCGACTGCTTGCCTGGTTCAAAACAAATTGGGAAGCAAGGGCGCGTGGGGCTTCGACGTTTCAGCGGCATGCTCGGGATTCGTCTACGCGCTGCAGGCAGGCGTGCAGTTCATCCAGAGCGGCGCGCACAAAAAGGTTTTGGTCATCGGCGCGGATGTGATGTCTTCGATCATCGACTACAAGGACCGTACCACCTGCATCATCTTTGGTGATGGCGCGGGCGCGGTGCTGCTTGAGCCAGCAGCAGATGGCGAAGAAGGCTTTATCGATTACATCCACGAGGTGGATGGTTCGGGCGGAGTAGCGCTGAACATGCCGGGAGGCGGAAGCCTGAATCCGCCGTCGCATGAGACGGTCGACAAGGGCATGCACTATGTCCACCAGGATGGGCAGGCGGTCTTCAAGTTCGCGGTCCGCAAGATGGCAGAGGCCAGCGAGAAGATACTGACGCGCAACAACTTCAAAGGTAGCGACGTCGACGCATTCATCCCACATCAGGCGAATCTAAGGATCATCAATGCCACTGGCGACCGCCTTGGATTGAAAAAGGACGCAGTCATCGTCAACATCGGCGAATATGGCAACACGACTGCTGCGACGATCCCACTCGCGATGCAAACTGCGCGTGAGCAAGGCAAGCTGAAGAAGAATGATCTAGTGCTGCTTGCCGCCGTTGGCGCGGGCTTCACTGTAGGGACCACGCTCTTGCGCTGGGCTTTTTAGCTGACCGCTCGTCCCAAATCACTTCCGCAAACATTCTTTAGCGATTACGATTTCGAGATGATCGAGGCACGCGTCCGCTCCATCTTCGAAAAGGCCCGCTTCGTCGAGGAGCTGGGAATAAAGCTCACCAAAGTGTCTGAGGGCTCGGTTGAGACCGAGCTCGCCATTCGGGATTCATTCCGCCAGCAGCACGGATTCATCCATGCGGGAGTCATCGCCACACTCGGCGACCACACCGCCGGCGGGGCAGCGCGCACCGTGACGGGCGACAAAGACGTCATTACTATTGAATTCAAGATCAACTTCCTGCGTCCGGCGAAAGGGAACAAGCTGAAGTGCGTGGGAAGGGTACTTCGTGGTGGCAAGCAGATCGTAGCCGCCGAAGCGGAGATGTTCGACGAAGATGAAAAGTTGGTGGCGAAGCTTACCGAGACACTCGCGGTGATCGACCCGCGCGAATGATCACTCCGGTCGGGTCATCTTTTCCGGCTTCATCAATTGATCGAACTCTTCGGCGGACAAATATCCGAGCTTAAGAGCGGCTTCCTTCAGACTCGTATGCTCGACGTGGGCGGTGTGCGCGAGTTTTGCCGCTTTGTCGTAGCCAATCTTCGGAGCGAGCGCCGTCACCAACATCAGTGAGTTCTTCACGTACCAATCGACTTTGGCACGATCAACTTCGATGCCTTTCACCATAAACTCCACGTAGCCGTGGCAGGCATCGGCCAGAAGTGTGACTGACTGCAGGAAGTTGTAAATGATGACGGGCTTGTAAACGTTGAGCTCGAAGTTTCCCTGCGACCCGGCGAAGCCGACAGCCGCAGTCGCGCCATGCACCTGCGCGCAGACCATGGTCATGGCTTCGCACTGTGTGGGATTCACCTTGCCGGGCATGATGGAGGAGCCGGGTTCGTTCTCAGGGATGGAAAGCTCGCCCAACCCGCAGCGCGGCCCTGACGCCAGCCAGCGAATGTCGTTCGAGATCTTCATGAACGAGGCGGCCAGCGTCTCGAGAGCACCTTGCGCGAAGACGAGCTCGTCATGCGCGCTGAGCGCGGCGAACTTGTTGGGATGTGAGCGGAAGGGAAGCTTGGTCAGTTGAGCGATCTTCTTTGCCGCGCGCTCGGCGAATTCCGGATGCGTGTTCAATCCGGTGCCGACCGCGGTGCCGCCGATGGCGAGGTCGTAAAGGCCGTCGAGCACCTGCTCGAGACGTTTGATGTCGCGGTCGAGCAGGCTGACCCATCCGGAAAATTCCTGGCCGATGGTCAGCGGAACAGCGTCTTGAAGGTGGGTGCGGCCGATCTTGACGATTTCTTTAAATTCTTTTGCCTTCGCATCGAGTGCATCGCGGACGGATGTAACGGCAGGAATCAGTACATTCTTTACGCGCTCGGCGGCGGCGATATGCATTGCGGTAGGAAACGTATCGTTCGATGACTGCGACATGTTGACGTGATCGTTGGGATGGATAGGCTGCTTCGAACCCATCTTGCCGCCTGCGATCTCAATGGCGCGGTTTGAGATCACTTCGTTCACGTTCATGTTGGTCTGGGTTCCGCTGCCAGTCTGCCATATGCGCAGAGGGAACTGGTCGCTGAGCTTCCCCGCGATGACTTCATCCGCGGCTTGGACGATGAGCTTGGCCTTGTCGGCGGGAAGCTTGCCGAGCTCCTGATTCACCTGCGCGGCGGCCTTCTTCAGGATGGCGAAGGCGCGGATCAGCTCGGGCGGCATGGTGTCGCGACCGATATCAAAATGATGCAGCGAGCGCTGCGTCTGCGCACCCCAATAAACATTGCTGGGGACCGCGATCTCGCCCATGCTGTCTGACTCGACGCGAGTGGGAACCGCCTTCTCGGCCGATGTGGCCTTCATTGCCATCGCAAAAGGCTCCTTGTGACTCTTGTTCGATCTCGGAACAGAAAAGTATAACAAGCGGCGCAACCGGCGTTTACAATCGCGGTGCACATGAGCACACTACCGATATTGTTCACGCGCCAGCAGATCGAGTCGCGGGTAGCCGAGCTCGCCGCCGAGATCAGAGGCGACTTCGCAGGAGAATCCTTGCTGCTGGTGGGAGTGTTGAAAGGCGCGGCAGTCTTTTTGAGCGACCTTTCTCGCGCCATCGAGTTGGACACCTCCTTCGATTTCATCTCGGTATCGAGTTACAAGGAAGACATCAGCTCTCAGTGGGGAAGTGCGTCTTCAAAAAGACCTAGATGAATCGATCGAAGGCCGCAACGTGCTGCTGGTGGAAGACATTCTCGATACCGGGCTAACCTTGAACTATCTTCACCAGCTTCTTGCTCGCGCGAAGACCGAAGGCGCTGAAAGTCATTGCACTTCTTGACAAGCCTTCGCGACGATGCAAGCCGTTCAAGGCCGACTACGTAGGCTTCGAAGTCGCCAATCAATTCGTGGTCGGATACGGTATGGACCACGCCGAACGCTATCGCAACCTGCCGGACATTCGCTTTGTGCCGTCCGCATAAACCACCCGTTTACAGTCCTCGACCCGCCGCATAGAATCGTTGGTTCCGAGGAGCGTGCATGGACCTGCAAGGAATCAAGCTGACGTGGTTGGGCCACGCAACATTCAAGATCGAGACTCCGGCCGGACATGTTGTCATCATCGACCCGTGGGTCAGCTCCAACCCAGCAACGCCGGCCGACATGAAGAAGTTCGCGAGCGTCGACGCCCTGCTTTGCACCCACGGACATTTTGATCACATTGGGGACGCTGTGGAGTTCGCAAAGGAGCATGACCCCATCGTCGTCGGCATCTACGAGCTGTGCACGTGGATGGAAAAGAAAGGCGTCAAGCGCACCTCGCCAATGGGAATCGGCGGCAGCCAGATGGTGCTCGACATGAGCATCAACATGGTGCAGGCACATCATTCCTGCGGAATCCAGGATGGAGACCAGATCGTATACGGAGGACTCGCGGGGGTTACGTGATCCAGTTCGAAAATGGACTGAAGATCTATCACGCCGGCGATACTGCGCGTCTTTGGCGACATGCGGCTGATCCATGAGCTGTATCATCCTGATATTGCGATGATCCCCATCGGCGATCGCTTCACCATGGGTCCTCGCGAAGCGGCATATGCGTGCGAACTACTGCGTCCCAAGAGCGTGATCCCGATGCATTTCGGGACTTTTCCGCTGCTGACCGGAACGCCGGCAGGACTTCAAACGCCAGGCGGCTGATGTAGGAGTGGGAGTGGTGGAGATGTATCCAGGACAGACACTCGGATGAAAAACATCATTGCTGAGCCGATCGAGAAGTATCTGTACGATCTGCTGCCGCAAAGCGAGCCGGCCGTGCTGCGCGAGATGGAAGCGCAGGCAAAGCAGCGCGACATCCCCATCGTTGGTCCGGCAGTCGCGCGGCTTTTTATTTTTGCTGGCGCAGATCAGCGGCGCCAAGCGCATCTTCGAAGCAGGATCAGCCATCGGATATTCCACTATTTGGTGGGCCATGGCCGTCGGCGAAGGCGGACGCGTGATCTACACCGACGGAAATCCTAAAAATGCCGAGGAAGCGAGCGCGATATTTCCAAAAAGCTGGAGTTGCGAGGCGAATTGACGTTCGGGTAGGCGATGCGCTGGAGATATTGTCGGAAGAGAAGCCCGCGTCACTCGACATTATTTTCAACGACGTGGATAAAGAAGATTATCCGCGCGTCTTCAAGCTTGCCGTGCCGCGACTCAAGCCGGGCGGATTGTTCATCACCGACAACGTGCTTTGGAGCGGCAGGGTCGCCGATCCTAAGAATTCAGAGCCGACCACTCAAGCGATCCGGGAATTCAATCGATCTGCTCTATGGCTCGAAGGATCTGTTTGCCAGCGTCATCCCGCTGCGGGATGGAGTAGCGGTGGCGCGGAAGCGCTGATTCAGGTCGCGATTGCGTTAAGGGCCTGAGCCTCTGACCTTCTCCGTAGTTCCTTTTCTACCGCAGGAAATACCTCTTCGGCACGATCCAGCGCGGCGCTGATATTCGGCAGAACGTTTTCCTCTCCCACGTGTTCGGCGAACTTACTTTGCTGCATCAGTTGCTTCGGTTGGGGCAGGGCGCCGCAAAAGATGATGGCTCGCCCCGAGTCCTTCACGACCCTTGCTACGCGTTCCATTGCCATCAGTCCGGTACCATCGAGCGCATTCATATTACGAAGACGAACGATGATCACCGGCGGAAGCTCAGGCAGCTGGCGCTCGATCTCGTCTATCTTGTCGGTTGCGCCGAACAGGAATGGCCCATGAATGCGGAAGATCTTCACGAATGATGGGATGGATTTGTCCTGCAGGGAGTGCACCCGTCCGAATTCGATGTACTGCTCGGTTACCGGGGTCACAGTAGTGGTGGTGGCGACACGGCGGATGAAGAGCAGCGCGGCAAGGATCATGCCGAACTCGACGGCAACCGTCAGATCGGCGAAAACGGTCAGAAAAAATGTGAGCGCCCAAACCCAGATGTCGGTCTTCGTGAGTCGCAGGATGTGCGGGATCTCGCGCCACTCGCCCATGTTGTAAGAGACGACCAGTAGGATCGCCGATAAGCACCGTCAGTGGCACATGGTTAGCGAGCGGCGCCGCCCACATCAAGACTACCAATAGCGTGAGCGAGTGGATCATTCCGGAGATGGGTGTTTTGCCGCCGGAGCGGATATTAGTTGCGGTGCGAGCGATGGCGCCGGTGGCGGGCAATCCGCCGAACAGAGGAGAGATCACGTTGGCGACGCCTTGCCCGAAGAGCTCCGTGTTGGGATTATGCTTGTCGCCGCTCATGCGGTCGGAGACGACGGCTGACATGAGCGACTCGATCGCTCCCAGCATGGCGACAGTGAGTGCGGGCGAAATAAGGGGTAATACGAGCTTCAACTTCAAAACCGGGACAAACATGTGCGGCAGTCCCGAGGGATACCGGGAGCGAAGCGCATGCCGATGGTCTCAACCGGCAGCTTCATCAGCATGGCGATGGCCGTCCCGGCAAAGAGCGCGATTATGTATCCGGGCACGCGCTTGAAATAGCGCATAAACAGGATGATGAGAGCGAGGGCAATCACGCCGAGAGTCGTGTCAGCTCAGGGAAAGAGTATTGAAGTGGCGGGATACGCGGCGATGCGTCCCCAGAAATCGCCGGGAACTTTGTCGATCTTCAACCAAAGAAATCTTTGATCTGGGTGCTGGCGATCAGGACGGCGATACCGTTGGTGAACCCGATCACCACGGGGCGCGGAATTATTGCACCGCCGCGCCGAGGCCGGTGATCCCCATCATGATCAAAATGATGCCGGCGATCAGGGTGCAGGTGAAGAGCCCGTCGAGCCCGTACTTTGCGACGATGCCGGCGACAACGACGACGAAAGCGCCCGTTGGGCCGCTATCTGTGTGGTTGATCCGCCGAGCAGGGAGCAGATGAATCCTGCGATGATGGCGCAATAGATTCCGTTCTGCGGGGCGACGCCGGAGGAGATGGCAAATGCCATGGCCAGTGGCAGGGCGACTAGCCCGACGGTCATTCCTGCCACGCATCGGCAGAAAAATTTTTCTTGCTGTAATCCTTTAAGGCGAGGACCGATTTGGGCAGCCACTCGGGCATAGGTTGATGCTAGATGGATTTGACCGGAACCGACATCAGGTCTTCCACTAAGCCGACTTCTTTCTGCAGGAACGGTTCAGCATATCGCACTCCGGCCAGCATTCCGTAATAACTCGCCATGGCGGCAACGCGCTCGCGTATTTCGGCTTGCGGGGGAAAATCGCCGCGGCCAGCTTCCTGATCAGTGAATTGTGACTTGTAGGCGAGTAGCGATTGCATGCGGCCTTCGAATTGTTCAGTGACATCGACCACGAAGGTCGGCCGGATGTCGTAATAAAGAGTGGCGTAGACGATCTTGAACGGGCGATGCGGCTTACCTTCGAGATCGAGTTTGGCGAGGCCGGCGAGGAAGCACGCTTCGTAGCCGAGAGTCGAGCAGGTGTAGTGGTCGGGATGCCGACCCTTCCAGTAAGGAAGAACGACCACACGCGGCTTATGCTCCCGGATCACGTGCGCGACTTTGAGCCGGTTCTCAAAAGTGTTCTCCACGCGGCCATCAGGAATATCCAGTGCATCGCGCCAACTCACCTTGAGTATCTTTGCTGCCGCATCGGCTTCGCGGGCGCGATCTTCGGCTGTGCCGCGCGTGCCGAGTTCACCTTTGGTCAGGTCCAGGATGCCGGTTGAGTGACCGAGGTCGGCCATCTTGAGCAGAGTGCCGCCACAGGTCTGTTCAACGTCATCGCGGTGCGCGGCAATGGCGAGGATGTCGACGCTCATCGACAACCCCCACCACAGAGGCACCGAGACACAGAGACACACAGAGAAATCATTTTTTTCTTTCGATTAAATATGCAGCTAACGATTTTAGTGTCAGCGCGCGGTTCCCGAAGCTATCGAGTGCGGCATTGCCCTCCGCGATGAGCGCATCAGCCTTCTTCAGCGACTGCTCTATACCAAATAGAGAAGGATAGGTCGCCTTTTCGGTCGCCGTATCTTTGCCAGCAGTCTTGCCTAGCTGTTCAGAGGATTGGGTGACGTCGAGGACATCGTCGACGATCTGAAAGGCGAGTCCGATGGAGCGTCCGAAGGTGCGAAGCTTGCCGATCTGCTCATCATTGCCTCCGCCGTAAATGCCGCCGCTCACCAGACCGGCCGTGATCAGTGCGCCGGTCTTAGAGCGATGGATGTATTCCAATATCTCGGCTGTGGGCTTCTTGCGTTCCGATTCGAGATCAAGCACCTGGCCGCCGATCATCCCGTCGATGGTGCCAGTGTCGTGCGCGATCTCAGCGATGATGTGCACCCGCTGTTCGGCTGAACATTTCAGGTTAGCGAGCACTTCATAAGCATAGGTCTGCAGGGCGTCGCCGGCGAGAATGGCGTTGGCTTCGCCGAAGGCTTTGTGGCAGGTAGGGCGGCCCCGTCGTAGATCATCATTGTCGAGAGCGGGGAGATCATCGTGGATCAGCGAGTAGGTATGCAACATCTCCAGCGCTGAGCCCAGATCCTCTACACCTTCGGGCAGCTTGCCGCTGATCATGCGCGCAGCTTCGATGCACAAGATCGGACGCAAACGCTTGCCGCCGGCGAAGATGCTGTGCCGCATGGCGCGATGAATGATTTCTGGGCGTTGCGACTCAGGCGGCAGCAGCCGCTCGAGCGCTGCGTCGGTGAGCACCCGACCATCTTCCAGTGTTTGCTTCAACATGCGGAAGAGTGAGTATAGCAAGCCGGATTCAGAGCTAGAAAAGGCGCAGGCAGCACGCGGCGGCCGCCTTGTATCCCACTGCGTGATGCGCGCAAAGAAAAAAGTTGTGGCGGGAGCTGTGCCCGCCGAAAAGCTGAAGGCGCCGTTTCCGCGAATCGGGCTGCCCATCAAGCCGCCGTATCCGCCGATGGAAGCGAAGTCGGTGACGGAAATACCGAAAGACGCCGGCTGGCTTTATGAGCCAAAGTGGGACGGCTTTCGCTGCTTGGTGTTTCGCAAAGGTGAGCAGGTGTTGCTGCAGTCAAAGGCTGGTCAGCCGCTCGGGCGCTATTTCCCGGAGATGGTGGAAGCATTCCGGAACGTTGCGTCAAAACAATTTGTACTTGATGGGGAGATCATCGTAGAGATCGACGGTCATCTTTCTTTTGACGCGCTGCTGCAACGCATTCACCCCGCGGAGAGCAGGATCAAGCGCCTCGCCACCGAAACTCCCAGCAGTTTTCTTGCATTTGATCTCCTCGTGGATGATGACGGAAATCTGCTGGTCAAGTCGCCATTGCGAGTGAGGCGTGAGTCCCTGGAGAGGTTTGCCAAAAAGTTCAACAAGAGCGGCGCGATTCGACTGTCACCAGCGACGAAAAATCTGCGGGAAGCGGAGCGCTGGATGAACGACTACGCCGCGCTGGGCTGCGATGGCGTGATCGCGAAGAGGATCGACGAGCCGTATCACTCCGGCGACCGCGACGCGATGGTGAAGATCAAGCGGATGCGCACTGCCGATTGCGTGGTTGGGGGATTTCGTTACGCACAAAAAGGAGGGGAGATCGGCTCACTGCTGCTGGGTCTCTTCGACGAAGAAGGAAGGCTGAACCATGTTGGTTTCAGCTCCAGCTTCGCGATGGACGAAAGGAAACAGTTGAACAAGATCCTGTTGCCGCTGGAAGGTCCTCCGGGATTCACCGGCAGCGCACCTGGCGGGCCGAGCCGCTGGGCGACAGAGCGTTCGACCGAGTGGCAGCCGCTGAAGCACAAACTGGTGTGCGAGGTGCAGTACGATCACTTCTCGGGCGGGCGGTTCCGGCACGGCACAAAGTTTTTGCGCTGGCGTCCAGACAAAAACCCGCGCCAATGCACTTACGACCAATTGCAGGTACTGCGGAAGGCCGCTTAGGCGGCGTGTCCTTGCGCCAACTTGCCGTCGCGATTCACCGCCATCACGATCCCTCTCACGTCGGACGGGTGACAGCAATCGAGCGCGCCCGCAGCGAGAGCTGCGGACCACAGGCGATCATCAGCCAAGCGATGAATACAAACAACTGAGATAGCCGCGAACTCACCGAGCAACGAGCGGATCGCCTCTGGCGCGGTCGCTTCCAAGTCAAGCAGGAGTACGTCCGCCCGATGTTTCACGATGGCGGAACGAATGTGGTCAGGCGTGGCAGGAAGAACGACGCGAAAATGCGAACGCAGGGAAGCGGTGAGAGCGTCGTTAGTGCCGGAGTCGGGGATGGCAATGACAACTGTAACTGGCTTCATGGCGGAGCTTTCTAAAGAGTCGAGGCCGGAGACCGGCGGTTGGGAACTCTGAAGACTCATTACAGTCGTCTTCCGCTACTTGGCTGGAATCACTTTCGGGCCGCGCCCTTTTTCAGTTTTCTCGCCTGAAAGGGCTCGGGTTGAAGTTTGCCGTTCTGCTTCAGCAGGATCTCTACTTTTCCTTCCGCGGCCTCAAGTTCGCCGCGGCAGGAGTTAGAGAGCTTCACACCTTCTTCAAAGAGCGCCAGCGCACGTTCAAGAGGAATGTCGCCTTTCTCCATCTCACTGACTATTTTTTCCAGACGGTCGAGGCACTCTTCGAACTTGGGCAACGGTTCGCTCCAGAGAAGTTATTTTAACGCCAGTTTCATCCCGCTTTGCGCAAAAATCTTTGTTGCACCACACCCTGTGCAACTTTTACGCCATAGCTTTATTCGAGGCGCCGAGAGCTTCGAGTACGTCAACGGCTGAGGAATAACGCCCATGAGGGGCGCTGATCTGCGCACCTTGCACGGTGTCGCGGACCGCGAGCAGCATCTCTCTCGCGATAGCGATACCTTCAGCGCGGGCCGCCTCAGCATTGGGCGCGCGTTGATGCGGCTCGATGATCGCAGTCGGGCATCGAGACGCGCAGCTCGTTCTTCATGAACTCAGCGTTCCGTGCGCTCACCAGCGGCCAAATCCCGGCGAACAATGGGATGCGGCAATGCTCGATGCGCTTCAGAAAACGTTCCAGTATGGCGACGTCGAACACCGGCTGGGTGATGGCATATTCCGCGCCGGCTTCTACTTTGAATTCGAAGCGCCGCATTCTTCATCGAGGTTGTCAGCGCCAGGATTCGCGCCCACGCCGATCACGAATCCGGTGCCTCGCCCGATAGCGTTGCCGCCGATATCGAGTCCCTGGTTGAGGTTGTGAGCGATGTTGACCAGTCCGATGGCGTCCACATCGAAGACGGCGGTCGCGTCGGGATAATTTCCGAGCTTTGGTGGGTCACCGGTGACGCAAAGGATGTTTTTGATTCCGATCGCCGATGCACCCAACAGGTCCGACTGAATACTGAGGACGTTGCGGTCGCGGCAGGTGTAGTGCAACACCGTCTCTACGCCGACCTGCTGCTGCATAAGCACAGCAACGGCCTGATTGCTCATGCGAGCCGACGCGCGCGGACTATCGGGCACGTTGATAGCGTCGATCCCAACCGACTTCAGATAGCGCGCGCCCTCGATCTCTTTGCTAGCGTCATTCCCCTTGGGCGGCACGATCTCGACCAGGGTGACGAACTCGCCCGCGGCTATCTTTTTCCCCAACGACGAGCGCCGCTCAAGCGGTTCGGCGGGCACAGGTTTCAGCGGCGCCGGAGACGACGACGCGCGCGCGGAGGTGCTTTTGGTCCGCCGGCGCGCAGGGAAGATTTCATGGCGCGGATATGGTCGGGCGTGGTGCCGCAGCATCCTCCGACGAGCTGGACGCCGGCCTGCACCATGCGTCGAGCGTAGCTGGCCATGTATTCCGGCGAGCAGAGATAAATGTTGCGTCCTTCGACCGAGCGCGGCATGCCGGCGTTCGGTTGGGCGGAGAGCGGGACTTCTGTGACCCGCGCCATCCGTTCGAGGGCCTCAAGCATCGTGACCGGCCCTACGCTGCAGTTACACCCGACGACGTCAGCCCCCCATTCCGTCAGCTTCTTGGTGAAGGTCTCGGGAGTGGATCCGTCGAGGCAGTTGCCATCTTCGTCGATGGTGACTTGCGCTACGACTGGAATGCTGGGGGCGGCGTCGCGAGCCGCGAGAATCGCTTGATGGATCTCTTCCAAGTACCCGAAGGTCTCGAGGATCAACAGGTCGACCAAACCTTCGGAGGTCAGGGCGGCGACCTGTTCGCGAAAAGCCTGCGCGCGCCTCTTCTCTGGACGTTTTACCCAACGGCTCAATACGAATACCAAGGGGACCGACCGATCCGGCGACAAAAACGTTGTTGGCTTTGGCAGCCTCGCGGGCCAGGCGCGCCCCGGCACGATTCACTTCCTCCACCTGTTCTGCGCAACCATGGCGAGCCAGACCGGAAGCTATTGGCGCCGAAGGTATTGGTCTCGATGATTTCGGCGCCGGCTTGGACGTATTCACGGTGGATAGCACGGATCGTCTCAGGCTGGGAAAGATTCAACTCGTCGTAGCATCGGTTGATGAATATGCCTTGCGCGTAGAGCAGTGTTCCCATGGCTCCATCGCAGAGCATGGGGCTACGACGCAGGCGTTCCAGAAAGGCCGTGGGCATCTTGCGATTGTACCTGCTCGCGGCAGGAGAAGAGGGTCGCAGCGGCTGGTTTTGTTATAATTTGTCGTCGAATCCTCCTCCTGCAACGTCTCTTCACATGGGAGTTTCCTTGAAGAAAATCGGAATTTTATTTGTCTTGCTAGCCACCGCGGGATGGGTGTCTTGTGGCGGCGGTGGCAATTCGTCCAATCCGGGACCGAACCTGACGTTTCTGGCGAAACGGGCCTTCATCACTAACTCTTCGACCACGAACGGCGCGGCAGTGGTCCACATCATCGACGCGCTGAAGGACGTTCCCGGCAACCACTCCATGACGGTTGCACCCGGAACGAACGTGATTGCGACCACCATTCCCGGCCAGGTTTCAGTGGCTTCGAGCAAGCTCACAAATCAAGTAGCCATCATCGACAATGTGCTGGAAGGCGTGAAGGGAAGCGTTTCACTCCCCGCCGAGACCGAAAGCATGGTCGTGACTCCCGACGGGAAATGGGCCTTCGCCGCCGTCCACAATACGAACTCTATCGAGATCCTTGATCTTTCCAACAGCGCCCTCTGCACCACCCTGACGACGACCTGCCGCGGGCCAATCATAGTCAGCGCTCCGACAAAGATTGTTTTGAGCGGAGACGGAAAGACTTTGCTTGCGTTCAGTAGCGATCCAAATACGGGGAACTCGAGCGCGAACATCAATACGGTGGCCATCATTGATGTAGCCGCTGCGACCAGTGTTCCCCGGCCCGGGGACTCCGAAGTTTGTTAGCGGCTTTGATCATCCTGTTACAGCCGTGTTCAACTCAGACAATGTGAATGCGTTCGTAATGAACTGCGGTTCTGAATGTGGCGGCGGAACTCCTGGAGTGCAGGTGTTGAATACATCCGGTACGGGATCGCTGGGAGCGGCGACGAGTACGGCTGTACCCGCTACCGTCGGAGCGTTGGACAACGGAAATCTTTATGTAGCTGGAACCGTGACTCAGGGCTTGGTGAACGGAGGTCAGGTTACCAAGCTGAATGCGACCACGCTTGCGCCGATCTCCTCTTCGCCTTTGCCGCCAGGCACTCACGACACCATGGCCGTACAGAGTGGAAAAGTGTTCGTCGGTTCTCGGGCATGCACGCTGGCTATTCCTCCGAGCCCCCCGGGGACTGCAAATCAGCCATGTCTCGGCATTTTTGACGGAACTAACCCTGCGGTGATCACCGGAATAGCTGGCGATGTCACTGGAATGCAGGCCATCAGCGGACGCAGCGTGGTCTACGTGATCATTGGCGGCGAGCTGCAAATTTATGACGCGAACACCTCGGCACTGCAGACGCAGCAACTCGACATCATCGGACACGCCGAGCAGGTAGTTCTGGTCGATCCGTAGAGATTGTGATTGTGTGCACAAAGGCGGACTTCGGTCCGCCTTTTTATTTATGAAAGCGATATTTTTCCGAGAGTCGCGGATCTTCTTGCACCGGTCGCGGCAAGGAAGGTTCGACGGGCGCTTCCGCCAAGTCTGATAGGCGAGGACCGCGAAGGCGAGCGCCTCCTTGGCCTCGGATTCCACTCCGTATTCCTCCATGCGCTGTAGGCGCAGTCCCAGCGGAATGACTTGCTCCGCGAGCATCTTCATCAAGGTGACATTGTTCACGCCGCCGCCCGAGACGACGTAATCGCGATAGCGTGCGTTCTTTTTGATCACAAAACGGCGCAAGGCGTCGCCGATGCTGCGCGCAGTTATGGCGCCGTGGCAGTGGCGATCACGTCTTCGCGGACTGGCATCTTCCGCACCAGCGCATGAGGGATTTTGTGAATTCACGTCCGAATTGCTCACGCCCGGCGGTTTTCGGTGGCTTCTCGGAGAAGAATCGATGACGCCAGGGCTCGCTCGCACCGCTGCCGTTCCACCGGGTACGCCGCGGCGTGCGATGCTGCCGTTTTGTCGTAAGCGCGGTTCCGAATAATTTTTGAGTCGAGGGCGTCGATCACCATATTGCCGGGGCCGGTATCGAATGCAATCACCTGCTCGGGTTTTGCTCGCGCGGGATCGCCGTGAGTTCGCGATTGCCACCGATGTTTTGTGCGACGCGGCCGCGGGTGCGATGGCGGAAGCAAGACAAAATCGAAAAAGGGAACAGCGGAGCGCCTTTTCCGCCAGCCGCCATATCCGCAGGACGAAATCACTGACGACCGGAATCCCTAAGCGGGCCGCCAGTACGGCGCCTTCGCCCGTCTGCCAGGTACAGCTGATCCCTTGCCAAGGAATTGCAGCGGTGTGCCCTGGTGGTAGATCGTCTGGCCGTGGCAGCCGACCAGATCGAGGATTTGTATGCCTGATTCTTTTTGCGCTTTGCGAACGGCGTCCGCGTAAAGCTCGCCCAAGAGGAAATTCAGTCGCGACAGATCGGCCACGCTGGTGCGGGACGCATTCGTCTGCGAAAGTACAAAATTTCGCACCGGGCGCGGAGTAGGGAAGATGGAAGTGGTGCAGCAGGTCGAAGCGCAAGCTCAAGTCGCGACCGAAGATGCGGGCGATGGCGACGTCGATGCCATCGGCGGAGGTGCCGCTCATTACTCCGGCAACGATCATCCTTCGGCGACCGCCAGCTCCGAAGGTGTGCGGGAACCGGCGACCTTGTGCATGAAGTCCGCCATTTCAACGCGAAGTCGCTCTACGTCGAACTTGGTCGGAACCATGGACGGTTTCCTCAGCTCGGGGGCGCTCTTCTTGAAACTGACCACGCGCTCGGCAGCGCGCTCGACCTGTTTGGCAAAAGCGGGATCGCGCTCCGCCTCGCGAACCACAGCTTCGTAGCAGGACCTGACCTTCTCCTCGCTATGGCAGACCAGGAAGACGTCGGACCCGGCGCGAAGGTTTGACAGCAGCTTGCTCGATCGGCATGGACGGCAGGACGCCACCCATCTCCAAATCGTCGGAGACGACGAGACCTTGTATCCGAGCACCTCGCGCAACATGTCCTGAATCCATTTTGGTGAAAGCGACGCTGGAACCTCGATCGCCAGTGATGTTCAGGATAGGCTGCGTGCGCCACCATGACGAAGCCAGCTCACCGCGGAGTTCACGGTAAGGCTACAGATCTTCTTTCCAGAGTTCTTTCCACTCTTTGTGGATGACGGGCATGGCCTTGTGCGAATCGAGATTTCCTTCACCCAGTCCCGGGAAATGCTTGCCGCAGGCCAGCACGCGTGGCTTCGCAATCCGTCGACGAATGCCCGAGCATACTGCCGTGGCGTCTCCGGCGTTGCGGGAAACGGTACGACTCCCCATGACGTTTTTGGAAGCGGAGAAGCGCAGATCGAGAACGGGAGCAAAATCGGTATTGAATCCGAGAGCACGGCATTCCTGCCCGATCAAGCGTCCATGTTCGCGATAGATTCGCGTGCTGCCGGTCTCAAAAACTTCCTGGGCGGAAGGCGCAGGGGTGACGACGTCGCGCAGCCGATCTACCGTACCGCCTTCCATGTCCACGCAAGTGAACAAAGGTGTATTCACCAGATCCTGGCAGTCGCCAAGGAGACGATGGACTTGATCAGCTTGGCTGATGTTGCTGCGAATAGCACGACTCCGGCAGGCTGAATGGTTTCGAGCAACGACTCGACATTAGGCGAGATGGTCGTGCCCTCGAAGCCCATGATCATTAATTGTCCCACTTGCAGATGGAGGTCGTTCATTATGATTTCAAATCCTTCTTAAGATCGTGCAGCAGCGTCAAGGCTTCGAGCGGAGTCAGGTTGTCCACGTCAGCCGCGCGCAACCGTTCCGCAACTTTTTGCGACACTGGCGTAAACATCGTCAATTGTACGTTTGAAGCCGCTTCCGGCGAATCCTGCGTCAGCCCGGCACTAGCCGATGCTCGGCTTTTCGTGCTCGGCAAGAACTTCGCGGGCGCGAGCGATCACCTCTTGAGGTAATCCGGCAAGTTTGGCGACTTCGATGCCATAACTCTTATCGGCGGTCCGGGCTCGACCTTGCGGAGGAATGTAATGCCGGTAGGACTTTCTTTGACAGTGACGCGGTAGTTCTTTACTCCCGATAACCGTTCGCCGAGTTCCGTGAGCTCATGGTAATGGGTAGCGAACAGAGTTTTGGCGCGGGTGCGGGCGTGGAGATACTCGATCGCCGCCCAGGCGATAGCGAGGCCGTCATAGGTGGCGGTGCCCCGGGCCGATCTCGTCGAGCAGCACCAAAGAGTCCTTCGTTGCGGTATTGAGGATGGCAGCGGTCTCGGTCATCTCCACCATGAAGGTGGAGCGTCCGCGGGCAAGGTTGTCGCTCGCGCCGATGCGGGTGAAGATGCGGTCGAGCACGCTCAGGCCGCGCCGATTCGTGCCGGAACGAAGCTGCCCATCTGCGCCAAGATAGCGATGAGGGCGGTCTGGCGAAGATAAGTGGATTTGCCGCCCATGTTCGGGCCGGTCAGCACGATGATCGTGTGCGTGGTCCCGTCGAGATAAACATCATTGGGAACGAAGCGAACGCCGGAAGTCGCCGCTCGAGCTCCTGTATCTCTACAACGGGTGGCGGCCTTCGATGATCTGGAGGACTCCGGAGGCCGATTCGAATTGCGGCCGACAGTAAGCCCGGTTGGCTGCATTGTGGGCGAAGCTGGCGAGCACGTCGACCTCCGCGAGCGCCAGCGCCGTCTGCCGGATGCGACGCGCGTGCTTTGCCACTTCGGAGCTCAACTCGGCAAACAGGCGGCGTTCGATCTCAACGATCTTCTCTTGGCGTCGAGAACCTTGGATTCGTATTCTTTGAGCTCAGGCGTGGTGAACCGTTCGGCGTTGACCAGGGTCTGTTTGCGCTCGAAGTCCTCGGGGGCGAGATGCAGGTTCGCTTTCGAGATCTCGAAGTAGTAGCCGAAGATGGAATTGAATTTCACCTTGAGCGAGCTGATGCCGGTTCGCTGGCGCTCACGTTGTTCGATCTGTGCGATGTACTGTTTGGAATTGCGGCTCAGATCGCGCAACTCGTCGAGCGCGGAATCGATCCCGTTCTGGATAACGCCTCCATCGGCTGAAGTGAGCGGAGGCTCGGGGACGATGGTGCGTTCGATGCTTCGGCAACGTCGCCGAGTTCGTCGATCAGTGCCTGTAGAGAGGTCGAGCCCTCAGCGGTGAAGGGTAACAGCGCGCGTTTTATGGCCGGAAGCTTCGCCAGAGATGAGGCGAGTGCCAGCAGATCGCGCGCGGTTGCGCTCTCTAGTGTGACGCGGCTCAATAGGCGCTCGAGGTCGAACATGCCTTCCATGGAACGCCGCAGCTCTTCCCGAGCCACTAAGTTGCTGGGAATGCTGCTCGACCGAATCGAGACGCTCGCCGATTTCTTCGATGTCGATTGACGGCCGGAGCATCCAGCTGCGCAGCAGGCGCCGGCCCATCGGAGTGATGGTGGTGTCGATGGCACGGACGAGCGTGACTTCATCGGTGCTGCCTGCGAACAGCGGCTCGACTAACTCGAGATTGCGTACCGTGACCGCGTCGAGCACCAGGCAATTCTGCTTTTCGTAAAAGCCGATGCGATCCACGTGATGAAGCGTCCCGCGTTGTGTGCTGCGGACGTAGTGAAGAATGGCGCCGGCTGCGCACGCTGCCGCAGGCTTTCCTGCGAGGCCGAATCCTTCCAGCGACAAAACACCAAAATGATTTTCCAGCAGTGGCGATGCGTAATCGGGAGCGAACACCCAATCCTCAAGTGGCGTCTCGCCCACCGCTGCGCGGAATCGTTCTTGCTCTTGCGCGGATTCGAACAGCGGAGCAGAAGAAGCGAATAGCAACTCGCGCGGCCGCAATTGCTGCAACTCTTCGAAGATCCGGGCTCGCGCGTCAGGACCCTGGAATTCGGTCGCGCGAAACTCTCCGGTCGAAGATCGAGTGCGGCGAATCCGGCGCGTTCGTCGTCGCCGATGACATCGCCGCGAGAAAGTTGTTGTCTTCTGACGCCAAGCGACGAATCAGCCGCCGTGCCCGGGCGTGACCACCCGTGTGACTTCGCGCCGCACCAGCTTCTTCGCTACCCGCGGGTCTTCCATCTGCTCGCAGATGGCGACCTTGAATCCTTTGCGGATCAGCTTGCCGATATATCTCTCGGCGGCGTGATAGGGAACACCGCACATAGGGACGGAGATACCTTTTTCCTTGTTACGCGAAGTCAGCGTTATCTGCAGCTCTTGGGAGGCGACCACCGCATCGTCGAAGAAGAGTTCGTAGAAATCGCCCAGCCGGAAAAAGAGCAGCGCATGCGGATGTTCTTTCTTGATGGCGGTGTATTGCCGCATCAATGGCGTGGTGGCTTCTGTCATTTTGGGCGAAAGCGCAGGACGATACTTCGACGGCCACGATGTGATGGCCCGCCTGTTTCAGCGGAACGGCGAACTGGCCGTTTCCCGCGCCGAAATCGAGCCATTTAGCGCCGGGCGGTCCGTACCTGGTGATCAAGCCCGCCAGGAATGCGTTGTACCGATGCGCCTCCCGCATCGCGACCAGGTTGTCCCGGCCGCTGTAGGTGAACGAAGCGTCAGCCGTGGATTTCACGCTGCTTTCTCCACTGGAAAAGAAGTTTGGACAAGCTGAAGTTCACCGCCAGGCCGAACACCGCACCGATCGCGAGCGGCAACCAGGGGAAGCCGCGCCAGTCGGGGCGAATGGCAAGGGCGACGAGGAACACGCCGAAGTTCGTGAGCGCGCCCACGCCCTGGATGATGAAGTACGCGACGGCCGTGCCCTGCTCGACGCGGGCGCTTGCGCGTTTCGCCTTGAATGTCAGGCTGCGATTCAGCACATAGGTCCATGCGACTGCCAATGCAAACGAGACCGCACGGGCGGCACCCGCATCCCACTGGCGTTCCAGCAGCAGGCTG
>CAVQGF010000034.1:0-9018 GCA_963711965.1 uncultured Acidobacteriota bacterium | reverse complement strand
CTTCGCTACGCTCGGGATGACGGTGAAATATTTGGGTGCTCTTTGGGTCAGCGGGATTTGTCGTTGTAAAGGGACTCTTCGACTCACGCTCCTTCGCTCGCGTTCGCTCAGAATGACAAATCGAAATGCTTATTCTTTCCATCGACGCGTCCGGCAAGAATGGCAGCGTGGCGCTGGCGCGCGGCGATGCGGAGCGCTTTGAGTTGGTCGCCAGCAGTCCAGTCGAGGGTGGGACGTTCTCCGCGCAGCTCATTCCGCAGATTGCGCGCATGCTCTCCGAAAACAATCTGAAAAAGAATGAGATTGACGCCTTCGCTGTGGCGACGGGGCCGGGATCGTTCACCGGTTTGCGTATTGGGCTGACGGCGGTGAAGGGGCTGGCGGAAATATTGCAGAAACCGATCGGAGCCGTATCGGTGCTCGAGGCCTGCGTGCTAAAGAGTGACATCAAGTACGACAACGCGAAGGTTTTTGCGGCGCTGGATGCGCAACGGAACGAAGTTTATCTCGGCGAGTACATGCTGAATGAAGGTCGAGCGAGTCGCATAGATGAACTGCTGGTCGGGCGCGAAGAGTTTGTAAAACGAGTGCAAGGAAAGGTTGCGGTCACGCCTGACGAGGAGCTCGCTAAAGCGGCGCGGAGCGCGGACGTCCTGCGCATCGAGCGGCCGGACAGCAGTGACATCGCGCGCATCGGTTTGCAAAAGATTGTGCGAGGAGAGACAGTCTCGGTCGAGGAACTAGACGCGAATTACATTCGCCGCTCCGATGCCGAAATATTTGCCAAGCCATGATCAGGGTTCGCGATTTTCGCGCCGCCGACATTGATGCTGTGCTCGGCATCCAGCAGCACTCGGTGACTGCCTCGGCGTGGACACGCGAACATTATCTGGCAGTTGTCAGGCGACAGAACGATCGGCGGCATGCCCTAGTGATCGAAGAAGATGGCGACGTGGGTGGGTTCATCATCGGCTCGAAGATCGGCGACGAGTGGGAGATCGAGAATGTGGCGGTGAAGCCGGATGCGAGGCGTCGAGGGCTCGGCTCGCACATGGTTGGCGAGTTCATCAACCTGGCGAAGATCATAGGAGCCAAGGCTCTTTATCTTGAAGTTCGCGAGTCAAATCGCGCCGCCAGAGCTCTTTACGAGAAGTGGGCGTTCACGGAAGAAGGGCGTCGAAAGGCGTACTACAAAGACCCGGAAGAGGATGCCCTGATCCTTAAATTTTCATTTCCCGAGTAGCTGGAATAATTGTTGAAGCCGTGTTAACGCTGTGCTACCGTTTACCAACCTGATTCCTCGCAAGGAGGTAGAGCTGGATGGCCACTCAGGTCAAGGATGAGCTCATGGCCAGCGACGAAACTTTCCGTCGTCTGGCGCAAGAACATACGCAGTACGCACAACGCCTCGAATCCCTCGTCACCAAGCGGTTCCTCTCAGAAGAAGAGCAGATCGAAGAAACCAGACTAAAAAAATTAAAACTGCGCCTGAAAGACCAGATGGAGCAGATCGTGCAACAGCACGGGACACACCAGGTCGCGTAACAACTTACGGTGGAGACGCCCGAAGAGGGCGTCTCAGCACCGACCAGCCCACAATCTCAAAATCGCAAGCAGCGCGCGCCGATCGCGCGCACGAGGACGTGCGCGCCTCCATTGCTATGTCGGGGGTCGAGACAGCGCACGGGACGCCCGTGCCTGCTCAAATCAAGGCGTGCGCGCAGGACGTTATAATCAACCTCTCATGGTTCGTGATGGCATCTTTTATGCGCTCGGCATGCTGCTGATCGCCGGCGTTATCTCCTATCTGGCGACCCCGTGGCTGGCGATTCCGCCGCTGCTCCTGGCGTGCTTTTTTCTGTGGTTCTTTCGCGATCCGGAGCGGCAGATGCCCGGTGTTGCGGGTGCCGTTGTCTCGCCGGCGGATGGCAAGGTGACTGATGTCTCCCCCACGCAGGTGAATGGCGAGCCCAAGACCCGAGTCAGCATTTTTCTGAACGTTTTCGACGTGCATGTGAATCGCTCACCCATCGCAGGGACGATCAAAGAAGTGAAATATCAGACGGGTAAATTCTGCAACGCAATGGACCCGCTCTCGGCCGACTGCAACGAGCAGAACGTGGTCACGGTTGAAGGGCAAGGGCAGACGGTCATCTTTAAGCAGATCGCGGGTCTGATCGCACGGCGCATCGTCTTCAATAAAAAAGTGGGCGATTCGGTGGGTCTCGGCGAACGCGTTGGATTGATCAAATTCGGATCGCGAACCGATGTAATATTACCCGCCTCAGCAGATATCAAAGTGAAGGTAGGAGAGCGCGTGCGCGGGGGCGCCAGCTTGATCGCGATCATGCCGGAAGGGCAACGATGAACGAGATGCGCGTGCCATTACGCCGCGAGCAGGACGCGCCGCGCCGCAAGCTGCGCAAGGGGCTCTTCCTGCTTCCGTCGCTTTTTACCGCAGGCAATATTGCCGCGGGATATTACGCGATCGTGCAGGCGATGCAGGGAACACTGAACGAATATTGGCACTTCGATCATGCTGCGATCGCGATCGGGTTTGCCATATTGTTCGACGGGCTCGACGGACGCATCGCTCGCATGACCAACACGACCAGCGACTTCGGGCGCGAATTCGATTCGCTTGCCGACGTGATCACCTTCGGAGTAGCTCCGGCGGTCCTGGCATGGATGTGGGGTTTCCGGTATCTCCCGTCGCTGGTACACGTGAGCCTGCCCCATTGGCTGAGCAGCGACAGTGAGGATCCGGCAAGGAAGATCGCGCAGCTCGGACTCGTGGCGAGTTTCATTTTTCTGACCTGCGGGGCTAGCCGGCTTGCGAGATTCAATATCGCAAAAAATCCGCAACCTTCGAACCCGGGCAAGCCGGGAAAGAAATATTTTGTAGGCATGCCGATCCCCGGCGGCGCGGGAGTGATTGCCGGTGTGGTGCACTTTGCCGGCGGCGATCCGGTAACGCAGTGGTGGACGTCGCTGATCTGGGGCGCGCTGATCGTGGCCACCGGGTTCCTGATGGTGAGCACGTGGCGATTCGCCAGCTTCAAGGGAATCGACCTGCATAGCCCGCACACTTTTCGCACCATCATCGTGATAGCAGGCATCATCGCCCTGATCTGGTTCTTCTCCCGCCCGACCCTCTTGTTCTTCGCACTCACTTACATGCTTTCCGGAGTGCTGGCGCGTTTCTTCTTCGCGCTGCGGCGATCGAGTCCACAGTCGAGCGCAACGACCGAAGTGCAGGAACCGCAGTCTTCAGGGCTGGCATGAGCAGCGACCTCTATCGCGTAGCCATCGTCGGTGCATCCACCCTCAAAGGCAAGGAGCTGAAAGAGGTGCTGGAGTCGCGCAATTTTCCAGCCGCCGAGATCAAGCTGCTTGACGACGAAGCCGAAGGCCAACTGGATTCCGTCGGCGACGAAGCGACCTTTGTACAGAATGTGCGGCCGGAACATTTTCAGGAAGCCGATGTAGCGTTTTTCGCTACCGATCCCAGTTCAACCTTGAAGCATTGGCCAGACGCGGTCCGCGCCGGATGTACGGTTGTGGATATGTCGTACGCGATGGAAGACAAAGTGCCGGTGCGAGCGCCGTGGGTGGAGCGCGAATTAAGCCCGACGGGTCCGCAGGACTTGCAAGCGAGCGCAGCGGCAGCGGCGCATCCCGCATCGGTAACACTGGCATTATTGCTGGCACGAGCCAGGCGAGGGCACGCGGTGCATCGCGCGACCACGGTGGTGTTCGAACCCGCATCGGAACGCGGCAAGGCGGGCATGGACGAGTTGCATCAGCAGACCGTAAGCCTGTTGTCATTCCAGAATTGCCGAAGACAGTCTTCGACGCTCAGGTAGCCTTCAATATTCAAGGCCGACTCGGAGGCGAGGCCAAACAGTCGCTTGAGTCGGTGGAGAAGCGGGTGCTCACGCATTTTCGCAAGTTGGCAGGTGAGGCGCTCCCCGTGCCTTCGCTGATGCTGGTGCAGGCACCCACCTTCCATGCCCACGTGTTTTCCATCTACATTGAATTAGAGCGGACGACGGCGGAAGGGGACTTCGTGAAATCAATCCAAGGAGACCACGTAACCGTGGTGCGCACTCAGAAGTGGAAGAGACGCCCAGCAACGTTGCCGCGGCGGGTCGAGACGAGATCATGGCGGTGGTCAAGCGTGATCCCGCGCACGACAACGGATTCTGGATCTGGGGCGCCGCCGACAATCTGCGCATACAGTCCCTGACCGCGGTAGATTGCGCCGCCGCCCTGGTGGGCAACCGGGTGCAGGGCAGGGTGCAATAGTGCGGAATCCACTTTCCAGTTCCCAGTTCCCAGTTTCCAGAAAAGTTTCGAGTTTCTTGTTTCGAGTTTCGGGTGGTTTCTTCGGGGACTCTGCGAATCCTTTGCGCTTGAAATCGTCCTTCACACAATCGTACTTCGTACTTCAGCTCGGGATGACAGTGATATTCGTCTTCCTTCTGGGTGGCTGTGGTTATCACACTACCGGCAGCTCGGCGACCAAGCTTCCCTCGAACATTCACACCATCGCAATTCCGGCATTCACCAACAAGACGCCGCAATACAAAGTGGAACAATTGCTGACGCAGGCAGTGGTGCGGGAGTTCGTTAGCCGCACGAACTACCAGATCGCGCCGGATGCGACTCCTTCGGCTGACGCAACGCTTACGGGGACGGTGATCTCGGCGTCGCTCAATCCGGTGACTTATGATTCGCAGACTGGCCGGGCATCGAGTGCGGTGGTTTCCGTCGGCATGCGGGTGGTGCTCGACCGACAACGACGGCAAAGTTCTGTACCAGAACCAGAATTTCAATTTCAAAGAGCAATACCAGATCTCGCGCGAGATATCGTCGTTCTTCGAGGAGTCGGATCCAGCGCTGGAACGTTTGTCGCGCGATTTTGCGCGCACGCTGGTGAGCAACGTTCTGGAAGCTTATTAATGTCTGGATTCAAGACTGCACAGCGGTTCGAAAGCGAAGTCGCCGAGCGCAAGCTGCGGCCGGCGTACGTGCTCGTCGGCGATGAGGCATTCTTCCGAAAAAGCTGCCGCGAAGCCATCCTCAAATATTTGGCACCTCCCGAGGTGCGGGATTTCTCGCTTTATGAGATGGACCTGGTGGAGACACGACATTGGCGAGATCCTGGATCGGGCGCGGACACCCTCGCTGATGGCGCCGTTCCAGGTTTTTTTCGTGCGCGGAGTGAAGGCACTGTATGGCCGCGGCAAGCACGAGGAAGAGTTTGCGGCCATCGAGGCGTACTGCAAGTCTCCGAATCCGGACGCGCTGATCATCTTCATCGCCGACCACATTTCCATCCCTGCGGACGTGCGCCGGATGGAACTCACCGATAAAGACCGTTTCGAACGCATTCGGGAGACGCTGGGCGAGTACTGCGGGATCGTCGAGCTGGCGCGGGTGGAAGAGACCGAAGCAGTGCGCTGGTTGATCGACGCTGCTGCACAGCAGGACGTGAAGATCGAGAATGATGCCGCGCGCGAGCTGGTAGATGCGCTTGGCTCCGACATGATGCTGGTGGCGAACGAGCTGGAGAAGCTGGTTCTCTATGTCGGCGACAAGAAGCGGATCACGCTGGGCGATGTGGAAACGATGGTGCTGGCGGCGAAGCAGCGCTCACTTTATGAGCTGACCGATGCCATCTCCGCCAAAGACCGCGGCCGCGCGCTGGAGATGATGGACGCCATCCTGAACACCGGCGATGGCGACGATGCCGCGATCGGACACCTCTACATGCTCGCGAAAACTTTCCGGCAGATGCTGGTGATACTCGAGAAGAATGTCCGCGATTCGCGCGCCATCTGGCAGGCGCTGTGGCAGGGCTTTCGCGTTCCTCCGTTTGCCGCGGACGACATCATCAAGCAGGCACGCCGCTATAAATCGAAGCGAGAGATCACGCGGGCGATCCGACTGATCGCGCGCGCCGACCTGGCGTTGCGTTCGAATCCGCCGAGCAAGCGATTGATACTCGAAAATCTGGTGCTGGATCTGGCGTCTACGCCCGTGGAGCCGGTTGGGCCGGTGTGGCAGCAGGAAGAGCTGCCGGTGTAGCTGCGCCTTCGGTCGTCGGCCTTCGGCTGTCGGCCTTTTCTGGCCTTAAGAGACAGGGTGATAAAGGAGAGCTGATGTCGATAACAGGGCTCTTAGAAACCAAGCTCCGATCAATCAGTTGCCGCTTTGGCGCAAAGTGATTTTGGCTTTGGCGATTTGTGTCGCATCTATCGCCGGAACGATGGGGGCGTATCAGCACTACGCAATCTATTCGTCATCTCCAAACAATCCACAAACTGCAACAGGTCAGATGTATTCGGTTTCGGTGATGCATGGATACATTCGCTATGTCACAAGTCAGCAGCGGGAAAGGTTTGTATTTTGAACTAGCTACATGGGAGAGTTGGGCCTAGCTTCAATGTTAGTAGCTGTCGCGATGATCATTACTTATCAAAAAAAAATCTGAGAATGCTATTGGACACTTCCCGCAGCGGCTAAAGCCGTTTTCTGGAGGATTCTTTCCCACGCCTGAAGGCGTGGGCTGACACAAGGCAGTTGCCAGTTATTACTTGCCAGTTTCCCGAAAAAGCAGAACGGCAACCGAAAGGCTGCCGTTTTCATTGAAACCCAGGTCCCTCGACTCGCCGTCGCCTGCGCTCCGGCTCGCTCGGGATGACAACTCCTGAACGATATCGCGAGTTACTTCAGCTTCGCCAGGCGCGCGGAGAGGCGGCTCTTGTAGCGAGCGGCGGTGTTCTTGTGAAGGGAACCCTTTTGCACGCCCTTATCGATCACGGACGTGGTCTCAGCGAACTTGGACGCGGCGGTCTTCTTGTCGCCGGCAGCGAGGGCTTCGCGGAAGGCGCGCAGGGCGCCGCGCAGGCGCGAGGCATTGGCGCGGTTTACGGTGGTACGTTTCACTGTCTGACGGGCGCGCTTCAGCGCCGAAAAATGATTTGCCATAAAGCTGTTTTGACCTTTGTGAGAGGGAAACTCTCTAGAAAGTTCTTCCACTTTGCGCGGAATAAGATATTGTACGGGATTGCCGCTGGACGGGTCAAACTTCGGCCCTAAAAGCCCCCATTTCACTCATGTCCAACCCCGTAGACCGGCTGCAAATCTTCATCAACTCCAGCACCCCGCTCGTGATCATGGAGACGGTGGAGGAGGAGCACGCGCTTTTCCTGATCCGCACCGCGGCCTACAACCTGAGCCTGCCGATCTTCGAGTGGAGCATCGCCGACGGGCTGGTGCGCAACGATGCGCGGCTGCGCCCGACTGGGGTGAACATTGTTCCTAATCCGCAGGCGGTGCAGCAGTTGACCGATTATTTGGCGCCGGGCGAGCCATTGAGCGGCTTAGCGGCACCGGGAAGCATTGGCGGTACGCAGGATGCGCCCGGGGTACTTGCCCACTTGCTCACGCTTAGCGTGGAAGCAGTCTTCGTGCTGAAGGATTTTCATCGCCACATGGAAGACGCGGTGGTGGTGCGCCGGTTGCGCGAGGTGACGCAACTGTTCAGTCGCGACCGGAGGACTATCGTCATCACGGCGCCCGCGGTAACGATCCCGCCGGAGCTGCGATGCAGCGTGGAGTACCTCGACCTGCCGTTGCCGGATCGCGCGCGCCTTTCCCAGATCGTGGAAGAGACTTTCACCCGGTTGAGCAAGAAGATGTCTCTGAAGCGCAAGACCGACGCTCCCGACGTGGAGGAGATGGCGCGCAATATGAGCGGACTGACTGAGCTTGAGGCGCAACGCGCGGTAGCGCAAGCCATCGTGGCGCGCTATGCGCTGGTGCCCGAGGTCGCAACCGACGTGCTGGCGGCGAAAAAAGAAGCGCTGCGGCACTCGAACATGCTCGACTTTATCGATGCGAGTGAGAACCTGGCTTCGATCGGCGGACTCGACAACCTGAAGAAGTGGCTCAGCAAGCGACGCGGCACGTGGGACGAGGCCGCCAAAGCCGCTGGACTCGAACCGCCGCGCGGGGTGATCATCCTGGGTGTGCAGGGATGCGGCAAGAGCATGAGTGCGCGTGCCATCGCCGGCGAGTGGAAGCTGCCGCTGGTGAAGTTTGACGCGTCTGCCATCTTCGACAAGTTCATCGGCGAATCGGAGAAGCGGATGGACCGCGTCTTCAAAGTCGCCGAGCAGCTTGCGCCGTGCGTTCTCTGGATCGACGAGCTGGAAAAAGTATTCGCCGGCAGCGGGCCGGATTCAGCGTCGGTGGACGCGGGGCTTTCGTCGCGCCTGCTGGGCTCATTTCTCGGCTGGATGCAGGACCGCAAGGCACCGGTATTCGTCGCGTCGACTTGCAATAACGTTTCGGCGCTGCCGCCGGAGCTGATCCGGAAAGGTCGCTTCGACGAGTTGTTCTTTGTTGACCTGCCGACCTCGTCTGAAAGGCGGGCGATTTTCTCGGTGCAGCTCGCGAAGCGAAAGTTCAAGCCGACGGATTTCAACCTCGACCTGCTGGTCTCGACTTCAAAGGGATTTTCTGGAGCGGAGATCGAGGCAGCCATCAAATCAGCGCAATATTCCGCTTACTCCGACAAGCGCTTCCTCGATACGGACGCGATCGCGGCAGAGTTGAAGGCAACTGTTCCGCTCTCGACCACACGAGCGGAAGAGATCGATGAGTTGCGGGAATGGGCCGCCAAACGCGCCGTTCCAGCCTCTCTACCTGAGGCTGCCCTGGCTGCTTCTAAGTAGCTTTTTCCAGCGCACCCGCCGCGGCGTGAACTTCATCTAATCTCTGTAGTGTTAAGCAGACGCGAAGGCACTTTCACTCGGAGATTGACTCACAGACGCAGTGGCGGTACTCTACGCCCAATGGACTTGCTTCCACTCCGAGTGGCGGCCATCAAGCCTGCGGTTATCTATTCCCAAAAACTTTCTGTGTTGAACGGAGCTGGAAACGGCGCATTCGTGCGTCCGCTGGCAGCCCGTGTAGTGCGAGGATAGCGGCCCAAAACTGATGAAG
>CAVQGF010000033.1:0-100672 GCA_963711965.1 uncultured Acidobacteriota bacterium | reverse complement strand
CAGACGCCGTCGACGTATTGTGCGTTCGCCGGACAGTGGGCAACGTAGTCCTCCTCGATGTGCTGCGTGCGGAGTTCGCCACCGCACTGCGTTTCCGCGTTCGGGTCAGTCTTCGAAGGATCAAAGTTGCAGTTGCCATTGTCGTCGGCGTCGAATGCCTTTTTGCCGTTGTCGCCCTTCTGCTTCCCGTAAGCCTTGTTCATGGCTACGATCATCGCGCGGCTTACATCGCAGGTGCCATCGGGGTTTTGTGTGCCGAAACCCTGCTGCGGCAGGTCAACGGTAATGTCATCACCTTTACTGTCTTTTAGATTCTTGCCATTGCCATCGTGGGCGGTGAAGGTCTTGCCGCTGCCGAAGTTCGTGCAATCGCTGCCGTCCAAGGGAAGGCCCGACAGATTGTTGTGGAAGCGCGTCACATTCGTGAATTTCGGGTCGACGCTCCCGGGATCTCCCCGGTTCCCATTAATGGAGTTAGGATCGGGAGTCTTGGTCGAGATGGGATCGTTGGAGTTGTCTTCGATGCTGGGGTCGATGGTGTTCCCATCTTGATCCTGGAAAGCTTGCGGAACGTGCCGGTTGGCATTGATCGAGAGCGGCGGCCACGAGGTCAGCGGATTGCCGTCCTTGTCCACGCGCTGCGAAGGTTTGCCATAACCGATCGTGACCTTGTTCTTCAAGTGCTTACCGACCGGGTTTCCTCCGTCGTCGGTAATGTCCTCCGAGCCGCAGTGCGGGCAGTCGTCGCTAGGGGCATTGACCACGTCGACGTCTTCCGAGTCGCAATCCTTGGCTTTTTTGCGACGCTGGCCGGGGTTATCCCCTGGGGACGGGTCCTGGCAGTTGACATTGCCATGGGCGCGCTTCTGGTCGCGATGCATCTTCGCGGTGTTGCTGAATCCCTTAGCGAGGGGAGTCAGGTGCGAGCCGTCGGCGTCGACTACTAGCTTCGGGATGTGCGGGTTGCCGTTGCCATTACCAGCGCGTGCTTGGGTTGAGAATGCTGCGAATACAAAGAAACACACAAATACGGCGAGACGGGTGGCTGATCGCATAACTGCTCCTGTGCGCGTCAATTGTGGGGGCCCGACTGCTTTACTACACTTACTTTAGGAGGGACAGCCATCCTGCTCCCCGAAATTACGGATGTCAAGGCATAAAATCGCGCTTGTTAAAATCAAGTTATCGAATCGGGATTTGTGAACGTCTAATATCTTTCTAAATATTTGAGGGCGCAAGAAAATTCAAAAGATGAAAGTCCCTGGTGTGAACCGATCGGTGTGGCTGCTGCTTGGCATCCTTGTCGTGACCCCGCCCGCTCTGCTTGCGCAACGGCGAGGGAGCAAGCCGGCCCAGCCTGCCCCCACTCCCTTGTCGAAGGACCAGCCTCATCCCGGGGATCTCGACGGTTTTACTCGCAAGGTTGCGCTTCAGGCCACTCCTGACCAGCTGGCCCAGTTTCAAAGGTTGCGAGCCAGTACTCAGGCTGCCCGTGATGATGCGAAACAGGTGATGCAATACACCGCCGGCGCCGATCGCTCCAACCTGTACCACCACGCGCACCCGCTTACCGATGCCGTGGACGAGGCCCTCGACGACAACGAAAGATTTTTACTGAGCCTTTCGGCGGAGCAGCAGGCAGGACTGAAAAAAATCTCTAAGAAGCTGCGGAAGAGTGACTCGGCGCTCGACGATCACAACAAGGCGTTGAGCCAAAGCCTGGATCGCGGCGAGCTCGATCCCGAGCAGATCGCTGCGCTGGTGGGAAGGCTCGATAAAGCGCTCAGCGATTTTCAAACTGAGCAGTCTCGGCTCGCCGCCGAGATGGGCATCCAGAGCCACGGCAATCCCCAGCCAAGAGAATCATCGCCCGACGTCGTCTTGAAAAGATAGCCCCGCCACTCCCCCGATAACTAAACAAGCGGCAGGGCCTCTTTTCAGCGCATGCGCTCCGCGGAGACCGAGACGCTGGTTCCCTTGGTCAGCGTGTCGAACACAGGGGAAAACGTGGTTCCCAAAGCAGCCAGTTCCTTCAGCTGCGCCTCGGTAACGTCAGCATCGATCCTGAACTTGAAGCGGATCTGCTGGTAACCCTTGCGGACCGATTCATTCAAGCCCAGGAAGCCTTGCAGGTCGATGTCGCCATCGAGCGACGATTCCACCTTCTCGATCGCGATGCCGCGAGCCGACGCGTGATACACCATCGACGTCGTCACGCACGAAGCCAGCGCGTGCAAAAGGTGCTCCACCGGATTCGCGCCTACGTCTTTGCCGAGCAGAACGTCGTGCTCGTCGGCAACCAGCGTGAAGTCGGAGAAGTGCTTCGTCTCCTGCCCACCGGCGTTAAAGTCCCGCGTTTCGGTCCGGTTCTCCGCTCCGTCGAGCCAACGGTTCGCCACACGGAACGTGAACTTCCCCAGCGCTGGCTTCGCTGCCACCGCCTCGATCGTTTCCTGCATCCGGCTCACATCCACACCATTCAAGAATTTGTTTGCGACTGGCATTGCTTGCCTCCTGAGTGCTGACCATATTCAGCCTCTCCCTATTTCTCCCGACTTCCTGGGTCGAGGTTTCCAGAGTAGAAGCAGAAAGCCCTTGCCACAAGATGGCTGATGTGACATTCTACATGGGCTTTTACGCCACCAGTTCGGAACGCCCATGCGCGACATCACCGTCCTGTTTCTGAATGACACCTTCCCTTCCACCGCCGTCGGCCCTGTGGAGGTTTTTCGCAACGCCGGCAGTTATGGAACATGCTCACCGGCAAACGTGCCGAGCCGCGCTTCCGCGTCACCACGGCTTCGGTCGATGGCCGTGCCGGTGCAGTGCGACGGCCCGCTGAAGCTGCAACCGGAATACGCACTGAAAGACGTGCGCAAGTGCGATCTGATCTTTATCCCTTCCACCGGCGTCGGCTTCAATAACGTTCTGGAACGCAACGGGAGGTGGTTCCTTGGCTAATGCGCTGGCACAAGCGCGGCACGGCCATCGCCAGTGTTTGCTCAGGCGTCGGATCTGGCCGCCGCTACCGGACTACTCGATGGCAAACGCGCCACGACGCACTGGGCCATCGCCGCGCGTTTCGCCGAGATGTATCCCAAGGTGAAGTGGATGACGGAGATGATGGTCACTGAGGATCGCGGCTTTTATTGTGGCGGAGGCGTGAATGCGTCGCTCGACCTGAGCCTGTATATTGTTGAAAAATTCTGCGGACATGAGATCGCGCTGCAAACCGCGAAGTCGCTGGTCATCGGCACTCCCCGCGCCTGGCAGTCCGGCTTTGCCATTGTCCCGCTGAAGACCGAGCACTGTGACGAGGTTATCTCCGCCGCACAGGAGTGGCTGCACGGCAACTTCCAGCGCAACTTCCAGCTCGAATCTGTGGCCAGCCGCGTAGGCATGAGCCTGCGCAACTTCGTCCGCCGGTTCAAGCAGGCGACTGGAGATAGCTCCAATCATCTATTTGCAGAAATTAAGGATCGCCGCCGCGCGCCGCATGCTGGAGAGCCACTACCGCACCGTGCAGGAGATGAGCGAAGCCGTCGGCTACCAGGACGTGGCGTTTTTCCGCGCGCTCTTCCAGCGCCACACCGGCTCATCGCCCAGCGTGTACCAGCGAAGCTTTGGGATATAGCCGCGTCCCAATAATGTGGGCACATAAACGTACCCCAAATTCTGCTAACATCCGTGGCCTCCATGGACCCCGGCGCCACCAACGTGCGCGAGAGCTATATAGGCCGCACTTTTTCTCATTACCGCATTCTCCAGAAGATCGGGGAAGGCGGCATGGGTGTCGTTTACGAGGCCGAAGACCTCAAACTTGGGCGCCACATCGCCCTCAAGTTCCTACAGGAAGATGCTGACCGTTCCAGCGATCGGCTTTTGCGTTTTCAACGGGAAGCGCGCGCCGCGTCGGCGCTGAACCATCCGCACATTTGCACCATTTACGAGATCGACCAGGCTGACGGCTGCGACTTTATTGCAATGGAATTGCTGCAAGGGCAGAGCCTGCGGGAGAAGATTTTGCACCGCGCGCTCTCGACCGACGAAATTCTTCAGTTTGGGATCGAGCTTGCAGAAGCATTACAAGCGGCCCACGCTGCCTCTATATTTCATCGTGACATAAAACCAGAAAATATCTTTGTTACCAATGGCGGACACATCAAGATCTTGGACTTTGGCGTGGCCAAGCTCGATAAGGATTTAGCGGAGGCCACGCCTGACGCCGGAACCGCCACGGACGCGGCCCCGCTGTTTTTGACCAGGGCCGGGATTACCGTCGGCACACTCGGTTATATGTCGCCCGAGCAGCTAAGAGGGCAGCCGATCGATCAGCGCTCCGATCTGTTTTCGTTCGGCGCCGTGTTGTACGAAATGGCCACCGGCAAGCCGCCTTTTTCCGGCGACAGCACCGCCGCCCTTATCGATGCTGTGCTGAACCGGAAATCACCGCGACCGACCTCACTCAATCACCTGCTCCCGATCGAGTTGGAACAGGTCATTGAGAAGGCCCTCGAAAAAGATCGGGAGGTGCGCTACCAGAGCGCCGCCGAGATGAGGGCCGACCTGCGCCGATTGCAGCGTTACAGCTCGTCAGAAACTCCAGTTTCAGGTTTGGCTACGCGCAGCAAGATCGGTCTCTCGCTTGGCGCGCTGCTAGTTCTCTTGCTGGCAGCCGTTGCGTTTTTCATTCACCAGCGCAAGCCAGCGCCTTCTGTTTCACGAGCGGAGTATCAACAGGTCACGAACTTTAGTGAATCTGCATTCGCTCCGGCAATCTCTCCGGACGGGCGCATGCTTGCGTTCATGGTGGGGCCCGGCGGGTTTGGCTACTCGGCGAGTGCTGGTGATGTATATGTCAAGCTGCTGCCGGATGGCGAAGCCGTACGCTTGACTCGCAACCCAGATTCAAAACAAACGTTGCATTTTTCACCGGATGGCTCCCGTATTGCTTACACCACTCTAGCCACACGGCTCACTTGGAACACAATGGAATCCCCCGTGCTGGGTGGTGAAGCCCGCATGCTGCTTCCCAACGCGACCGGATTGACTTGGATCGATGATAAACAACTGCTCTACTCCACCATCGACACCGGCGAACACATGGGGATCGTCACTTCCAATGAGAGCCGCAGCAGCCAACGCCGCATTTACTTCCCGCCGACCGGGATTGGTATGGCTCATCAATCGTCATTGTCGCCCGATAAGAAATGGGTGCTGGTAGTTGAGATGGATGGAGCCGGCTGGCTGCCGTGCCGACTGGTGCCGTTTGATGGTTTATCGATGGGCCGCTCGGTTGGTCCTCAAAACGGCCAGTGCACGGCCGCGGCGTGGTCGCCAGACGGCGCGTGGATGTACTTCAGCTCGAACCAAGGCGGAGAGATCCATCTTTGGCGGCAGGCCTTTCCTGGTGGCGCACCCGAGCAGCTGACTTCAGGCGCGACCGAGGAAGAGGGCATCGCAATGGCCCCCGATGGAAAGTCCCTCTACACCAGTGTCGGCACCGCCAAGAGCTCGATCTGGCTGCATGATCAGAAGGGCGACCGGCAGATCACCGAGCAAGGTTACGCGTATCTCCCCACATTTTCCCCAGACGGCAACAAACTTTATTACCTCGTGCGCAACGGGAAATCGCGGTCCTACGTGCAGGGCCAACTTTGGGTCACGGATTTAGCGACACAGAAGAACGAAAAACTATTTCCCGACTTCGTTATGACTCACTATGCAATTTCGAATGATGGAAGCAAGGTCGTCTACACCACCGCGAGCGAGGAGGGAGCCGGCATCTGGATCGCTGACCTGTCACGACGATCGTCGCCCCGGCAACTGACGAAAGGCGGTGAGTATCGCGTCTTCTTCGGAGGACCTGGCGAGCTGATCTATCAAGGCCACACCAACGACTCGCACTTGTTCAGAATGGCCGAGGATGGCGGCAACCCCGAACAGATCTCACCCGACACCATCCTTCATCTGATTTCCGTTTCGCCGGACGGAAAGTGGGCGGTAGTTGCTGCTCCAGCGTCTAATGACCAGGCCAACGAGATCAAAGTCTATCCGCTCAGCGGGATCGAGCCACCCAGCATACTTTGCGATGTGTGTATTGCCGGCTTCGGTCCAACACGCACCGGAGCGCCTATGCTCTCGTGGAGCAGAGACGGCAAAATACTCTTCGCATCGCTTCGATATTTTGGCAGGCGTTCCAGGAATACATTGGTGCTACCGCTGCACCCGGGTCAACGTCCGCCGAATCTCACCAACGGCAAGACTCGCACTGACGAGGAATTGGCCAGAATGCCCGGGGCGTACCTGATCCATGAAGAGCACGTTTTTCCGGGGCCGGGCTCCACTTACGCTGCTTCGAGGAATTCTGCTCAGTCCAACATTTATCGGATCATCCTTCCATAGTTTCGGCCGTGCAAAACGTTTAGGCTGTCGCATTTCGACACAGTTTCCCTTGAGCTGCTTACCACCCTTTTCTGCTGCCCTCGTTCTAAGTAGTCAAACGGTTTTGAGGGACGGCAATGAAGTATTCACGTTTTACCAGCGGGGCGACGGTCGCTCTCGCCATTTTTCTAGCGGTTTCCTGTGGCGGATCTTCCAACCCGAGGTCGGTCACCGTGGTGCCCATGTCGGCGACCCTGAATCCCGGCGGCATACAGCAATTCACCGCGAACGTTCAAGGCACGAGCAACTCCGCCGTCACCTGGAGCGTGAATGGCGTGGCTGGCGGTAATTCTTCCGACGGGACTGTCTCCACGGCCGGCCTTTACACGGCGCCAAAGTCGATCTCGAACACGTTCACAGCTAACGTTCAGGCAGCGTCTATAAAAGATTCGTCGGTGAATGCAACCGCTACCGTGAAAGTCGTTCCGAAGAAGACTGCGTCCATCAACCGCGCGGTTGAGCCTCTTCCGGTGCAGCTTGGGACCTCCGGCGGAAATGCCCACGATGAGAGCACGAGTTTTTGCTGCTCGGCCACGCTCGGAGCGTTGGTGAACCGCGGCGGGTCGAATTATGTTTTGAGCGCAAACCACGCCATCGCGATCTCTGGCGCTGCCAAACCCGGAGACCCCATCATTCAGCCGGGTCTGGTGGATGTCTCTTGTACCGCCAGCAAAGCCCATATCGTTGCGAATTTTTCCCAGGCGTCGGCGCTGAAGACCAGTAACGTTGACGCCGCAATCGCCTTGATCGTTCCCGGCACAGTCGATACTTCCGGCGGCATTCTCGGCCTGGGCGCCGATGGCGGTTCGGGTGCGCCGGCCAGCGACACTGCCGCTCCCAGCGTCGGCATGGCGGTCGCAAAGAGCGGACGCTCCACCGGCCTTACCTGCTCCAGCATATCGTCGATCAATACTTCGGTGAAGGTGGATTATCAGGAAGGCTGCAACACCGGCACCAAGTTCACTGTGACCTTCAGCAATCAGATGGTTATCAATGGTGGGGCCTTCAGTTCTAGCGGCGACTCAGGTTCGCTGATCGTGGATTCGCAGACCGCACAAGCGGTCGGGCTGCTTTACGCGGGTAGTGATATCGATACCGTGGCCAATCCCATCGGCGACGTTCTCAATGCGCTGCGCGATTCCGGTGGAGTGGCTCCCGTGATCGTCGGCGGAGCGCAACACGCGGTAGCCTGCACGTCGGCATCGCAGGTCGTAGCTCCGCAAACCGCCAGCAAAGCAGAGGTGAGGCTTTCAGCAGAATCCATCAAGCGCGCGGTCGCCGTAAAGGAACGACACGAACCAGCACTGTTCAAGCACCCAGCTGTGCTGGGATTGGGCATCGGTCGCAGCGACGATGATCCCAGCCAACCGGCGGTGATCGTGTTCACCGACAAGCATCAGCTGGCGCCCGATGTTCCGCGCGTCATCGACGGCGTTCGCACGAAGATCGTACCGAGCGAACACTTCCGCGCGCAGGACTGGAATGAAAAAGCGCCAACCGCCTGCGCGAAGCAGCAAACAAGTCGTATTCGTCGGCAAACATCTTTTGGGGAGCTTGAATAGAGATAGATGGCTCCTCAGGTAGGACTCGAACTTGAGGCGCTTTGCGGGGTGAGCCGCGCAGGGGCGGGAGCCGGCTGCCGAAATCCTGAGCGTAGCGAAGGGCCTCTTTTGCGATTGGGATATATAAAAGAAATGGCTCCTCAGGTAGGACTCGAACCTACAACCCTCCGGTTGGCGGTTGTAAGGGCAAGTCGGGGCAACATCCGGCGAGGGATCATGTCAATCCCAGCTGCTGGACTGTAGGCAAGTGCTTCAAGGTCCTTGATGTCCCGGGTGGGATTTGAACCCGTGTTATCGCCGTGAAAGTCCGAATAGCTCTTAAGGTACGTTGGAAGCGTTGGTGTGCGTTTTTCCGCTGAATCATAACCCAAAGGTGCTGGTTCAAATCCACCCCCCGCAACCAAAATATTCATATAGTTGCAGGCAATACTTAAAGGGGCTCGCGCTCTCATTCCACTCCCACAGAATCCGCCCCTACTGGCGCTACCCGGATCACACAATGTCACGTCTTGTCGAAGTCACTGCCTACTCCAGCACTTCCGTTGCAATCGGCAATCGCTTGCGCGAGTCCGCACGAGCACGCATGTCCCATCACCGCGCCTACAACCGACCGCGCCGTGCAGTCATCGGCATGACGGAGATACTTCTCAAGACGTTTGAATACAAGCTCCGATGTGTAACCATCGGGCGGAGTCGTGTGACGAGGGTCCACGGTCTACCTCAGTTTGGGGGGAGGCAGAATTTGTCGGCGATTCTGCCTTAAAGTTTAGACAAAATCAAGAATCGAGTCGTGTGGTGCGGGGGCCCTCCCCGAGATCGTTTCATCCGGGTAGTTAGGGGTGTCGCTTTCTAACGCTCCATAAAGTTTATTTTTCTGTTGTCTAGTTTGCTATTAAGGCTATAATACCTACGTCCTAAGGTACTCACATTAAGGACTTAAGTGAACCGGGCCCCAGCCAATGAAGTGTCATTTCGTCGATTCTCGTTTCGATTTCTTTCAAGTCCTATCTCAAAAGCTTGGCTCCGAGTTTGAATTCAGCCCAGCTCCTGCCTGCACAGACCAATTCAAGTCTTGCGATGTTGTTCTGCTTGGCATTCCGGCTGTTAGCGACGAAATATTTCAGGAAAGGATCCTTCTGCTGCAGAAGATCATGCGCACTCCCGGCGCTGCTCCGGTGATTGCCTGCGTACCGCAATCAGAACGGGAAGTAGCGCGCGCGGTTTTTCAGGCCGGCGCCTATGATTTTTTTGTTGAAACCAGCTCCATCGAAGAGCTCCGCATGGTGCTTCGCCGGGCGGCCAAGTTCAAGCAGATGACAGACGAGTTGGACCGCCTGCGCAAAGAGTCGCCACTCGATAGCGGCGTCTGCGACGTTGTCGGCGCAAATCCAAAGATGCGAGCCGTGTACGCCTTTGCGGCTCGGGTCGCCAATTCCGAGACAAGCATCGTGATCACGGGGGAAACCGGGACCGGTAAAGACTTGCTGGCGCGCACCATCCATGAAGTCAGCAATCGCCAATCGCAACCTTATATGGCAGTTTCCTGCGCCAGTCTTCCTGAGCACCTTATTGAAGCCGAGTTGTTTGGTCACGAGCGTGGCGCCTTCACGGGCGCTGGGAACAGCAGGCAAGGCCGCTTTGAAGCCGTACAAGGAGGCACCTTGCTACTCGATGAGATCGGCGACATCTCTCCGGGTTTGCAGGTGAAACTGTTGCGCGTTCTGCAGGAAAGGGTTTTTGAGCGACTGGGCAGCAACACTCCGCGAAAATTTTCCGGCCGCATCATTTGTTCTACCAATCGCAACCTGCGGGAGATGGTGCAATCCGGCAGGTTCCGAGCAGATCTTTTTTATCGTCTGAACACCATTGAGATATGTGTGCCGCCCTTGCGCGAGCGCCGCGACGACATCCTGGCGCTTTCTTATCATTTTGTTGAGCATTTTGCCGCGAGCTATCAAAAGCCCACTCATCGCATCTGTGCTGCTGCAATGACTGGCTTGCAGGAGTATGAGTGGCCGGGAAATGTGCGCGAGCTGCAGCATGTGATTGAAAGGGCTGTCGTCATGTGCGATGGCCCGGAGATCCGCATGGAGCATCTTCCCGAGCAGTTTGTGGAATATTCCGCGCCGCTGGGCATGACTTTCGAGAATGAAGTTCGCGACTTCAAGCGCCGGCTGATCCAGCGTGCCCTGGTGGAATATGGCAATAACAAACTACAGGCAGCACGTTCGCTAGGAATGGCTCGATCATCCCTGCACCGTCTCATCGGGGAGTTGGAACTTTTTCCGACACAACATCCGCCGTCTCCCACCGCTGTTCACTAGAAACCATGCTGGACCACTGACCACCCCGTGTCGCGTGTGACTGCTCAGTGTTCTGGTTGCTAGTTCCCCGCCTCACAATCCGGCATGTCCCATTTCCGGACACCTCGCCGGCGAAGTTTGTCTCAAGAACTGAACATCCCGTCTTACGCAACGACCTCTTCATCCAGTTTTCTCTCTGATCCACGGAGACTCTTGCCCGTGTGCAGAGTTGCACTCGGATTGCATAGATCAAACGTGAAACTGGGCTCACGCCTATAGGAGAAGAACCATGAAAATCCTTCGCAATCTGTGGCTCGACGATGGCGGACAGGACGTTGCCGAATACGCGCTGATGTTGGCCGTGATTCTGGTCGTCGTGGCCGGCACCGTCGCAGCTATCGGTACCAACGCTGACACGATCTTTGGCAAAGCAAGGGACGCGATCAAATAGAAAGCCGCCAACTCGGGTTGGCTGATTTCAAAGATCAGGAGGATTCCCGATGAAGAGAATGTTTAGCGGCTTGTGGTCAAACGACGCCGGGCAAGATGTGGCGGAGTACGCGCTGATGCTAGCCGTCCTCCTGGTCGTCGTCGCCGGTAGCGTTGCTGCCATCGGTACCAATGCTGACACCATTTTCGGCAAAGCCCGCGACGCCTTGAAGTAATAGTTAGTCGCTGGCAGCACCGTAACCAAGTTGAACTGAGTTCTTGAAGTAAACCTGTACCTACGCGGCAGGGGTCACAAACCCTGCCGCAATATTTTCTTATGGCCCTGACTGGTCTAATCATCGCTTTTGTATGCGCCGCCGCGCTGTTCGACGTGCGCTCTGGCATCATTCCGCGGCAACTCTCATTGTTCGGTTTTATCTCTGGCCTTCTGATCCACGCGTTTGCCGGTGGTTTCCTGTCGGCCGCGATCGCCGCCGTGTTCGGCTTCGCTGTCGGCCTCACCTTCTTTCAGCTAGGGGCCATTGGCGGCGGCGACGTGAAGCTGATCACAGCACTGGGGGCCTTGCTTGGACTCAGGAGCTGGGTGGTCGCGATGGAAGTGGCGGTGATGATGGCTGCGCTGATGGCGCTGGTTGAGGTAACGCGGCGGGGCCTGCTTCGCCGCACTTGCCGTAACGTCTTCGAGATCTGTAAGTCGATCTACAACTTTGGGTTCAAGGCGCATCCGCATATCAACGTCAACAATCTCTCCATGGTCCGCACTCCGTTTGGAGTGGCGGCCGCGTGCGGCACGCTGTTCGCGATCTGGGTGGCAAGATGAATCGGCAGCGAGGAGAACGCGGCGCGACTCTGGTAGAAGCAGCGTTGACCATGCTGCTATTCTTCACGCTGATTTTTTCGATCCTGGAGTTCGGACGAGCTTACAACGTCTATCAGCTGGCCACCAACGCGGCGCGCGAGGGTTCCCGTTTCTCCGTGGCTCCTTTCCCGGGTACTTCAACCCTGCCCACCAGCGGTGCCGTAGAGACCCATGTTCGCGATTTTCTTGCATCCGCCAACGTGTCCGGCGCGAGCGTGACCGTGAACCAGACTGCAAGTGGCACCAATGTCAATGGGGTGGTGCTGGTTTCAACCGAGGTGGACGTCCAGGCCCCGTACAGCTTCATCTTTTTTCCTTTCGGCACGATCCAAATGAACGCGAAGGCGGTGATGCGCAATGAGAATGACTGAACTGCATCGCTGCGATCGCGGCACCCAGTTGGTTGAATTCGCCCTGGTATTGCCACTGCTGTTGTTCATCTCCCTAGGGATCATCGAGGGTTCGTCCTTTATCCGGGTGCACCAGATCATCAACAACGCGGCGCGCGAAGGCGCCCGCATATCCACGCTCCCCGAAAATCGAGGCAACACTCCTGACATAGTCCAGGCGGTTGTCGATTATGCCGGCCGGAACGGCGTCACGCTGACCGCAGGAAACGTGACCATCGACCAAACCAAGATCGTCACTCCCGCAGGCGGCACATCCATGTCTGCGTCGCAGGTCGATGTTACCTGCGGCTATCCCATTCAATGGCTCTCGAAGGTGCCATTTTTCACCGTGCCCGCGACAGTGAACCTGAAGGCAACTGCGGAGTTTGTGAATTTTTATTAAGGCGGAAACTTATGAACCGAAAAAGATTGTTCCTGATCGCAGCTTTGGCACTCACACTTGCCGCGTTCACCAGCTTGCTGGTGTACAAGGCGCTGAATACAAACTTGGCCAATAACAAGGGCCGCTTGGTCACCGTGGTAGTCGCGGCGGTCGACCTGGTTCCCGGCGCACGCCTGGAGGAAAAAGACATGCGCCTGGTCAAGCTGCCAGACACCGATCTACCGGAAGGCTACTTCCAGAACCCGCCTGAAATCGTTGGCCGCGGCGTCATTGTTCCCATATTCAAGAACGATTTGGTTTTGGATCGTAAGCTCGCTTCCGAAAAGGCCGGCTCGGGGTTGCCGTCGATGATCCCCACCGGCATGCGGGCCGTATCGGTCAAGGTCAATGACGTTGTGAACGTTGCGGGATTCGCCGTTCCAGGGACACGTGTAGACGTTCTGGTCACCGGCAATCCCGACAAGTCGAATGATCCTGGGAACGTGACCACGACGACGGTGCTCGAGAATGTGCAGGTCCTGACCGCCGGGACTAAGTTGCAGCAGGCCTCGGACGGCAGCGCGCAGAACTTCCCGGTCATTACCCTGCTTGTTTCGCCTGACGACGCGCAGAAGTTGACCCTCTCTAGCATGGAAGGAAGGATCCAACTCGCGCTGCGTAATCCACTGGACACAGACAAACCCAGTCCCGTCGTATTGAAGAATGCGATGTTGTATGGAACTGCTGCTCCAGTGTGCGGAAGAAGCAGGCCAAAGCGGTAGTACCAGCCTCGGCCCCGGTGTACACGGTGGAGCTGATCCGCGGGGACAAGCGCGATGTCGCAAAGTTTTGAAGAGGTAGTTGCAGTAAGTGCGGATTGAAAGGGAAGAAATGAAGATCAACGAGATTATGGCCGTGGTTGGGATCGGACTAGCGTCGCTCTGATGAGCACCCCGTTAAGGGGCCAGGATGCGCCACAAGTTCCAGCAGGCGTCACCCAGGAATCAGCCCACGTCCGAACATCGGCCCCGCTGCGGGTCATGGTTGGGAAATCCGTCCTCATCAACACCAGCGAACGGCTAAGACGCGTTTCGGTCACTGACCCCGCAATCGCCGACGCACTCGTTGTCACCCCAAACCAAGTGATGGTGCATGGTCGTGCTCCCGGTGAGGTCTCTCTCTTACTCTGGGACGAGAACGAGCGGTCCCGAACCTTCGATCTTCGGGTGGATGTGGATGTCACATCCGCTGCACAGGAGATGGTGTCAATCTTTCCGGAAGAAAAGATAAACGTAACCGCTTCCCGCAGCGCGGTCGTCCTTTCCGGGCACGTCTCTGACAAGAACACGGCGGATCGTGCAGGGATGATTGCCGGCGCTTTCTCCAAGAACGTGGTGAACGTGCTCAGCTTTGGTCCGCTAGGAGCACAGGAGGTCCTGCTGGAAGTAAAGTTCGCAGAAGTAAGTCGCGCCGCGGTCCTGCAACTTGGGGTGAACCTGTTCTCCACCGGCGCGGGCAATACGCCTGGCGCAATCAGCACAAACAGTTTGGACCGTTTGCAGGCAGCCGACATCGGCGCCGTCACCTCTGACGTCAGCCTTGGTTCCTCTCCCGTGGTAACCACGTGACCCTCAGTGAAAACAACAACCAGCTCTTCCATCAACCCGCCGCTTTTGGCATGAATGATCTGCTGAACGTTTTTCTCTTCCGCACAGACATGAATCTGGGTGCAGTGGTGAAGGCCTTGCAGCAAAAGAACGTTCTGCAGATCCTAGCCGAACCGAACCTGATCGCAGTGAATGGCAAAGAGGCAAGTTTCCTGGCAGGCGGAGAATTCCCATACCCCGTAGTGCAAGGAACGGCTGGACTGAATTCAGTGACGATCCAGTTCAAAGAATTCGGAGTGCGGCTGCGATTCACTCCAGTCATCATGCCGAATGGCAACATCCATCTCCGGGTGAATCCCGGAGGTCAGCGCGCTTGACTTTTCCAATGGCCTCACCATCTCCGGCTTTGTAATCCCCGCAATCAACACTCGGCGCGCCGAAACCGAATTTGAGATCAAAGACGGCCAAAGCTTCGTGATCGCCGGATTGATGGACAACCGCCTCACCAATGCCGGCTCCAAGGTTCCCGGCCTGGGTGACATTCCAATTCTGGGGACTTTCTTCAAGAGCAAGAACCAGAATAAGATCGAACGACGAACTCATGGTCCTGGTGACCGCGCGGAAGGTCTCGCCTTCCGACACCGTTCCCACTCTGCAGAAGTTCCCGCAGAAATTCCTGGAACCGGACAAATTCGACGGCAAGCCAAAAGGAGGTCAATAGGGCCATGCGAAGCAGAAGGCGTGAACCAGAAAAAGGTATGACGATTGCCATGGTGGCGTTGTGCATCGTTGTTTTCTTCGCGATGGCGGCCTTGGCGATTGACCTTGGCATTCTCTACACCGCTCGCACTAGTGCGCAGCATGCCGCTGACGCCGCGGCTCTCGCCGGCGCATTCACCTTTACCAACCCCGTGGCACCACAGCCCGGCACGGCGACGCAGGCGGCGATCGCTACCGCCGCCGCGAACAAGATCCTCGGTACTCCAGCCGCAATTTCTGGTGGCAACGTCATCGTCGACACCGGCGCTCGTCGGGTGACTGTGACGGTTCCGCGAACCAGCGCAGGCGGGAATCCAGTGGACACGTATTTCGCCCGCGTCTTGGGCCACAACAGCTCTGATGTTTCTGCAAAAGCAACCGCAGAAGCGGGATTTCAGGGAAGTGCCTCGCGCTGCGTTAAGCCTGTCTTTTTGCCCAACACGATTCTCAGCAATAAAAGCACTGATCCCATTGATCCCAACGGAGCGTGTAAGCGCGGAGAAGTTGTCTTTGACTCCTCGGGAAACATTACCTCTTACGCACAGGCGCAGATGGGAACCCAGAAAGGCATTCGCCCGGTCACTCCAAGTAAGGCGCTGGCGCCAAGCCAGTTCTACTCGCTCGACTTCGGCTCGGGAGGTAGCACTTACCGATGTGCTTGGGGCCAGTGTCTCAATTATTGCGCCGGAACTTCAGAGATTGCCTGCGGCAGCAAATATCCCGTGGAGACAGGAAACATGAATGGACCTACGAAGCAAGGCGTGGATGATCTGGTCGGTAGGCCAGCCGACCGGTGGATCAGTATCGGAAATTACGACGTAAATGGGGTAACGATGAGCACGAGTAAATCGTTGGTAGTCGCTCCGGTGTGGAACAACTGCGATCCAAGTAACCAAATAGTTCCAGGCACAAACGGGCAGCAAGTTGAAGTGGTCGGCTTCCTCGAACTCTTTGTAGACGGTATGCAAGGGAATGATGTTCAGGCCCACTTCGTAGCCCCGATCGCTTGTCCCCGCAACGGCGGTGGCGGTGGCGGAGCGGGCAATCCGAACCCTAGCACCGGTCCGTATGCCATTCCGGTCCGACTCGTGCAGACGCAGTAAACAGAGCAGCCTAGAGGAACCATGTCTGAATTGACTGTAGCAGTCATCGCCAGTGATGAAGAGCAACGAACCATCCTCAAGATGATGGTGGATGGAACGGCCGTGGCGCGCACCCTGCACGCCCTGAGTTCTTATCCGACGACTGCGACCGATCCCACTGTAAGAAAGCTGAAGGAACTTGATCCGGACGTGGTGATCTGCGACGTGCCCAGCACCAACGCCGCTTTGGCCGTTAAGGCCATCGAGTTACTGCATCTGGAGATTCCACGCACGGCCATCGTCGCCATTGGCGAGATGAGCCAGCCGCAGGTGATCGTGCAGGCCATGCGAGCCGGCGGCCGTGAATTCTTGGAGCGCCCGGCCAGTATCAACTCGCTGCTCGACGCTTTCTTGCGGCTTTCCACCATGCAGCGCAAGACGCGCAAGCTGGGCGAGCGCGGCAAGATCATCGCTGTAGTCAACGCCAAGGGCGGCAGCGGAGCAACCACCATCGCCGTCAATACCGCGCTTTCGTTGCAGTCGGCACATGGAAGCACCGTGCTGGTGGACCTGGCGTCGCTGGGCCACGCCGCATTGCACCTGAATGCGAAGCCCGCCTTCACTCTGACAGATGCTCTGCAAAATCTGAACCGCCTGGATGCTTCGCTGCTGGATAGTTTCATCACGCGGCATAGCAGCGGGCTCGCACTGTTGGCAGGTTTGCAAGAACCCGGCACCGGGGAGGGTTTTGGTCCGGAGTTGGCGCGCTTATTCGATGTCGTGGTGGGCGCCTATCGGTTCGTAGTGGTCGATGTTTCGAGTCGCTTGGATCAATCGACGCGTTTGGTATGCGAGCTGGCGGACCACGTGCTTCTCATCACCCACTTGGATGTGCCATCGCTATGGAGCGCTAACAAGATCCGTGACTTCGTCATGCAGACCGGAGGGTCCGAAAAGATACGGATCGTTGTGAATCGTTACAAGCGGATCGCGGGGTTGGATGACACGGACGTTGAGGCGGCCACACACTCCAAGATCCTGTGGAAGATTCCTAATCACTTTCCCGCCGTCGCAAACTCCATTGAGCGCGGCGTGCCGGTAGCCCATGTGAACCATACTGACATCGCTCGCTCGTTCGGTGGACTAGTGGCGTTGTTGACGCCGCGCGAAGCTGTCCGAAGTAAGACCGCATGGTCTCTTTTGAGGAGCTCATAAATGTTGACCGCTACCCATGAAGCCACGCCATACCAGCAGGTCAAGAGCGACTTGCATCGCAAGATCATCGACCGCTTGAATCTGGAGCGGCTGGGTCGCACTCCCAGCCAAACCGCGCGCGACGAGGTGCTCAATATCGTGCGCAATTCCATGTCAAGCGAGGCCATTCCACTCACCTTCACAGAGCGCGAGTGCATGGCCCGCGAGATCCTGGATGAGATCTTCGGCCTCGGCCCTCTGGAGACGCTGCTGAAAGATCCCACCATCTCCGACATTTTGGTCAACCGCTTCGATCAGGTCTACATAGAGCGCGCGGGCAAGCTGCTTCCGACCACCCTGTCATTCAAAGACGATCAACACCTGCTGCAGATCATCGATCGCATCGTTTCGCGCGTGGGCCGGCGCATCGACGAATCGTCTCCCATGGTGGACGCGCGCCTTCCCGACGGGTCGCGTGTCAATGCGATCATCGCGCCGCTAGCCATCGACGGCCCTTGCCTTTCCATCCGCCGCTTCGGGCGCGACCCATTGACGGCTCGCGAGCTGCTCACCAATCACTCACTGACAGAACCGATGCTCGAACTTATGTCATCGATGGTGCGCGGCAAGCTGAACATCCTGATCTCAGGCGGAACCGGCGCGGGCAAGACTACTTTGTTGAATGTGCTCTCCGGATACATCCCCGACACCGAGCGGATCGTGACTATTGAGGACGCTGCCGAGTTGCAACTTAAACAGGCGCACGTCGTCAGGCTGGAGACGCGTCCACCCAACATTGAAGGCAAAGGCGCGGTGCGACAACGCGAGCTTGTGATCAACAGCCTACGTATGCGTCCAGACCGAATCGTCGTCGGCGAGGTGCGCGGCGAAGAAGCCCTCGACATGTTGCAGGCAATGAACACAGGTCATGAGGGCTCGTTGACCACGGTACACGCGAACACTCCTCGCGATGCGCTGGGCCGCGTGGAGACCATGGTCTCAATGGCTAATCTTAATATTCCCGAACGTGCGGTCCGCCAGCAGTTGGCATCAGCGATTCAGGCGGTGATTCAGATCGCACGCCTGAGTGACGGTACGCGCAAGGTGGTGAGCATCGCTGAGATCTCGGGAATGGAAGGGGAAACGCTTTCCATGCAGGAGATCTTCAAATTCGAGCGGCAAGGGATAAGCGACACAGGGCAGGTGCGTGGCACCTTCAAAGCTACCGGCATCCGGCCTAAATTCGCAGAAAGACTTTCATCTGCCGGTTGCCGGCTGCGTCCCGGCCTGTTCGAGACCGAGACCGTGGTGTAGGAGGAACTATGTTGCTGCTGACCATCACGATCTTCTTCATCGTTGCATTGGCCACCTTCGGGCTGGCAATGACGTGGGACCAGAGAAATTCGCAATCGCGGGTCATTCGCGAGCGGTTGCTCGCCGTCAACCATGCCGCGTCACGTGGCGAGACTGAAGAACTGCAGCTATTGCGTGACGAACTATTATCTGAGATCCCGGCACTTAACCGCTGGCTCGCGAGGTCCGGCCGGGTCTCGAGGCTTCAGCGAAAACTTTCGCAGGCTGAGGTGGCAATGCGGCCGGGCAAGTTTCTTTTACTTTCCGCCTGCTTCGCCGCCACCGCTGGGCTGCTTGCGATATTGATCACGCGCGAGCTGCTGTTTGCCTTGATCTTCGCCGTCGCGGGTGGATTCCTACTCAATATCTATGTTTCATTCAAGCGCATGCTGCGCTTCCGCCGGTTCGAGAAGATGTTTCCCGAAGCGATCGATCTGTTGGGGCGCGCCGTTCGCGCCGGACATGCGTTCACAACCGCGTTGGAATTGATCGGAAATGAGCTGGCAGAGCCTTTATCCGGCGAGTTTCGGAAGACCTTTGAGGAGCAGAAGTTCGGGATGCCGGTGCGGGACGCCTTGCTCAATCTGGCCGAGCGTGTCCCGACCGTGGACGTCAAACTTTTTGTGACCGCGATCTGTATGCAGCGCGAGACCGGCGGCAATCTGGCCGAGATCATGGACAAGCTCTCGTACATCATCCGCGAACGATTCAAGATCTTGCGTCAGGTCCGCGTCTTCACGGCGCAAGGCCGCCTGACCATGATCATTCTCATGTCACTGCCGCCATTCCTGATCGTGGTCATGCAGGTGGTGAATCCGGGTTTCATCAAGCCGCTCTTCACTGACCCGATCGGGCACATGCTGATCGCCGCGGGCATCGTCATGCAAACGGCGGGATTTTTTATGATTCGCAAGATCATCGACATCAAGGTATGACTATGGCACTCTGGTTTGCATTTGCGCTATTTCTCACCGTCAGCACTGGGTCTTTTTGTCTGGGAACGGCGATCTGGGCGCCGCAATCCTCGTTCTCTATCCGGCTGCGGACGCTACTTAGGGAGCCCGAGCTGCGCGTCGACGATCAGGAACTACCGAACCGCGTCCAGGATGCTTTGGAATCCCTCAGCAAGGCGTTGCCGAAATCACCATCTGAGGTGGGCAAGACGCGCGCCTTGCTCATGCAGGCAGGGTATCGAGAAGATCGGCATCTTGCGATCTTTTTTGGAGTCCGCGTACTGTTGGTTCTGCTCGCGTTGATTTTCGTCTTCACCACTGGCTTGGCGGTCAGATCGCCCCTCTTGATTATTGCGTTTCTACTGCTCGGATACATCCTGCCGAGATTCATCCTGAAGCGAAAGATCAAAGCCCGCCAGCAACGGATCCGCTTGTCACTTCCGGATGCGCTCGACCTCACTACTATCTGCGTGGAAGCAGGACTTGGAATCGACCAGGCGCTGCAAAGGGTATCCCAGGAGCTTAAGCACGTTCATCGAGATCTTTGCGAAGAGTTCACATTGTTGAACCTTGAGATCCGCGCCGGAAAACCTCGCGTAGAGGCCATGCGTAACCTTGCTCAGCGCACTGCTGTGGACGACCTAAGGGCGCTGGTAGCGGTTCTCGTCCAGACCGATCGCTTCGGCACCAGCATCGCGCAAGCCCTGCGAGTACATTCCGATTCTCTGCGCGTCGAAAGGCGGCAGCGCGCTGAGGAACAGGCAGCAAAGACCACAATCAAGATGGTGCCGGTACTTGTGTTTTTTGTATTTCCGTCGATGTTTTTTATCAGCTTGGGACCAGCCTTGATCCTTCTCATGCGCAATCTACTGCCGGTGATACAGAAATGACGCACTTATTGATTTCTTTGTTGCTGATCGCGCTGGTGGTAGCCATCGGGCTGTTTGTTTACGGAAGCAAAGCGGGCACAACCTAATTACTGAGTGATGATCATGGAAAATGGCTTCGCATTCAACACAACGCGCCAATCATTTCTGGCCAATCACCTGCGACGCGCTGACACGCACCTGTCTCGTCTAGTCGGTTTGATGGGTACGCCGCCGGGTGCTCTCTCTTCAGGAAACGGGCTATGGATCGTCCCCTGTCATGGTGTGCACACCTTCGGAATGCGCTATCCCATCGACCTCGTGTACTTGAATCAGGAGTTCGAGGTCGTCCACACCGAGGAAAACGTCAGGCCATGGCGAGTTGCAGCCGTATGGATGGAGTCGGCTACTGTACTTGAACTTCCGCCTCACACCATCTATCAGACTGGCACGTCTATCGGCGACCACATCGAGATCAGTTTTGCGCAAAATGGAGAGGGAGGAAAACAGCCATGATCCGTGCTCCTCGTCTCCTAGTGGCGTGGGAGTCGCCCTGGCAAAGCTTCCGAGCCTCGTTGAAGCCGGCGCTGGCTCGCTCTAAGCCCCGATGGGACGGGGAATGTAGTGTCGCCCGCTCGAATTTCGGTTCGACCGTCGCTTCAAGCCTTCTTCACGCCGCTCTGATCCTCATTGTCGGGCGGAGCGCGTCCCTGCAAGCACCGCAGCAACCGCAAGCCGCACTCTTCCCGGAGAATGTCAACGTTATCTATTTTTCTGGAAGCTTGCCTCCGATCAACGACGCAGGTGGCGCCAAGCCCGGCAGATCCGGGGCACAAGGCGGAAGGGTGGCTCAACGACACGAGCAAGTGATCAAAATTTCTAATGAGCCGGTAGCAATCGACGCGATCGCCCAGGTCCACCATTTAAACTTCCCGCGAAAGCTGGAGCCCACTGCAAATCTGATTGCTCTGGTTGCCGAAGAGGCTCCTGCCTCAGTCGCAAATGCGAAGCTTCACTTGCCTGATGCGAACACAGTTCTTCCGATTGCACCCGCGCCCGAATCGCCAGTTCAGCAAATCCGTCAGGTCAAAGTCCCGGAGCTGCAGGCCCAGCTAGTCCCACCGCCCGTCGAAGTCCTCGCACAACCCATTCAGCAACTCGAACCGCCGGACCTGAAGCCTCAGGTCGTGCCCCCTCCAGTTGAGATCCCAATCATAAAATCCACCGACTTAGCCCGGCTTACGATCCCGAACGACCTGACTCCAGTCGTTCTACGTCCCGTTGCAGCCCGGAAACCGGCATCTGCCATCGTCAGCGATGTTGCGCCGGTGCAACTTGCCAACGATCGTGATTCCCATGTTTTGAGCAAGCTGCTGCAGGTGTCAGGTGGACCCAAAGCCACATTGATAAAGCAGTCGTCGGGTGCTGCTTCCCATGGGAATTCGCAAAATGGAACTCGCGAAAGGGAATACGTGATTTCCGCTGCCATCGGCCCGGAAGTCGGGCGGCCCGCGCAAGCAAATGCAGGGAGCGGTAGTTTTTCACCCTCAGGGAAGCGAGATCCGGGCTCGGCGAAAAAGGCACTGGGGCTGGATTGTTAGAGGGGGCAGGAGAAGGAGGCACGGTCAACACTCTTAAAGGTCCGGGCGCTGCAACTTTGGGAAATGGACCTGGAGTTCCATCGAAGGCTACGAACGGAAATTCTGTGGGCACCAGCAAGGGTGGTTCCGGAAGCGGTGAGGAGGGCGATGCTGGTATCACTATCCGTGGTAACACCATCCAGATTGCAAGCTTCGCGCCGCCGCAACCCTCCTCGCCCTCGGTGGGACGCCCGCTGGGACCGCGAAAACCACCCGCCGTGACCATCGTCGCAAGTTCGCGTTCAGGAGGAGCGGTTGACCGATACGGCGCGCTGGCTGGCGGCAAGGTTTACACCATCTACCTCGATACACCCGCCGGTACGGCGACACTCGAGTTCGCCAACGCACAATCGAGCGCGAGAGGCTTCGAGGAGGAGTTGACTGCACCGGAACCTATTACCACCGACGTTCCCTTAAGCTTGCGCGGGGCCAGAATACTTCTGCAATGCAAGATTGATCGCGACGGCGTGATGCGCGGCTTCCGCGTTCTCGAATCTCTTGAAAGGGATCTTGCTCCCGGCGTGATTGCAGCGTTGGAGAACTGGCGCTTCCGACCCGTCCTACAGCACGGTGAATCTGTGGAAGTGGACGCAATCGTTGGCCTGAACATACAGATTCACTAAAGAAACGGGGGCCTGATTGCCTTAGAACCAGATCAATTCAACATTCAATTTGAAAGGAAGGGCTCCCGATCGACTCCCAACGCTAGGCCTTTATGAAATCTTAGAAATCCCTGACGTCACCATCGTTACCGCAGAATGAACTGCTTTGCCAAACGTCAGGTCACTCATAATCCGTCCATGCTGCAACCCTCGCGGGAATCTCGACGCGGGGTACCCCAAGAACTCCCCAAGGTGGCGAGACTGAGTTGATCAGCATCAACGCTAAACGCCAGAAAAGAAATGGCTCCTCAGGTAGGACTCGAACCTACAACCCTCCGGTTAACAGCCGGATGCTCTGCCATTGAGCTACTGAGGAGTGTGGGTGGTGCGGGTAAAACGCTGTTACTTTCACTAATTTAACACAAACAGTGATTTTGTAGCCGTGCCGCAGGGGTGCGCATCCAACGCGCATGCAGGCAGGAACAGATAAGCGCGCATCGTACGCAGATTGGCTTTTGGTCGCTACCCCCGGCGTCATCTGGGGTGCATCATTCCTCTTCATCGCGGAGGGGCTACGAGCAATCGCGCCGAACGGGGTCTCGTTCATTCGCATCGCGATCGGCTTCGCGACGCTCTCCTTCTTCCCTGCAGCTCGAAAATCCATTGACAGGTCGGCGTGGCGGGGGATCTTCGCGTTAAGTATTCTGTGGTTCGCATTTCCATTGAGCATGTTCCCCTTTGCCGAGCAGCGGGTATCGTCGGCATTGACGGGAATGTTGAATGCGACGACTCCGTTGTTCGTCACCATTGTTGCAGCTGCCATCGCGAGAAAGGTCCCATCCCGACGCATTCTTCTGGGACTTTTGACAGGCATTGCCGGTTCGGTTCTGATAGCGTTGCCGAGTTTTAGCGAAGGGAAAAGCAGCGCCTTTGGGATCGCCCTGATCGTGGTGGCCTGCATATCATATGGCTTCGCGCTCAACGTGGCGCGCCCATTGCAAGTGCGCTACGGCGCGCTGCCGGTGATCTGGCGGGCTCTTGGGCTGGCTGCGTTGTGGACCGCGCCTTTAGGCCTGCGCGAAATACCTGGCTCGCATTGGTCGCTGCTGCCGGTGCTCTCACTGCTGGCGCTGGGCGTATTCGGGACGAGTATTGCCAACGTCATTCTGACGGTGGCGGCAGGGCGCGTTGGAGCCATCCAGGCTTCTGGTGCGACCTTCCTCATGCCTCCGGTGGCTCTGCTTTTGGGCGTCTTGCTTCGCCATGAATACGTCCCCGTGCTTTCGATCGTTGGCGGCGCGGTTTGCCTGGTAGGCGCGTGGATGATCAGGCCGCGAGCCGCCGCAGTGCCGAGCACGGCTGCAGCGCCTGTTGCGGCGAAGGCGTAGCGGCCGGCGAAAACGCACAGGCAAGCCTCGCCACCCAAACCTTTTTCCTGCCACCCTGCTTCAGTGTTGACTTTGCGCATCAGCCACTGTAATTTCGCACGATAAACACAGGGGAGAGACCTTTGCCTGCACAGCGTCTGATCACGTTCACCACCGACTTTGGCGTCAACGACCATTTCGTAGGCACGATGAAGGGCGTGATCTACCAGATCAACCCCGCCGCACAGATCGTCGACATTTGCAATGGGGTCACTTCTTTCGACATTCTCGATGGCGCGCTCACCATTGCACAAGCGTACAAGTACTATCCCGCCGACACTCTGCACATGGTGATCGTTGACCCCGGCGTGGGAAGCGCTCGTCGTCCTCTGCTTGTAACCACCGGGAAGCACATCTTCCTCGCTCCAGATAATGGCGTGCTCTCGTTGGTCTATGAGCGCGAGGAGCGACTCTCAGTGCGGCATATTACCGCCGAACATTATTTCCTGCAGCCGCTCAGCAATACCTTTCACGGGCGCGACGTCTTCGCTGCCGTCGCCGGATGGATGAGCAAGGGAGTCGAGGTCGCGAAGTTCGGCGACGAGATCACCGACTTCGTCCGCTTTGGCGCTCCCAAACCTAAGCCGGTGAATGACAAGCTGCTAAAAGGCATCGTGCTCAAGGCTGATCGCTTCGGCAACCTCATCACGAACTTCACCGCCAACGATGTTCCGCAGTTATTTTCTGAGAATCCGCCGCCATTCAAGATCGTGATCGGCAAGCACGAGATCACCAAGCTGAAGAACAATTATGCGCAGGGTGTACCCGGCGAGCTGTTCGGGATCATGGGCAGCATGGGATATCTGGAGATTTCCGCTAACCGCGCCGCAGCTACGCGGGTGATTGGTGTAGATAAAGGAACCGAAGTTGGGATCCTCTTCGAAGCTCCGGTAGCCGCAGTCCCCGAGGTTGCCGCAGCCCCCGCCGGCTGAGCTGACTACGGATTCTTAGGCTTAGGACGCGCGTAGCCTTCCATCTCCGAAGTCCAGTTCAAGAACGAGCGCAGATTGACGCGCTCCCGCCACATGAATCCCCAAAATTCCAGGAAGCCGATCTTCTCCATCTTGAGGCCGGTGTAGGTCTCGATCCGCCAGCGAAGATAGGGGCTCCTCCAGGGCGTGAGGTGATATCCCTTGGTGGCATTCCACATGAAGCGGAGGATTTTCTTCATTGTTTTGAGTATAGCGAAGCGGCTAAAGCTCGTACTTCTTCATGAGGTGGCGAAAGGATCGATACGAGATCTTCAGCATCTCGGCGGCACGGGTCTGCACGCCATTTGCCTGGCGCAAGGCGGAGCGCAACAGGTCTTTTTCTATCTCAGCGACGTAGTTTTCCATGTCCAGACCTTCTGACGGGACACTGGCAGCTGAGCCGTTTCCTGACACAGCCGCTCCCGCGGCGGCAGCACGGGCCTTGGACCGTTCCTTCGGCATCTCGACGTTCAATTCGTCAGAGCTTTCAAGCGCGACGGCGCGCTCAATCGTGTTCTCAAGCTGGCGCACATTGCCCGGCCATTCGTAGTCGCGCAGCATCTCCATCGCGCCCGGCGAGATGCGCACGATCCTCTTCCCCGCGCCGGGACCATATTTTTTCAGGAAGTGATGAGCGAGCGCGGCGATGTCTTCCGAGCGGTCACGCAGAGGAGGCACCGTGATAGGAATCACGCTGATCCGGTAGTAAAGGTCCTCGCGAAAAGTCTTTTCGCCTACGGCAGCATCCAGATCGCGGTTGGTAGCAGCGATCACACGGGCGTCGATGGCGATTTCCTGCGTACCTCCGACCGCGCGCACCGAACGTTCCTGCAAGACGCGCAACAACTTCACCTGCATGGTCACGCTCATCTCGCTGATCTCGTCGAGGAAGATGGTGCCACCATTCGCAACTTCGAACAGGCCTTGTTTGTTCTGCGTGGCCCCGGTGAATGCGCCTTTCACGTATCCGAAGAGCTCGCTTTCCAGCAACGTCTCAGGAAAGGCTCCGCAGTTGATGGAAACAAATGCCTCACCCGAGCGCGGCGAGCAGGCGTGCACGGCGCGGGCGACCAGCTCTTTTCCCGTTCCGCTCTCGCCCAGAATCAGCACCGTGCTCTGAGTCGAAGCTACCGTACGGATGGTTTCTTTCAGCTTCTGCATCGCCGAACTGGTGCCAATGATGTTCTCGAGCGAGTTGCGGCTCGCCGCGTCGCGCTTGAAAGCGAAGTTCTGGCGTCGCAGTAACAACGTGTCCAGGGCTCGCGCTACCGCTATCTTCACTTCGTCGACTAGGCCGGGGCCTTTGTGGATGTAATGAAACGCGCCCGAGTTCACCGCTTGCACCGCGGCTTCGTAGTCTTCTACCGCGGTGATCAACACCACTGCGGAGTCGGGAGCTACCTTACGCGCGTGGCGGAGCACGTCGATGCCGTCAGAGTGCGGCATCTTGATGTCGCTGATGATCACGTCGTAGAGAGCGGAATCGAGTTTTCGCTTGGCGGCATCGCCCGACGTTACCGTTTCTACGCGGTGCCCGTCTTTGCGCAGCGTGATCTCAAGCATCTCGCAGATCGAGCGCACGTCATCGCAGACCAGGATGCTAGCCATGGGCCACCTGCGATTTCGGCAGCTCGGGCGCAGCTGCGCCGCGGCTTGAGCGAGCGTCAATGGCAACGGTTCGACCCGATTGCGCTACTGCTTTTGGAACCTCCAAAACAAAGTCGGCGCCGTTATTAGGCGAAGAGTGGACCGAAATGTTTGCTCCGTGTGCCTGAACGATCTGATAAACGATCGCCAGACCGAATCCCGTGCCGCCTTCGAAGTGGCTCTGGAAGGGCTCAAATATTTTCTCCGCTTCTTGCGGGTTCAATCCTATGCCGGTGTCGGAAAATCTTATGACCCAGCGATCATCAGCCTGATTCAGACTTACCCGCAGGGTCCCGCCCTTGGGCATCGCGCGCAACGAGTTCTCGCTCAAGTTCCAGAAGACCTGCTTGATCTTGTCTCCGTCCACAGTGGCGCGAGCTTCCTCCGTCCCAAAATCATGGACAATGTTGACCTTCGCGCCGGTGTTTTGCGGATGGTTCTCTAGCAGTGTCAACGTATCGCGCAGTAGCACCACCAAGTCGGTGTCCGCAAACTGGTAGCTCTTCTCTCGGGTGTAGTTCAGGAAGTCAGAGATGATCGCGTTGAGCCTCTCCGATTCGCGGATCACGATGTCCACCAGGGTCTGCTGCTCTTCCGTCAGTTTAGAGACGTGCGACAACACCTTCACCGAGCCGGCGATCGACGAGAGCGGGTTCCGGATCTCATGTGCGATGCCCCCCGCCATGCGCCCCACCGCCGTGAGGCGATCGCGCATCCGGACTTCGCGCTCCAGGCGCTTGATGTCGGTAAGGTCGGCAAACGTGTAAACGTAGCCGGCTTCTACGCCGTTGGAAAGCGTGAGCCGCGTCGCGGTGACGCCGATGATCTTCTCCACTCCGCCGGGAGTGAGTGAGCGCACCTCGCGGCTCATCGGTAGCATTTCATTGGGAGGCAGAGGATCGAGAAATAGATCTCGAGACGCGCGTGCCATAGACATCGCTGGCCCTGCGCCGCAGTAGCGCCTGCCCGGGCGCATTCAACAGCGTGATCTTCCCTTGCAGGTCGGTGGTGATCAGGCCACCGTGCATGGAGTGGATGATGTTCTCGTGTACGGCTTGCAGGTTCTCCAGCTGCCCGCTCGTGTCCTGCAACTCCACGTCGACCTGGCGCAGCTTATAGCTCAAACTGCTGGCGAGATATGCGATCGCGCCCGATGCAAACAAATAAATGAAGATGGTGGCTTGCAAAGCTTTCGGATCAGGACGGGTGACGGAGTAGGAGCGGATGACCTCGTAGTACGAAAGCTCAAGAATGCCGCCGAAGAGGATGAACGACAATCCCGCCGTCAGGTACGCCCAAGTTCGGGGCAGCAACATCGCGGAGCCAACGATCAGCAGCGGGTACAGACCATTGAAGGGCGTGTCGATTCCGCCGGTCACGTAGACCACGGCCGTTGCCATTCCCAGGTCGCACAAAACCTGCACCCGCGATTGCAGGCGTGTGTCTTGCCAGACCGTGTCCAGGATCAGGAAGAAGACCGCCAGCGTGTACCAGAGAATGATCAAGGTAACGAACTGGCGAACAGGAACGTTGGTCGGCGTGAGCCGTGAGACTGCCAGTTCGATGCCCAGCAGGAAAGTAATGATGAGGAACCGCAGCCGGACCAGTAATCCCAACCATGTGCGCTCATTGAAAGCGCGTTCCGCCGGCTTGGAGAAGGTCGAGGTCATGCTGGGTGTCACACTAATTCTCCTCCGGCCAAACCAGAGTCACAGTGTCCGCAGTCTGGAACATGGGATGACCTAAGGAGTTGATCCGATGCGCAACGGCGCACCGGGACCGATTCGGCCGCCTAGCCCGCCAGTTTTCCGATCATGGCGAACAGAGGCATGTACAGCGAGATAACGATGCCGCCTACCACCACGCCAAGGAAGCCGATCAGGATCGGTTCCAGCAGGGTCAGCATGTCTTTGGTAGCGGTATCAACTTCGTCTTCGTAAAAGTCGGCGATCTTTTGCAGCATGGCGTCCATCGCGCCGGTAGCTTCACCTACGCCGATCATCTGTACTACCATGTTCGGGAACACGCCGCTTTCTTTCAGCGGATCGACGATGGTGCGGCCTTCTTCCACCGCCTTGCGCACTTTCATCAGCGATTGCTCAAGGACCGCATTACCGGAGGTCCGCGCCGTGATGGCCAGTCCTTCAAGGATCGGCACGCCTGAAGTGATCAGCGTACCCAGCGTACGGGTAAAGCGCGCCACCGCGATCTTGCGCAGCAGGATGCCCATGACTGGCAGGTTCAGCATGAAGCGATCCGTCGCCAGCAAGAATGCTGGGTTCTTGCGTCCCTGCGCGATGCCGTATCCCCGCGCCGCCCGAGCGCCAGCACGAAAAAGAATCCGTAATGCTGCACGATGCCGCTGATGCCCATGACGATACGGGTCGGCAACGGCAGATCGACGCCTAGTCCGGCGAACAAGTTGGCGAAGATCGGCACTACCCACTTCAGCAGCGCGCCCACAACGATCATCGCGATACTGATTACGGACACCGGGTAGATGAGCGCCGATTTCACCGCTGCCTTCAGCTTCACTGCCTTTTCAACATACTGGGCAAGGCGCTGCAGGATGGTATCGAGAATACCGCCGGTCTCACCCGCTTCGATCATGTTGGTGGTGAGGTCGTCGAGATCTTCGGGAAGCCGCGCATGGCGTTGGCCAGCGTGGAGCCGCCTTCTACTGAGACCCGCACTCCGGTGAGAGCGCGCTGGAACGTCACGTTCTCCTGGTTGGCGGCGAGGATCTCGAGGCACTGCACCAGGGGCAAGCCGGCATCGATCATGACGGAGAACTGACGGAAGAAGATGGCGATCTCCTTCGCTTTTACCTTGCCGCCGCCCATTTTGGGGAGGGCAAACTCCTTGCCCTTTTCCTTGATGGCTCCGGTCACGGTGATGCGTTCGCGACGCAGCGCCGACTGCATCGCGGCCTTGCTCTCCGCCGTCCGCTCGCCAGAGATCTTTTCTCCGCTCGCGGACTTTCCGCTGAATGTATAGACAGGCATGGTTGTTCTTCCTCCCCGGTGCTACTTTCCTGCTTCCGTTTACTTCCGTGCGGCCACGGCGGCGCCTTTGTTGATGCCGACGCCCCGATTGATCATCTCTGTCAGCTCGTCCGGATTCGACGAACGCAACATCGCCATCTCCAGCGAGATCTGCTTCTGGAAATAGAGCGATGCCAGTGATTGGTTGAATGTCTGCATACCGAACTTGTCCTGGCCGGATTGCATCGACGAATAGATCTGGTGGATCTTGTCTTCGCGGATCAGGTTGCGCACCGCTGCGTTCGGGACCAGGATCTCCATCGCCATGGCGCGTCCCTGCCCGCCGATCTTGGGCAGCAGCGCTTGGCACATGATGCCTTCCAGCACCAGTGAAAGTTGCGCGCGGATCTGCGATTGTTGGTGCGACGGAAAAACGTCGATCACGCGGTTGATGGTGGATGACGCCGAGTTTGTGTGCAGCGTCCCAAACGTCAAGTGGCCGGTTTCAGCGATACGCAGCGCGGATTCGATCGTCTCCAGGTCGCGCATTTCGCCGATCAGCACTACGTCCGGGTCTTCGCGGAGCGCGGCGCGCAAGGCTTCAGTAAATCCTTTGGTATCGGAGTGCACTTCGCGCTGGTTCACCAGGCAGCTCTTGTTCTGGTGCACGAATTCGATCGGGTCTTCGATAGTGATGATGTGCTCGTGCCGTTCAGTGTTGATCTTGTCGATCATCGCCGCGAGCGTAGTGGACTTTCCCGAGCCGGTCGGGCCGGTCACCAGGATCAAACCGCGTGGCTTGTCGCAAAGCTTGGAGACGACGGCCGGCAGCGCCAGCTGCGCGAATGATTTGATCTCGAACGGGATGACGCGGAAGACGGCTGCCGTAGCGCCGCGCTGGTTGAAGAGGTTGCCGCGGAAACGCGCCAGCCCTTTCAATCCGAACGAAAAATCGAGCTCCAGATTTTCTTCAAAGCGGTGCTTTTGCGCGTCAGTCAGTACGCTGTAGGCGAGCTGCTTGGTCTCCGCCGGGGTGAGCACCGGCATATCCAGAGGCTGCAGGTGACCGTGCACGCGCACTTGCGGCGGCGAGTTGGTGGTGATGTGCAGATCGCTGCCACTCATCTCCAGCATCTTGCGGAGCAGGTCGCTTAAACTGGCTGCCATAATTCGTTCCCTTTCGCTACAGATCTCTTTAGTGGACGGTTTCGCGCGCCACTTCTTCCAGCGAGACGATGCCGTTCATGGCTTTGATCAAGCCGCTGCGACGCAGCGTGATCATGCCACGCTCGATCGCTTTCTTCTTCAGTTCCAGCGCGGACGCGCCTACCAGGATCAGCTCGCGCAGCTCATCGTCTACTTCCATGACTTCATATAATCCGGTGCGGCCCTTACATCCGGTGTTTCCGCAGGTTGCGCAGCCTTTGCCTTTTTTGACCTTCACCGTCTTGGCTTCTTCCGGGCTGTAGCCGGCTTCAATGAGCGCCTGGTAAGGAAGATCGACCACTTCTGCGCACTCGCTGCAGATGCGCCGCACCAAACGTTGTGCTTGGATCAAGTGGACCGAAGTCGCGACCAGGAATGGCTCAATGCCCATGTTCATCAGTCGGCTGATGGTTTCAGGCGCGCCGTTGGTGTGCAGGGTGGAAAGCACCAAGTGGCCGGTGAGAGCAGCCTTGATGGCGATTTCCGCCGTTTCGAAGTCGCGGATCTCACCCACCAGGATGATGTTCGGGTCTTGCCGCAAGAATGAGCGCAGGGCAGCGGCGAAGTTCAATCCTATCGCCTCTTTCATCTGCACCTGGTTCACGCCGCCCAGCTGAAACTCAACCGGGTCTTCGGCGGTCATGATGTTCGTATCCGGCTGATTGAGTCGCGAGATAGCAGAGTACAAAGTGTTGGTCTTGCCGGAACCGGTAGGGCCAGTCACTAGCACCATGCCGTAGGGTTTCAGGATGGCTTTCTCGAACTTGACCAGCGATTCGGGCTCGAAACCCAGCTTGGTCATGTCGAGGCGTAAGTTCTCCTTGTCGAGCAACCGCATGACGATCTTCTCTCCCCACAAGGTGGGAAGGGTGCTCACGCGATAGTCGAGCTGCTTTTTCTTTCCGCCGAACTGCATCTTCAGCATGATGCGTCCGTCTTGCGGCAGCCGCTTTTCTGAGATGTCGAGCTTCGCCATGATCTTGATGCGCGATGTGATCGCGTCTTTCAATTTCATGGGCGGCGACATGATGGCCTGCAGCATGCCGTCAATACGGAAGCGCACGCGGTATTCTTTTTCGTAAGGCTCCACGTGGATGTCGCTGGCTCCGCGCTTCACCGCTTCCGTCAGGATGATGTTCACCAGCTTGACGATCGGCGCTTCGTCGGCGCTCTTTTCCAGCGCCGCCAGTCCCACGTCTTCTTCTTCCGCCTGCAACTCGACGTCGGCTTCGTCCTCCGACATCGACGCCATTACTTTTTCCAAGTCTTCTTCAGGAGCGGCGGTGTTGTAGGCCTTGTCGATCCCTTCCATGATGGCGGCTTCGGAGGCGACTACCGGCTCGATGTTGAAGCCGGTCATGAACTTGATATCGTCCATCGCAAAGACGTTGGTTGGATCCACCATGGCGATGGTGAGCGACGCGCCTACGCGGCTAAGTGGCAGTATCTGATAACGCTTCGCGGTGTCGTGCGGGATCAGCTTGACCACAGCGGAATCGATCTCAAAGAATGAGAGATTGATCGCCGGCACGCCGTATTGCCGCGAAAGGAAATTGGTGACGTCTTCGTCCGTCAGGAAGCCGAGCTTGACGAGAATGGAGCCGAGCCGGGTGTTCGGCGCATCTTTCTGCGCCTTCATTGCCTGGTCCAATTGTTCGGGCGTTATGACCTTTTCTCGTACCAAAAGGTCGCCCAACCGCTGAGACATGCCTGTCTCTCCTTACTCTTAACCGCCACAGCTGAAACTTTTCGATCTAGGAACCACCAGCACCGGGCGCACTTGTAACAACTTGGAAACACACGGGTGGTGATTTTAAATGCGAGTTGCGCGAATCGTATGCTGGATGACACTTATTGTCAATCCAGAATTGTTGCTTGATTGGGTAATAACTTTGGGTCGTTTGGCAGGCAGAAAACTAGGTTTTTGGCCTTATGGACGGCTCGCCATCAGTAGCAGCGCGCCGATCTGCTTGAACTCGCGCAACTCCTTGGCGTTCTTAAACCATTTGCCGGAATATTCTTCTGGCGTGGGCGAATTGTCCGGTATGCGGCGGGCCTCGGCGTCCTTGAAGCCGGTTTTGTGCAGCAGGTCGATGTACTCCGCCTCAGAAAGTGCATGTACCGGGACCTTCAGCTCGTCCGCCCATCGAAGCGAATAGTGATTGTCCTTATAGAGGTTGATCAGGATGAACAGCTTGCCGCCCGGCGCGAGCACGCGCTTCGCTTCCTTGAGTCCCACCATCTGATCAGGCCAGTAATAAAAGGACTCGATGGAGAAAATTTTATCGAATGAATCGTCAGCGGCCGGGATCCTCTCCGCCGCACCGTGCAGAAATTCGAGGTTTGCGATTCCCTTCGACTGCTCGGCAGCGCGCCGCACCATCTCGTCGGAGATGTCGATGCCAACGATCTTTTTCGGATGAAACCGCTTCGCGACCAGGCGCGTCGCCCATCCTGAACCGCAACCCAGGTCGAGCACGCGATCGTTCGCCTTCACGTCCATCAAAGGCAATGTCGGCTCAAAGATCGGCATGTGATGCCGCTCCATCTCATCGCCACGTCCAGCCTCTGCCCACTCGTTGAATTCGTTTTTTAGCTGCTCAGCAACACTCATTCGAATCTTCCCTTCAGCTTAATCCTACCTTGTTTCTTTCCTGCCTCCTGCCTCCTGCTTCCCGCCCCTGGCTTGTGCTACCCTTGCGCGCCTATGTCCCAAGCTGAAGCGAGCGACATACCTCCGCTCTACTGTCCGAAGTGTGCCAAGGAAGTGGATGAGCCCTTGGTCTGCGGCGACTGCTCGGCGGTGATATGCAAGCGCTGCGGCTCGCCACTTGAGGCAGCAGAAGATCTCGGAATGGGATGATGCCTTTGGCTGACACAAATGATGCGCATCATTCGGACGAAGAACCTACCCCGGTGAATCTGGAAACTGGAAACCGGAAACTGGAAACTAAAGGAACGCTTCTTCGCATCCTCGGCGTCGGCTTCGGCCTCGCCGTCATCATTGGCAACACCATCGGCGCTGGACTTCTTCGCACTCCGGGCGAGATCGCAAAATATCTCCCATCCGCAAACCTTTTTCTCGCCATTTGGGTGGCCGATGGACTGTACGCGCTGTTGGGTTCGTTTTCCATGGCTGAGCTCGGGGCCATGATGCCGCGCTCTGGCGGCTATTACGTCTTCGCGCGCCGCGCCTTCGGCGAATATCCCGGATTCATCATCGGATGGACAGACTTTCTCGCGCAGGTGGGCAGTACATCCGCCGTGTCGCTGGTCGCCGCTGAATACACTGAATATTTACTCGGCAGAAAACCCGAGCACACGGTTGCCATCGCTTCCACGTACGCCATCCTGCTCGCAGTCTTGCAGTGGCGAGGGATCAAGTGGGGCTCGATGGCGCAGAACCTCTCGAGCGCCGCAAAAGCACTAGCGCTCGTCGGACTTATAGCCGCTGTCTTTATCTTTGCCCCGAAAAGCAGTCACGAAGCCGCCACGCTCGCCGCGCCGGTGGGATTGTTCGCGGCGGTCATGATCGGCGCTGCAATTCGTCATCTACACCTACGACGGTTGGTACGCCGTCATCTATTTTGGCGAAGAGGTCACCGACCCGGGACGCGATATTCCGCGCTCCATGTTCGGAGGCGTGCTCTCGCTGATGGCCATTTACATCCTGATGAACGTTGCGCTGGTGTATGCGCTGCCCATGTCGCAGATCGCCGGCAATGGCATGCCGATCGGCACCGTGAGCACCATCATCTTCGGACGCTACGGCGACACCGTCATCCGCTCGGTTATGGTCATCTCCATGTTGAGCGCCGTCAATGCTTATCACCTGATGGCCAGCCGTATTCCCTTCGCCATGGCGACAGACGGCATGCTCACCCGCAAGGTTGCTTACGTGAATAAAGGCGGCACGCCGACCACCGCACTTGCGATGAGCGTTCTCGCGGCGGTCGCGTTCATCGTCTTCGCGGAATCGTTCAACAAGGTCGCGGCCATCATGGCTTTTTATTTCACCGCTGACTACGCGGTTGCGTATGCCGCTGTTTTCGTCCTGCGTCGCCGCGAGCCGCAAGCCGAGCGTCCCTATCGCGCGTGGGGATATCCCTGGAGCACCGGCCTGGCACTGCTGCTCGGAGTCTTGTTCCTCACCGGTGCGTTCTATTCCGACATCAGCGGCGGACTGAGCGCCGGGCGAAAGTGGTACACGCTCGACAGCATCGACTCTATCCTGGTTCTGGCAATCAGCTATCCTCTCTATCTTCTATTTGGGCTGCGCCGGAAGGTTACCGAAGTTGGTGACTTTGAATCCCCACTTGGACTAAACTCCGCAAAAATCATGTCCACCCAACCTGCTTCCGCGCCCCAGTGCTGCCTTTGCGGCAACTGGCTCCAGTTTGGAGCGAAAGCTTTGTATGGCTACCAGGTCTGCCCTAAATGCCACAGCGACTTCGCCTGGAAGCGCGCCTTCGCGTACATACTCGACATTGTTTTCGTGAACGTCATCCTCGGCGTGCTGATCGTGGTGATGCTGATCATTGGGGTCGCTATCGTCGGCATTGGGCAGGGCAGCGCGAACGAGGATCAAGCCGCCACTGCAGGCGGGATCATCATCGTCTTCGGATATCTCGGCTGCTTTCTCCTGGCATACGTGTTGATCATTCTGCGCGACGGCTTCAATGGTATGTCTCCCGGCAAGCGCATCCTCGGCTTTGCAGGTGATCAACACCGTTAGCGGTGTCCCGGCGAAGTTCGGCGGATTCATTCAAGCGCAACCTGATCCTTGTCGTGCCGGTTCTGCCCATCGTGGTTGCCGTCCAAATCTTTAGCGCCAACGGCGTCCGCATCCGGCGACGATAGTGGGCGCAGACCAAAGTCATCTGGAAGCAATACGCCGATCGCGCGCCGTTCCTTTCCCTCAGAGCGGATCCAGGCGCCCGAGGCTCGCGTCCGCGCCGCAGATGAAAGCAGCGCAACCCCCGGTGACAAACCAGCCCTCTGCCTAGTCCAATCGCCATGCCCAATGCGAAATTTCACTCTCTGACGGTTGCCGATGGCCTCTCCAAGCTTCCCGGACCAAAAGGCGAGCGCTTCGCCGAACTGTTCAAGCACGGCACGCTAAGCGTCGAGCTCTACGCACCGCGCGGGAAAGATCCGCAGAAGCCGCACACGCGTGATGAGGTCTATGTGGTGGTGAGTGGTAGTGGGGACTTTATCGCCGGCAAGGACCGCACCAAGTTCAACGCGGGCGACATGCTCTTCGTCGCCGCTCACGAAGAGCATCGCTTCGAGAATTTCACCGATGACTTAGCTGTGTGGGTTTTCTTTTATGGGCCGGAAGGTGGAGAGGTCTGATTTCGAATTTGAGGAGCGCCGACAGGTGTCTGGTGCTTTGAAACAGTATAGGCACGGGCGTCCTCGCCCGTGCAGTGCTTCACGCTAAGAGAATGTTTCTCATTCAACATTCAAAATTTCTGCACTTCGTCCTTCACACGATCGTCCTTCGTTCTTAGACCGGCGTGGCCGTCTTGTGCGGCGGATTGTAAGAGCGACATCTCCACGATCTTCGCGCCGACCGTGTGCCGCACCGCCTCGATGGTCCAACTCCATCTCTACCTGATTGCCGGTAGCGGCATGCGCTGATTCGAGCGATGCCAGAGCGATCATCTTTTTCAGGATCGGCGACCAGGTCGTCGAGGTCGCTTTGCCCACCTGCTGCTTCCCGCGATACACCGGAACGGCCACGCGCGACGCCTGGCTTGGCGCCTGCGGCGCAAGGCCGAACTTGTCATAGAGGACTTCGACCTTCGTCCAATCGATCTCGAGTCCGACCAGCTTGCGTGCTGCTCCGGTCCGCGACTCTTCCAGCAGCGCCTTGCGTCCGATGAACTGGTCTTTCTTCAGGTGGACGAGTTTTCCTAACCCGATCTCGTTCGGGGAATATTTCTGCGCCTCGATGAGCGCCTTCTTGCTGCTCGATGTAATCCACGTCGATGAGGATCAAGTCCGGCCTCGATGCGCGCGACGTCTAGCGCCAGCATGCCTGCGGGATGGATATCGAACTCGCTGCCCGGCTCCATCAGCGCGTCCCACACTTTGACCGCGTCGTTCCATGGAATCCAGATTTCATAGCCCAGATCTCCGGTGTAGCCGGTGCGGGAGATGTCCACCGGAACGCCTGCGATCTTGCCGGATGGTGACGCGGAAATATTTCAGGTTCGCGATGTCTGCCTCGGCCACTCTTCTTCAGCAGCCGTCCGGAGGTCGGTCCCTGCAAGGCCAGCGCGGCAGTTTTCGGAGAATGTCTTCGATCTGAACGTCGAGGCCGATCGAATTCTGCCGAAACCAGCGCAAGCTGGGATCGGCGGCGGTCCAACGGTAGGTGTTCTCGTCGAGGCGGGATGATGGTGCCGTCGTCGATCACTTTGCCGTGCTCATCGCACCAGCAGCAATAGATCACCTGATCGACCGTGACCTTGTTGATGTCGCGCGTGATGATCCGATTCACCAGGCGCGTCGCGTCCTTGCCTGTGACCAGATATTTGAAGAGCGGCGAGACATCGATCAGCGCCGCTGCATTGCGGATGGCGTTGTACTCGTGCTCGTGATGCGTCTCGTAAGCGCTGACGGTGTAGTAGCCCGTCCACTCGCGGTAGTTCAGGCTCTGGCAGAGCTGGAAGGTTCGCTCGTGAACTGCAGTTCCGATGGGCAAGGTGGTAATCCTTTTAACTCTCGTGTTTTAAGTTTCAAGCGCTGGAAAAGAGTGTCCAGGGTCGCAGACGCTTTGTAACGTCTATCAGGTCACGGCTTGCCTCGCGCAGCGAAATGGATGTCGAAGCCAAACAGCTTCGAAACATTCACGGCAGTAAAATGATCGCTGTAACCCTTGCCTCAATTCGATTATTGCAATCCCTGCATGAACTATTAAAGCAGAAATCTTCTAAGCAGGGTAATCTTCCAATCAACGGATGATGGAGACAAACTTCACTACTCCGATTTAGAATCGGTGTTTCTCTTTCTAGCTCAAACTCGCTCTGTAGAAGGTAGGAATGGCTTCCAGCAACGGCGCCGGCAAAAAATACGACGCGATCATTATCGGCGGCGGCCACAACGGCCTCGTGACCGCGGCCTATCTGGCGCGCGCCGGAAAGAAAGTCCTGGTGCTTGAGCGACGGCACGTCCTCGGCGGGGCCGCGGTGACCGAAGAAATCTTCCCGGGCTTCAAGTTTTCGGTTTGCTCTTACGTCGTCTCGCTCCTGCGGCCCGAAATAATTCGCGAGCTCGATCTTCCCCGTCACGGCCTGGAAATCCTTCCGCTCGATGGCACCTTCACCCCCATGCCGAATGGCGACCATCTCTGGCGCGTAAATGACCACGCGCATGACGCGCCGCGAGATCGCACGCCACTCCAAGCTCGACGCCGAAGCTTACGACGAGTTTGGCAAGGCCATGCTGAACATGTGCCGCTTCGCCAAGCCGATTTTGGCATGACGCCGCCGGATCCGACTTCGCTGAATCCCAAAGACCTGCTGAAGCTACTGTTCGTCGGGAAGCGCTTCCGCGAGATGTCGTTCGACGATCAGTACAACCAGATCCAGCTCTTCACCATGAGCGCCATCGATTATCTCGACCAGTGGTTCGAGACTGACGTGCTCAAGGCGACGATGTCCGCGTCAGGAATTATCGGAACATTCCTCGGGGTGCGCTCCCCGGGTACCGCTTACGTCTTGCTGCACCATTACATGGGAGAGATCGACGGTGCCTTCCGTTCCTGGGGATTCGCCCGCGGCGGCACCGGCGCTATTTCCAACGCCATCGCCGACGCGGCGCGAGAAGCTGGAGTTGAGATCCGCACGCAGGCCGGCGATAGTAAAGATCCTCACCAAGAATGGGAAAGCTACGGGAGTCGTTCTGCAGAACGGCGACGAGGTCTTCGCTGACGTGGTCTCCTCCAGCGTCGACCCCAACCTGACTTTCCTGAAGCTAATGGACTCGAACGAGCTTCCGCCCGAGTTTGTCGAGGAAGTGCGCCGCTACAAATTCCGCGGCTCGTCCGGCAAAGTAAACCTCGCTCTCGATGCCCTGCCGGATTTCAAATGCATGCCCGGACCCGGCGCACATTTGCGCGGCGCGATCTCTATTTCGCCCTCCGTCGAATACATGGAGCGCGCCTACGATGACGCCAAGTACGGCAACTTCTCCCGCCGTCCTTACATTGACATGGTCATTCCCAGCCTCACCGACCCTTCGGTCGCGCCCGCGGGCAAGCACGTGATGTCCTGCTTCGTGCAGTACGCTCCGTACAAGTTGAAGGAAGGCACCTGGGACGAAAAGAAGGAAGCCTTCGGCGACGCCGTCATCAACACCATCGCCGAGTACGCACCCAATATCAAGAGCATCATCCGCGGACGCCAGGTGGTCACGCCGCTCGATCTCGAGCGCGAGTTTGGACTGAGCGAGGGCAACATCTTCCAAGGCGAGCTCTCGCTCGAACAGTTGTTCTTCCTGCGTCCCGTTCCCGGATGGGCACAGTACCGCACCCCGGTGAAGAACCTTTATATGTGCGGTTCGGCCACGCATCCTGGCGGAGGCATCATGGGCGCTCCCGGCCGGTTGGCGGCGATGCAAATCCTCAACGATTGGAAGAGCGGCACCCTCTAACCCATGAGCGAGAAACAAAAAGTCATCATTGTTGGTGGCGGGCACAACGGCCTGGTCACCGCTTTTTATTTGGCCAAGGCCGGATTCAAGCCTCTCGTGTTGGAGAGTCGCGCCGTCGTCGGCGGCTGCGCCACTACCGAAGAGATCGCTCCCGGCTTCCGCTGCTCCACCCTCGCGCACTGCATGGGACCGATTCGCGACGACGTTTATCGCGACATGCAGCTCGAGCGCCACGGATTGAAGATGATTCGCTCCGACCTGCGCGTCTTCGCTCCCGCTCCCGACGGCCGCGCGATTTCGATTTACGACGACGCCGAAAAATCTGCGCAATCGATCGCGAAGCTCTCTGCTAAAGACGCCGCGAAATACAAAGAGTTCCACAAAGTTCTGGCACGCATCGGGTCGGTGATGGCGGGACTGATGAGCATGACGCCGCCGTCGATCAAGTCCCCGAAGGCGGCAGACATGATGGGCCTTCTGAAAACCGGCAAGAGCGTTCGCGGACTCGGCAAAGAAAATATGTACCGCCTGCTGCGCTGGGGCCCCATGGCCATCGCCGACCTCGCAGCTGAATGGTTCGAGACGGAATTGCTGCGCGCAACTATCGCTGCACGCGGCATCTTCGGAACATTTTTGGGTCCGTGGTCGGCTGGAAGCAGCACTGTAATGTTGCTGCGTGCCGCAGCAGACAATCATCCCGTCGGACCCGCAGCTTCTGTTGTTGGCGGTATGGGCGCACTCACGCAAGCCATGGCTGCAGCAGCAACCGCTGCCGGAGCGCAGATCAGGACGAATGCTCCCGTGGCGCAGATTCTTGCAAAAGACGGCGTCGCCATTGGAGTCGTTCTTAAGACCGGCGAAGAAATCGCCGCCGATGCCGTCATCTCGAACGTCGATCCGCAGCAGACGTTGCTCACCCTGCTTGACCCCGGCCATCTCGAACCCGACTTTGTCGTAAAGACGCGCAACTATCGCGCCGCGGGCACCGTCGCAAAAGTTAACTTCGCATTATCGGGATTGCCCAAGTTCACCGCCGCGAATGGCGAAGCGCTAACGGGACGCATCCACATCGGTCCCGAGATCGATTATCTGGAGCGCGCCTTCGACCATTCGAAATACGGCGAGTTCTCCACCAAGCCATATCTCGAAGCAACGATTCCTACGATCGCCGACCCGTCGCTCGCGCCTGCCGGCAAGCACGTGATGTCCGTCTACATGCAATTTGCGCCTTTCGAGTTGAAGAATGGCGATTGGGATTCGCAGCGTGACACACTCGGCGACGCGGTCGTGAAGACCCTCGCCGAATACGCGCCCAATCTTCCCGGCCTGATTGAACATCGCCAAGTGATCACGCCGAAGGATCTGCACGCAACCTACGGACTGACAGGCGGACACATCTTCCACGGCGAGCTCTCGCTCGACCAGTTATTCACGATGCGTCCTATGCTGGAGTGGGCGCGATATCGTACCCCGATCGCTGGTTTATACCTGTGCGGATCGGGAACTCATCCCGGAGCCGGACTCACCGGCGCATCGGGCGCGAACGCTGCGCGCGAGATCCTGCAAGACCTGCGCTAGCATACCCCTGCGAATTGCATCTAAGTCTCTGCCGCGAAGAGTGTTCGCCTCGCGACGGAGTCAGAGTTGCTGAGACACTTGCTGCCGTTCTTCCTAAGCCTATTTTTAAGTCTCATCCCAGTGGCGAGCGCCCAAAATGCTCGCGGGGCTATACGTCTGGAAGTGCGCGACCCTTCGGGCGCTCTCCTCAACGCTGACGGCCAGGCTGTTTCGGAAGTGAACCAATTCCAAAGAAATATCTCCGTCCGCAACGGTACGGCCATGCTGCACGATTTGGGATTCGGTTCCTATCAACTCACCCTCAATGTGCCTGGATTCGCCCGCTGGTCACGCGTCGTCGAAGTCAGATCGAACCTGCCGGTTAATGTTGCCGTCAAAATGTCGCTCGCAGCGATCGCTTCGAACGTAGAGGTGAACGGCTCAACAACTCTCGTCGATCCGAACAGCAGCGCGATGTCGTACTCCGTAGGTTCTCGTTCAATCAACGAGAGTCGGCCGGCGCAACCGGGACGCACCATTCCGGAGATTGTGAATGAAATGCCCGGCTGGCTTATGGAGGCCAATGGCATTCTGCACCCGCGCGGCTCTGAGTATGACGTGCAATACGTCGTCGACGGCATGCCTGTGCTTGAAAATGTCTCGCCGGCCTTTGCGCCGGCCGCCGATCCCGGCCGTGCGAACTCCATCCGTGTTCTTACTTCAGGTTTCCCCGCTGAATACGGGCGGAAGCTGGGCGGCGTTGTGGAGGTCACAAGCGAGAAGAACCCAGCAGATGGATTTCACGGTGAAGCCGAGATTGGAGCGGGCAGCTTTATGACCGGCGAGGCTTCCGGCGCGCTCAGCTACGCCACCGGGAAACATAGGTTGTCGCTTAGCGGCGATGGATTCCACACCGACCGCTATCTTGATCCGCCCGTTTTGCAGAATTACACCAATCGCGCGAATACCGGCGGCTTCTCCGCGGGCTATGAATACGAACCTTCGGATCGCGATGATCTTCGGTTTGCGCTGGTGCGCCGACAGTCCAGCTACATGGTCCCGAATGAGCTGGTGCAGCAGCAGGCAGGACAACGGCAAAGCGCGTCGACCGAGGCACTAGCCGCTTCCTTCGCCTGGCAACATATTTTTTCTCCCGACTTGTTGCTGGCGAGCGCCGGCGATTTCCGCGACTCTGGATTCGATCTCACCTCGAACCCTCTTTCCACTCCGGTAGTCGCATTTCAGGATCGCGGTTTCCGACAGGGCTACTGGCGTGGCGATGTTAGCTGGCACTACGGAAGGCAGGAGTGGAAGGCAGGCGCGGATTTCCTGTTGAATCGTGTGCACGAAAAGTTGAACTACGACATCACAGACCCTTCGCAGTTCGAACCTGGGACAACGCCCAGCGCACATTTTTTCGACCGCGGCTGGGACCGCGAATCCGCTGCGTACATCCAGGACCAGATCCACCTTGGAAAATGGAACATCAATGCCGGGTTGCGCTTCGATGCATACAGCTTTCTCATTCAAGAGACGGCATGGAGTCCCCGGGCTCTCGATCTCCCGCATACTTCCAGCCGGATTTCTGGTGCACGCCAGCTACGACCGCGTCTTCCAAACACCTGCCGTCGAGAACCTACTGCTGGCCAGTTCTCCGCAAGTTGTTTCACTCGATCCCGTGGCGGTTCGCCTGCCGGTTCGGCCGGCACGCGCCGACTACTACGAAGTGGGGATGACAAAAAGCCTATTTGGCAAACTCCGGATCGATGCCAACGTTTTTCGCCGCGACTTCCGCAATTACGCGGACGACGATACGCTCCTCGATACTGGGATCAGTTTCCCGATCGCCTTCGCCAAGGGACAGGTCACGGGGGAGGAGATACGGCTTTCGCTTCCTTCGTGGGGCCGATTCTCAGGATTCGCAAGCTACGGCAATCAGGTGGGCTGGGCACAAGGCCCGATCACCGGCGGCCTGTTCCTCGGCAGTGAAGGCATAGCGTCGATCGCCGATCGGAACCGGTTTCCCGTTTCCCAAGACCAGCGAAACACCGTGCGCGCACGGCTGTGCGTTCAAACGTCGCGAAGGTCGTGGATCGCTGTCGGAGCAGAGTACGGAAGCGGCCTTCCGGTCGAGTCGGAAGAGATCAATCCTGCGTTCTTACTGCAGCAGTATGGCCTCAAGATCCTGCAACAGGTTGACCTTGCCCGCGGAAGGGTGAGGCCCAACCAGTCGTTGGATGTTGCGTCTGGTATTGACCTCTACAAGAAAGAAATGCAAACGGCGAGCCTTGAGGCGAGCGTCGATAACCTTACTGATCGGATGAATGTGATCAATTTCGCGGGCTTGTTCTCCGGCACGGCAGTCGCTGCTCCGCGCTCTTATGCTCTTCGCCTGCGGTTCGCGTTCTGAAGAGATAGCCTCTTCAGTCAGCTGCGACCGACTGCCGCAAGCCCCGCGTAAGGTCCTTATGCAACAGTTGATGGAACAACTGTTCGCCCGCCTCGCGCCTGACGGACAAGCGCCCAGCGCCATACGCCCGTGAGTTCAACCCGCGTTGAACCGACTCGCAGATGTTATGGTCTTCGTCCTGTATGCGCTCGCTCACGTCCATGCTCTGCTTGTTGCGGGCCTTGGCTGCCTCGCTCACATCGGCGAAATAAAATTCAAACACCACTTTCACCTTGTCGATCCCGAGTGGCACCACGAAATTCGTGTCTAAATATCCCTCGTACCAGTTCAACATCAGGTTGGGGTAGAGCCAGTAATAGAGTGCTTGCCCTTTGCGGACAGCCGCCGTCATCGCCTCGCCACCCGCAGCGTCGATCGGACTGGACTGTAAGCAGAAGCTTTCAAAATTCTCGATCGTATATTCCTTGTAAGTAAGGATGCTGTTTAGTCCCTTGTGCAGATGAGGTACGTGGTAGCCGCCATCGAGATAGTTGTCGACGAAAACTTTCCAATTGCATTCGAGTATGTACTCGCGGCGCTCGGCGAAGTGCAGATTGGCAAGCCCAAGTGGCTTGAACTGCTCAAACATCTTTCCTAGATGCTGCTGTAGGGACGGAGCGCCTTCACTTAGATTGACGAAGACGAATTTCTCCCAAGCTTCCACCTGGATCGGCACCAATCCGTTCTTCGCGCGATCGAAATTGCAAACGCCTTCGAATTCCGGGACGCCTTTCAGCGAGCCGTCGGTTCCATAGCTCCAGCCGTGATAAGGGCAGCGGAAGATACTGGCGTTGCCAACAGGCTCGGTGACTACCGCCGCCGCATGGTGCCGGCACACGTTGTAAAAGGCGTTCAGAGATTTGTCGACGCTGCGCACGATCACGATGGGTTCGCCGCCGACTTCCGTTGTTATGAAGTCGCCGGGGTTCTCGAGCTGCGCAGTGCGCGCGACCATCTGCCACGTCCCACCAAAAACATTCTGGCGCTCGAGTTCCGCGATGCGCGCGTCGGTATACCACGGGCCAGTGATGGTCTGCGCCTCGGCCAATGGCACATTGGGTTTGTACGAGTCGAGTATCTGTCTGACGGAAGTGTCCATACCAGTTCGATTATCTAGTGGACTTTATCCCAATCTGCGAAGGATTATTACACGACGCATGGCAGTTCAATTCCAGTGCCAATACATCGGCCTCCAAAGCACCCGGCCGCAGATGCTGGCGGAGTGGTACGCCCGCAACTTTGGTTCGGTCGTGAGGCCCGCTGCGGATGTCGATGGCGAGCCGGTGCCTCCTGGAAGCTTTGAGGTCCTCATCAAGGGAGATGAGTACGCTTGGGGTTGTTTGTTCCGAGCGGCAGCACGCTCTATGAGGAAAAGCAGATTTCCATCATCGGCACCGATCAGATCGTAAAGGCCCACAAGCAACTGACCGAGCTTGGCTCAAATCCGCAGGCTCTCCAAGCCGATGGCGACGGATACCGGTACTTCGAAGTTAAGGACCTGGACGGAAACAGTCTGCAGATCTCGGAAGAAGCTCTAACTCTCCTTGCGTTTTACTCGGCAAGCCTCGCACCGTCGCGCGAGTTCCGTCAGGTTCTTCTTGGGATCAACTTTCCCTGCGGTGCGCGCCCGAAAGACGGGCAGCGGTGAGGCATGCCTGAATCCGCGATTCTTCATCTCCCCCACCAGATCGGCGTGACGCGTGCGGATACTGTGCAGCTCGACCAGCCCGCCTTCAAGGAATCCGGTGAGAGTTTTCTTGCGACGCAGCGAGCCGACCAGCATGTGCAGTTCGACGTGCTCACCCAGCAGGTGCTGATCACACATCTTACGTGGGTCCACCATCCACATGCGCATGGCTAGGCTTCCTTAGGAGTTTGAGCAGATAAAAATGATCTCAACTCCTCCAGCCGGCCCGGCGTCTCGCAAACGCGTTTTGGGATCGTAATAAACCAGGTTTTACCGAGATAAAGTACAAACAGGTTTGCAGTCTCCACGGAAGAGGTGATTGCGCTCCAAGTACAGAAAAACTCGGTTTTCGTACCGTGTCGCCTCAAGCCTTCCTGAGTAAGCACGGTCCGCAGCTGATCTCTAAAAGAAGGATTCTCTTCATACATTGCTGACCAATGGCGCTTCTGTTGTTTCCAAAACGAATAAAGTGTCAAAAGCCAACCAGCCAGTCCGCCGCCGTAGAGGCCTAAGAGCAGTTCCGAGGCGTCAAGCCGCATCAGAATAAAAAACCCTACCGTTCCAAGAAAAACCAGCCAGAAATATCTTTCCCGATGGGTAGCGAGCCATTTGCGAGTAGCACTTTGCATGACCTCGGTATGGTCTTGCAGCGAGTAATCATGAACAAACTCGAGGTCTGGCATGGCTTAGAACTTCGCCAGCTCTTCCATCGCTTTGAACAGATCCTCGGCCTGCGGCAGGATCACATCCTCCAGCGCGGGCTGATAGGCGACGAAGGTGTCCATGGCTGCCACGCGCTTTACCGGAGCGTCCAGGTCTTCGAAAAGCTCGTCAGCGATGCGCGCGGCGATCTCAGCGCCGTAGCCCCAGCTGAGAGTGTCTTCATGCGCGACGATCACGCGGTTCGTCTTCTTTACCGAAGTCGCGATCGCCTCCCAGTCATAGGGATTCAGCGTGCGCAAATCGATCAGTTCGACACTGACACTCCCTGCTCGCGCTCGATCCTTTGTGCCGCCTGCAACGCGCGCGGAACAACGGCGCCGTAGGTGACCACGGAGATGTCGGTCCCCTCTTTCCAGGTTCGCGCCTTGCCGAATGGGACCATGAAATCCGGTCCGGGATACGGAGCGCGCCCGAAGGGCTCGCGATACAAACGCTTGTGTTCGAGGAAAAGAACAGGATCGTCGCAGCGAATCGCCGTGCGTAGAAGTCCGTTCGCATCGAGCGCGTTGGAAGGAAACACCACGCGGATCCCCGGAGTGTGGGTGAAGATGCTCTCACCGCACTGCGAGTGATAGACAGCGCCGCCGGTGAGGTATCCGCCGATCGCGACGCGGATCACCGCCGGTGACGAAAAATTTCCATTGGAGCGCCAGCGGATATTCGAGAGTTCGTTACGCAGCTGCTGCATCGCCGGCCAAATGTAGTCGAAGAATTGGATCTCGGCGACGGGCTTTAATCCGCGCGTCGCCATGCCCGTTGCACGGCCCACGATGTTGGCTTCCGCCAGCGGCGAATTGAATACGCGGTCCGGTCCGAACTCCATCTGCAATCCGGCGGTCAGCTTGAACACGCCGCCTTTACCCTTCACCTCTTTGTTCTTCAGGTATTCTTCGCGGCTGCAATCCGCCACGTCTTCGCCGAACACGACGATCCGCGGATCGCGTCGCATCTCGTCTTTCATGCAAACGTTGATCAAGTCGGCCATTGTCTTGTCGCCGCCCTCGGTCAACAGCAGGTGTCTCGAAATCCTTCGATTTCGGATCAAGGAACGGCGAGTAGACATGATTCAGGATCGGTGTCGGGTGTCGGAATGGCGGCGGCTAGGGCTTTATCAGTCGCCTGCTGGATCTCGTCGTCCACTGACTTTTCCAGCGCGTTGATGCCCTTCTCGTCGAGGATGCCCTCGCGGATCAGGAACATCTGCATGCGCGTGATGGGATCGCGCTGCGCGTCTTTTTGGCGCTCGGAATCCGGACGATACAGTTTTTCGTCATCCGACAGCGAATGCGAGTACGGACGAATCACGTGGCCGTGCACGAATGCCGGGCCTTTGCCGGAGCGGCAATGCTCGACTGCTTTGCTCATTGCAGCATAGCTCGCCACGGGATCGGTTCCGTCCACCTCAGCGAAATAAAAATTCGGGAAATTTGCAACCAGCTTCGAAATGTTTCCGCCCGCGGTGTTCACTTCCACCGGAACCGATATGGCGTACTCGTTGTCCTCGCAGACGAACAATACCGGCAGCTTCAGGTTCGCCGCCGAATTCATCGCCTCCCAGAATTCGCCCTGGCTGGTGGTTCCGTCGCCGGTTGAGACGTAGACGACTTCGTCGCCATGGAAGATCACATCTTTGAATTGCCGGTAATCGCCAGGAGTTTTCTTCGCAGCTTCAGGATGCTGCGAAAAATATCTTCCCGCCTCCGCGCAACCGACAGCTTGCAGGAACTGCGTTCCGGTCGGAGAAGACTGCGTCACGATGTTCAGTTTCTTGTGGCCCCAATGCGAAGGCATCTGCCGGCCACCGGAGTTCGGATCGTCCGCCGCGCCCACCGCTTCGAGTAGTTGCTCGTAGGGGGTCATGCCGACCGCCAGGCACAGCGCGCGATCGCGATAATAAGGATAAAACCAGTCGTAGCCGGACTTGAGCGCCATTCCAGCGGCAACCAACAAAGCCTCGTGTCCCGCGCCCGAGATCTGGAAGTAGATCTTCTGCTGGCGTTTGAGCAGGATCTCGCGGTCGTCGAGGCGGCGCGAAAGGAACATCAGCCGATAGAACTCAATCGAGTTGCTTTTTGGTCAGTCCTTGATAAGTTTTTTCGACGCTGGGGATTTCGCGGGCGCTTCCGGCTGTTTGGCCGCCGGTCTGGGTTCGATCTTGGTTGCCATGTTTCCTCGTGGGGAGTGTGCGACCTTATATTGTAAATCGTGCAGCATTTCTGGGGCAGTTAAATCGCCTAGGTAGAATTAGGTAAGTATTAAGGCAAATGATCAAGACCAACCGCCCCATTCCGGCTGAGCAGATCAAACTTCTGATCTTCGACCTTGACGGCACTCTGGTGGATTCGCGCCAGGACCTCTCGAATTCCATCAATGCCATGTTGCGGCATTATGGGAAATCCGAGCTGCCCTGCGACGTGATCGCCTCCTATATTGGCGACGGCGCCCCCATGCTCGTCCGCCGCGCCTTGGGCGATCCTGATGACGAAGGTCTGGTTCCCGAAGCCATCAATTACTTCCTCGCCTATTACCGCGAGCACAAGCTCGACAACACTTACGTCTACGACCACGTTATCGATACCCTTCAGCAGCTGGCTGTAAGCAAGAATGGGGCGGACCGCGCAAGCTGGCGGTGCTCAGCAACAAGCCGGTGCATCCTTCGCGTGCGATCTGCGAAGCGCTCGGGCTTTCACAATTTTTCTTTCAGATCTATGGCGGCAACAGCTTCCACACCAAAAAACCTGACCCGCTCGGAGTCGAGACTCTTCTCGGCGAAGCTGATGCGAATCCTGAACAGACCGCCATCATCGGCGATTCCGACATTGACGTGATCACCGCCCGCAACTCCGGCATCTACAGCGTCGGAGTGAGCTATGGCCTCGCGCCTCACACTCTCGCGGCCGCGCCTCCTGATGTGCTGGTCGACTCAGCCAGAGAATGGGGAACCGTCTTCCTGAAGTAGCCGGTCCTCCCGAGCTCACCCGCATCTAAAGAGTTATGAAAATACGCGTGTCTGGAAAGCCTTAACGCTGCTCTCGACCACGGCAGCCATCGGACTCGGCATCGCGCTGGGCGTCAGTTGGTCGTACGCGCGCAAGCTTGAAGAGGGCGTGAACCAGCCGTTGATCGTCGCACGAACGAGCGGAAACGAGTGCGCTTCCGGTTTCACCGCTGCTCATGCGTTATCAGCTCGAGCTGCCCGGCCGCGGCGAGATTTTCCCCGCGCTCACCGTCGGTGCTCCGGCTGAGTATTGGCCGGTTGGGATACTTACTCTGACCAACGATTCCGAGCATCCGGCGATGCAGGTCGTCTCTACCGAAGTGGTGGACTGGAGCTTGCACCAGGAACAAACGTTGATCCTGGGCGCGCACGAGTCGCGTCAGATGCGCCTCGCGCCCACTCTCCTGCCCGACGCTTACAGAATCAGGAGATCCGTCGCGCATCGTTCAGCGTTCGCGTGGCGGATGAACGCGGCGACGCACTTTTTGCGCAGACGCGTCCCGTGCTGGTGCACAGCGCCAATGACATTTATTGGGGACAGCGTTTCTCCAACGCGCAATTCGTCGCACGCTGGGTCACGCCGCACGATCCCGCCGTGCTCAACGTCGATCTCCGAAGCGCGCCGCTTTGCTCCCGATGGCCGCTTGGCCGGATATCTGAACCCGCCCAGGACTCCCACCGGCCTCGACTCGCAAATACGGATGCAAGCTAATGCTGTTTTCCGGGCGCTCTCCGGCTCGGGCATCAGCTACGTCAGCAGCATTTACACCTTTGGCGACCATGCCGGGGACGCACAACGTATCCGTCTGCCGCGTGAAACTCTCTCTCTGAACAACGCGAACTGTATGGATGTTTCCGTCGTCTTCGCGTCGGCGATGGAAAACCTGGGCATGAAGCCTGTAGTAGTGATCATTCCTGGCCATGCATTCACCGGGATCAAGATGGGCGAGAACTCCCAGCAGATCCTCTATCTCGACTTGACGGTTTTGCCGCGCGGCACATTCGAACAGGCCATCGCACGCGCACAAGGATGGTTGAAAAAGACGCCGCCCGAGCAGGTGCTCACGGTCGATATCGCCGCCGCACGCGCTATGGGCATCTACCCGATGTAGCGGTTTCAAAGGCGTAGACTTGATTCGATGGCCACCGAGACCAAAGAGCTGAACGCACTGGCGCAGGCATCATCCGCCTACCTGCGCTCTGCCATGCACCAGCCGGTGCGCTGGCGTGAGTTGGGCGCGAGGCCCTCGCCACCGCGAAAGCAGAAGACAAGCCCATCCTGCTCGACATTGGCGCCGTGTGGTGCCACTGGTGCCATGTGATGGACCGCGAAAGCTACGACGATCCCGAGGTCGCCGCCCTCATCAACGAAAAATTTATCGCGGTGAAGGTCGACCGCGACGAGCGTCCGGATATCGACGCGCGCTACCAGGCCGCCGTCGCCGCGCATCTCCGGGCAAGGTGGCTGGCCGCTGACCGCATTCCTCACTCCCGATGGCAAGCCGTTTTACGGTGGAACATATTTTCCTCCGGACGAACACTACGGTCGTCCGAGTTTCCGGCGCGTGCTGCCTCCATCGCCGAGGCTACAAGTCCAAGCGCGACGAAGTGACTGAATCCGCGCGAGCAGGTGATGTCAGCGATCGCCAGGCGGAAGCTTTTGCCGGGCGCGCAGGCGACTTTTCGCCCGCGTCATCAGCAAGATCGTCGACTCTGCGCGCCAAGATGTTCGACGCGCAGCATGGCGGCTTCGGCAGCTCACCGAAATTCCCGCATCCCTCCGCGCTCGATCTGCTGATCGACCGCTACGTCGCACAAGCGAGGCGAACAGATCCCGGCGACATCATCAACACGACGCTTGAGAAGATGGCCAAGGGCGGCGTCTACGACCAGCTCGCCGGCGGCTTCCATCGCTACTCCGTCGATGAGCGCTGGGTCGTGCCGCACTTCGAGAAGATGGTCTACGACAACTCCGAGCTGCTGAAGAACTACGTTCACGGATTTCAAGTGACGGGCAATGAATTCTTCGCCGAGGTCGCGCGCGACATCATTCGCTGGATGGACGAATGGCTCAGCGACCGCGAACGTGGCGGCTTCTATGCTTCGCAAGACGCCGACATCAACATGGACGACGACGGCGACTACTTCACCTGGACGCTTGACGAAGCTCGCGCGGTTCTTGACGCCGGAGGAAGCTCGAGATCGCAGCGCTCTACTACGACATCGGCCAATCGGGGAGATGCACCACGATCCAGCCAAAAACGTTTTGTTCGTCGCGACGTCGATCGATGAGATCGCAGCGAAATTGAAGAACCCCGCTGAACAAGTCTGCTCACTGCTCGATTCCGCAAAGAAAAAGATGTACGCCGCTCGACTCGAGCGGCCCGACGCCCTACGTTGACAAGACGATTTACGTGAGCTGGAACGCGATGACGATCTCGGCGTACCTGATCGCGGCGCGCCTACTCAGACTTGAAGACGCGCAGCATTTCGCGCTGAAGTCGCTGATCGCATTCTTGCCGAAGCTTGGCACCCGCAGCGCGGACTCTTGCACGTGGTCGCTTACTCCGATCCGAAAGCGGAGAAGCGGGCCGTGGCCGGCATGCTCGACGATTACGCGCAACTCGCGAACGCATGTATCGAGGCCTACGAGAGCACCGCCGATTTTTCGTATTTTAAATTCGCGCAGAAGATCGCCGGCTCCATGATCGCGAGATTTTATGACCCAACCTCCGGCGGCTTCTTCGACGCGGAGAACAAAGACGAGCTGGGCGCGCTCGCCGCCCGGCGCAAACCTTTTCAGGATTCGCCCACTCCCGCCGCAAACCCCGCTGCCGCCGTCGCGTTACTTCGCCTGCATGCCTACACCGACGACGCCGCATTGAAAGAAAAAGCCGTATCAACTCTGGAAGTTTTCGCCGCCATGGCCCCTCAGTACGGAATGTTCGCTGCAACGTACGGACTCGCCTCGATACTTTTTTCCGAACCCCACACGCAAGTAGTGATCGTTGGCGAGGATGCGAATGTCATGGAGCTCGAACAGGCGGCCATCGCGCCTTTCGCCTTCAACAAATCGGTCGTTAAGTTGCCGACGAATGAAGCAGTCGCTCAATACCTGCCACCGGTGCTCGCCAGCACCATTCCCGAGCTCCCCGCGGTGAAAGAGAAGAAGACAGTCGCGATCATCTGCTTGGGAATATCGTGCCAGCCGCCCATCTCCGACCCAGCCACGCTTTCGAGCGCATTAAAAACCGCCTTAAAAGCTGTTTAAGCAGGTACTTTGAAAAATCTGAATCAGCCTTCTACAATTTTCATCGAAACTAAGTGAGGAAAATCATGCCGACCGCAACCGCGAACCACCTGTTCTCCAGCAGCGTCAGCCTTTCTGAGCGTACCCGCAACGAGGTTATTTCGATCCTCAACGACCGTTTGGCCGACACGCTCGACCTGAAGCTGCAGACCAAGCACGCTCATTGGAATGTGAAAGGGAGCGACTTCATCCAGCTGCACGAATTATTCGACGAGATCGCCACCCACGTCGAAGACCAGAGCGATTTGATCGCCGAGCGCATCACTGCCCTGGGCGGAGTCGCGAAAGGTACCGCGCGCCAGGTCGCCGCCGGAACGAGCCTCAATGAGTACAGTCTCGACGCCGTAAGCGGCGAGGAGCATCTGAAGGCGCTCAGCGCACGTCTGGCCGATGTGGCGAACAAGTCGCGCGAGGCCATTGACTCGACCGACCGCCTCGGCGACAAAGCAACGGCCGACCTCTTCACGGAGATCGCTCGCGCCGCCGACAAGGACCTCTGGTTCCTCGAAGCTCATCTGCAAAAGTAATTCCGAGTAGCAGCTCTCGGTGCCCCAGCGCTCGCCGGCTTTGCGAGCGTTGGGGGTGCTCTCCATTACAATCTTTTTCGGAGACCCGCAGCATGCCCGAGCAGCAGCTCTTTCCTCCTCCACCGGAATTCAGCAAGCACGCGTCCGTCCGTTCCATGGCGGAGTACGAAGCTCTGTACGCAGCTGCTGCCAAAGATCCCGAAACATTTTGGGGTGAGCAAGCCAAGCGCTTGCACTGGTTCGCGCCGTGGAAGAAAGTCCTCGACTGGTCGAATGCTCCTTTCGCGAAATGGTTCGTGGGAGGCAAAACCAATATCGCTTACAACTGCATCGATCGCCACCTGACTTCGGCGCGAAGAAATAAAGCCGCCATCATCTGGGAAGGCGAAAATTTTCTCAGGTCATCCTCACTTATCAGGAGCTTTATCGCCGCGTCGCGAAATTTTCCAACTCCCTGAAAAATCTCGGGCTCAAGGCCGGCGATCATTGTGTGATCTACATGCCCATGACGCCGGAAGCGGCCGTCGCGATGCTCGCCTGCACGCGTCTGGGCATCACACACTCAGTCGTCTTTGGCGGATTTTCCGCCGAAGCTCTCAAAGCGCGCATTCAAGATCTGCAAGCCGAAGCCGTCATCACCAGCGATGGGAGCCTGCGCCGCGGCAAACAAGTCCTGCTGAAGCAAGCGCTCGACGACGCGCTTGCGAACAATGCCTGTCCCAGCGTGAAGCACGTGATCGTGCATCGACGGTTGGGAAATCTCGTCTCCATGACTTCCGGCCGCGACCACTGGTGGCACGACCTGACCTACGGCATCTCCGAATCCTGTCCGGCAGAAGAGCTCGACAGCGAGCATCCTCTATATGTGCTCTACACCTCGGGCACGACGGGCAAACCGAAAGGCGTTGTCCACACGACGGGTGGATACCTGGTCCAGACCCTTGCGACCATGGATTGGGTCTTCGATATCAAAGACGAAGACATTTTTTGGTGTACTGCCGACATTGGCTGGGTGACTGGCCACACGTATGTCGTTTATGGCCCGCTTGCCGCCGGCGCAACAGTGGTCATGTACGAAGGCGCGCCCGATTGGCCCAAGCCCGATCGCTTCTGGCGTCTGGTCGAAAAATACCGCGTCAGCATCTTCCACACATCGCCCACCGCGATTCGCGCCTTCATCAAGCAAGGCGATCAGTGGCCCAACGGTCGCGACCTCTCCTCGATTCGCTTGCTTGGTTCGGTCGGTGAGCCGATCAATCCCGCGGCATGGATGTGGTATCACCGCGTGATCGGGAAGGAGCGCTGCCCCATCATCGATACCTGGTGGCAGACAGAGACTGGCTCGACGATGATCTCGCCGATTCCCGGGGCCACGCCGACCAAGCCAGGCTCCGCAACCAAGCCGCTGCCCGGCGTCGCCACCGATATCTTCGACGAAAAGGGGAACTCGGTGAGATCGGGCAAGGGATTTCTCGTCATCAAGCAGCCCTGGCCTTCGATGGCCCGCACCATTCACGGCGACGCCGAGCGCTTCAAGGAAACTTACTGGTCGCGCTTTCCCGGAATCTATTTCACCGGTGATACCGCCATCCGCGACGACGACGGCTATCTCTGGGTGCTCGGCCGCAACGACGATGTCATCAAAGTCAGCGGACATCGCCTCAGCGGGGTCGAAATCGAATCAGTGCTGGTTGCCCACAAAGAGGTTGCCGAGGCTGCCGTCGTCGCTGCTCCGCACGAGATCAAGGGCGAAGGTATCTACTGCTTCGTCACTTTGAAGTCACACGTGAAACCCTCTGACGAATTAGCCGAGGACCTGCGCGAATGGGTGGCGAAAGAGATCGGCTCGCTCGCGCGTCCCGAGAAAGTTATGTTTGTAGGCGCTCTCCCCAAGACGCGCAGCGGCAAGATCATGCGCCGCCTGCTCCGCGAGATCGTGAGCACGCACAAAGTCTCCGGCGACATTTCTACCCTCGAGGATTACAACGTGATCGTGCAGCTGAGCCAGCAAGGTAAAGAAGAGGAAGAGATCCTGGGGGAGAAGAAGTAGCTCAGTAGCACTCGTCCAGCAGTTCCATCACGTGCTTTATATCCATCTTAAGGCCACGCTGCTCGATCCCGGCGCGCAACTGCAACATGCATCCCACGTTGGCCGTGGCTACAACCCCGACGGCCGTCGCCGCCACGTCATTCATCTTCTGCTCCAAAATCTTCATCGAGAGCTCGTTTTGCGTTACGTTGTAGCTACCAGCGCTGCCGCAGCATTGGTCGGAGTGCGGCATCTCAACCAGTTCTGCCCCGATCATGCGCAGTAACTCTCGCGGTGCAGAGCGGACTTTCTGACCATGCGCCAAGTGACACGGGTCCTGATAGGTGACTTTGCCTTCGTGTTTGTGATGTGGCTCCCTGGGTCCAAGCGCAACCAGATACTCGGTCACGTCCCGCACCTTGGAAGCAAAGTCTTTGGCTTTGGCAGAGTAAGCCGAATCACTCGCCAGCAGATCGCCGTACTCCTTCATCGTCGAGCCGCACCCCGCGGCGTTGGTGACGATGGCATCGAAGCGGTCATCGAGCATGGCTTTGATATTGAGCCGCGCCAATCGCCGCGCCTCATCGCGAAATCCGGCGTGCGCCTGCAATGCACCGCAGCACCCCTGGCTCTTAGGGACCCAGACTTCCACCCCGTTGGCCTGCAGCACCCGCACGGTGGCGCAATTCAACTCCGCAAAACTTACGCTGGCGATGCAGCCCGCCAGGAACGCGACCGACCCGCGCCGCGCGCCCTGTGCCGGATACATGATCCCCATCTCGTCAAAATAGAATTGCGTATCGATCACGGGCGAGAGGCTTTCGATCTTTGCGAGTCCAAACAGTTTCAACATCCCACTCGCGCGGACAAGCCATTGCATCCCTGAGCGTTGATAGAAACGCAGCAATCGCGCCCAGCGCGCGAGCAGCAGATAGTCGCTGAGCACGCGAGTGAAGACATATTCGCGCACCGCACGCTGCAGCCACGGACGGGGCGCTTCCTTCTCGATCAGCGCACGAGCACGCTCGACGATGCGTCCGTACTCCACGCCGCTCGGGCATGCTGACTCGCACGCGCGGCAATCGAGACAGCGGTCGATGTGGGTGACGAACGACTCCGCCACAGGCAACTTGCCCTGGTCCACCTGCGCGACCTGATAGATGCGCCCACGCGGCGAATCCATCTCCGTACCCAGCACGCGATAGGTTGGACATGAGTTGAGACACAGCCCGCAGTGGATGCAGGTCGAGTACAGCTCCCACCCGGGACGGTCCGTTGCGACTGACGACGATGCGGAAGGGCCGCTCACACCAAAAACCTTCCCCGGCTCAAAATGTTTTTTGGATCCATGGCTCGCCTCACCGCGCGCATGCAGGCAATATCGGACGAAGCCGACCCCCACACATCGAAGTGTCGCTTGGCCTCGGTTGGGCACCGCAACACGATCGCCGAGCTTCCAGTCGGCATTGCGGCGCGCAACGAGGATGCGGCGTTGGCATACTGCATCGCTGACGGCGGATCGACCGAGAGCGGCACCATCGCGACCGAAAGCAAAGCCAAACCCGCGCGTCCGACGAAAGCAGGAAGCAAGTTATTGTCCAGTGCGGCGGACTCGATGGCCGCCATGGTGGCGGCCGTGTCGCTGAGACTCGTCGAAACTTGCAGCAGCATCGAGTTGCGATAGCGGGCTAACACACGCTCACCGAATCCGGCAAAGCATTCCCACAACTTCGATTCTGCATCGCCATCAAGCGTACGCGTCACTGCGGAACCTAATTCTTTGCTGTAGCGCGCGAGGACGGCATCACTTCCTGCCGCTTGCAGCACGATCTGCCACTGCGTCTCCGGCTGCACAGGAGAGGAAGGCGAGTAATGATCGGGATCGCGCATAGCGATGGCCGATGGATTCAAATATTCCAATGCACGCGGCGATGCGATCTCAAGACAAAGCGGCGCGAGTGGCGAGCGCACGACGCGGTCGCGCATGGCCACTACTTCCTCGCTGCTGCCGAATTGCAGGACGAACGTCCGCGTCTGCCTGGGCCGGGGATATACCCGCAAGTTCGCGGAGGTGATCACGCCCAAACTGCCGTAGCTTCCGATCAGCAGCTTCATCAGGTCGTATCCCGCAACGTTCTTAACCACCCGTCCGCCGCCTTTGGCCTGCTTGCCATCGCCGGTCATGAAGTTGATACCGATGCAAAAGTCGCGCACCGCCGCCCAATGATGCATGGGACCTTGCAATCCACTCGCCAGCAAGCCACCAACTGTCTGCTCCGGATTCGTCGAATGGATGGGCAGAAACTGATCATGTTGAGCAAGCGTTTTCTGCAGCTCAGCCAACTTCAGACCGGCTTCCACTCCGATGGTCAGATCACCGGCATCGTAGTGCAGCACCGAATCCATGCGCGACATTTTCAGAACGATGTCGCTGCGTTCAGGAATGTTTCCCCCGAGTTGTCGAGAGACTCCGCCCGCGGGCAGCACTGTCCAATCATGCTCGGCGGCATACCTCACGACGGCCGCAGCTTCCGCCGATGTCGCAGGACTCACGACCAGCGCGGGGGACACGTCATCCGCGGTGCAGCCCTCCAGATCCAGTTCGCGATCGCTGGCGTTGGCACTGCCTACCACGGCCGCCAATTCCTCGCGCATCGAGATCGAAACGGTTGCGCTCATACTCGCGCACCTTCGATCACTCCGGGAAATTTCGGCGTGAGTACTTCTTTGCAGCCTCGCGGCGAGGGCAAGATCTTCTGCGGGTTCAGTACTCCATCTGGATTGAAGGCGTTGCGCAGCCGCTCCATCACTTCAAGGTCATCAGCTGAGAATTGCATCGGCATCTGCTCATTCTTCTCCATGCCAACGCCGTGTTCGCCGGTGATGGAGCCGCCGAGTCCGACGCAGTACTCCAGGATCTCTTTGCCTGCGGAGAGTGTGCGGCGCGTTTGTTCCTCGTCGCGCGGATCGAACAGGATCAGCGGATGAAGGTTTCCATCGCCTGCATGGAAGATGTTCCCAATAGTCAGCGCGTATTTTTCTGCGACTTGCGGCGATGTGCCGCAGAGTCTGCGGGATCTTTGTCCGCGGGATCACGCCGTCCTGCACGTAGTAAGAAGGCGAAATGCGCCCGATCGCTCCGAATGCGTTTTTGCGTCCCGCCCACAGCAGGTTGCGCTCGCGCTCGTCTTTGGCGCGTCGCACTTCGCGGGCATTCACGCGCGTGCAGATTGAGATGGTTGCGGCGGCTTGCTCTTCAACCTGCTCACGCAATCCCTCGATCTCGATCAGCAGCACCGCGCCGGAATCTTTCGGATACCCTGCATGCGTCGCTTCTTCCACCACGCGCAGCGTCCACCCGTCGAGCATCTCCAGCGCTGCCGGCGTGATGCCTTCCGCGGTGATCGCAACCACCGCGTTCGCGGCATCGTCCACCGAGTTGAAGATGGCGAGCAGCGTGGCCACGTGCTCCGGCAATTTGCTCAACCGAACCGTGATCTTGGTTGCGATGCCTAGCGTTCCCTCCGAGCCAACGAAGAATCCGGCAAGATCGTATCCGCAGCCCGCGAAATTCTTTCCGCCAAGCTCGACCACGCGTCCGTCGGGAAGCACGGCCTCAATGCCTGTCACGTGATTCACAGTCACGCCATTCGCCAGAGTGTGTGGGCCGCCGGAATTTTCGGCGACGTTCCCCCCGATGGTGCAGGACTTCTGGCTCGAAGGGTCGGGTGCAAAGTACAGTCCGTGCTGAGCCACCGCATTGGAGAGATCGAGATTCACGACTCCCGGCTGCACTACCGCGCGCTGATTCGCCACATCAACTTCCAAGATGTGGTTCATTCGCGAAAATCCAAGCACCAAACTTCCGGTGCGCGAGATCGCGCCACCGCTCAGCCCCGTTCCCGCGCCACGCGGCACGATGGATACATTCGCATCGCGGCAAAGGCCAACGATCCGCGCTACTTCCTCGGTGCTTTTGGGAAATGCGACTGCGCAGGGCAGCCCACGGCTGAATCCGCCGTCGTATTCGTAGACGCTGCGGTCCTCCGCGCGGTCAAGCACCGCATCGGCGCCCACGATCCTTTTCAGTTTTCGGAGGAACCAGAAGAAGCGCATAGGGGCAGGATGGGTGCGATTCTAGCACCGAAAACGTGCGCCCTTGCGGCTTACGATTCGGCGATGAAGAGAAAATACGACTTCGCCCACAGCTCGGTCGGCAGGCTTCCGCGCGGGCTGCGCCGTCAGAGATGATGTTGTAGGCGTCAGATGCGGGAAGCTGATGCAGAAAGTCCTTTGGCGTTTTCTCCGGCGCGACCAGCGCAAGGTAAGCGAGGAAATCATAGACATCGTCGCGCGGATCCATCCCGTGCCCAAGAAATTCAGCTCGGCATCCTGCTGTGAGAAATGCCAGGCCAGCGATGCTGCCATTTGCACACCGCTCTCGTACGCCTTCTCTGAGACGGTTCCCTGTGCCGGGTTATCGAAGATGATGCGCAATTTGCTCTCGTCCTCGCGGGTGAACTCGCGGACCTTGAGCGCTCCCGTCTTTGCCGTCGCCTTCCAGTCCACATTGCGTGCGGAGTCTTCCGGCAAATATTCGCGGATGCGATAAAGGTCATAACCGCGCCCGCGCACGAAAGCCTCAAACTCGCCGGCGATCAACGGCAGCACGTCAAAAAAATCTTCCGTCGGGTCCACCGATGGATACACCACCAGCTCGCGTTGCAGTGCCACGCGTCGGGTCTTGGTCAAAAACGAAAACGGGAAGCGCGTTGAGATGCCGAGTCCCTCTTGCACGTGGCGCCCGCGCTTCGGAAACTTTAGCTCCAGATCAGCCGACGACGATGAACGGGCGGCGATGAATGGAAAATAGATCGACCCGGTGAAGATCCGCGGCGTTTGCGGCGGTGGCGGCACACGCCGCAATGAGAGATCGGGGATCCGCAACCACTGCTGGCTGGGGGGGCGCTTGAACGGAAACCTGAACACCGACTTTTCGCCAGCGCATGCTTCCTTCGTGCTTCACTTTCTTCGGGTCGGGACCACGCGCAGGAAAACGAAGGTGTCCAGCGTGGGATTGCGCAGCGTCACCCTGCCCACCACGCTGCGTTGCGCAAAAACGTGCTGCGGCAGCGAGATCTCGAGTTCCACTCTCGCATCATCCATCCACGAACTCACGCCCGAGACGCCGATCGCGGCCAGCATCGACGAAACAATGATGAACAGTAGATTGTTGTTGGTGTTAAGCGCCGCGATGCCCAGGATGATGATGAGCACGATGTAGGCCGCACCTTCGCGTGTCGCTTCGTAATCGAATGCATCGCGCACGCGCCGGAACGCTACTCGCTTGGCAAGATACGGAACAGTCAGGACCCCGACGACGCCGGCCAACAGTAATGCGACCGATGCCGCGATCGCCGTTCCGATCAGGTTTCCCGACTCGCGAAATACAGTGGAGTAGACAGCCGCGAGAAAGGCGAACGCTAATCCGAAAAGTGAGACGAAAAAGCGCACCCATGCGCCGCGGTCAAGCTTCGAGACTGCGAGTTGGATCTTCTTCAACATCATCATCTGCCTTCGGGGTTGTTCCGGCTAAATCTGCGCCTCCACCAGAAAACGATCACTGCCGAAGGCGGCAAGAACTAGCACGCCGGCATTTACATGCTTCATCACGCGCAACAGTTGCGTCCATTCCGTCCCGACAAAATATCCGATGCACGAGATCACGGTCACCCAAATGATGGCGCCTAACAAGTTGAAGATCGCGAACGTCTTCCACCGCATCTGCAGCACGCCGGCCAGTGGCCCCGCCACGATCCTCAGACCAAAGATAAAACGCGCGAAGAGTATGGTGACGGAGCCATACTTTCCGAACAGCCTCTCGCCTTTTGCGATGGTGGCGGGACGTATGTGAAAGAACCGCGGGTAACGCTCCAAAAGCCGCCGCCCGCCACGCTTTCCGATCAACGTAGCCAAGATTATCGCCCATCGTGCAGGCCACGATGCCGATCACGATGATGTAGGGCAGGCTCAGGCTCTTTTCCGAGTACGCCAGAAAACTGGCAAATAGCAGCACGGTCTCGCCCGGCACAGGGACGCCCGCATTTTCCAGCAGCAGAGCGACGGCAATCGTCCAGTATCCGTATTGATCAAAGAACTGGCGCAGAACCTCGAAGAGATTTTCTGCCATACGCGGCTAGCAGTGTCCACCGGAACATGCATTCAACAGAAATCTTTTTGCTGGAGGATTGAACAATTGCGGAGCTTCCTCCATCGGCATGTGTCCGATGCCGGGCAGTGGAATGAATTCACACTGTTTGAAAACCCGTGCCAATCTTGCCGCTGACTCGACCTTTACCGCGTGATCTTCTGTTCCCCAGAACAACATTGTGGGAATGTCAGCAAGATAGGGTGCCAGCTCCTCCAGCCGCTTCAGGTCGTGGCGCCAATCTTTTACCACGCCCATGCCGTATTCCAGTGTTCGCGCCTGGTGCAGCGCGGCGGTGTAGCCTTCGATGGTTTCATCGGTAACACGCCGCGGATCGCCATAGAGCCGACGCAGGAACAATATCTGCAAGAGCTTCGATCGGAGAAGCAACGGACCAAAAAGTCCAAGCACCGGTGGAAAGTCGATCAACATTCTTTGCAGGAAATGGTATTCAGCCCAGGGATGTACCGGGTCGGCCAAAAGCAGGCGGGTTACGCGAGGCTGTCCGCGCTCGGCTGAGAGTCCCGCCATCGTCATGGCCACGGCGCCGCCATGGGAGTTCCCGGCGAGGGCGGCGGACTCGATGCCAAGTGCGTCCATCAGGCCGAGTATCCGTTCAGCCTGTGCCTCGAGTCCGCAATCCAGCGGACAAGGGTGATCAGAGTACCCGGCTCCAAGCGCATCCACGACATACAGCGTGCCGCATTCACTCAGCGCTTCCAAGTTCCGTCGCCACGAGAAGGAGAAGCCGAGCAGCCCATGCAGCAGGATGACCGGCGGCCCCGACCCTGTGACCAGGTAGCGGAAGGTGTGTCCTCCGACAGTGCACCAGCGCTCGAGTTCCTGATTCGGTCTTCCGGCTTTCGCTAGCGCCATTGTTCTCTACCTTAGAAAGCAACCAAACTAGGCGGAATATCGTCTCATTGACTGACATCGCCTCTGTCGCTTCTGAAACGGGAGTCGGGAAATATCCGGCTCCCTAATTTTTTGCCGCTTCCCTCAGCAGCTTTCTTAACACTCTGATTCCTTTGTCCACGTGCTTCTCTTCAAGCAAGAATGGCGGCAGGAAGCGCAGCACTGTCTCCTGCGTTGAATTCAGCAGGACTCCTTCTGCCATCGCGCGTTCCACGATCGGTCTCGCGGGAATAGTAAGCTCTAAAGCCTGCATCATACCCACGCCCCGCACCTCGCGAGCGATCTTCGACTTCGCTGCGACGGCTTTCAATTGGGCGTGCAAATAGTCTCCTACCCGCCGCACCTGCTTCAGCAGGTTTTCATCTTCGAGGATCGAAAGATATTCGAGCGCTACGCGGCAGGCGAACGGGCCACCGCCGAAGGTCGTCCCGTGCTTCCCGACGCTCAAGGCCGATGCGAACTTCTCTCGTGCCAGAAAAGCTCCCAGCGGGATCCCCGCCGCCAGCGGCTTGGCGATGGCGACGATATCGGGGGTAACACCACCCAGATGTTGGAATGCGAACAGCATTCCGGTGCGGCCGAGTCCGCATTGGATCTCGTCGAAGATCAGCGCAGCGTTGTGCCGGTCAGCCGCCTCGCGCGCTGCGTGAAGAAATTCCGGCGAGCACTCGCGGACGCCACCTTCGCCCTGGATAGGCTCGAAAACAATGGCGCAAGTATCGTCATCAACCGCGGCTTTCATTCCCGCCACATCGTTCAGCGACACAAACTCGACTCCGCCCAGCATCGGCTCGAAGCCGGCGCGGTATTTTTCTTGTCCCGTCACTGAAAGCGCGCCGAAAGTCCGCCCGTGAAACGACCCCGCAAGCGCAACCACTTTGCACTTCGCGTCACCCGCCGACTTGTGCCCCGAGGCGCGAGCCAACTTGAGCGCGCCTTCCATTGCCTCAGTGCCGCTATTTGAAAAAAACGCGCGATCCAGACCTGAGAGCTTGCACAGACGCTCTGCCAGCCGTCCTTGATATTCGTTGTAATAAAGATTAGAGGTGTGGATCGCCTTCGCTGCCTGCTCGCGAATGGTCTTTACGATTCGCGGATGGGCGTGGCCCAGCGTGTTCACACCAAGTCCGCCCACCAGGTCGAGATACTTGTTGCCCTCGGTGTCGTAGACGTAAACACCTTTGCCGCGCGCGATCACCAGCGAATAGCGGGCATAGGTCTGCAGCAGATATTTCTGTTCGAGAGCTTGAATTTCCGGGAGGCTGGTCACGGCTCGGATTTTACAGGACACTGCCGAGGTCACTTTTCGCGCGGGCTCTTTACCGCTGCATCCATGACTTCTCGCACCTTCGCAGCAAGGTGTCGCGGTGAGAATGGCTTCTGCAGGAACGACGTTCCCGGCGTCAGCATGCCGCGCTCTTCGATGATGTTGTCGGTGTAGCCGGAGACGAACAATACTTTCATCTCCGGTCGCACGGAATGAAGCCGGTCGGCCAGTTCGCGGCCGCTCATGCCCGGCATGATCACGTCCGTGACCATCAGCGAGATGCCATCTGCATGCTCGGCGGCCACTCGCAAGGCATCGCGTCCGTGGGAAGCGGCAAGCACCCGATATCCGTTCATGGTGAGGACCCGGCGTGAAAGATCGCGCAAGTCAGCGTCATCCTCGACCAGCAAAATGGTTTCGTTGCCGCCGCCCGCCATCGAAAGTCCCGGCGTGGCAACATCAGCCGGCGCCTCGAGCAATGGCAGGTAGACCCGGAACTTGCTTCCCTTTCCGGGGTGGCTTTCGGCTTCCACCGCTCCTTCGCTCTGTCGCATGATCCCGTATACGGTCGAAAGGCCCAGCCCGTTCCCTTTCTCTGTCTTGGTCGAAAAGAATGGCTCGAAAATGTGCGCTTGCGTCTCCTTCGACATGCCCACTCCGGTGTCGCTCACGCAAACTGTCGCATACGCTGCGGGTTTCACATCGAGAGATTGGGCTTGCTCCGCGTCGAGTCGTACCGCAACTGTCTCGATGTGCAGGACACCGCCCTGCGGCATCGCATCGGCAGCATTCTCGGCTAGATTCATGATCACTCGCTCGATCTGGCCGGGGTCGACCCGAACAAAGACGTCGTAAGGAGCAAGCTGCGTCCGCACTTCGATCTTCGGGCTCAGCCACAGAACAAGATCTTTTGCCACCTTCTTGATCACTTCATTCAGATCGAGCCGCGTGGGCTGCAGCACCTGCCTGCGGCTGAAGGCGAGCAACTTGCGTGTGAGTTCGGCAGCACGGTCTGCGGCTGAATGGATCTGCTGCAACTGCAGTTTGGCTTGGTCGTCGGTCGCAAAGCGCTCCGTGAGCAGTCGACTGAAGCCGGTTATCACGGTGAGCAAGTTGTTGAAGTCGTGCGCTATCCCGCCCGCCAGCGTGCCCACCGCCTCCATCTTTTGCGATTGTCGCAACCGCTCCTCCAGCGCCAGCCTCTCGCTGATGTTCTGCACGATCTGGATCTCCGCCTTCCGTCCGGCGTACTCCACCGCTTGCGCGGACACTTGCACCGTCAGCGGCGTTCCATCCTTCCTGCGATGATGCGCGCGAAAGTACCCGCCGGCAGTTCCCGTCCGGATGAATTCCATCAGCTCCGGCATTTCCTCTGGAACCCGCAGGTCAGAGACTCGCATCTCAAGGAATTCTTGACGCGAGTAATCGTATTCACGTTCGGCGGCAGCATTCACTTCGAGGATTCTCAAGCTTTCCAGATCGAACACCCACACTGGCTGCGGGTTCTGCGCGAACAGCGATCGAAAACGCGCTTCGGCCAGGTCCACCGCCTCTGCCGAGATCGAGAGCCGGTGCTGCGTCACCGCCAGTCGCACGCTGTAGCAGATAAAGGAGGTGAGAATGGCGCCGTAGGCGATGTAGAAATGGCGAGCCGTCACGCGTCCCGCCATCAGCACGATCGCCAGAGGAACAACGGTCGGCAGAAAGTAGGCGCTGGCCATCACGCGCAGTCCCCGGGTCGAGGGCTCTTCGAAGGCGGATGGACCTGGCACCTCTTCCCAGTTGCCCGCGATCACCACCGCCAGCAGGAACGGCGTCGTCCACCCCAAATCCCACCACTGGCCGGTGATGGCACCAAAATGCAGCCGCGCATAATTGGTGAAGAAGCCGGTCATGCTGGTGTAGAAGATCCAGAACAGTGCCAGCCATCCATACAGCCTGCCCCCGTTGCGGTTAGGCGCAAGCGCGCTGCGCAGCAGGAACAAGGCTCCAATGAATACGTTCCTGGATGTGAAGACGAACGTCAGTAAGCGGTCGGTGAATTCTTGCGAGGTCTTGGTCTCGGCCGGTAGCACAAAAAAGAACAGATAGCCGGCAACGGCGAGGATTGCAACTTGCGCAGCATCGAGCACCCGGGCCCAGTCCCGCCCACTGCCGTGTAGTTCTTTGCGTAGCAGCAACGCCAGCAACATGGGCGTGAACGAAAAGAAAAAGAAGAGATCCGTGGGTGCGTCTTGCGCCTGTCGCGGGCCGATCACAGACTCGAAGTAGGTCCAGCCAGTCTGCCCCAGCCCCCACATGAAGAAACTGGAGCCTACCAGCGCCCAAAAGGTACGCAGCGCGCCCCGGGAGCGAGCAGCTACCCATAGAGCAAAGGCGCATGCCATCCAACCGCTGATGATCTGTAGGAGGTTAGAGCCGAGAACTCTCAGGTATTCATTGCGCACGAAAGCCAGAACGCAAACGTGCAGCGCCAACATGCTGATGGCGACGACAACGGCTGCCTTTTTTGGCTTCATTTCCACAAAAACCTGGTCGGGGGATGCTGAGTGTAGCAGTTCTGGAATAGCGTTCAAATGATTTCAATTACTGAAAAGGAACCACTTAGACGGCTCCTTCTGAAGGACCTCAGTTTCGCTAAATTCAAGATTTCACAGGTGCCTACTGATTTCCGTAGCAGCTTCTTCAGTTTTATGCGAAACTTCTGCCTAAGTAGCAGTAGAATATGCAGTTACGAGCCTACGAATGGTGGAAGACGTGGCAAAAGACGTGCTCACTCCAAAGTCGGAATTGTCCGTCCAAAGAATTGCCGACTCACGCGGACGCGCGCCCATGGGCAAAGAATTTCAATACCGCTACGCCATCTTCCTCGGGCTTCTCACGCTAGCGGCGGTCATCTTTGCCGGCTTCAACGTCTTCGTCGCTGAACCAAAATTCCATGCCCCCTATGACGGCGTGTGGTGGATGGAGCAAATCGATTCCCATGGCACCTGGCTCAAAGCCCAACGAGTAGCCGCCAGCGGTCCAGGCGATAACGCCGGCGTACGCAATGGTGATCGACTGGTGGCGGTCAACGGTGCGCCCGCCTCCAGCTTTGCGCGGCTCACTCAAGCTCAGTTCAACGCCGGTGCCTACAACAAGGTCACGTACACCCTGGTTCGCAAGGGCGTGACCCTGGATGCACCGGTGATCCTGGTCCCCGCCGACCGGTCCATCAATCTTGGCCTGCGGCTGATCGCCCTGGTCTACCTCGCTATCGGTCTCTTCATACTTCTCAGACGCTGGACTGCGCCCAAGTCGCTGCACTTTTATATTTTCTGCCTAGTCTCGTTCGTCTTTTATGCCTTCAAGTACACCGGCAAGCTGAACCAGTTTGACGAGATCATTTACTGGTCCAATGTTGTCGCGTGGCTCTTGCAGCCGGCGCTCTTCCTGCACTTCGCGCTGACCTTCCCGGAAAAGAAAGGATTCCTGCGCCGCCATCCCTGGACCGCGTACCTGATCTACCTACCCGGTCTGGTGTTGCTTGCGCTGCACGTGATCATCATGCGCTTCGCTACGCCCAGCGAGACGTTGCGCTGGAACCTGGACCGCATCCAGATGTCGTACCTGGCTTCCGGCTTCATCTTCGCTGCCGTGGTGTTGTGGCACAGCTATCGCAACGCCGACGCGCCGATCCTGCGTCAGCAGATGAAATGGGTGACGCGCGGCACCATCATGGCCATCGCGCCGTTCACTCTTTTTTATGTCATCCCCTATTTGCAGGGTATCGCGCCCACTACCGGGATGAAGATCTCGGTGCTCTCGCTGATCTTCCTGCCGCTCACCTTCGGCTACGCCATCGTGCGCTACCGGCTGATGGACGTCGACCTCATCTTCAAGCGTGGCATGGCTTACACCATCGCCACCGCTTCCATCGTCGGCATGTATTTCGGGACGGTCGCGCTCGTTGGCGCCGCTGTGCAGAAGACTGTGCCCAACACCGGCCCAGCAGGATTGATCGTCGCCATCACCGATCACCGCGCTGCTGTTCGATCCGGTAAAGAACTGGATCCAACAGCATCTCGACAAATTCTTCTATCGCAAGCGTTACGACTATCGCCGCACGCTCGTTGACTTTGGCCGCGATCTGAATTCCGAGACCGACCTGAACAAGATGTTCGACCTGGTTGTCGAGCGCCTCTCGCAGACTCTGTTCGTCGCGCGCCTTGCCATCTTTACCGCGGCGTCGGACGACTCCGGCGCAGTTCCATCATGGCCAAGTCATACGGCATTACCTGGGCAGACGCAGCTGGATCTCAGCTTCCTGACCGCCGAGCGACCTGAACTCGCCGAAGGCCACCTTTTCTTCGACAACACTCGTCAAGCTGTGCGCGAAACTCGAGCGCGCAGGAGACCATCCGTCGCCTCGACCTGAACTACTACATTCCATGCACGGTGCAGAAGCGCGTCGTCGCAGTGCTCGGCCTCGGCAAGACGATGGAAGGCGATTTCCTCTCCAGTGAAGACGTGCAGTTACTGGAAACGCTGGCCGGATATCTCGGGATTGCCATCCAGAACGCGCGGCTGTACGCGTCGCTCGAACAAAAAGTCGCCGAATACGAGCGCCTCAAAGACTTTAACGAGAACATCGTTGAGTCGATCAGTGTCGGCGTGCTGGCTGTCGACCTTGCCGACCGCATCGAGTCGTGGAACTCGCAGATGGAAGTGATGTACGCGCTGCCGCGCTCGGAAGCTATCGGCAAACCGATCAGTGAAATCTTCTCCACCAGCTTCGTGGAAGAGTTCTACCGCGTGCGCCAGAATGCCGGCATCCACAACCTTTATAAGTTCCGCGCTGGGGACCCACGCCGGCGACACGCGCATTGCCAACGTTGCTATCGCGCCGCTGGTGACCAAACGCTTCAACGTCATCGGCCGCATCATCATCATTGACGACATCACCGAGCGCATCGGCTTGGAATCGCAGCTCTCGCAAGCTGAAAAAATGTCGTCCATCGGCTTGCTTGCTGCCGGTGTCGCGCACGAAGTCAATACCCCGCTCGCCGTCATCTCGTCCTACGCGCAGATGCTTGCCAAGCAGGTCAGCGGAGACGAGAAAAAATCCGCGCTGCTCGAAAAGATCACGCGCCAGACTTTCCGCGCGTCGGAGATCGTCAACAACCTGCTGAACTTCTCGCGCACCAGCGGTACCGAGTTCGCGCAGATCGACATCAACAAGATCATTGTCGATACTCTGGCGCTGCTCGAGCACCAGTTCAAGACCGGCCGTGTCAAAGTACAAGACGATCTCGCCGCCGATCTGCCGCCCATCCAAGGCACTCCGGAAAATTGCAGCAGGTCTTCCTCAACCTTTTCCTGAACGCGAAAGACGCCATGCCCGATGGCGGCACCTTGAAGGTGAGCACACCGATCAATGGGACCGGCGTCCACGTTCCGTCGCTGATAGTGGAAGCGGCATCGCGCCGGAGCACATCGCGCGCATCTACGATCCGTTCTTCACCACCAAGACTTCGAACGGTTCCGGCGAACGCCGTGGTACCGGTCTTGGACTTTCGGTCACCTACGGCATCATTCAGGAGCACGCCGGAAAGATCCGCGTTGAGAGCCAGCCGGGAGCACGGCACCCAGTTCCATCTGGATTTCCCGGTGATACCAGCTTCAGCAAGGAAGACCGTCAATGCATAACGCCGTCAGCGAACAACTCGTTCCCAAGCACGATGCGGCGGGACGCGCTGCCCGCCAGTTCACTCGGGTCCATCCTGATCATTGACGATGAAGCCGCGATCCGCGAATCGCTCGAGACATTGCTAGAACTCGAGGGCTATCGCATCACCACTGCCGAGACCGGCGAAGACGGCCTCGCGCGCATCGCCGAGCGGCCGTATGACCTCATCCTGCTCGATTTCGCTCTCCCTGACCGCAACGGCCTAGAGATCCTTACCGAGATCCGCGATCGCGACCCCAACCTCGCCGTCATCATGATCACTGCCTATGGCACCGTGGAAAACGCCGTGCGAGCCATGCAGGGCGGCGCCGTCAACTTCGTCCAGAAGCCATGGGACAACGAAAAACTTCTCGCCGACATTCGCGCCGCCGTCGCGCGCCGCCGCGCTGAAGAAGAGAACATCCAGCTCAAACGCGCCCTAAAGCAGCGCTACAACTTCGAGAACATCGTCGGCAAGAGCGAGCCCATGCTGCGCATTTTCGATCTGGTGCAACAGGTCGCGCCCAGCCGCTCCACCATTCTGATCCAGGGCGAAAGCGGAACCGGCAAGGAGCTGATCGCGAAAGCGCTGCATATGCATTCGCCGCGCAAAGACCGTCCTTTTGTTCCCGTGAATACCGGCTCTATGCCGACCGACCTTTCTCGAATCCACCCTCTTCGGCCACGTGAAGGGCGCATTCACCTCGGCCGTCGCATCGAAACGCGGCCTTTTCGAAGTCGCCGATCGCGGCACCATCTTCCTCGACGAGATCGGCACCATGAGCATGGAGACGCAGGCCAAGATCCTGCGCGTGCTGCAGGACCGAAAATTCATGCACCTCGGCGGTATTCAGGAGATCCAGGTCGATGTGCGCATCCTCGCCGCGACCAACGTCGACCTGAAGCAAGCGGTGAAAGACGGCCGCTTCCGCGAAGATCTTTTCTACCGCCTTAACGTGATCACCTTCGATCTGCCGCCGCTGCGTACCCGCCGCGAAGATGTGCCGGCCCTGGTTGAGCACTTTGTTAAGAAATTCGCCGCTGAAAATTCCAAGCCGCACCTGCAAGTCGCCCCGGCTGCACTGCGCGCTCTCATGGATTACGCCTGGCCCGGCAACGTGCGCGAATTGGAGAACGCTATCGAGCGCGCTGTCGTGCTCTCTTCCAGCAACGTGCTCACACCGGAATTGCTGCCCGACTCTATTACCGGCATGAACCCCGCTGCGCGCTACATCCAGAAGCCGTCCCGACGCCACTCTCTTTGAGATCATCGAAGAATGCGAGCGGCGCGTGATCGTCGACATGCTGGAAAAATGCGCTTGGAACCAGACCGACGCCGCCAGCGCAGTTCCATATCCCGCTTTCCACCCTGAACCAGAAGATCAAGCGCCTGAATATCGAGATTCCGCGCAAGCTCAAGACCAACTAATCCGCACTATCGCTGCTGCAGGCCTTCTGCTAAACTCGCACGTTCAAACCCACGCCCATGGAACTGATCTCGCCGGTCGATTACGTCAAGGAAAGCGTCCTGGCTGTACAGGACTGGGCGGAGCTCGCCGGCGCATCTATCCGCAACGTCTTTAAACGGCCGCGCTACATGGCCGACATCACCTACCAGGCCGACATCATCGGCGTCGGCTCGTTGCCCATCGTCGTGCTCACTGGATTCTTTACCGGCGCGGTGCTCGCCCTGCAAACCTCCGACACCCTCGCCCGCTTCGGCTCCTCCTCGCTGACCGGACAAGTCGTTTCGCTCTCCATGGTGCGCGAACTCGGCCCCGTGCTCACCGGACTGATGGTCGCAGGCCGTAACGCCAGCGGCATGGCCAGTGAACTCGGCTCTATGAAAGTGACCGAGCAGATCGATGCCATGCGCGCCCTCGGAACCGATCCCGGCAAAAAGCTGGTGACGCCGCGCGTGGTCGGCACGGTCTTCATGATGTTCTTTCTCAGCATCATCTCTGATCTGCTGGGCCTGATCGGCGGCTTCTTCGTTTCATACTTCATGATCGGCCTCGATGCCAACCAGTACTGGACCATGACCTACCAGTCCCTGCGCAATGAAGACGTCATCATGGGGTTGATCAAGCCTGTGATCTTCGGCTTCATCATCGCGACTATCGGCTGCTATTACGGACTCTCCGCCAAAGGCGGCACGCAAGGTGTGGGCCGCGCGACCACGCAAGCCGTGGTCGCCGCATCGGTGCTCATCCTGGTCACAGACTTCTTCATCACTCGCCTGTTGATGGGACTGGCCGGTGAACTCCGGTACTCACCACGCCGGCGCCTGCCGCCAGTGACGCTCGCCCGCCACCTCGCCATCACTTTTGAAAACGTAAGCATCGCATTTGAGGGCAATCCAGTCCTGGAAGACATCTCTTTCGTGCTCCAGCGCGGCGAGACCAAGGTGATGTTCGGTGTTGCTGGTGCGGGAAATCCACCATACTCAAACTCGCCCTGGGGCTGATGAAGCCTGACCGTGGAAGCATCTACGTTCTCGGTCACGACGTGACCCAGATGCGGGAAGATGATCTTTTCGAATTGCGTCGCAATATCGGGATGGTCTTCCAGGAGAGCGCGCTATTCGATTCGCTCAACGTGCGGGAAAATGTTGCTTATCGTTTGATCGAGGAAAAAGATATTCCGCCGGAAGAGGTAGAAGCACGCGTACGGGAGGCCTTGCGCTTCGTGGAGTTGGAGCACACGCTCGACTTGTTGCCGAGCGAACTATCAGGCGGTATGCGTCGGCGCGTCGCCATTGCACGCGCCATCGTCACCCAGCCGGAGATCCTGCTCTACGACTCGCCCACCGGCGGACTTGACCCCATCACATCTACGCGAATTATCGAATTGATCGTGAAGCAGCGCGACGTCTACAAAACCAGCGCGCTGATGGTCACCCACCGCCTACAGGACGGCTTCATCATGGCCTCACACCACTTCGACCAGCAGTCCAACAGCATGGTCGAGAACGCTCCGGGCCAGAAGATCGACGCGCACACTACTTTCATGATCTTGCGCGACGGCAAGATCGATCTTCGATGGCATCGCCCAGGAACTTGCCCACACCCGTGACGAATACATCAAGGAATACATCGCTTAAGCCTGCGCACGATTGATGAAACGGGGGCGGCAGGTCTTCAGACCTGCCGATTTAACTCTCAAAAGTATTTCGGCTTAGCCGCTGGGTTTTTATCCCCCTCCGCGGCTAAAGCCGATAATTAAAGTGGGCGCTGACGGCTGGCGTAAACGCCCGCCCCGCTTAATGAATCAGACCAGCGGGCTACGCCTTCGCGGCGGCCGCCCGATTCGCGATGAATTTCTTGATCCGTACTTCTGTCGCCTTTAATTTTTCCTGCGACTCCGGCGTCCGTTGGGTGATGCGCTCGATGTTCCCATACGCCTTTGGCGATCCGGTCTTTCCGCGTATCTCTTTCAGGAACGGCTTCAGCTTGGCAAAGCAGAAATAAAGCTCACCGCTCCAGTCGTCGAACAGGTCACCGTTCAGCGCCCCGCGATGCACCAGGCTCGCCGCCATCTCCCAATAACTGAAGACCTGGCGGAAATGCTGGTTTTCGGGCGTACCGAAGGCGGTAATCGTCTTCAGTGCTTCTTCTGCATTTGCAGGCCACCACTCGCCGACAATGAATTTGCGAGCTTCGCGCATCTGCGCTTCGCGGCGGAAATCGAATAGCCGCAAGACGATCTGCGCGTCACCGTGGTCGGCTCCGCCATTTTTTTCTTTGTGTTTCTTTCCTTTTTTATCCTTCATCGGATGCTCCTTCAGATTGCTGCTTCTCTGTGTGCTGGATTTGGGGCCGGGATCGCTTCCTCTGGCGCCGGGCGCGAGTAATCGCATTTCACGCTCGGCTTCTCTTCCGCGGCAGGCTTCTTGCTCCGCCGCTTCTTCGGCGCCTCCTCGCCCTTCAACCTTTTTATTCGGGCACGCGATCACCGGGCCATCCTTGGTGTACTTCAGGACCAGATACTCGTGCCCGCACTGCGGACACTTCTCCGGGATCGGCTTATTGGCCGAGGTGAATTCGCACTTTGGATATCGCGAGCACCCGTAGAACGTGGTGCCCCGTTTGCGGGCTTTCTTTTCGACTAACTCGCCTTCTTTGCACTCCGGGCACTTCATCCCGATGAAGTTCTGCTTGATGTACTTGCAGTCCGGATATCCGCTGCAGGAGGTGAACTCGCCGTATCGTCCGTGGCGCAAGATCATGTTGCGCCCGCACTGCGGGACATTTTTCATCCAGCGGAATGTCAGGGACTTTCTTCGGCCTGGTCCAGCCGCCGCGTCGTCTTGCATTCCGGATATCCGGTGCACGCCATGAACTGGCCGAAACGGCCGCGCTTCAGCACCATCGTGCGTCCGCAGTTCTCGCAATATTCGTCTTGCGTGGTGTCTTGCGAATCGGCGGTATCGAGATCGGGAAGATCGATAGGATTTTCTTTGGTGAAGGTGCAGCTATTCGGATCGTCTTTACTGTAGGCGCTACAAGCATAGAACGAACCGTGCTTGCCCCACTTGATCACCAGCGGCGAGCCGCAGCGCTCACACTTCTCGTCCGTCGGCTTTTCCATCCGCTTCACGTTTTCCATGTGCTTCTCGGCGTAGCGGAGGTCTTTCTCAAACTTCTTGTAGAAGCCGGCAAGTGTGTCGGTCCACTTCTCTTTGCCTTCTTCGATGTCGTCCAGCTCTTCTTCGAGCTTCGCAGTGTACTGATATTCGAAGATGTCGGGGAAATTGGCCACCAGCAGATCGGTCACCACCATCCCGATCTCCGCCGGAACGAACTTGCCGCCAATCTTCTGCACGTACTGCCGCTCCTGGATCGTGCCGATGATAGCCGCGTAGGTCGAAGGACGCCCGATGCCGCGCTCCTCCAGCTCTTTCACCAGCGACGCTTCGTTGTAGCGTGGAGGAGGCTCGGTAAAATGCTGCTCCGGCTTCAATTCCTTCATCGTCAACGACTGGCCTTGTTCGAGCGGAGGCAGCTTGTGCGCCAGCGCCTCGTCTTCTTCGTCTTTCGAATCTTTCGATTCTTCGTAAACTTTTAGGAAGCCATCGAACTTCAGCACCGATCCCGTCACACGGAAAGCGTAGGACTTGTCACTCTTGGCTTCGATATCCACCGAAGTCTGGTCGAAGACTGCCGGCGTCATCTGCGAAGCAACGAACCGCTGCCAAATCAGCTTGTAGACCTTATATTCATCTTCCTGCAGATAGTGCCGGATCGTTTCTGGGTCGCGCTCCACCGCTGTCGGACGAATCGCCTCGTGCGCATCCTGCGTCTGGGCTTCCTTCTTCGACTTGTAGAGATTCGGCGCCTCTGGCATGTGTGCCGTGCCGTAATTTTTCTGGATGTACTCGCGCACCTCGCCGATCGCATCCTGCGACACACGGACCGAATCGGTGCGCATGTAAGTGATCAGGCCGACCTGGCCTTCCGTTCCCAGCTCGACGCCTTCATAGAGTCGCTGCGCCAGTCCCATCGCGCGCTTCACCGTGAAACGCAGTTTGCGCGAAACGTCCTGTTGGAATTTGCTCGTGGTGAACGGTGCTGCCGGATTCCGCCGCCGCTCCTTCTTCTCTACCGAGCGGACAGTCCAAGCCGCATTCTCCAGCGCCTTGGTGATCTTTTCCGATTCTTCGGAGTTGTTGACCTCGGTCTTTTCGTCGCCGATGCCGACAAAGCGTGCATCGAAAGCCGGCGGCTTTGGCCCGGCAAGGTGCGCGTCGATGGTCCAATATTCTTTCTTATCGAACGCCTTGATCTCGCGTTCGCGCTCCACGATCAGCCGGACCGCAACCGTTTGCACGCGCCCGGCGGAGATGCCACGCCGCACTTTGTCCCAAAGTAGCGGCGATATCTGGTAGCCCACCAGCCGGTCGAGCACACGACGCGCCTGCTGCGCGTCTACTAAAGGTTGATTGATGTCGCGGGCGTGAGTAAAAGCTTCTTTCACCGCCTTCGCCGTGATCTCGTTGAAGGTCACCCGCCAAATCGGTGTCGCACCTTTTTTCTTCTTGCCTGCTCCGTTTCCGTCACCCAGTTCCTGCGCCAAGTGGGCGGCGATGGCTTCGCCTTCGCGGTCCGGGTCAGGCGCCAGGTAAATGGCGGTAGCGCCCTTGGCCATTTTCTTTAATTTGGCCAACACCTTTTCCTTGCCCGGAATAACCACCAGGTCGGTCTCGAAATTATTTTTGATGTCTACGCCAAGCGTCTTCTTCGGAAGATCTTTCACGTGGCCGAGTGACGCTTCGACCTCGTATTCCTTGCCAAGATATTTATTGATGGTCTTGGCTTTCGCCGGCGATTCGACGATGACTAATGACTTTGCCAATTCTGTTCTGGGTCTCCCAGGTTCTGGTTGTGTGACCACGGACCTCTGGTCCGTGGCGGCGGACGTGAGTCTGCCGTTAAGGTTCTGAAACTAGCACGACTGGCCGTAAAAGCCCAAATCGGCTAAAAACTTTTCACAAAATTTTTCCCAGGCATTTGTTTGATTTTGCCTGAAAGCTCGAGCTCAAAAAGAGCCGCAAATACTTCCGACGAGGATATCTGTCCCTCGAGCCTCTCCACGATCTCATCGATCTGAGTACTCTCATCTTGTTTCAGGATGGAAAGGATCTTTCTTTCGTGGGGTGGAAGCTCTGCGTCCCCGAATAGAGATGCAGTCACCGGCACTTCGGTCGCAAGTGCGTGCTCCTGCTGCAATTTCTGCTGGATCTCTGACGGGAGTTCCTCCCAGATGTCGTCCCAGGTCGCCGTGAGCTTGGCGCCCTGCTTTATCAGCGTGTTAGGAGTCCACGAAGTTTTGTTCGTAACGTTTCCGGGGACGGCAAAAAGCTCGCGATTCTGCTCCAGCGCGCAGCGCGAGGTGATGCGCGTTCCGCTGTACTCGCCCGCTTCGACGACCAGCACTCCGATCGAGAGTCCGCTGATGATGCGGTTGCGTATCGGGAAGTTCTGCGGTGCGGCGAACGTGCCCATAGCGAATTCGCTGATCAGCGCGCCGCCCATTGCCAGAATATTCTCCGACAGCTTCTTGTTCTCCTTCGGATAGATCACGTCCACACCGGTGCCAAAAACGGCTACCGTCCTGCCCTTCGCGTTGATCACCCCGCGATGGGCGCAAGTGTCGATGCCGCGCGCCATGCCGCTGATGATCACCAGCCCGCGAACCGAGAGGTCCATGCTCAGCCGCTCCGCCATGCCAATTCCGTAGGGCGTCGGGTGCCGCGTACCAACCACCCCGATTCCCGGCTGCGAAAGCACGCTGATTTCGCCACGCACGTAGAGCGCGAGTGGCGGGTCATAGATCTGCTTTAGCGTCGGCGGATACTCAGGATCATCCAGAGTAATAATGTGTGCGCCGGCGGACGTCGCGCGGATCATCTCTTCCTGCGCCATCTCCATGGATTTGCCCGTCCCGATGGACTGCGCCGAGACCGCCTGCAATCCGCAGGCTTCCAACTCCGTCAGCGACGCGCGAAAAACATTCTCCACTCCCTCGAAATGGTCTACCAGTCGTCGTGAGCGTGTTGGTCCAAGCCCAGGCGTGAGCCCAAGGGCGATCCACTTGGTTGCGCGGTCACTCGCGCGCGCCGACGATGTCCCCTGCGACTCCATAGGCGTGAGAATCTACCACAACTCTGTGTCGGGCCTGTCCCGAGCGCAGTCGAGGGATGTCTCTGTGGTAGGTTTTACACGTGCCCCGCCTGAAAATCTCCGCCATCTCGTTCCTCAACACTGCTCCCCTCATGTGGGACTTCGACCACGAGACCGGCCCGCTGCGGCGGGCTCCGCTGCGCAAAGATTTTGAGATCCACTACACCGTTCCATCCGCTTGTGCGGAAGCGCTGCGCGCTGGCACAGCCGATATCGGCATCATCCCGGCGATAACCTATCAAACGATTCCCGATCTTGTCGTTATTCCCGATGTCGCCATCGGCGCCAAAGGGCCGGTGCGCTCCATTCTGCTCGTCAGCAAATTGCCACTTGAAAAGATTAAGACCGTTGCCGCCGACACCTCCTCGAGGACATCGGTGGCGCTCCTCAAGATCATCTTCAAAAAATGGTGGCGCGCCAACACCGAGCAGCCGGAATTCATCCCCGTCGATCCCGATCTAAAGAAGATGTTAAAGAAGTGCGACGCTGCTCTGATGATCGGCGACCCGGCACTAAAGATCGATCCCAAAAAATACGACACCGTCTTCGACCTCGGCGATGAATGGCACAAGCGCACCGGGCTGCCATTCGTCTTCGCGTTCTGGGCGGTTCGCCGCGCGGCGCTGAAAGATCATCCGCTAGCCTCACAGCTTCCCGACATCTTCCAGACGTCGCGCGACAATGGTCTCAAGAACGTGAAGGCTCTCGCCCGCGAATGGGCACCGCGCGCCGGAATCACCGAGCAACGCGTCTCCGATTACCTGACCAAAGACATTGATTTCGCCCTCGGCCAAGAGGAACTCAAGGGCTTGTACGCCTTCTACAAGCTCGCCCGGGAAGTAGGCGTCGTTAAAGAGGTTAAGCGTACGGCGTGGTTGGGAGGGTGATTGTGAGATTGTGTGGCACAGCCCTCCCCGGCTGTGCAAGGTTTGCCCTCCTGCAATCTCCCGCCTTACACTAAATAGAGATGTCCCTCACCAAAGCTCAAGCCCTCGACCTCTTCCAGTCGGACGACCTCATCGGCATCGGCATGGAGGCGGACGCGGTTCGCCGCGGTCACCATCCCGAGGGCGTGGCCACCTACGTCATCGACCGCAACATTAATTACACCAACTTTTGCACCGAGTACTGCACCTTCTGCGCCTTCTACGCTCCGGTGAAGGGGCCCGGCCGCGCCAAAGGTTACGTCCACGATTTCGAGACGATTTACGAGAAAGTCCGCGAGACGGTCGAAGTCGGAGGCACGGGCGTGCTGATGCAGGGTGGTCTGCACCCTGACCTGAAGCTCGACTGGTACGAAAAACTTCTGCGCGGCGTGAAGGACCGCTTCCCGCAGGTGCACCTGCACTGCTTCTCTGCCAGCGAGATCATTCACTTCGCCGAGCTGAACGGTATCTCCATCGAGGACACAATCCGTCGACTGCGCGACTCCGGACTCGATTCCATCCCTGGCGGTGGCGCCGAAATCCTCGACGACGAAGTCCGCTACAAGATCGCGCGCCTCAAGTGCCTCACCGAGGATTGGCTCAACGTGCATCGCACCGCCCACAAGCTCGGCATGCGGACAACGGCCACCATGATGTTCGGCGTCGGCGAGAAATACGAGCACCGCATCAACCATTTTCAGCGCGTGCGCGATCTTCAAGAAGAGACCGGCGGATTCACAGCGTTCATCCCGTGGACCTTCCAGCCGCATAACACTGCTCTCGGTGGTCGCGGCTGGGACGAAGCGACTTCAGTCGAATATCTAAAGACGCTCGCCATCTCGCGCCTCTATCTCGATAACATCAAGAACGTGCAGTCGAGCTGGGTGACGCAAGGACTCAAAGTATGCCAGCTTGGTCTGCGCTTTGGCGGGAACGACGTCGGCTCGGTCATGCTCGAAGAGAACGTAGTTCGTGCGGCCGGCGTCACCAATTGCACCACTGAAGAAGAGTTGCGCCGCATCATCCGCGACGCCGGCTTCCGCCCCGCCCAGCGCGACACGCTTTATTACAAGTACTTCCTGAATTAATTCAGCCGTTAATTCGGCGTAGAATTGTGGGCCTTGCGAGGTACGCATGCGACGCGCCATTCTGTACCTTCTCCTCTCCTCGATATCGTTCGCTCAAACCGCAGCTCCCGCGAAACCTAAGCCGGGCAGCATTGCGGGGTCAGTGGTCCGCACCGACAATTTGCAACCGATCAAGAAGGCGAAGATCGCGCTCGAACCTAGCTACGAAGATTCTTCCGCAAACCTCTCTCCCGAGGAAGCTGTTGCCGCTTATCGTGACCGCATGCTCGAAACCGAGAGCGACGAGACCGGGCATTTTCTGTTCTCAGACGTCCCGCCCGGCAAGTATTACTTGCGTGCTGAAAAAATCGGCTTCGCCGCCGCTGAGGCGATGTCGACGAACCAAAGCTTTGGCCTGCCCGTCACGGTCGCAGCAGGCGAAGCACTGAAGGACGTCGAAATCAAATTCCGCCCCGCCGGTGCGATCACCGGACGCGTGTTGAACGAAGATGGCGAGCCCATGGCGAACGTAACACTGCAAGCCATGCGCTACGCATACTCCGGGGGGAAGAGAAGGTTGAATCCGGAAGGACAAGCTCAAACCAATGACCTCGGCGAATATCGCATCTTCAATCTGCTTCCCAAGAACTATTACGTTCGCGCAAGTGTCTCGAACGCCGAGGGCTTTTCTTTGCCCACCAAGCGGCAGTCAAATAAACCGGCACAGGCATATTGGCCTGTGTTTTATCCGGACGCAAAAACAGCCGCCACCGCGACGCGTCTTGAGGTGAAGCCCAGCGACGAGCAACGCGCGAACTTCAGTCTGGTACCCGGAGAGGCCTTCGTCGTCTCAGGCAAAGTGATGGGAATTCCTCCTTCATCGGGCCGCGAGCCCGGTTATGGCATGGCCATGTTGATCAGCAAAGATTGGAACGAGCCGGCCGGAACAGCGATGCTTTCGCCCAAAGAGCCTTCCTTCGAGATCGGGCCCGTTCCTCCTGGGTCATATCAACTGGTGGCCTTCTCAGCCGAGATGACCGGCGCGGGAACCACCAACCAGGGTATGCAGAACTTCAAAATGGGGCACGAAACAGTGAACGTGGCGGGAGCAAACGTCACGAATGTGGTGGTGAATTTGGGGAATCAAAATACGGTTGAGGTGCCCGGCAAGATTCGCGTTGATCCCGCTCCGCCGGCCGCGGTCGATCTCTCGCGTCTTTATGTGACCTTCGAGTCCGCCGACGAAGAGAGCGACATGGAAAACGCCTTCGCAAACGTTGGGGCCATGGCATCACGGGCCGAACTCGAAAGTGGCCGCACGTCCAAAGAGGGCTCCTTCAAAGCAAAGTTCAGCGGGAATAGCGGCGTGGTGCAACCCCACCTTGGCGCCACTGGTGGCTTTGAGGATTACTACACCAAGTCGGTCCTGCTAAGCGGCCGCGATGTCACTGAATCTGGGATCGCCCCCGCCAGCATCGTTCCGGGCACCACTCTGGAGCTGCTTATCAGCCCGTATGGTGGACGCATCGACGGAGTGGTTCTCGATTCCAATAAGAAGCCTGTAGTCGGTGCTTTCGTGGCGTGCGTCCCTGAAGCGGAATTGCGCTCCCGGCACGAGCTCTACATCACTGACATCACCAACCAGCAGGGTCACTACGTTCTCCGCGGGCTGCGCCCCGGCAGCTACAAGCTCTATGCATTCGACGAGCTCGACCGCGGCGCCATCTACTCGTCCGATTTTCTTAAACCGATAGAGGAAATGGGCGAGACCATTGAAGTGAAAGAAAAGGACGCGATCACCAAACCTCTGCAGGTTTTGCATCAGACCGAAGACTGAAGCTGGCGCGATGCGACACTCGGCCAGGTCGTGCAATTCAGGTACAATCAATGGTTTGGGCGCCTCCCGGCGCATGTATTTGGAGCGAGTATCCAAGTTTGATCTCTGCGTTCACAACTTTTTTGCTGTTCATTCAGCATAACGGCCCGGTCGCGCGTTTCCTGCGCAACTTCACCGACCAGACCTTCAAAGGCCTTTACCATCCTGACAGGTTTGACCTGATGCTCTTGATCCCATACTTCATCGTGCTGGTGATCCTGGCATCGTACGGCATTCACCGCTATCAACTGGTCTGGATGTACTACAAGAATCGCAAGAATAAGGTGACCGCGCCGCCAGCGCAGTTTGCAGAAGAGGATCTGCCGCACGTCACTATACAGCTTCCCATCTACAACGAGCAGTTCGTGATCGACCGTTTGGTGGACGCGGTCTGCAAGATCCGCTACCCCAAAGACAAGCTCGACATCCAGGTGCTCGACGATTCCACCGACGAGACCGTTCAAGTCGCGAGCGCGGTGGTCGATCGCTATGCAGCGATGGGCAATCCGGTCAGCTATCACCATCGCGACAATCGCAAGGGTTTTAAGGCGGGCGCGCTCGACGAGGGATTAAAGACCGCCACGGGCGAGCTGGTCGCCATCTTCGACGCGGATTTTGTTCCCTACGACGATTGGCTCATTCGTGTGGTGCATCACTTCACCGATCCGCAGGTTGGCATGGTGCAAACGCGCTGGACGCACATCAATCGCAATTATTCTTTTCTGACTGAGGTCGAGTCTATCCTCCTCGACGGCCACTTCGTCCTCGAGCATGGCGGACGCTCGCGCAGCAACGTCTTCTTCAACTTCAACGGCACTGCCGGCATGTGGCGACGCAAAGCCATCGAGGAAGCCGGAGGCTGGGAGCACGATACGCTCACCGAAGACACCGACCTCAGCTATCGCTCGCAGCTCAAAGGGTGGAAGTTCAAGTATCTGCAGGACGTTGAATGCCCCGCCGAAGTCCCGGTGGAGATGACCGCCTTCAAGACTCAGCAAGCCCGCTGGGCAAAAGGCTTGATTCAGGTCGGCAAAAAGATCCTGCCCAAGGTCATGCGTAGCGACGTTCCGTTGCGCGTCAAGATCGAAGCCTGGTATCACCTCACCGCGAACTTGAGCTATCCGCTGATGATCGTGCTCTCGACCCTGCTGTTGCCGGCGATGATCATCCGCAGCTTTGGCGGATGGTTCCAGATGCTCACCATCGATCTGCCGCTCTTCCTCGCATCGACATTTTCCGTTTCAAGTTTTTACTTGGTCTCGCAAAAAGAACTCTTCCCCAAGACCTGGCTGCGGACATTTCTATATCTGCCATTCCTCATGGCGCTTGGTATCGGCCTCACCATCACCAACACCAAGGCCGTGATGGAGGCGCTCTTCGGGATCCAATCGTCATTTAAGCGCACGCCGAAATTTCGCATCGAACCTGGCGCGAAGAAAAACGCGGCCATGGCGCGCAAGTACCGTAAGCGCCTCGGCATCATTCCCTGGATCGAACTTGGCATCGGCTGCTACTTCGCGCTCACGGTTTGGTACGCGGTTGATAACGAGAACTACGTCACCGTGCCTTTCCTGCTGCTGTTTGTGCTGGGATATTGGTACACCGGACTTATGTCGCTGCTACAAGGCCGCTTTGAGCGTTTCTCGCCTGGCTCTGAGACCCATACTAAGCCGGTGCCGGTAGGCGTTTAGTAACTACCTTCATCTACTTACCACTGCTATCCTGAGTGTGCGTGCAGGCCCTCTACATAGCGCTTTTGGTGTCGATCGCCGCCATCCTCATCGTGGCTGGCGCGCTCTATTGGCGCGTGAGGCAGCTGGCCAAGGCATCAAATACCCAGTTCATGCGTGCGGTGAAAGACAAAGCGCCCGACGCCTCCGCCGAACCCCAGCCCTAGCGCCTTCCCATTTACAATAGAAGTTTCAGCAAGGACCCTCATGGCAACCAGCACCTCAGTCCGCACCAAAGCGTCTGCAACCTCCGAGCCCCGCGAGATCTCCATCGCGCACAGCCCCGACTCCGACGACGCCTTCATGTTCTACGGCCTCGCCACCAACAAGGTGCGCGTCCCCGGCTTCAAGTTCTCACACACGCTCTGCGACATCCAGACCCTGAACCAACAGGCCATGGAGGGCGAGGGCTTCTACGACGTCACGGCCATCTCGTTCCACGCCTATCCTTATATTCAGGAGCATTACGCGCTGCTGACTTCCGGCGGCAGCGTGGGCGAGAGCTACGGCCCCATGATCGTCGCCCCGCGCCAGCTTTCGCTCGACGAGGTAAAGACCAAGAAGATCGCGGTCCCGGGAACCCTCACCACTGCCTATCTGGCACTGAAGCTTTTTGCGCCCGACGTCGAGACCGAAGTCGTTCCCTTCGACCAGATCATCCCGCAGGTGCTCAAAGGAAATTACGAAGCCGGCCTCATCATCCACGAAGGCCAGCTGACCTTCGCCAAGGCTGGACTGCACAAGATCATCGACTTCGGAAAGTGGTGGATGGACGAGCACGGTCTTCCGCTGCCGCTCGGCGGTAATGCGATAAAGCGCAGCTTGGGAAAGAAGACGATGTCGCAAGTGGGCAAGGCGCTGCGCTCCAGCATCCAGCACGCGCTCGATCATCGTCCCCAGGCGCTCGAGTACGCCATGCAGTTTGCCCGCGACCTCGAGCCTGGGCTTGCCGACAAATTCGTCGGCATGTACGTGAACGAGCGCACGCTCGACTACGGCGAAGACGGCCGTCGCGCCATCAAGCTATTGCTCGACGAAGGCTACCGCGCCGGCATCATCCCGCATAAAGCAAAAATCGAATTTATCGATTAGGTCACTACGAACATCCCGAGCGGAGCGAGAGAGCCCTACCTTAGCAATGATCCGGAAAGAAACCAAAGTATCCACGTAGAGACGCGGCATGCCGCGTCTCAGACCCGCGAATCTGTTACTTTATTCGCGATGAAAACAACGCTTCTGCTTCTCGCCCTTATCGCCACCGCCACCGCACAACTCAAACCTCGCGCTCGCGATTTCGGCGTTCCCTTCGAGGGAACTCCTGGCCCGCTGAATGCGATCACCGACGTTGCCGGCGTCGAGGTCGGGCACGCCACATTGATCTCGGGCGAAGGCAAGGCCGCAGTTCGCACTGGCGTCACTGCCATTTTGACGCGCGGAAAAAAATCGCAGGATCCTGTCTTCGGCGGCTGGTTCAGTTTGAACGGCAACGGAGAGATGACCGGTACCACCTGGCTCGAAGAAGGCGGCTTCCTCGAGGGTCCGGTGATGATCACCAACACCCACAGCGTAGGCGTGGTGCGTGATGCCGTGATCGACTGGCGCATCAAGCACGGTTTCAGCGGAGAGTATCCCTGGTCGCTGCCCGTCGTCGCTGAAACCTACGACGGTTGGCTGAACGATATCAATGGCTTTCACGTGAAGGCTGAAGACGCGTTCCACGCCCTCGACACGGCACAGACGGGCGCGGTCGCCGAAGGAAACGTAGGCGGCGGCACGGGAATGGTCTGCAATGAGTTCAAAGGTGGCATCGGGACGGCATCGCGGAAGCTGGACGCGAAGCACGGAAGCTACACCGTTGGCGTGCTGGTGCAGTGCAATTATGGAGTACGGGAAAATCTGCGCGTTGCCGGCGTTCCTGTCGGGCGAGAGATCCCCGAGAATGCTGCTTACAAAAAGGAAAGCGGGTCGATCATCGTCGTGGTCGCCACCGACGCTCCATTACTGCCGCATCAGTTGAAGCGTCTCGCGCGCCGCGTTCCGCTCGGCCTCGGCCGAGGCGGCAGCATCGCCGGCAATGGTTCAGGAGACATCTTCATCGCATTCTCCACCGCAAACCCCAACATCTTCACGCCCGACCTTGCAGACATAAAAATGCTTAACAATGAAAATCTTAATCCCCTGTTCCAGGCAACCGTCGAAGCGACGGAAGAAGCCGTGATCAACGCCATGGTCGCGGCCGAGACGATGAAAGGCTACGACGGCCACACCGTCTACGCGCTTCCGCATGACAAGCTTCGCGAGGTCTTGAAAAAATACAACCGGCTGGTGAAGTAAGTGCGGCCATTTAAACGCAGGTCCTCCCGAGCGTAGTCGAGGGATCTGCATTTGTTTTTGAAATTGAGCTAAAAGCTAGGACCTAACGGCTAGGAGCTGTCTTACGCCCCCACGCTGTCCCGTGAATAATACTTCCCGATGATGATCCCTATATCCACCGCGGCATTCGCGTCCAGATTTTCAAACTCGAAGCCGACGCGTCGCGCGTCCGCGTAGCGCACCATCGCAAACAAATGGACTTTCAGATTTTCGCTCACGTCCACGATGAAGATTTCTTCCTTTTTCCCGACTTTGAAGGTGCGCTCCGGCTCCACCATCATGCCGCCGCGGCCGAGCTGGCGCAGCAGTCCCACGCGCTTGTGCTTTTTGTCAGTCACAAACACGCCGGTCTGAAAGTCGATCTCTACCCGCTCGAAGCGACGCCGGTTACTGGCCGCCTCTTTCAGGTTTGCGGTCATTGAATAGGCTCCGGGAACGTGAATTTTGGGTCCACGTCTACAGGCACATCTTTTACTTGATTGAGAGCGGATTGTAACTCAGAAGGCATCGCTCCGTAACGGCGAAATAGTGCATCGGCCCTCTGCGCGTCACCATGCGCCTCGATCTCGAGCAATTCTTTCGCGAGCGAAGCGAAAGCGCCCGGGATTTTATCGAAATCTACCTCATACCGGCCGTCTTTCAGGACTATGCCGCCCTTTTCGGAGAGATAGTTGAACTCCATCATCTCGGCGCGACCGTGGGGTTCGGCGGTCCCAAAGCGTACGGTCCGGAAGATGCCTGCGACGAACGAGGTATAAATCTCCTGCGACCGGGACTTCGGCATCGCGCCGTGGTCGATCAGCCATTGCAGCGCGAACATCCCGACCACGTCGGCCTTGGCTTCTTCGGTCGCGCCCAGGATCGGCCCCATTGCTTCAGGGATGGAGACTTTCTTCCCATTCATCCGCGAAAATGCCGGGCCGAGTCCGTGACGAATCTCGTGCATCATCACCGCTAGGCATAACCTTCCCCGCTTGCCTTCGCAGCTTGATCGGCGCGCATGAGCCGTTTCGCGATGGGCAGGATCACCACGTTCACGCGCGCGTCCATGAAGTTGTTGAAGAACAATTTCTTCGTGCCTTTTTGTTCTTTGATCCGCGAATCGTTCGGGAGATTGTCGGCAACCGCCATGTATCCATGGTTGAGGTCACCGGAGTGGAAGGGTGTGTCCATCACTTCCATCGGGGTCGGCTGCCCATGCTTCGACGGCAGATCTTCTTTATCGAGCGGCAGTGCCTCTTGGATATCAGGGACATATTTCTGGAAGACGGCAAGCTTCCTGGCTCTCCGCTTCGTTGCGGATCATGACCGCTGCACCATAAGAACCTTTCACGCCGAGCAGTCCGTCGGTGTAGGTTTCGTATGGCGCGAAGATGATGTCGAACTTCGGTTCCTTCAGGTTCAACCACGCCCAGGTCACTGGGAAGATAGTCGTCGCTGAGAAGGGCATCGGCGCGCAGCTTCAAGAATGCCGCGAAGTTCTTGTCCGGGGTAAGGTCGGCAGCTTCATGCAGTGCCTTCGCAGCCTTCTGGAGAAACGGCTTATAGGCAACGTGGTACGGAACTCCGACCAGCTCTTCGCCACGACGTTCGACGACTGTCGTCGGGCTATAAATCTCCGCCCGCTTCTCCGGATGTTTCTGCAAGTAGCTTTCAATCTCACTCTTGGTCAGCCCCTTCGGATAAAATCCGCGGCCCGGCGGCATCGGCTCGCTGCCGATGAAAGGCTTGTTCTCGTCGATCAAGTCGAAGCGGCTGGCGTTGATCTTCAGGAAATGCCGCACTTTTTTCGATTGCTCGTCGCTCCCTCCCGCCAGGGACTTGTAAAGCGCCAGTGCTTCCGGATCGCTCTGTCGCCAGTAGATGTCGTCCAGGTACTGCCCTGCCTCGGCCAGTTTGTAGGCCAGCTTGATCTCGCGCGCGCTCAATCCTGCCTTGTTGAAAGGCATCTCGATGGATTTGTAATGCGAGAGCCGTCCGTCCAGATCAGGTGCGACTGTGACGTTTTGCAACGCCTTGGGTTTTGCGGATTTTGGCGTGGCTTTTTGAGCAGCAGACGGAGGCACACACAAGCGCGCAAGAAGCAGCATAGCGACTAGAGTTTTCATTGTGAGACTTGGATTTTACCGTAAAGCGATGTGCTAACGTAAGTCACCCCATCACCGGTATCGGTCACCTCGACCCACAAGATGAACGAAATGTCCTCCAAATCCGATTCGCCGCAAATCCTACTGATTGACGCCGACGACACCCTTTGGGAGAACAACATCTACTTCGAGCGAGCGATCGCGAATTTCATCTCGTTCCTCAATCACCAGGAATTTTCCACCGAGCAGGTGCGCGAAGTTTTGAACGACGTGGAGCGCGACTGCATCCGCCGCCTCGGTTACGGCCTGCACAGCTTCGCCCACGCTTTAGTGCAGACCTTTGAGCAGCTCGCAATCGAACCGCTTACTCCGGCGCTGCACGAAACCATTCACGGGTTCGCTCACGCCATCGCCGAGCACCCGGTGGAGATCCGTCCCGGCGTGCCGGAAACTCTCGCTCGCCTCTCCAGCATGCACCGCCTCATTATGATGACCAAGGGCGACATCGCCGAGCAGACTCGCAAGGTCGAAGGCTCAGGACTGAAGACACACTTCTCCGCGGTGGAGATTGTCGCCGAAAAAGATGTTCCTACTTATCTTGAGATCGTCCGCAAGCACGAACTTTCCAAACCGCGCACCTGGATGGTGGGCAACAGCCCCAAGTCCGACATCAATCCTGCGCTCGCCGCCGGGTTAAACGCCGTATTCGTCCCACACGACCAGACCTGGATCCTCGAGAATGAAGAAGTCTGCGAGCCCCAGGGCGACTGCCGGCTGATCGTGGTCGAGAGTTTCGCCGAACTAACCGAACATTTCTAATCACCAAACTTCCGGCAACTTTCGTCTAAGAGTGTGTTCATATTTCCAGCGACTCTCGCATGAACCGCATTTCGAAAATCTCGTTTGTGCTGATTATTGCCGCCGCTTGCTCGCTAATGGCAGCCAGTAAGTCCTCTACCAGCAATGACTTACAAGGACGCCGGCGCACGCTGCACGCTCTAAACCGCCTCACCTTTGGCCCTCGACCCGGCGACGTGGAAAAAGTCGAATCCATGGGCGTGGACAAATGGATCGAGCCAGCAGCTTCATCCCGAAAAGATCGACAACACCGCAATCGATGCGCGCCTCGCTCCCTTTCGCACCTTGAAGATGGACGCGAAGGAAATGATCGAGAACTTTCCGCCCAACCAGGTGCTGAAGCAGGTCGCCGACGGCAAAATGTCGATGCCGAGCGATCCCGACAAACGCGCCATCTATGAATCTGCGCTCGAGCGTTACCGCACGCGGCAGGAATTGAAGGCCGCGAACGATAATCAAGCCGCAGACCCGAAAGCAGCAGACTCCGCCAACGTCAGGGCCGCTTCGCCAACTTAAGTCCGGAGAAAAAGGCCGAGCTGCGCGAGGCGCGTGCCAACGCCGACGACAAAGGGGAAGCGATGCTGTCAATGTCGCCGGAAGACCGCTACGCCGAGCTGATGAAGATGTCTCCCATAGAGCGCGAAGTTTTCTCGCGCCGCCTCGATCCCGCCGACCGCGACAGCATGTTCAATGACATGTCGCCCAAGCAGCGCGAGACCATCATGGCGATGAACCGTCCCGAAGCGGTCGTGACTAATGAGCTGATGCAGTCGAAGATCCTGCGCGCCACCTACAGCGACCGCCAGCTTGAAGAGGTGATGACCGACTTCTGGTTCAACCATTTCAACGTCTTCATCAACAAGGGACGCCGATCGTTACCTGATCACGTCCTACGAGCGCGACGTCATCCGCCCGCACGTTTTTGGAAAATTCAAAGATCTTCTGCTCGCCACCGCCAAGAGCCCGGCCATGCTCTTCTATCTCGATAACTTCCAGAGCGTCGGGCCTGATTCCGATTTCGCCAAAGGGGGCCCAGCACGACGGAAACAAGCAGCGGGATTTAGTTGGCGGCGGCGCGCTTCGGTAAATCCTCCACGACAGCAGAAAGCCAAGCAGAACCAGAACCGCCGCAACGGTCTGAACGAAAACTACGCTCGCGAAGTGATGGAGCTGCACACGCTCGGCGTCGATGGCGGCTACACCCAGAAAGACGTGACCGAGCTTGCCAAAGTCCTTCACCGGATGGACCATCAAGGAACCTCGCCGCGGGGGCGGCTATGAATTCAACCAGCGCATGCACCAGCCCGGCAAGAAGATCGTGCTCGGCATTGAATTCAATGACGATGGCGAACGTGAAGGCGAAAAAGCGCTGGAAATGCTCGCGCGCTCTCCCTCCACCGCCCGCTTCATCTCCACCAAGCTGGCGATGCGGTTCGTCAACGACGCCCCGCCGAAAGCGCTAGTCGACCGCATGGCGCAGACCTTCACGAAATCCGACGGCGACATCCGCGAAGTTCTGCGCACCATGTTCAAGTCGCCGGAATTCTGGGCGCCAGCCGCCTACCGCGCCAAAGTTAAGACCCCACTCGAATTCGTCGTCTCCGCCTTGCGGGCCACCAACGCCGACGTCACCAATGCCATGCCGCTCGCTCAGGCACTCAACCGCATGGGCATGCCGCTCTACGGTATGCAGCCGCCCACGGGTTACTCCATGAAGGCAGAGACGTGGGTCAACTCGGCGGCGCTGCTGAATCGCATGAACACGGCTATCGCGCTTGGTGCCGGACGAATGCAAGGGGTCAATGTGAACGCGGCGGCTGACCTGCCTCCGAACACAACCGACAGCAACCAAGTGCTTGCTGCGCTCGAGAAAAGTTTGCTCGATGGCGACCTCTCGCAGCAGACCCACGAGACCATCCGCAAACAACTGAGCGATCCCAAGATCACCGAACGTACATACGACGATCCCGCGCGCGCACCGAATCCGGGAGTGATCGCCGGATTGATCCTTGGGTCGCCCGAGTTCCAGAGGAGATGACCATGAGCATCACGCGAAGGGTTTTTCTGAAGAACGGCGCGCTGGCTGTGGTCGCGACCACCGCTATTCCCGCGTTTCTCTCGCGCGCAGCATTCGCGGCCGACACGATTGGCGCGGGTAAGAAGCGCTTGGTCGTCATCTTCCAACGCGGCGCTGCCGACGGGCTCAACATTGTGGTGCCTCACGGCGAGCGCGCTTACTATTCGATGCGGCCTACCATCGCCATTCAGCGCAATGATGTCGTGGATCTCGATGGCTTCTTTGGCCTGCATCCTGCGATGACATCGCTCAAGCCGCTTTGGGACGCGAAGCACCTCGCCATCGTCCACGCCGCCGGTTCGCCCGACACTACGCGCTCCCACTTCGACGCGCAGGACTATATGGAGAGCGGTACGCCGGGCGTAAAGTCCACCGAAGACGGTTGGCTGAATCGCTGCCTGCACTCGAGCGAAAGCGAAAAGGACAGCCCTTTCCGTGCCGTGGCGCTCGGCACTTCGCTGCCGCGCATCCTTTCCGGCAGCGTGCCCGCAGTCGCCATCGACAACGTGAATAATTTTTCTGTCGGCGGACGCAGCCCGGTTGCAAGTCCAGTCAGCAATACTTTCGAATCCATGTACGCGCAATCGGTTGACACGGTCCTCCACGGCACCGGCGCCGAAACCTTCGACGCAGTGAAGATGCTGCGCTCCGCCGATCCGGCCAAATACACGCCGGCCGCTGGCGCGAATTACCCGCGCGGCCACTTCGGCGACAGCTTGCGCCAGGTTGCACAGCTAATGAAAGCAAATCTCGGCGTTGAGGTTGCGTTTACCGACATCGGCGGTTGGGACCACCACACCAACGAAGGCTCAACCCAAGGTCAACTCGCGAATATCTTGCGCGAGTTCTCTCAATCGCTCTCCGCCTTCTGGACCGACCTCGGCAATCTCGCTGAGGACACTGTCGTCGTCACCATGTCTGAGTTCGGACGCACCGCGCGTGAGAACGGCAATCGCGGCACCGACCACGGCCATGCCAATGTGATGTTCGTGATGGGTGGCCCCGTCCGCGGCGGAAAAGTCTTTGGACGTTGGCCGGGATTAGGGGATGGGCAGCTCTATGAAGGACGCGACTTGGCGGTCACAACCGATTTTCGCCAGCTGCTGAGCGAAGCGCTCTACCGTCACAATGGAGTGAAAGATCTCGCAGCTGTCTTCCCGAATTTCGAAAGCGACCGCAAGAAGTTTTTGGGTTACTTATAGCTCTGCAGGTTGGACGGAGGTCATCCGAGCGACCCGCCGCATTTGCGGCGAGTCGAGGGATCTGCATTCACTTCCTGCTTCCCAGCTCATTGATCTTCGCCACTACATCGCCCGATTCCAGCTTCACCGCCGCGCCAAGAACGTCATCGGCGCTGCTGCTGCCGTTCCCGGTCTGCGACGAATCGAGCTTCGGCTCTTCGCTATTGCCGATGGAGAACATCTTGAAGCCGACTGTGGCTTCGCCCGGAGTCACGCCTCCGCTGCCACCACCGAGCGCCGCGCCGAACATTCCCTTCTTGCTCATCTTCGGAGCTTTGAAGTTGGTGACATCGGTGAACAGGACGTAGTCGCAGCTCTTCTGCCGCGCCTCGTCGAAGATGGCCTGGGCTCCCTGTTGGTCAAGAGGAACAGCATCCACGTTCAAATCGATGATGTCCTGGATCAGCTTCTGCCGCACTGAATTGGCCGCCGAAGAGCTTCCACCTGCCTTGGCGTTGAACGCCGCCACACCTACGCGCACCTTGCCGCCGTGCGCAGGCGGCGGTACCGTGCTGCTGCTGGCGTGCGATGTGCCGCTGCCGCCGCCGGTGCCCACGCCCATGTATTTTCCGTTCTCATCCTTCCAGCGGCCGCAAGCAAAGGGATTTGTTGGGTCATAGCTCGCGCACGATCCGCCCGAGTTCGACTTGCTCGGAGGCGTATTTCCGGTCGCCGCCGCAATTGCGTTGGAGTACGAACCGTTGCCGGAACAACTCGCAACTTCCGTGTACCCGGCCGGAGCATCGAACAGTGCAGGTTCCAGCTCTGCCTTCGACAATTCCACAACCTCGGTGCTTGTGCTGAAATCGCCGTGCTCAGAATGGATGGTCGTGGTCGCCTTCAGCGGATATCCGGTCTTGCCGCCGTTGCCGCTGCGATGGAAGCTCATGCGATCTCGGCAGCCGGCCTTTTCCTCGCCCCCAAATCCTCCGCCGTACGCTTTTGGATGCGACAAGCACACCAGTTGCGGCGAAAGGTCCGCATACCATCCGTCGGTTTCCATGTCGGTCTTGTTCTGATGGCACGCGTCCGCGCTCGACTCCATCTTCATCGAGGTCTTCACGTGCCGCGCCGGGAAGCCGAACATCGTTTGCCGCTCGCCGGTATCGGTGGTATTGACGTTGACGGTCTGCACTCCACCTGCGCGTTCGTCTTCCGGCTGTTCAGCTTTCGTCGACTTCGGCTTAGGTGCGGCCTTGGTCGCCGCGGGCGTGGCGGTGTCCTCGTCGTCGAGCCGGTAAACGGTGTAGTTCTTGCTGTTCGGACAGAAGTTGATGATCCGCTTCTGGTCGCACTGCAGGATGCTCACGTGAGAGTAGGGCCCCAAATTCATCTCATCGCGTTTGCGCGCGCCCTTGATGTAGACGGTGCTTTCCGAACTGTGGCCCATCGCGGTGGTCTTGGTTTTGATCTTGGTATCGGCCGAGGCAGGCAGTGCAACGGCAGCGGCTAACAGGATGAGCGCGAAACGCGGCTTCATGGGAACCCTCCAGGAAGATTGCAGGCGCAACATAGTGACGCAATTTTCGCGGAAGCGCAATCAATTCGTCGTGGCGGCGGAGGTCTTCAGAGGAAAGCGATTGCGAATGGCCTCAACGAACGCCTTATCAGCTCGTTTCGAGACGATCTCCAACGGCGAGTAGCCCTGATTGCGCGCGACCAAGAACATGATGACGAGCCCGACGCCGGTGATCACAAAATTCTGCCACGCATTGAGCGCCCACTGCCCTTGCCAAACGATATTGAACCGGTGCGAGAACGGCAGCAGATACGGGATCGGCCAGGGATAGCCATCGGGTCCACGCGCGCCAACAATGTCACCTAGAAGGTGTAGATGGAAACTCAAAAAGACCAATGCGGCCGTCTTCCACCTTTGCGCTCGTGCAAATAAAAATCCGGCGATGGTCACGATGATTGCGAATCCGATGTTGTGCCCGAGCACGTGGTGATATTCGGAGAACCACGGAAGCGGATGACCGGAATTACGCGTCAGTATCTCTGGAATGATTCCAAGTCCATCGAGATCGGGCGCCACTCCTGCCAACGCCACCGCCGCGCGTTCTCGCCGCTTGAGTCCGCTTGCCCCAACGAGCGCCCAGCTCACCAGGAAGTGCGTGATCGGACTCATATTGCCACCATCACATCGTCGCCGTCCACCTTGACTGGATACACCGCCACTTTCGCGGCGGAGTTGTGTCCCACTTCGCCCGTCTTCGGATCATATTGCCAGCCGTGCCATGGACAGATCACCTTCCCATCCTCAATGACGCCTTGGCCCAGCGGGCCGCCGCGGTGCAGGCAAATGTTGTCCATGGCGCTCAGAGTGCCTTCGCAATTAGCGACACAAATCGTCTTATCGCCGGCCATGAACTCACGGGCCTTACCCTCCGCAGGCAGCTCCGATACCGGTGCGATCCTTACGAATGTCGCCATACGATTTTGTAAACCTTTTCGGCTCCGAAAGTTGTCAAAAGTGTAGGCGCAGGTCGCCGGAACGGCAATCCATGGGCTTCAAACAGCGGATTATAATGGGCATCCTGGCTGATCATGCCAAAAGCTGAAGACAGAACGCCGTGGCAGCGCCGCCGTCCGGGAGTGATCCTGATGGCCGCCGCCGCATTGTTGCTGGTGCTGCTGGTCTTCGCGCAGAACGCCTTCAATCTCACTCCTATCCTCAGCCCAGATAGCTCGCAGCAGACTCTCGTCTTCGTCGCTCTGTCGACTCTCATCCTGCTGATCACGCTCGCACTCTGCTTTGTGCTGGCGCGCAATCTGCTCAAACTTTTCGCCGAGCGCCGCACCGGTGTGCTGGGCTCGAAATTTCGCACCAAGATGGTTTTCGGCTCGCTGATGCTCTCTGCCGTCCCGGTGATCTTCTTTTGTATCTTCGCGTTTCTTCTGCTGAACCGCTCCATTGAGAAATGGTTTTCACGGCCGGTCGAGGAGCTACGCGACGATTCCGCGCAGATTGCCGCCCAGCTCGGCCGCTACGCTACCGACAATGCCCGCGCCGAAGCCCAGGCCATTGCCGAGCAGCCGGAGACGATGAAGGCGTTTGAGAGCGCAAACTACACGCCCGTGATGCAGCAGTTTCGACAACGACAAAGAACTCTGCAAGGCGGCTTTGTGCTGGCCATCGTCGACGACTACGCCGTCGCCAGCCTGCACGCGCCCGAAGCTTGGGGTTCCCTGCGCACGAAGCTTCCCGCCAACGTCCTTGCGCCCAGTAACCAGGTTTCTCCTCGCTTCGCTCCGAAGAAGAATGAGAGTGCGGTCGAGCCGTTCACGTTGAACGGCGCCGAATATGCCGTGGGGAGCGCCCGCGTCGGGCCCAACGGTCTGATCCTGGTCGCATTGCCGCTTCCTCCGGAATTTTCCGCCACCCTGCATCGCATCGACGACAGCCAGCGTAAATATCAGGAATTGAGCAATCAGAAGAAGTCCCTTCGCCGCACTTACGTCGGCATCCTAGTCCTGCTCACGGTGCTGGTCCTGTTCATCACGACCTGGGTCGCTCTCTATCTCTCCAAGCTGGTCACGCGACCCGTATCCGCGCTCGCCGAAGCCACCCAGGAGATCTCGCGCGGACATCTCGACTATCGCATCGAAGTCCCCGCGGCCGACGAGCTCGGCCAACTGGTGAACTCATTCAACCAGATGGCTGCTGAGCTTGAGTCGTCGCGGCAAAAGATTGAGTCCTCGAGCCGTGAGATTGCAGACGCCAACATGGCGCTCGATCAGCGCCGCCAGCAGATCGAGACCATCCTGGAGAGCATCCCCACCGGCGTGCTCTCGCTCGATGCTGACCGTCGCGTGAGCCGCGCCAACAATTCCTTGCTGCGCCTGTTCACACCGAATTATTCAGGGCCGGGAACCACGCAGCCCCTGCCGCGTTTCTCTCCCGGCACTCCGCTGCAGGATCTTTTTTCCGCCGATGTGATCGAGGACCTCGACCATCTCATCCGAAAAGCCGATCGCATGGGCACCATCACCAGTCAGGCTGAGATCGTGGTGCGGCGCACCAAGCTCACGCTCGCCATTACCGTGGCCGCGCTGCAGCATGAGAAAAAGGGTCTGGGATACGTCATCGTCTTCGAAGATCTGTCGGACTTGCTGACTGCGCAAAAGCAAGCCGCGTGGCGCGAGGTCGCCCGCCGCGTGGCCCACGAGATCAAGAACCCGCTCACGCCGATTGCGCTTTCGGCAGAGCGTATCCGCCGCCATCTTGAGCGTGGCACGCAACCCGATCAAGCCTCGCTCGACATCATCCAAAGCTGCGCGGAGACGATCGGCGGCGCCGTCGAAACCGTACGCTCACTCGTCGATGAGTTCTCCACCATGGCGCGCTTCCCCGCCTCCAAGCCGCAGCCCGCCGACATGAACGGCATCATCGAGAGTGCTCTCGCCATGTTCAATGGACGCCTCGACGGTATCAACGTGCAGACCTCGCTCGCGAAGGATCTTCCCCACGTCATGGCCGATCCTGAAGCCATGAAGCGCGCCGTAGCAAATCTCGTGGACAACGCCGCCGAAGCCATGCAGGGGTCGCTCGTCCGCGAGATCCACATCGCAACCTCCTTCTCGACGGTCGCGACTCTGTCGAGCTCGTCGTCGCAGACACGGGTCATGGCGTGACCACCGAGCTCAAAGAAAAACTTTTTCTGCCGTATTTTTCCACCAAGAAGCGCGGCACCGGACTCGGCCTTGCCATCGTGAGCCGCATCGTCGAAGACCATCACGGTTCCATCCGCGTGGAGGAGAACTTCCCCGTTGGCGCGCGCTTCATCGTCGAAGTCCCGCTGGCTCCGCAACAGGAATCACAATCCACCACGAGCCAGCCCTCGCATGCATAACGTACTCATCGTTGACGACGAAGCCGCCATCCGCCAGTCCCTTAAAGGCGTGTTGGAAGATGAAGGCTACAAGGTTTCGCTCGCCGAATCCGGTGAAGCGTGCCTTGAGGCGTTAAAGAAGCGTCCGACTGATGTCGTGCTGCTCGATATCTGGCTTCCCGGCATCGACGGTTTAGAGACGCTAGAGAAGATCAAAGAACTGAAAGATTCTGACAACGGACCTGAGGTCATCATGATCTCCGGACATGGCACCATCGAGACCGCCGTCCGCGCCACCAAACTCGGCGCCTTCGATTTCGTCGAAAAGCCGCTCTCGCTGGAAAAAACCTTGATCCTGGTGAAGCACGCTGCCGAGACCAAAAAACTTCGCGGCGAGAATCGCGACCTCAAAAAACAGTTACAGCCCAAGAGCGCCATCGTCGGCGAGAGCATTCCCATGAAGGCGCTGCGCCAGCAGATCGCGCTGATGGCTCCCACCAACGGCCGTGTGCTCATCTACGGAGAATCCGGCAGCGGTAAAGAACTCGCCGCGCTCGCTATCCACGCCGAGAGTTTGCGCAAAGATTCCATGTTCGTCGAGGTGAATTGCGCTGCCATCCCCGAAGACCTGATCGAGAGCGAGCTCTTCGGCCATCGCAAAGGTTCGTTTCCAGGCGCCCTCAACGACAAAGAAGGAAAATTCCACAAGGCCGACGGCGGAACGCTCTTCCTCGACGAAGTCGGCGACATGAGCCTCAAGACGCAGTCAAAGGTGCTGCGCACCCTCGACGAGCAGCGTTTTACCCCGGTCGGCGCGACGAGCACATTACCGTTGACGTGCGCGTGATCGCCGCAACCAATAAAGATTTGGAAGACGAGATATCAAAGGGAAATTTCCGCGAAGATCTCTTCTACCGCCTGAACGTGATCCCCTTCTACGTACCTCCTCTGCGCGAACGCAAAGAGGACATTCCGCTGCTGGCGCGACATTTTCTGAAAGAAATATCCGCCACCTACAGCCGGCGCCCGCGCGAGATCACCGACGATGCCATCGAGGCCCTGATGCGCTATCCCTGGCCGGGCAATGTGCGCGAGCTGCGCAACGTGATCGAGCGTATCGTGATCATGAATCCGACTGCCACGCGCTTCGACCGCAAGCACCTGCCGCCGCTCGTCTATCGCGAGGGCCGCGCCCGCAACGGAGGCGCGACTTCACCACGCTCCACCAGGCCCGCGCCGCCTACGAACGCGATTACATTTTGAAGAAGCTCGACGAGAACCACGGCAACATCTCCCGCACCGCGGAAGTGCTTGGGTCTGGAGCGCTCCCATCTCTACAGAAAAATGAAAACGCTCGGAATCGCGGTCAAGGAATAGGGAACGTTCGGCGCGACAAAAGCTGGGATTTCTAGCGAAGGTCATCCCGAGCGGAGCTCGCCCCGGCGAGCGCAGTCGAGGGATCTGCATTTATTCTTCTTCTTTTCTGCCTCCCGCATCCTGCATCCTGTTTCCTAAGTCTTCCAGCTGTCTCCGCCAATCCAACTGGTCCACGAACCCGCGCGACTCGCGCCATCCCTGCTCGACCTTCACGAACAACTCCAGGAACACCTTCGTTCCCAGCAGCCGCTCGATGTCGATGCGCGCCGCGGTGCCGATCTTCTTGAGCATCGAGCCGCCTTTGCCGATCAGGATCCGCTTCTGCCCTTCGCGCTCGCAGAAGATCGTCGCCGAGATGCGAGTCAGCTTCGGGCCTTCTTCGAATCGCTCGACGACCACTGCGGTCGCATAGGGTAGCTCCTCGCCCGTCTCGCGCAAGATCTTCTCGCGGACCAATTCAGCCGCAACAAATCGCTCGGGCTGGTCCGTCATCTGCTCAGGCGGAAAATATGGTTGTCCTTGCGGCAGCGCGTTTACTACTTTCTCCACCAGACGGTCCAAGCCGTCCTTCTTAAGCGAAGACACCGGGATCACTTCCTGGAACGTGTGCAGCTTGCTGTACTCCGCGATGATCGGCAGCAGCTTCGATTTTTCGATCAGGTCAATTTTCGTCAGCACCAGGAACGCGGGGCCGCCGGCGCGCTCCAGCATTTGCAAAGCGAAGCGGTCGTTCGCATCGAGTCTGTGAGTCACGTCGAGCAGAAAGAGAACCAGGTCGCGGCTTTCCAGCGATTCCTGCACCTCGTGCATCATCTTGCGGTTCAGGTTTGAATCCGGCTTGTGGACGCCGGGGGTATCGACGAACACGATCTGCCCCGCCGCCCGCCCCTTGGCCGCCGTAACGTTGACGATTCCTTGTATGCGATTGCGCGTGGTCTGCGGTTTGCGCGAGACGATGGCGATCTTGTCGCCCACCAGCGCGTTCAGAAGAGTGGATTTCCCGGCGTTGGGCCGCCCGATGATGCTGACGAATCCGGAATGGAACTTCATGCCGGCTGCTTGTCAGGCTGGTTTTCTTCCGCGCGCGCCAGCCGTTGCACGCGCAGCTTTTCGATGCGGCGCTTAGTCGCCTGCAACACTTCGAAGCGCAAGCCGCCTTCTTCGACCGCGGCGCCTTTTTCTGGAATGCGCCCCATCAGTTCGCTGACCAGTCCAGCGACGGATGTCGCCTCGTGCCCTTCCGGTGGCTCGAAGTGGAAGATCTCATTCAGCCGATAGACGTCCACCGTCCCGCGCACGATGTAAGAATTCTCGTTCTCTCGCGTGATGTCAGATTCGGTCTCGTGCTCATCGCGGATCTCGCCCACGATCTCTTCCAGTAGGTCTTCGATGGTGACGACGCCGGCGACGCTGCCGTATTCGTCGATCACGATCGCCATGTGGATGTTGTCTTTCTGCATCTCGCGCAGCAGCGTGCGAACCAGTTGCGTCTCCGGCACGAAGTGCACCGGCCTCATCAGGTCGCGCACTCGCCGCGATGAAGCCTCCGCATCTGGGATCTGCAGCACGTCATGCGCCAGAGCCAACCCTTTGATGTGGTCGATGTCTGCCTCGAATACCGGAACGCGCGAATAAGGCTTCGCGCGCAGATGTTTCTTAAATTCTTCAATGCTGGTGTCGATGGAGACACCGAATACCTCCGGCCGCGCCGTCATCACCTCGCGGACCGTCGTGTCGCCAAACTCCACCACCGATTGGATCAGTTCGCGGTCGCTCTCTTCCAGAATGCCTTCTTCACGCCCGGCATCGATCAAGGCCTCCACGGCTTCTGAAGGCTTCTCCGGCTCTTCCGGCGCATGTTGTTCCGCCAGTGCCGCGACCGAAAGGCAGAAGCTCAGGATCAGCGTGACCGGGAAAATAGCGTACGTGAGGATGCGAAGCAGAGGTGTGAACGGCACGAGCCACAGGCCCTTGGTGCGCGTGAACAGCACGAAAGGGATCAGCCGGTTGAACACGATGACGACAAAAATGATCAGCAGGGCGGCTTCCGCGACCTCGGCCGCGTCCCACTGGCCTGCATGGAACAACTCGAAGCCCACCAGCAAAGCCACGGCTGCAGTCGTGAGCTGCTCCAACACCGCCACCGAAAGTGCAAAGCGCTCGCGGTTCATTCCCACGTGCGGCTCCACTTTCTGCTCGAAAGCTTCCAGGTTTTCCTGGAACTCGCGCGAGAGGAACTTACCCATCTCGGTATACATGCGCTCGACATAAGAGACGAGAGTTAGCAATCCCACCAGGATCGCGACTGCGATAATGATTCCCGTCATCATCGCGTTTTCTCCGCGCGCTCGGTCAATGACATTGGCAACGCCAGCTTCTTGCGCAATCGCTCCTCCAACCGAGCCATGCTGCCATTGTCGCGTTCGTGGTCGTGGCCCTTCAGGTGGAGTGCTCCGTGCAGGATCAGGATCTTCAGCTCGTCCCTGATTTCATGCCCTAGCGCTCGCGCGTTCTGTTTTCGCCAGCGGAACAGATATTGCAATGTCACCACCATCGAGCGATGGGAACGAAAGCACGTCGGTGGTCTTGTCCTTGCGACGGAAGCGACGGTTCAGCTCGCGCATCTTGCGGTCGCCGGTCAGCAGGATGTTAACCTCGCCTTTCAGCCGCGCCTCGCGACACACCACGCCCACAAAGCGCTCCAGCGCCTTCGGCGAGACCTCTGCGATTTTGGCTTCCATGATCACCACGATGCCAGCAAAAAGAAGGGAGGGCGTGTGTGCCCTCCCATTCCATTGTAGCTGGTTTAGTTCGCGACGGCCGGATCCATCGGTTCCTCGCCGGTATCCTGCGGATCCAGAGTGAGCGAAAGCTGAGCATCCACGCGGGTTTTGTGCTCGTCGTAGGCGCGCACGATGCGCTGCACCAGGTGGTGCCGCACCACGTCGGTGTCGTTGAAGTGGCAGAACGCCAGCCCGTTCACGTTCTTCAGCACGTCCATGGCTTCGATCAATCCGCTGCGCTTGGAGTTCGGCAGATCGATCTGTGTGATGTCGCCCGTGATCACCGCTTTGGAGTTGAACCCCATGCGGGTGACGAACATCTTCATCTGCTCTGAGGTTGTGTTCTGCGCTTCGTCCAGGATGATGAACGCGTCGTTCAGCGTGCGTCCGCGCATGAAAGCGATGGGCGCGATCTCGATGATATTCTTTTCCAGGTAGCGGTCGACCTTCTCCTGCTCCAGCCAGATCGTAGAGCGCGTCGTACAAAGGACGCAGATACGGATCCACCTTTTCCTGCAGCGTTCCCGGCAGAAACCCCAGGCGCTCGCCCGCTTCCACCGCCGGACGCGCCAGCACGATCCTGCTCACCTGCTTCGACATCAGCGCCGAGACCGCCATCGCGACCGCGAGATAGGTTTTGCCGGTTCCCGCCGGACCGATGCCGAAGACCATGTCGTTCTTCTCGATGGCCTCGAGATACATCTTCTGGTTCAAGCTCTTGGGCTGGATCACCCGCTTCGATATTCCAGACGAGCGCTGCCGCCCCGCCTCCGCCAGCTCGCGCAAGGTCGCATTCGGGTCCGAGATCACAATGCGCAGCATCGCCCCGAGGTCGCCATTGTGGAAGACGTAGCCGCCCTTGATGAGCTGTGCGTAATCCAGCAGGATCTGCTCCGCGCGCGCCACGTCTTTTTGCGCGCCTTCCAGTTCCAAACCATTGGATTTCAGCTCTACCGAGACGTTCAGGCCGTCTTCCAGCAAATGCAGGTTCTCATCGCGCTTGCCGAAAAAGGATTCGATGTTGGGCAATAGTTCGATATTTTTC
>CAVQGF010000032.1:0-49153 GCA_963711965.1 uncultured Acidobacteriota bacterium | reverse complement strand
CGCTGGCGAATTGAGCGTCACGGGCACCTGGTCGCCTTCAACCAGGCGTTTGACGCACTGGGGATCCCGTGGCGCTGGAGCGAGGCGCGCTACGGGGAGCTGCTGGCGGTGGCCGGCGGGCGCGAGCGCCTGCTGCACGACATGCAATGCCAGCCCGAGGCGCCCGCTCAGGCCGGCGAGCGCGAGCGGCTGGCGGCCGCGGCACATCGCCTCAAGAATGAGTACTACGGGGCGATCGTGCGCGCCGGCCGGCTGCCGTTGCGCCCGGGTGTGGCGCCACTGCTCGACGAATGTGCAGCGGCCGGTGTGCCGCATGGGCATCGCGAGCACGACCACGCGCAGCAACGTCGCGGCACTGCTGCAGTCGCACCTCGGGGAAGACTGGGCGCTGCGGTTTGCCACCGTGATGTGCGCCGAGGACGCGCCGAACAAGAAGCCGGATCCCTGCGTCTACCGGCTCGCGCTCGCCGCGCTGGGCGTGCCCGCCGCCGCGGCGGTTGCGATCGAGGATGCGCCGGCCGGCATCGAGGCCGCACGGCGCGCCGGCTATCGCTGTGGTGGTGACCCGCAGTCACTATTTCCCGCACAGCCCCGCCGCGCAGGCGCTGGCCGCCGGGCCCACGCTCGGCTGCGTGCAAGGCTGGTACCCGCGCGCGCAGCCCGGGGAGGCGCGCATCACGCTGGCACAGATCGCCCGCTGGCACGCGAGCAGGCACGCCGCGCGCGAGCAACCGGCGCGCTGAAAGCCCGGCGCCTCACGATTTGTTGCGAGCGTGCACGCGCGGCTGCGGGCCGCCGGGCGCGTTGATCACTCGCGTCGCGGGCTCTATATTGCAGCGCACGGAGGGGCGTTGCGGCACATCACACGCGGCATGCGACAACTGACATCGGCTGCGGGACGCGGGCTGCCCGCGCCGCTGCTCGTGGCGTTGCTGGTGGCCTGCGCCAGCGCGCCGCCACCTGCGCCGGTGGCCCCCGCCGAGACGCTGGCCGAGTTCAGCGCCCGGCGCCTGGAATCAGTACCGGATCTGCCCGCACCCGGCTCGGGCTGGGATCGGGCGCAGTGGCTCACGGCCGCGCTGCGCCTCAACCCGCAGCTGGCGGCCGAGCGCGCCGAGGTGGCCGCGGTCGCGGCCGCCGAACGCACCGCCGCCGAACACCCGAACCCCAACATGGAGTTGTTCGCCGAGTACCTGACGAGTGCCGCCCAGAGTCCGGCGTGGCTCTACGGGATATCACTGGATTTTCTCCTGCGGCGCCCCGGGGAGCGCGCCCGCGCCCGGCAGCAGGCGGCCGTGCAGACCGCGCTGGCGCAGTCGCAGCTGAGTGAATCGATCTGGGAGGTGCGCGCGGCGCTGCGCCAGGCGCTGCTCGACACGGTCTACGCGCAGCAGGAGGCGTTGCTGCTGGAAGCGCTGGTCGCCGACCGGCGCGCGCTGTTGATGACAGACCGCAACCGCCTGCGACTCGGGGACCTGTCGCGCAGCCAGCTGCTCAGCGACGAGCTCGAGCTGTCCCGCGCCGAGCAGCGGCGCCAGCAGACGCGGGCGCGCGCCGCCGACGCGCAGGCGCGCCTCGCCGCCGCGGTCGGGGTGCCTGCCGCCGCGCTCGCCGGCGTGCCGGTGCGCTGGGAGGACTGGGGCGCGATCGATACCCTAAGTGCCGCGGCCCCCGAGCAGTGGCGCAGCGAGGCGCTGGTCGGGCGGCCGCAGATCATCGGTGCGCTGCGCGCGTACGACCTGGCTCAGATTCACCTCGAGGGTGAAGTGGCGAAACGCTGGCCGCAGCTGCGCGTCACGCCCGCGTATGCCTGGGGTGGCAACGGTGTGCGCCAGGACGCCCTCGACCAGTTCGACAGCGAGAGCGCGCTGGGGATCTCGTTCGAGCTGCCGCTGTTTAACCAGCACCAGGGGCCATTGGCGAGGCGCTCGGGCGGCGCACTGCCGCCGGCGAGCACCTGAAGGCGGTGCAGGCCGCAGATCTACGAGCAGATCGATCGCGCCGAGCTTGCCTGGCCAGGCGCGCAGCAGGCGTGGGTTGAGACGCGCAAGGTCGCGAGCGCCGCGGACGAACAGCAGCAGGCGCAGCAACGCGCCCTGCGCGCCGGGGCGAGTGATCGCCCGGAAGTTCTGGCGGCGCAGATTGTCACCACCGAGGCGCGGCTCACGGTGCTCGAGAGCGCCTACGCCGCACAGGTGGCCTTCGGGGCACTCGAGGATGCCTACCGGCGGCCGCTGCAGGGCGCCGAGAGCCACATGCTGCCCGCCGCGCTGGCGCCCCACACATGACAGGAGCCGCGCCGCTGCCGCTTTGGGTACTGCTCCTCGCCGCAGTGAGCATGGCGGCCGCTGCCGCAGACCCGGCGCCGGGCTCGCATGCGCAGGCGCCCGCGGTCCACGCGCGCACGCCCGGCGCGGCCCCGGGCCAGGATGACGACGCCGCCGCCGCTGCGCCTAGGGGGACCGCCGCGCAGGCGCAGCCGAGCTGAAGAGGCGCGCGACGGCGACAAGCGCAGCACGAGAGCAGGGCGCAAAGCTCGCACTGACGGCTGCGCAGCAGGAAGCCGTAGGCCTCCAGATCGGAACGCCCCTGCAACTCACCAGTGCGCCGGAGGTCGAGGCGCTCGGCCTGGTGCTCGATCCGGTGGCGCTGCTCACCGATGGCGACCGCATCGAGGGCACCCGGGCGTCGCCGCCGCCGCGCGCGCGCCATGCCACGCGCCTGCAGAATCTATCGGACGGCGCGCAGGCCTCGCTCAAGGCCCTGCAGGCCTCGCCAGGCCAAGCCATCGAGGCGAATGCCCAGGCGCAGGCGGCGGTGATGACGTTCCGGCAGCAGTGGGGGCCGCTCGCGAACTATGGCGCGCCCGAGCGTCGGGCGCTGCTGGAGTTGCTGGGCCGGGGCAGCGGCTGCTGCTGCGCGCCGACGTGCCCGGCTCTCACGCCGGCGGCGGCTTCGGCGAGCGTGCGCTGGTGACGTCGACGGCGTGCAGGTCGCGGCGCGGGTGTTAGGTCCGCTGCCGCGCACCGACGCGCACTCCCAAAGCGCCGGCTGGCTGCTGAGATCGAGCACGCGCCGCCGGGGGTGGGCCCCGGCGCGCGCCTGCCGGTGCGGCTGCAGACCCGGCAGGTCGGCGGCCTGCTGGTGCCGGCGGCGGCACTGATCTACGCGCCGCAGGGCGCCTACGTCTACCGTCAGCAGCCCGCCGGCGCGCCGGACGGAATCCGTGACGACCAGGAGACACGGCGGACGATGAAGGTACGCTGCTCGCCGAAATCGGTGACTTGGCGGAGCTTACCGTCCGCGGTTGAGATCAACCAGATATTGGTGCCATAGGTGTCGTTGAGCGGGAGCGCCAACCACTTGTCGTCATGGGAAATGGTGGGATGAAGGCCCTGCCATTGCGGCACCCGGCTGGAAGAGATCCTGACCAGAGTCTTCGAGGCAGCCTCTTCGGGGCGTGCAGCTCGTATGTCGAAATCGAGTCCGCCGGTCAATTTTGCCAACGGAAGAATGTAGTAAAGGGTAGAGCCGTCAAACGACGGTGCAGAGGCGGTTGCGCCGTCGGCACGAACCACGCTCGGCTCGCCTCCATCTGCGGAAACCTTCATCAGGCGTAACGATTTGGTACGGGTGGTGGGTGAAGCCTCAGCGTAATAGAGGTATTTTGCATCACCGGACCACGCCGCCCAGGCGCCCGCTGGCACCACCGCGCGAAGGTTGCTGCCATCGGAATCCACGACTGAATAACCGATGTTGGACCAATTATTCACATTATGGGTGGTGGCGAAGGCGATCTGCCGGCCGCGAGGCGACCACACGGGAGTACCGACGGTGTTGCGCGGGTCCTGCTCAAAAGTGATCTGGCGCAGGTCGCCGTTCTTCAGGTTCTTCACCCAGATGTTTCCATGGCCGCCGCTATCAGAGAGGAATGCGATCTCAGAGTCGTCGGGCGAAACCGTCGGGGTGTAAACCCCGCCGCTCTGTTGCGTCACCCTGGTTGCCTGGCGCACATTCTTGACCGGATCAGAACCGACCGGATATTTCCATATGTCGATCTTCATACTACGGCGACTAGCGACGATCTGCGTGCCGACGACGTCGGGATTTTCATAGACCACATCTTCAAAGGTAAGCTGCTGCGGTTCGCCGCTTTCGGGACGCAGCGTCCACAGTTGCATTGCCGGCAGATAAAGGACCGTGCCGCCACGCGCCGAGCTGTAGATGATGGAGCCGTTGTCGGTCCAGGCCAAACCGCCCATGAGTTTGGACTCGTGCGTGAGTTGCCGAGGGTCGCCGCCCGAGGATGACACCACGTAAACATCATCTGCCCACATGGCGCTCGCACGCTGGTAGGCGATCGACTTGTCGTCGGGGGACCAACGCGGAAATGAAAAATCGAAGTTGGGCTGTTCAGAATTTTGTTGAGACCGCAGTACCGAATGAGGGTTGCTTGCGTCTCGTTCAGTGCTGACCAGCTCAACCAGGCCATTGTCCAGCCGGAAAAAGGCCAGCTTACTTCCATCATGACTCACGTCAGCGCCGCTTACGGAACTGGTGAGCTGGTGCGGGAAGCCGCCGAGAGCTGAGATCTCCCACAGCATCCCCTGCGCGTCAGCACCGGCGGGCGGGGTGTAATAGATGATGGAGGCTGAATCATGCGACCAGCGCGGGAAGAGATGGTCTACTGGATCGTGGGTGATCTGCAGCGGAACGCCGCCACGCAGTAGTCGCACCCAAAGCTGGCGTTTGCCGCCATTGTCGGAGATGAACGCCACCGATTTTCCGTCGGGCGAGATCGCAGGAAATTGCTCGATGCCGACGAAATCGGTGAGCCTCTGCGAGCGGACGATCCTGTTTGCGGTTGCTGCCGGTGATCTCGGTAGCAAGAACCAGAGCACGGCAGCGAGCAGCAGCACAACCAGGGCGGCCCACAGCATGCGTTTCGCGAAGGGCCGGGATGGACTCAGGTCAGCGGCTTGCTGCTGATGCAACGAAGAATCTGAGGCCGTAGAGATGGAATGCAGCGCGAACGAAAGATCTTTCGCCGATTGAAAGCGATCGGCTGCATCTTTTTCCAAACAATGCAGCACGATCATCTCAAGCGCCGGAGTGATACTGGCGTTGAATCGCCGCAGTTCGGGCGGCTCTTCTTTCAGAATGGCACTGGAGATGTCGGCAGCAGAGTCGCCGGTAAAAGCGCGCTCGCCGGAAAGCATTTCATACAAGATAGCGCCGAAGCTGAAGATGTCAGACCGGGCGTCGGTCGGTAATCCGCGAACTTGCTCGGGTGACATGTAGCCGACGGTTCCGAGCACCGTGCCGGCACTGGTCCCGGGATTAGTGAGGGTGGCAGTATGTCCCGAACCGGATCGTGAGGCGGCCTCAGTCAATTTTGCCAAGCCAAAATCGAGGATCTTGACGCGGCCACCCTTGCAGACAAAAAGATTATCGGGCTTCAGATCCCGGTGAACGATCCCCCTCTGGTGGGCCGCGGAAAGTCCATTCGCGATCTGAACCGCGAAGTCGATCACCTTTCGCGTGGAAAGCTTGTGCTGCTCAAGAAGCACTTCCTTCAGGGAGCCGCCCTCGAGCAATTCCGTCACCAGGTAAGGAGAACCGCCGACCGAGCCGATATCGAAGATGCTCAGGATGTTGGGATGGTTCAGCGCGCTGGCGGCGCGCGCCTCGACAGAAAACCGCTGCAGGCGCTCCGGGTCGGAAGAAAGTCCGGATGGCAGGACTTTGATCGCCACATCGCGACCCAGGCGCGGATCCGAGGCGCGGTAGACCTCGCCCATGCCGCCTGCGCCCAGCGCGGAGACGATCTCATAAGGCCCGAGTTTGCTGCCAGGAGCGAGAGCCATGGGCGAAAAGATTATCACGCAGATGGAGTCCTATCGCGAGCTGTGCATCGACCTATTCGCCGCTTTAATCGCCAAGTGGCGTAATCACCTATGTAGATTGTCTATTCCGCCATCTTGTTATGAGTCTCTGCGGCAGCTACTCTCGGGAATCGACGTTTCTCGGATCGATACCAATGGAGAATCAAATGAGAATCAATCTGATCAAGATCGCACTGATGGCCGCAGCCCTGATATTGGTTGGCGGCGGTCAGGTGTTCGCACAAAGCGCTTTACCCACCACGGCACAAGTCGTGGCCCTGGATGAATGTGAACCTTCAAGCTTCAACGCCGTCCTTGGCGAAGGCTTCTGTCACAACGTGGCCGTACTCGGATCCGCCGTCAGCCTCGGTGATCTTTTTCAGCAAGCCGCTGCGGGAAATCCGAACAAGGGGTGGGACTTCGAACCGGACAACGTCACGGTGAAGAGTGGCGGCAACGTGGTCCTGACGGACCAGGGTGGCGAGCCGCACACCTTCACAGAAGTGAAGAAGTTCGGCGGCGGGTTCGTCGAAGGACTTAATGGTGGCGAGGACACCGTTCCGGAATGTGCTGGAGGCTTTGCAAACATCGATGTTGCGAAAACGCGCGTGGTGCAGGGCAGCAGGCTCGAGATCGATAACCTGTCGAAGGGCGAGCACCACTTCCAATGCTGCCTCCATCCCTGGATGCGTATGACAGTGACGGCGAAGTAGCCCTTACTAATACAGCCGATCAGACCGGCCCGCGCTCCCCGGGCCGGGTTTATTTGAGCTAGAAGTCCGAACCGCCAGAATGCGCCTTCAAGGTCCCCCACCCTTGCGCCGGGTGTAACCTTTTCCGTTCTCGCGGCTCCTTTCAACAGGGGGCCCCGGTATTCGGGTTGCCCCGGAAAATCTCAACAGCCAAGGAGAGCAAGAATGAAAGTCAGCAGAATGGGTCTTATAGCAGTGTTTGCAGCAGCTTCATTGTCATTAGGAGTGATCCCAGCTCACGCGCAGGCGCCGACCGATCCGCAGATCGCGGGCATCGTCCAGACGGCGAACCAGCTCGACATCAACGCCGCCAAGCTCGCGCTCCGAAAATCGAGCAACGCACAGGTGAAAGAGTTCGCCAACCAGATGATCTCAGACCACACGAACCTGATGAAGTCGGTCAACGACCTGGCAAAGAAGCTTGGCGTGACTGCCGACCAGAACAACGCCACCTCTAAACAGCTCAAGCAGCAGGCGGCGGAAGAGATGACGAAGCTGAAGGGCCTCAAAGGGAAAGCCTTCGACAAGGAATACGCGTCGCACGAAGCTGCGTTCCACCAAGCCGTGATCGATGCAGCCAAGACCACGCTGATCCCCAACGCGAAAAATGCCGAGCTGAAGTCGGCAGTGGAAGGCGCTGCACCGGCCTTGCAAGGACACCTGGAGCACGCGCAGCAGCTCGAGAAGTCGCTCGGCGAGTAGCTTGGACGCACACGGAACCCCAATGAGCACTCAACAGCCAACTTCGCGCTCTAGGGCCAGCCGCAGAACTACTCTCCTCCTGACCGCGCCGCCGCTATTCCTGGTGATAGTGGCGGTTGCGGTTTTTTCTTCTCTATGTTTCGCGCAGGCGCCAGTCAATACCGCGGACCACGTCGTGATCATGAAGCAAATGCGGTTCAATCCGTCGCAAGTGACGGTGCAGGCGGGGCAGACGATCGAGTGGAAGAACGAAGATATGTTCTCGCACACCGTCACCGCCGATGACGGAAGTTTTGATTCCGGGCTCATCGATCCCGGCCATTCGTGGAGGATGACGTTCAAGAATCCGCAGACGATCGCCTATCACTGCCGGCCCCACCCGAACATGAAGGCGATGCTGGTGCTGCAAGGTGCGGGCCAAGCAAATGCGGAGCTTGCGGGGAACAAAGCAGGCGGTGGGTCGCTCAGGTTTTCGCCGCCGACGGCTCCCGAGGAGTTCCATCCCATCCTGGTGAACTTTACCGCTGCGCTGCTGCCGCTGGCGTTCCTGAGCGATGTGCTGGGCCGCATCTTCCGGCGGCAATCGTTCCACCAAGCGGGGTGGTGGATGGTGCTATACGCCGCGCTCATCACTCCCTTCACAGCGGCGGCAGGCTGGTGGTGGAAGGCGAAGGCCGGCTCCGCTCTGCCGGCCAAGCTGATCACAGTACATCAATGGCTAGGGACGTCGGCGGTCCTGCTTTTTGTGGTGCTCGCAGTTTGGCGTTGGAAAATCTATAAGCGCGGAGGCTCGCCAAGCCTCGCCTATCTCACTTTTGCGCTGATCTTGGTGCTTGCGCTGGTGTACCAGGGGAGTCTCGGCGGCCGGATGGTCTTCGGACACTGAGTCATTTGGCGTCGGCGTCTTCGTTCAGCCCCTCGAGTCCGCCGCTGGCTACCAGGTCACGCAGCGTGGATTCGCCGGAGGCACCGTCCTGTTTGCCGGCGATATTGCCTTCGCGATCGATCACCACGTAAATGGGATAACTTTTGGCGGCGTACATGGCGGCCAGGTTGGTTCCTTCGGTCAGCACGATGCGCGTCTTGCGCGGATGCTCTTCCATATACTTCTTTACCGTCTTCTTGGATTCGCCCACGTTGACGGCAAGAATGATCAGCCCTTTGCTGCCAAATTCTTCGTTGAGCCGCTCGACGAACGGTCGCTCATTCTCGCAATAGACGCACCACGTCGTCCAGAACTCCAGCAGGACAACTTTCCCCTTGATGGATTGATTGTTGAACTTCTCGCCTGTGGTGGTGGTGGCGTTGAAGCGCGGCGCTGGTTCTTTAGCCTTGCTGTCGCCAGAGCTCTGCGCAAAGACGCAGCCGGCGAAGATTGCGATAGCGAAGATCAGCAGGGAAGTCAGTCCCGGGCGGAACCGGGTGGGTAGCATCCGCGGCGTCCCGATCATGCGCGCAAATCTACTCCAGCAGCAAGGGTTTGGCAAACGGAGGGAATCGCTCCGGACTATTTCTCTCGTTGATGGAGAACCGGTCCTAATACTTCGCTAATAACCCCAGCCATGCGACGCGTGCCCTCGGGCGCCAGGTGAATCCCGTCCGAGGTCGCGTTAGCACCCGAGATAACGGCGATGAACTGCCGCTTTGGGATCAGCCAAACATGATATTTGTCTGCCAAGCGCCGCTGGACTTCACCATAGGCGGTTTTGTGGGGTAGGAGCGGCAGCTCGAACATGACCAGTGTCCTGTCACGGCTGGCGATCTTAGATAGTGTTTGATCGAGGAATCGCTCGAATGTATTTGCCGGCACATTTGCAAGTAAATCGTTGCCGCCGAGCTCGATCAGAACCACTCTATCGGCTGGGTCCACTTTGCCAGCCATGTACGGGCCTTCGTTAACCTGCGCCCCCGCAAGCGCAAGGTTTTTGACTGGAATGCCCGTGGCCTGCTGGAAGACTTTGGGCCACGACGGCGTGCTCGGGTCGATGCCGGCGGAGATTGAATCGCCGATTACGACGAGATGGTCGCAGGATGGCCCGGTTACGGCTGGCATCTTGCGATGGGAGTATTCAACAGTGGCAATTGCCAAGGTGATTGCCGCCAAAAAAACTGCAACAACGATTCGCAGAAACTTTGACGAGGACCTTGGTGCAGTTCGGTTGGAGGAGATGATCCAGATAAGAAATAAGAAAAGCACCAGAACGGCCAGAAAGGGCGAAATCGGGGGTGCAGCGATGATCATCAGGCAAAGAGCGAGCCAGCAGAGAATGTTCCGCGCGCGAAATTGCCAGCCCTCCCTTAAGAAAGGCGAAGCGGCTATCGCAAGCAGCATCAGCGCAGCGCCGGGATAGAGCGATTCGCCCGAGGCGAAATATAAAGCGATACTGTTCATTGACGCGATTGTCGCGGGAGATTATTGGCCGGGAGGGCAGATTTGAACTGCCGAATCTGCTCGCCTTTCAGGCTTGCTCACCCCTTATTACGAAACCCACACCTGAATTTCGTCCACTGTTTCCCAGTGACCGCTTTGCTTCTCCATAAACACATAGTCGCCACTCCCACACAGGCCTCCGCAGCTGAGGCTCCAATAGAAGAATGCCTGGGTTCCATCGGCACTAAAACCTACTCGTGAGAATGTCACAATTCCGTTGGAATGCGGAAATTGCTTGTAATAAGCGGGCCACCCTCCACCGTGCTTGCTGAAGGTTGAAGCAATCTGGGCTGAATCCACTAGCTCGTAATTAAGAGGGAAGCGAAAGGAGCGACGAAGCGAAGCCTGTTGCGCGTTCACTTTCCGGAACGCATCGGTTGTCGCTTGCTGAAGGGCTGGAGCTTTGGCGCGTAAGGATTCCGCCTTTTTCTGCCAAGCGATGGATCCCCCGTTGGCGTCCATTGAGGGATAGTTGTCAATGGAAGTTGTATTGAGGATTACAAGTGTTAACCCCTTGCCGACCGTTTCTTTACCCTGTTGGGTGGAGAACTTACCCGCGGTATAGCTCGAAAAAACGTCGTATTCGTCGGAACTTAGTTCAGCTGACGCTGTTGGCTTGGCTCCGCCGTTGCAGCCGACCAGACCTACGATGACTGCCAAGAACATAACCATCAGCTTCTTCCACATAGGGCAATATTATGCCGTTTCCAAAAAACGCATGGCTAAATTGGTCGCGGAACTATTGAAGTGCGCGTCGAGATTCGGAGACAAGGAAGAATTGGTCGGGACGGGCAGATTTGAACTGCCGACCCCTCGCACCCCAAGCGAGTGCTCTACCAGGCTGAGCCACGTCCCGACTCTTGTAAACATTGACGCCGCTCGGCAGCGGCGGTGGGGTAGCTTTGATTTTACACCAGCCAAATGCAGATCCCTCGACTGCGCCCACCGAGGCGGGCTCCGCTCGGGATGACCTCCGTCTAAGCTTAGCCGCGGGTCTGAGACGCGGCATGCCGCGTCTCTACGTGCGATATCGCGGGATCAGCGGCTGCATGGTCATGATCGCCAGCCAGATTCTTCGCTGCGCTCAGAATGACGACTGCGCACGTACGCCTCTTCGCTAGCGCCCCTTATGCCGCTTTTGGGCGCGGCTGGGCTCGGGTTCGACGACTGCGAACTGTAGCTTCCGCTGCAGTCGGTCGATGCGGTCGAGCAGCACGCGCAAGCGCTGGCCGATGGCGTAAGTCTTGCGGGTGCGCTCGCCGATGATCTGGCGCGTGTTCTCGCGGTAGGTGTAGCGGTCGTCGGTGAGCGAGCCGAGCGGCACCAGGCCTTCGATGAACAGGTCTTCGAGTTCGACGAAGAAGCCGAACTTGGTCACGCTGACGATGAGCGCCGGGAACTCGTCGCCAACCCCGTCGCGCATGAAGGTGAGCTTCTTCCACTCCATCAGCTCGCGCTCGGCTTCGTCGGCACGGCGCTCGGTGTCGCTGGAGCTGTCGGCGATCTGGTGCAGCTCCTTCAACGGGATGATCTCGATGCGCGGACGTTCGTCTTCTCATCATACGATTTCTTTTTTTGCGTGGGCTTGGGCTCTTCCCAAGGAGAAGAATCTTCGTTCGGACTGCTTCGACACGCGCGAGCGTCCGGATTCTCCATCGGCCGAGCACACCTTTCAGGATGCGGTGCACGATCAGGTCGGGATAACGGCGGATGGGAGAAGTGAAGTGCGTGTACGTGGGCGCGGCGAGGGCAAAGTGGCCTTCGTTCTTCTTCCGAATAGCGCGCCTGCTTGAGCGAGCGCAGCATGAGGAACGAGAGGATGCGCTCCTCGGGCGTGCCCGCGATCTTCGCCGTTAGCTTCTGGTACATATGCGGAGTGATGTGGATTTCTTTTGGGATCTCGATCTGCTGCGGGTTGCGCCCGGTACCGTGACGCTGGCGCTTGTCGGAGCGCATGGTCATCCGCTGGATGGGAAGCGCGCCCACTCCGAGTGAATATCCGAAGGTCACGGCGATGTTCTCGAAGTCGTAGACCCGCTTGGCGTCGGGCGGCTCGTGGATGCGGTAGAGCGAAGCGACGCCGCGATGCTCTAGATATTCGGCGACGCACTCATTCGCCGCCAGCATGAATTCTTCGATCAGGCGATGTGCGAACAGGCGCTCGGACTTGGTGACGCCCTGCATCGCGCCGAGCTCGTCGAACTCGATGATTGGTTCGGGCAGATCGAAATCAATGGAGCCGCGACGCTTGCGCTTGCGGTTCAGGATTTGCGCGAGCTCCTGCATGCGCTCGAACTCGGGCACCAGCGCGGCGTAGCGCTGCCGAAGGGCCTTGTCGCCATCGAGTACGGCCTTGCACGCCGGTGTAGGTCATGCGCTCGGCCGAGCGGATCACGCCTTGCGAAATCTCGTAGCCGACGATCTCGCCCTGGCGATCGATCTCCATCACGCACGACATCACCAAGCGCTCGACCTGCGGGCGCAGGCTGCAGATGTCGGTGGAGAGTTCCATGGGCAGCATAGGAACAGCGCGATCGGGGAAGTAGACGCTGGTTCCGCGCATGCGCGCTTCGCGGTCGATAGCGGAATCTTCGGTGACGTAATGAGCGACGTCGGCGATGTGCACCTGCAGCTGGAAATTTCCGTTCGGCAGGTTGACGGCGCGGACGGCGTCGTCGAAGTCGCGCGCTGTCTCGCCATCGATGGTGACGATGGGCTGTGCGCGCCAGTCTTTGCGGTGCGCCAGCTCGCTCTGGTTGATGATGTGGCTGAACGTCTCCGCTTCTTCGAGCACGCCGGCGGGAAAGACATGCGGGATGTGGTGCTTGCGGATCATGATCTCGACGTCAACGCCGAAATCGTCTTCATAGCCGAGGACTTCGACCACGCGTCCGCGTGGATTCTGTGTTGGCGACGGCCAGTCAGTGATCTCGACATCGACCACGACGTTCTCGAGGTCAGCAAACTGGGTGCGCTTGGCTTCGCGCCCGATCACGCGATGGCGAGTCTCTTCGTTCTCTGCTGGAGGCTTGGTACGCGGCTTTTCCGCGCCGAGAGGAATGATCACATCCTGCGAGATCTTCTCGTCGATCGGGCGGACGTAGTTGTACTTGGGGGCGTGATGAAACGTTCCGACGACGGTTGAATGCGCACGTCCGGCGACTTTGACGATGCGACCTTCCATGCGTCCGCCATCGCGACCTGGAACCAGATCGACGATGACTCGGTCGCCATGCATGGCCGCGCCGATCGCGGGCGGCGGAATAAAGATGTCGGCGTCCATTCGCTCGGCCAAAGCTGGGTCATCGGGGATGACGAAGCCGAAGCCGTCGCGGTGCATGCTGAGCCGGCCGGAGGCTTGATTCTTTCCTAACCCCTGCGGCGCGGGTTTGGATTTTTGCGGAATAGCAAAGCGGTCGTCGGGTGCGTGGATGAGCGAGCCTTGCGAGACCAGGGACCTTAGTTGGGTGGCGAGCTGGTTGCGCGCGGCGCCGTGCAGTCCGAACTCGCGGACGAGTTGCTTCAAAGTCGCAGCCCGCTTGGGTTGCTGCGATATTTTGTGCATGATCTGTTGTTCGGAGATCATTCGGCAGGGGTCATTCCGCTGGTTCGCTCACTGTAGCCCATCATAAGCGCGAAGATAAGAATCGTCTAAGGCCTTCGACCGATATAAGAAATGCCACTGCGGTAGGAGTATTTACATCACCGCACGGTTGTCATTTTGCTTTTGCGAATTGTGCGACGTGCGGGAAGTACGCGCCAAACAGCAACTCTGGTTTTCGCGAACTGCAGCAGCGATTTGGCCTTGAAAATGCTCGTGTCGGGACGGACTCCCGCGAGTAAAACCTGCGCTAACCGGCGCAATTCCCCCAGGAATCGGCTCCTTGAGCCAGACTCCCCTAACGAAAGGACCGAACCAAAATGTGGAAGAACCCGAACCCGACAGCAACACCCGGCACCAGCAGCACCCCCGGAACAACCGGCAACACCGGCAGCAAGTCCAATCCTGAATCCGAAAAGAGCACGCCTATGAGCAGCCCGACCGTGAACACCAGCAGCACCCTGACCTCGGAGCCGACGCCGGTTTCCGCCGCCCGCAACTCCATCGTGAACAGCAACGAGCAGGCCACCATCGGCAAATCACTCATCATCAAGGGTGAAGTCACCGGGTCGGAATCGCTTTACATCGACGGCCGCGTCGAGGGCTCCATCAACCTGACCGGTAACCGCGTGACCATCGGACGCAACGGTGTCGTGGCTGCCAACGTGGTCGCACGCGAGATCGTGATCATCGGCAAAGTGCGCGGCAATCTGAATGCCAGCGACCGCGTCGATATCCGCAACGAAGGCTCGCTCACCGGAGACGTGATCGCGCAACGCATCAGCATCGAAGACGGCGCGTTCTTCAAGGGCGGGATCGACATCCAGAAGCCCAACCAGCAGCAGAAGGTCAACGGCAAGAGCGATTCGAAACTGGAAGCAGTCTCCGGCTCGACCTCGATGGGCGCAACTGCGTAAACATTCCAGGTAGGGACGGCCGCTGTGGCGACCGTCCCTGCACTGCATTTTTAGATAACCAAGCAGACCAAAGATAGCGAGAACTCCCCAATGGTCGAAAGAATCCTGCAACTGCTTTCTGTGAAGTGCGCGCACCGGCGCACCTCGCAGCCCTTCACCGCCTCCATCGCCGCCGCTAGCGCCACCGCACAATGGGAGAGCGTGAGCTCCGCCAGTCATTATGTTGTGTGCCTGGAGTGCGGCAAGAAGTTCACCTATGACTGGTCGGAGATGCGGATCGTCCGCTAGACCGTACCTGCGGCGGTAACCTGCGCAGGGTCGCGCCTGCCGTACAATCCTGCCAGCGTGAATCCATCAGGAAGCCCTGAACGCCAACGCACCACGCCGGCCTTTCTGGTCGCAGCAGGGATATTTCTCAGCCGCATCGCGGGACTGATCCGCGACCGCGTCTTCGCGCACTACTTCGGCAACTCCGACTCGGCAGACGCATTCCGCGCCGCCTTCCGCATACCCAATTTTTTGCAAAATCTGTTCGGCGAGGGCGTGCTCTCGGCGTCGTTCATTCCGGTGTACGCGAACTTGTTGGCGCGGGAGGCAAAGGAAGAGGCGGGAAAAGTTGCGGGAGCGATCGCTTCTTTACTGGTGCTAATGACTTCAGCGTTGGTGCTGGTGGGAGTGGTGGTCACTCCGGTGCTGATCGCGCTGATCGCGCCGGGATTTACTGGCGAAAAGCGCGAGTTGACCATCGTGCTGGTGCGAGTGCTTTTCCCCGGCGCGGGACTGCTGGTGTTTTCCGCATGGTGTTTGGGAATTCTGAACAGCCACCGGAAGTTTTTTATCTCCTATGTCGCGCCGGTGATTTGGAATGCGGCAATTGTCGTGACGCTGATCCTATTCGGCAAACATTCTTCGCAGCCGGAGTTGGCGGTCAAAGTTGCGTGGGGCTCGGTGGTGGGCAGTGGACTGCAATTCCTCATTCAAGTGCCGTTAGTACTGCGCCTGGTGCCACATTTGAATTTCGCGCTGTCGCTCGGCGGGGAGAGCGTGCGCACTGTGGTGCGCAACTTCGTTCCCGGTGTTCATCAGCCGCGGCGTGGTGCAGATCAGCGCCTACATCGACTCGCTGATCGCGAGCTTTCTCCCCACCGGCGCGGTCGCGGCGCTCGCCTACGCGCAGACTATCTACACGCTACCCGTGAGTTTGTTCGGCATGTCCGTCTCGGCAGCAGAGCTGCCGGCTATGTCGAGCGCGCTCGGAACGGAAGAAGAGATCGGAGCGCAATTGCGGGAGCGCCTGGCGCGCGGTGGACGGCAGATAGCGTTCCTGGTGATTCCGTCGGTGATGGCACTTCTGGTTTTAGGTGACGTGGTCGCGGCGGCGATCTATCAGTCCGGCCGCTTCACGCACGAGGACGCCATTTACGTTTGGGGCGTGCTTGCAGGCTCGACTGTCGGATTGTTGGCGTCGACGCTAGGACGCTTGTACGCGTCAGCATTTTACGCGCTGCGCGATACGCGGACGCCGCTCAAGTTTGCGTCCCTCCGCGTTTTCGTGACGCTGGTCCTAGGATATTTCGCGGCACTTCCGTTGCCGAGGATGCTCCACATCGACCCGCGCTGGGGCGTAGCAGGGTTGACGGCTTCGGCAGGAATCGCAGGTTGGGTTGAATTTGTTTTGCTGCGTTCGCGCTTGGGACAAAGAATCGGGCGCGCGCCGATGTCGCTGGAGTTTTTGGCCAAGGTTTGGAGCAGCGCGCTCGTCTCCGCTGCGGTTTCGTATCTTATAAAGATGCGAGTGCCTGCTCTGCATCCGATTCCGCTGGCGATGGTGGTGCTCGGTGTGTACGGCCTCCTCTATTTCGCCAGCGCCAGCGTAATGCACGTGCCCGAGGTGAGTGGAATTCTTAGGCGGTTCAAACGATAATCGACAACCGCTCGCCCTCTCTGTATCCTTTCGCGCATGAAAAAATTGCTTGCCATCCTTCTTCTTTCCGCGATCTGCTCCGCACAACATCTGGTCAAAAAAGAGGTACTTCGACGCCATCGCCAGCGAGTACTCCGGCGAGCGCGCGCAGGAGAACATCCGCGCCATCGTCGAGTACAGCCGCATCCAGGGCTCGCCCATGATGGCCAGCGTCGCGACCGACGTTGTGCTCGCCAAGCTGAAGGCCATCGGCGTCGAGAGCAAGGTCGAGCAGTGGACCTCCGACGGGAAGACCAATGTACGGCACGTATGTCTCGCCCATGGGCTGGGATATGCGCGGCGGCGAGCTGTGGGTGGAATCCGTGGGCGGCGAGAAGAACTTTCAACCGGTTCGCCTCTGCCGCTATGCCGACGTGCCGATGTGCGTGGCCACGATATCCAAAGGGGGCGAGTGGGCGGGCGAGCTGGTCGAGGTCGGGAAGGGGACCAGCGCGAAAGATTACGAAGGTAAAGACGTGAGCGGCAAGGTCGCGCTCGCATCCGGCTACGCTGCTGATGTCGTGCGTCAGGCGGTGCTCAAGCACGGCGCCCTCGGAGTTGTGATCTATCCGCCGGCCGATGATCGGCCGGAACATCCCGACATGGTGCGCTATAACGCGATCTGGCCGACGCGCAGAGGAGATGGGAAGACACGCGGCGGCTTCATGATCTCGCTCAATCATTATGTCGAATCTGAAATCGCTCATGGCGAAAGGGGCGGTGCGCGTCAAAGGGACAATCGATGCGACCCTCGCTCCCGGCAAGCTGACGCATGTGCACGCCTACATCCGCGGCTCCGAGCATCCCGAGCAAGAGGTGTTGATCACCGCGCACCTCGATCACCCCAAGTGGTCCGCGAATGACAACGCCAGCGGCGCGGCGTCACTGATCGAGATGGCGCGCACCATGAAGGTGCTGATCGCGGCTAAGAAGATTCCGCAGCCGCTGCGGACCATCCACTTCATGTGGGTGAGCGAGTACTACGGAACGCTGGCCTATGCTTCAACGCACAAGGAGACCCGCCGCTGCGGCGATTGGGACGATCCGCGCGCCGTCGCCAAGTGGGACGCGAACGCGAAGCAGCCTTGCACCGTCGCCAATATCAACATGGACATGGTGGGCGAAGACACGCAGAAGACCAACGGCCGCTTCTACTTCACGCGCACGCCCGATTCAGTGCCGTCGTTCCTCAACGCGCTGCTCGAAGACGTGATGCAGCAGACGCGCGATGCGCGCCTCTTCGCCGGAGCAGGTACGCACAACTACTGGCAGCCGGAAGCGGCAGCGCACACGCTGGGCAGCGATCACGAGATCTTCCTCGGCCTCGGGATTCCTTCCACAATGTTCGGCCATGATCCGGATTGGACGCACCACACCTCCGAAGACACCGTGGACAAGACGGATGCGAGCGAGCTGCTGCGCGTAGGAGTGATGGCAAGCGCGGCTAGTGAGTGGATGGCGAGTGCACGGGACGGTGACTGGGAACACGCCAGCGCGGTAGCTTCGTTTGACCTATCGCTCAGTGAAGCGAAGAAGATGACGAAGACCACAATGACCGGCGGGTTCGATGAAGCCGACCTCAGTGCCAACAAGCTTTACACCGCGGTAAGCAAGGCTGGGGTTAGGGACCCTGAGGGCCCCCATCGAAAGGAACCTTATCCGGCAATCGTAGATTTCAAGGCCCCTTCACTGGCTAAAGAAGGCCCGCACCGCCTCGCGCTCCTCCCCATCAACTCCAAAGACCTCTTCGCCGACCTAGCCGGAGACGACAAACAATGGTGGGAGGCGCAGCAGCAGCGCTTCGCCGATCCGCACGGCGACCTGCTGCCTGAAGGTCCCACGATGGACAAGCTCGTTTGGGAGACCATCAACTTCATGGACGGCCACCGCTCGGCGCCGAACTTGCCGACCTGCTCTCAGCTGAGTACTTGGTGGATATCGATCAGGCGTGGGTGGAGAGGCTGGTGAAGATCTTGGAAGGGAGGAAACTGGTTGCGACTAAGTGATCGACTAATCTTAAATGTCATCCCGAGCGTAGTGCGCTGAGGCGCACGAGCCGAGGGATCATGCCTCGAAATGCGCGAGCACATCTATTACGTCTACATCTTGGCCAGCGCTGCGCGTGTTCTCTACACCGGTGTTACCAGCAACCTGCACAAGCGGACGTGGCAGCACAAAGAAAAAATCTTCGAAGGGTTCACTGACAAATTTCGTGCCTGCCGGCTCGTTTATTGGGAGAGCTTCGACGATGTGCGGAAAGCAATCGATCGCGAAAAACAGATCAAGCGATGGAGACGAGAAGAAGATTGTTTTGATCGAGCGGCAATCCTGATTGGCACGATCGATGATTGGTACGACCTAAAGTCCAAGGCCTGATCCCTCGACTACGCTTCGGGATGACTCTATGAAACTTTACGTTACCCTCCGACCGCGAACTCGTTACTTCCCACCCAGCACCAGCGCAATCGCCTCCGAGTACGCCTTGTGCTCCTCTTTCAGTATGCGTTCGGACAGGCGAGTGCTCGTCGTCGTCGGAAAGGACAGGGACGGTCTTCTGCAGGATGATGGGGCCGTGGTCGAGCGCTTCGTCCACGAAATGGACGGTGCAGCCGGAGACCTTCACGCCGTAGTCAATCGCCTGCTTCTGCGCCTCGAGGCCGGGAAAGCCGGCAATAGGGAAGGATGGATGTTGAGGATTTTGTGCGGAAAGGCGCGGATGAACTCGGGCGAGAGCAGCGCATGTATCCGGCAAGGCAGATGAGGTCAACATTCTTCTCGCGTAAGGCGCCTGACCATTTCGGCATCGTGCTGCTCGCGCGTCTTGCCCTTCGAGGGGATGACGCGCGCATCGAGGCCGCGCTTCTTTGCGGCGGCAAGTGCCGGGAGCATCTTCTTTATTGGATATGACGATCGGCGATCTCGGCATTCGGGATGCGTCCGGCATCAATGGAATCGGCGATGGCGAGGAAGTTCGATCCGCGCCCGGAGAGAAGGATGCCGAGTTGGTGTTTTTATTCACCACGGAGGCATTGAGTTCATGGAGAACTACGAGTACGTCACCTTGCGGTCGCCCTTTGACGATGCGGCCGATGGTGTAGCCCTTTTCGCCGATGCGGTCGAGCAGCGTCTTGACCTTCTTGAATTTCTTCGATGGCACCACCAGCACCATGCCGATGCCCATATTGAAGGTGCGCATCATCTCCTCCTGCGCATGTTGCCGAGCTTCTGCAGGTGGCTGAAGATCGGCAGCACGGGCCAGCTTGCCCATCTCGACCACCGCGGCAGTGCCTTTGGGCAGAACGCGCGGCAGATTTTCCGTGATGCCGCCGCCGGTGATGTGCGCCATCGCGCTGCACGCAATCCGGCGTCGAGCAAGCGGCGCACGACCGGCCAGTAGCTGCTTGTGAGTGCGCATCAGCTCGTTGCCGACTTTCGCCTTCATCTCATTCACATATGTCTCGGGCGAATATCCGGCCACGTCGAAGAGCAGTTTGCGGGCGAGTGAATAGCCGTTGGTGTGCAGGCCGTTGGAGGGCAGCCCGATGAGCACGTCGCCCGACCTGAACATTTTTCCCGGTGATGATGCGCTCGCGATCCACCACGCCGACGATGAATCCGGCCAGGTCGTATTCGCCTTCGGCGTAGAAGCCCGGCATCTCCGCAGTCTCGCCGCCGATCAGCGCGCAGCCGTTGTGCTTGCAGGCCTCGGCGATGCCGGTGATGACCTTCTCCGCGATCTCGGGATCGAGCTTGCCGGTCGCGAAGTAGTCCATGAAGAACAGCGGCGTCGCGCCCTGCACGGCGATGTCGTTCACGCAGTGGTTCACCAGATCAGCGCCCACGGTGTGGTGCATGTCCATCTCGAAGGCGACCTTGAGCTTGGTGCCCACGCCATCGACGCTCGAGACCAGCACCGGGTCCTTGATATTTCTTCTTGTCGAGCGCGAACAGGCCGCCGAAGCCGCCGATCTCGCTGAGCACGCCGCGGGTGAAGGTCTTCTGCGCCAGGTACTTGATGCGCTGCTTGGTCTTATTGCCGCGAGTGATGTCGACGCCGGCGTCGGCGTAGGTGATCTGTTTGGTGGAAGTTGTCGAGGGCAAGCTTAAGCGTCCTAAGTTTTCTGGGATTCTGTGTATTTTCGGATTCCGCCCTGGGGGCAAGAGGAAGCCTTATTTTACCATTTTGTGGCGCTGTTCTTAAGTAACTGGGCTTCTCGGGGGTGGCCGCACGTCAAGTTTACTCAGTGAGCTCGGTGGAGCTATTCTCTCAACTGCTGATGACATCCAAAACGTAAAGAGGCTAGTGGTGCAGCAGCCTGACACCAGAGCGGCTAAAAATACTTCTTGTCGAAAATCACAGGAGCACCCAATGATCGTGGTCACAGGCGCAACGGGACGCACTGGAAGAGCAGCAACGGAAGCGCTGCTTGCCAAAGGTGACAAGGTTCGCGTGGTTGGGCGGGACGTGAGGAAGATGGCACCATTCGTGGAGCGAGGTGCGGCGCCCTACGTCGGCAACGTCGAAGACGTCGCCTCAATGACAGAAGCCTTCAAAGGCGCTTCCACCGTCTACTTGGTCCTGCCTGAAGACATCTCGCAACAGGATCTTGCGGGCACATCAAGAACGAGTTTCCGATTCTTACGCAGCGGCAATCGCCAATGCCCATGTGCGGTTCGTCGTGAATTTGAGCAGTATCGGCGCTCAGCACGCGAAGAACACCGGGCCCATCGTGGGCTTACACAACCAGGAGCAAAAGCTCAACCGAATCGCTGGGCTGAACGTCCTCCACCTGCGCGCAGCCTATTTCATGGAAAATCTATGCGTGAGTATGGCTCCGCTGCGTTCGACAGGAACGCTGCCTGGCGGTCTGCGCGCGGATGCGCAAATGCCATGGATCGCGACCAAAGATATCGGCTCCTATGCCGCCAAGCGGCTCGCTGCCCGCGACTTCTTCCGGCAGCTCTATCCAGGAGCTACACGGGCAGCGCGACATCTCAATGAACGAGGCGGCCTCAATCGTGGGCAAGTGCGATCGGCAAGCCCGATCTCGCATACGTGCAGGTGCCAAGCACGATGTTGGGGCAGGGCCTTGTGGAGATGGGACTCCCCAGGAAGACCGCGGAATCACTTATTGAAATGTGGGACGGTGCGAATGCGGGCCTCATTGTGCCCCAAGAAGTGCGGTCGGCTAAAAATACGACGCCCACAACTCTTGAATCGTTTGTAGCCGAGGTGTTTGCACCTGCGTATCAAAACTCCGAACCGTAGTTCCTGATCAGCATCGCCAGCCCGCAGGCTACAGAAGGATGGCGGTACGGTTCCAGCGAGTGTGCGAAAACAGGTTCCCCGCGATCGAGGCGTAGAAGCTGAGGCGATGGTCCTCAGAGAGCCAAGCATTCGTGGGGGCGTCGTACGACCAGAACACCATGACCGGCTCGGCGATCACGTTGCCCAGGGGAAGCGGGCCCCAGAATCGGCTGTCTTCGGAGTTGTCGCGATTGTCGCCGAGTACGAAGAGCTGGTCGGGCCGCAGAATGCATGCCGCCATATTCTCGACGGAGCTGCGCGGGTCGCCGTGATGCACCGCGTAGGGTTCGACCACCGCGAGCGAGTTCACGTAAACGGTGCCGTTGCGGATCTCGACTCTGTCTCCGCCAACGGCGACGACGCGTTTAACGAAGCGCAACTGAGGGTCACGCGGATACTGGAAGACGACAATCTCTCCGCGCTGCGGTTTCTTCAGTACCGGCAGACGCCAGCTGGTGAATGGAATGCGCGGACCGTAGAGCCATTTGTTCAGCAGAAGATGATCGCCGACCAGGATAGTGCCTTCCATGGATGATGTCGGCACAACGCTGGGCTCAATGATGAAAGTGCGGATGAAGAGCGCGGCGGCGGCAAGCACCAGCAGCTTGCGCGCCGTGGCACGCCAAAGCGGGTTCGTGCGCGATGCTTCCGGCCAGAGTCGCACAGTGCCTCACCTGCGGGGTAAGACAATGGTCGGGCAGAGACTTACCTGAAGCAATCGGGCGGAAGCCCTAGAAGGAGGCGGTGTGTCTGCGCTGTCGCAATCGAAAAAACCACGCCGAGATGCCGATGGTTTCCCAAACGCCGAACCAGATCCAGTCCCACGGATCTCTGCAGGCGGCGAAAGCTAGAGTCGTCAGAACGATCAAGCAGATCGCGAACACGTAGTCCTGGCGAATAAACCTTGGGTAAAGGTGCGTCTTGCGATACAGCAGCCCGTCATCAAGGAACCGTCCGACGAAAGTCCACAGAAGGGAACCTGAGAGGCTGAACTCAATGACCCCGACCAATTCAAAATTAGGTCTGCCCAAACTGTCCCCGAGAAAGAGTAGTTCTAATGGAACCACAATCAACGTTGCCGGAAGATTGACCGTCTGGGCAATCCTTCGGGGATCGTGCGAATCGATCCAACGGTCTGGCCATCCCGCGGGGCCAAAAATACTGATTTTTCCAGAAGCGTCTTGGTAAACAGAAACTCCATCTACCCTGTCATACAGGAAGTACCAACTCCAGATGATTGAGAACGCCAAAATCGGTAAAAGCCAACTGAATAGCTTCTGCTTTTTCGGAGTTGGAGAAGTACCAAGCTCTGGCACGCGAGCACCTTACTGTAATTTCGAGGGAACCGCGGCTTGCGTGATCGAGCCGTCGTTCGAGACCTTCATGATCATCAGCACTTTGTCGTCGATGTGGGTGCCGCCCTTGGAGAATTCGTTCACTTCTTTGAGCACGGCGTCCACGATGCCTTGCGCGCTCTTTTGGTGATTATTGGAGACGCATGCCGCCAGCCGCTCGGTACCGTATTCGTCGTCGTTCACGTCCATGGCTTCGTAGATTCCGTCAGTGCAGCAGACCAGGATGTCACCAGGAGCCAGATCGACGGATCCCGGCGTTCGTACTCCGACTTCGGGAAGAGACCGATGACGGTACCGCCTTTGTCGAGCAAACGATATTCGCCGCTTTTTGAATTGATGAGCAGCGGCGGCACGTGTCCGGCGTTGATGTAGTGCAGGCCATTGCGGCGGGTATCGACCAGGCCAAGAAACGCGCTCAGATATTTCTGGTTCTTGGTATCGAGATAGATCATCTCGTTCAGCGAAAGCGCCAGCACTTCGAGAGAGTGCAAATGCATCACCAGCGCGCGCAGGGTGGCCTGCAGGTTCGACATCACCAGCGCCGACGAAACGCCCTTGCCTTCAACGTCGGCTATCACGAGCAATAAGGTCTGCGGGCCGAGGTGGAGGAAGTCGTAGTAATCGCCGCCGACCTCGAAGCAGGGTTCGTTCATCACCGCGATCTCGTATCCGGGGACGACGGGCGGCGCTTCCGGAAGCAGGCTGCGTTGGATGCCGCGCGCCAGCGCCATCTCCTTTTCCAGACGCTGTTTCTCGACGATCTCGCGGTGCAGGCGCGCATTCTCCAGCGCCATGGCCATGTGGCCGGAGAGCTTCATCAGGAAATCTTCGTCTTCGGCGGTGAACTTCGCCGCGCCGGATTTGTTGAGAAGCTGCAGCACGCCGACGGTCTGGCCGTCGTGATGCTTGATGGGAAGGCACATCAGCGATTTGGTGGTGTATTTGAATTTCTGGTCGAAGCTGCGGTCGAAGTAGGGCAGCGTGTAAGCGTCCTCGACGTTGATGATCTCGCCGGTCTCGGCGACGCGCCCAGCTACTCCTTTGCCGAAGGGCACACGGATCTCGCGATGGTCGAGCCCGGAAGCGACGATCGACCATAGCTCTTCGTTCTGCTTGTCGACCATGAAGACGGTTCCGCGATCGGCCTTCACTTCGGTGCGCGCGATCTTCAGGATCAGCTCCAGCAATTCCGCCAGATCGAGCGTTGAGTTCAGCAGGCGCGTGGCTTCAAAGAGAAGCGAGAGCTGAGTGATGGTCTTCTTGCTCTCGGCGGAACCTAGTGACTCCTGCGCGGCCACGCTGGTAACTTCGGCGTAGACGTCCCACCAACCGAGCAGCTCGTCGGAAACGTGCTCGCGGGTGTAATTCACGATCATGCCGAGAACGCGTTCGTGCGTCATCAATGGATATGCGGAAATGTGTGTGAGTCCAGTCTTGTGCGCGAGGTCAGCATGATCAGCGCCGAAGGTCGAAAGCTCGATGTTATGGATGTGCTTGCGCGCAGCGCCAACTTTTCCGACGGGACCTTCCCCGGCAGCGGCGTAATCGAGGCGGTGATGGGCGGCGAGACCAGAAGAGTGGGTGAGGTATGCGGATTTCGAGGATTCGTCCCACAGCCAGAGCTCGGAGCGGCTGGCGCCAAAATCGCTGACCAAAATTTGCGGTACGACGGCCAAGAGGTCGGAGCTATTCGAGGCCAGGCGTGTGACCGCCGTGGCAAAGCTGCTCACGTAGTCCTTGCGCGTCTTGGCTTTTGCTGCTGCCGCGGTGGTTTTGGTCGCCAAATCAGCCTCATCGCGCCCCGACGCCGTGACCCAGCGTGCTGGTGAAGGTTCGGGATTCGCGCGGAAAATTCGCTCTGGGGAGGTGCGGGTTGTAATCATATGTCGTTAGTAAGCAGTTTGTAAATACGGTGGTTCGGCGCGTGTTCTTGCGCCAGCGGACGACATCGGCTGGGCGGGGAGCATCGAATCGGGAGTTGCCGCAAAAAGAGGCGGCGGGACAGACGATGACCCACGGCACCGCCTACAACGTGATCTCAGTAGTCGCGATCATCGTGCTGGCATTCCTGTTGTTCATCGCGTTGTTCCAACCCACCCTTAAATACAAGATCACGGCGCGGACTTCGGAGTCGCTGAATTCGCCGGACTTCTTCCGCACCCTCGAAGCATTGACCGATTCCAAGATCGAGCCGCATACTGCGGTTGACGTTTTGCCCAATGGCGAGAATTTCTACGCGGCTGAGCTGGAGGCGATCAAGAGCGCCGAAAAAAACATCAATCTGGAAGCCTACATATTCAAGCGTGGCGAGATCGCCGACCGCCTGGTGGATGCATTGGCCGAGCGCGCCAGGGCGGGAGTGAAAGTCCACGTGGTGCTGGACGGCGTGGGCAGCGGCATTGCGACCACTAAGAGTTATTTCGACAAGCTGACCGAGGCGGGCGGAAAGGTGGCGTTTTACCATCCGCTGCGCTGGTACAACCTCTCGAGGTACAACAATCGCACGCACCGAGAGATACTGGTAGTCGATGGGAAAGTCGGCTTCGTGGGGGGAGCAGGCATCGCCGACCACTGGTGGAAGAGCAAGGAAAAGGACCCGCGCTGGCGCGACAACATGTTTCGCATCACGGGAGACGCGGTCACCAGCTTGCAAGGAACCTTCGCCGAGAACTGGCTGCAGGCATCGGAAGAAGTGTTGAACGGAATCGATTACTTTCCCGACGGCGCCGACGCCGGCAGGGTGACGGCTTTGGTGGTGAACAGCACTCCATCGGTCGGCGGCTCACGCGCGCGCGCATTTTGTTCCAGACGCTATTGGCCTCGGCGCGTAGGAGCATCCAGATCACGACCCCTTACTTCATGCCCGACGAAAGCGTGCGCAAAGAGCTGATCAACGCCATCCAAAAGCGCGGGGTGAAAGTGACTGTGCTCACCGCGGGCGATCATAACGATCATTGGCTCTCACGAACGTCAAGCCGCAGGCTGTATGGCGATCTTCTGCAAGCCGGAGTGAAGATCTACGAATATCAGCCGTCGATGATCCACGCCAAAGTCATGGTGATCGATGGACTATGGAGCGTGGTCGGATCCACGAATTTCGACAACCGCTCTTTCGGATTGAACGATGAAGTCAACCTGGCGGGCTGCGATCCGCAACTTGCCGGAAAACTTGATGAGCTCTTCCAGCAGGACCTGGGGCAGAGTCGCGAGATCAGCTATCAGGAGTGGAAGTCGCGACCCTGGCATGAGAAGTTGCGGGAGATGGTTGGGCTGGCTGCTGGAACGCCAGGAATAGCGCACGCCTTGCGCATCGCCACTTACAACGTGCATAAATGCCGCGGCCTCGACGGCAGGGTGCGTCCGGAGCGGATCGCGAAGGTGATCGCTGCGCTGGACGCTGACGCGATCGCGTTGCAGGAGATCTTCGAGGAGCAGGCGCAATATCTTGCGCAGGAGCTCAACTACTCTTTTTGGTTTGGAGAAAACCGAAAGATCGGCAAGCAGTCTTACGGGAATGCGACCCTGAGCCGGGTGCCATTCGGCGCGATCAAGAACTATGACCTGACCCAGGGTGGCCGTGAGAGGCGCGGAGTGCTGCGCTCAAATCTGAAGCTGGAGGGCAGAAAAATCCTGACATCTTTTTAATGTGCACCTGGGGACAGCGTTCCTGGAGCGCCGCCATCAGGGGCGTGAATTGATAGGGCCGCGCATTCTCGCACAACTAGGATTAACGGGGCCACGCGTGATTGTGGGCGACTTCAACGAATGGACGCGCGGACTCTGCACCAATCTCATGAGCGGCGAGTTCGCCGCGGGAGACCTGAAACGCTTTGCGCGCAGTGCGCGAAGCTACCCCGGCATCCTGCCGATGATGAGCCTGGATCACATTTACTTCGATAACTCAGTGGAGCTGAAGTCGCTTGCCTTATTTCGCAGCCGCGCGGCCCTGATCGCTTCCGACCATCTGCCGCTCATCGCGGAATTCAAGATTTAAGCGGCTCTGAGACGAGGCATGCCTCGTCTCTACGTGAACGAACCCGCTCAATGAAATTTTTCTGCCAACAGAGTTCCTGAAAATCCGAACCATCAAGCTGCCAGTTTAGAAGGCTCGCGCGTAGAGTTGCGGCGCTGTTTCTGCCAGAGGATCAACCCGGCGATCACACCGCCAACGGTGAGCACGATGAAGATCCAGATCAGCGGACGTTGATAGCGCGTGAGGAAGCCAACGATCTGTTTGCCATAGATCGACGCTGCGTAAGCTTCGATGCCATACCGCAAGACGCGTCCCAGCGTAAACGCCCCAAGGAATTTTGAACGGCTATACTTCAGCGCTCCGGCGGCGAGCACGAAGGGGACGGTCGGTATCGGTGGAGGAAGAATGGCGGAGATGAAGACGGTGACAAAGCCGTATTTCCCGACGCGGTCGTAAACGCGCTGCATCTTCTGCTTCCCGAATCGTTTTTCCAGCCCTTCTTTGCCGCCTTTACGACCGATCCGGAACATGAGCCACGCACCGACCACTGCCCCAATCGTTGCCATGAGCGCGTAGTACGGCCACCAGGCGGGGTGCGCAGCTGCGAGCACGATGGTGAGCGCATCCATGCTGCCGGGAGTGGGGATGAATGACGCGTCTACGATGCCGAGCAGGACGAGCCCCAATGCGCCGAGGCGTTGGACGAGAGTCCAGCCAGAGATCATCAGCAGGTCGGCGACGGGCATACTAAATAGATGCCGGTCATGAAGCTGCTGCCGCCAGCAGGCGTCATTGAGAGAGAGAAAAGCACGCCCGCCGCGGCAGGCGCGCGAGAGCTACGAAATCAGCGGGACGCGTTCGGCGCAACCACCTGCGCCAAGGTAATGGACGTCTTCGATCCCTGCGGTTGCAGCGAAATGACCACAACTTTATCCTTTGAATTCACGCTGAACGAGTGCATACCATTGTTTTCGCTATGCACGGCATGTGGGTACTGCTCCTTGTAGAACGCCGCCACCTGATCGACTGAGTCGGTGGTCTCAAACGAGGCTGAACCTGCGCTAAAGGAGCCCATCGAGATGGAGCCGCCGCCATTTTTAACCGCCTCGGCGCCGGGATAAACGTCGATACCCATTTTGTCGGCCGTCTTAGCGGGATCGTCGGCTTCAATGTTGCCGAATGGGGTCTCGATCTTAGCGCCGTCCTCGGTGACATGCGCCTTGGCCTGCTTCGCCACGTACAAGCCGACGCCGACAACGCCGGCGATGGCTAGAATGGCCAGCAAAGCAAGTACGCCAAAGATTATGAGTAGCGGCTTCAGTAGTCCACCGCCCTGCTTGGGCGGCGCGGGCTGCGCGACTTGAGCGCGCGCCGGAGCAGCCGCCGCGGATGCTGCGGGCTGCGCGGGAAGAGATCCCATGGGTTTGCCGCATTTATCGCAGAACTTTGATGCCGGATCGACGTTGTTGCCACAACCTGTACAGAACGACATGACCCCACCTCGAGCGTAGCTGTGAAAAGGCGGAGTATATATCGAAAAGGTGTGTTCCCGCTCAGCCGCGATGCGTCATTTTTCCAGATCGAACGAATCCGCGACGTGCCAGCTTGGCTGGTCGCCGTTCATTTCCAACTTCACCATCTCCATGTGCAGCTTGCCTTTTGAGGAAGTGAAGCGGCAGTAATGATAGGTAGGCCCGGAACCTTTATAGAAGTCGTCGGCTCCGCGCTCGATCGGGTAGGGCGATGCACCCGCGCCGCCGCTCACGATGTAAGTCACATTGCCGTGCTCGTAGCGCTCGTAATTGTGCACGTGTCCGGCGACTTCAATGATGCGCGCCTTCATGGTCTTCTGCTTTTCTTCCAGGAAGCTTCCCAGATGGTGTTCTTGCGGACGGGCGGAGTGTCCGGTCTCCTCATTGGAGCGCGTATAGGACGGGTGGTGCAGCAGTACCAATACGAAATCGGTAGCGGAAGGAATGTTGTTGAATTGATCTTTTAGCCAGGTCATTTCGGGGCTGCTGTCGTCGACCATCAAATCACTGTCGAGCCCAAGAATGCGGACGTTCCCATATTGCGCGGCGTAGTAGCGGCTGTTCTTGAGTTGCGGAAAGCGCTTGAAAAAATTCGGTAGTGCAGCATCGCCACCGCGAACGTCGTGGTTGCCGAGGATGGGGAAGAGCTGCAGGCCTGACCACGCTTTGGTCTCTTTGTCCCACTGCGCCCAATCCATGGCGTTGCCGCCGGTAAGCACGAGATCTCCGGTGATCCCAACAAAAGCCGGTTGCTCCTCGGCGATCTTGTCAATCAGCGCTTTGCGCCGCACCGGGTCGGTATCCTTCGTATTCGCAGGGTTGGTGGTGCGCAAGTCGCCGTAGACAACGAACTTGAATGGATACTGCTGCGGCTGAAAGGTGAGCGAGGGTGCGCCATGATCCTGCCTGGCGGCGGTAGCAACAACCACGGCGGCGATCAAAATGAACGCCGCGACAAATCGGGGGAGGAGGGCTTTCAATTGTGACATCCTGATTTGGATGCAAGCTGTTGGATTTCGGCTTCAAGTAACCGCTCCGGAACATTTCGGTGTCTAAGTAACAGGCTTACGCCAACTTGCACCCCCACTTCTACAGGAGTAGATTTTCGAAATGTCATCGCTGCAGCGTTTATCCGCACTATTTCTCATTTTTCTTACCTCATCGACCACCGCACTCGCCCAGGGCGGCGCCCAGCCGGGAGTGCAGCCGGGCGGCACAGCCAACGATAAAAGCGGCAACAAGCCTGCTCCCATCGTTCCCGGAGCCATTCTCCCAGAGACTCCGAAAGAGCCGGACTACTCGCGCGAGGCGATGGTCTACGAGCAATACCGCACACTGGTTCGATTCGAGAACGACGGCACCGGGCGGCGCGATTCCATCGCGCGGGTTCGCGTGCAGAGCGAAGCCGGCGTGCAGTTGCTGGGGCAGTTGGTCTTCGGATACAACGCCGCCAACGAAAAGATCGAGATCAATTACGTTCGCGTGAAGAAGAGCGACGGCAAAGTGATCACCGCAACTGCCGACGCGGTGCAGGACCTGACTTCTCCGATCCAGCGTGATGCTCCCATTTATACCGATACACGCGAGAAGCATGTGACGGTTCCCGCGCTGCGTCCGGGCGAGCTGCTGGAGTACAGCGTCTCCACCTACACCACAACTCCTTATGCTCCTGGCCAATTCTGGATGAGCTACGACTTCGAGAAGAATGCCATCGTGCTCGATGAGCAGCTCGAGATCAACGTCCCGAAGGGACGCAAGATCACGCTGAAGGTGAAGCCCGGCACCGAAGCCACTGAGCGCGACGAAGCCGATCGGCACGTTTATCTGTGGAAGAGTTCCCACAAAGAGCACGACGATGATGACGATGCCGATAAAGACAAGCTGACTGCGCGCGAGAAAAAACGCAAGCGCGACAAGGAACTCAAAGACAGCGAATTTCCCGCCGTACAGCTCACTACTTTCCCCAGCTGGGATGCGGTGGGCCAATGGTATGCGGGGCTGCAGCGCGATCGCGTGGTCCCCGATGCCGATGTTAAGGCGCGGGCACTGGAGCTGACCAAAGACAAGAAAACGGAACTTGAAAAATTCCAGGCCCTCTACGACTATGTGGCGCGCAACTTTCGCTACGTCAGCCTGTCACTCGGCCTGAGCCGCTATCAGCCGCATGCTGCGGGCGAAGTCTTCGCCAATCAATACGGCGATTGCAAAGACAAGCACACTTTGCTCGCGGCAATGCTCAGCGCTATCGGCGTGAAGGCCGAGCCGGCGTTGATGAACAGCTCGCGCAAGATCGATCCCGATGTTCCGTCGCCATCGCAATTCGATCACGTGATCACTGCCGTCCCGATGAACAATGAGCTGATCTGGGTGGACACCACCACCGAGGTCGCGCCTTTTCGCCTTTTGAGTTCGAACCTGCGCAACAAGAAGGCTCTGCTCATGCCGGTGAGCGGCGCAGCAAAGCTAGTAGAGACGCCGACGGCGATACCGTTCCCGAGTTCGCAGCTGCTGAGCGTGGATGGCAAGGTGAACGATTTTGGAAAGTTGAATGCCAAGATCCATTTTGCGTTTCGCGGCGACGTGGAGCTGGTGATGCGTTACAGCATCCGTCATTTGCCGGAGACGCAGTGGAGGCGCTTCGCGCAGGGCATGGACAACCTGATCGGATTGCAGGGCGACGTGAGCGACCTGAAAATCAGCGATCCGAATGCGACTGGCCAACCGTTCACGCTGGATTACACGGTTGCCGTGCCGAATTTTCTGAACTGGTCGAGCAAACGGTCGCAACTGGAATTGCCGACGATGAATCCGCAACTGCCGATGGCAGACGATGACCCGCCTCCGGATGCGGACCCGATCCAGTTAGGGGCGCCCGGCGAGGTGAAGAGCGTTTTCCGCATCGAGATGCCGAAGGCCTTCCGGACAACGCTGCCGCTTCCCATCACAGTGAAGCGCGACTACGCGGAATATTCGGCAGTCTACAAGAACAACGACGGCGTGATCAGCGGCGAACGCACGCTGCACGTTTCGGCACCCGAGCTTCCCATCTCGCGCACGCGCGATTTCCTGGCCTTCCGTCGCACGGTGGATGCCGATCAGGACCAGAAGCTGGCACTCGAAACCAGCGGCACAACATCGACCGAGATGGCGGGAAACATCTCCACCGATGAATTGGAAGATGCGGCTGCGGATGCATTGAAGGCGGGCAATTTCGATGCCGCTGCCGACCTGTACTCCAAGCTCATCAAACGCGATGCCACCCGCAAGAACGCATATACGAATCTTGGCCGTGCCGAGATGGGACGCCGCAAATTCGATGCCGCTATCGAAGCGTTCAAGAAACAGATCGAGCTCGAGCCTTACGATGACACCGCATACAACAATCTGGCTTCCGTTTACCAGGAGTTAGGCAAGAACGACGAAGCCGCTACCGCATATCAGAAGCAGATCGAGATCAGCCCGCTGGACAAATTCGCACACTACGGATTGGGCTCCGTTTATCTCGACCAAAAGAAATATAAGGATGCAGTAGGCGAATTGGAGAAGTCGGTTTCGCTGACCCCGAGTTGGCCCCCCGCCTATGTTGGCCTGGGCCGCGCCTACTTGAACGCCGACCAAAATGATAAGGCGGTGGCGGCTTTCGACAAGGCAGTCGAGATCGATCCCTCACCGCTCGTCTTCAATGATGTGGCTTACGAGCTGGCGCGCAAGCAGGTCTCGCTCGACCGAGCTTTGCAATATGCCGAATCCGCGGTGGAAGCCACCAACTCTACGTTGCGCAATCTGAATCTGGATCACCTGACGGTGCAGCAGACGACTCTCGTCACCAGCCTGGCCGCATATTGGGACACGCTCGGATGGGTTTACTTCCAGCGCGGCGAATTGCCGCTTGCGGAAAAATACGTCCACAGTTCGTGGATGCTGATGCAGCACGGCGAGGTGGGCGACCATCTCGGCCAGATCTACGAACGCGAAGGACGCAAGCAGGAAGCCATCTCGACCTACGCGCTGGCGCTGGCAAGCATGCGTCCCGACCCCGACACGCGTGGGCACTTGGCAAAGCTGGTTGGAGGCGAGCAGAAGATCCAATCGCTTGTAGACCAAGCTACTCCGCGGTTGGCCGGTATCGTTCCGTGAATCTGGGCAAGTTGCTTCCCGCGAGCGACAAGAAGCAACCGGAGGCGGCTGACTTTTTCGTGCTGCTTTCTCCGCCGGGCAAAGTGGAGAGCGTGCGCTATGTCAGCGGGAGCGAGGACCTCAAGAATGTCGCTGCTGCTTTGAAGAACTCGGATGTGGCCGGCGCTTTCCCGGACAATAATCCGACGAAGTTGATCCGTCGGGGAACTCTTTCCTGCGCTCCCAACTCAGGGGACTGCACCTTCGTGATGGCGGAGGCGGATTCGATCACCTCGGTCGATTAAGCGAGCGGCAATAAAAGAAAAAGCCCCGGCGCAGCCGGGGCTTTTTACGTCCTGGGGGTTAATCAGTTCACCGTCAAAGTGATGGTTGTGGCGTGCGCGGTTACAGGCGGTCCGTTGAATGGTGCCGGTCACGGTGATGGTATATGTGCCCGGAGGTGTCGGTGAGGAAGTCACCGCATTCGTGCCGCTCCCGGTGTTGTTGCTGGTGCCTGCTCCAGTGGCGCCGCAGCCTGGCAGGAAGATCACCAGACCAAGGACCAAGAGCAGCATTCCAGTCATCATCAGTTTGCGGTTCTTGCGGCGCGAGCCGACCATCAGTACGGCGCCCACCATGCCGAAGCTGCCGAACGAGAACAGCTTGGCATAGACAGGCTCGTTCGGGTTCGGGATCGGCGGTGCGCCCAAGCCGGCAAGTGTGGTTGAGATGCTGAGGTTATCGTCTACGAACGTTGCGCCCGGAATGACCGTCGGCGCTGCGAACGAGCAGGCCGCGCCAGCGGGAAGTCCGTTGCAGGTCAGGTGCACAGGTACCGTGAAGGGCGCGAACACCGAGGCCGCTCTGATCGTGGAACGGACCGGTTTGCCCAGCAACCACGGTCGCGGATGCAGTCGGCGCGGTGATCGCGAAATCAGGAACCGTCGCCGATGAAGTGGTGCTTGCAGTCCCGGTATCGTCGTCGCTGCCAGCGATGGAGATGCTGTACGGTCCACCCAATGCATAATTGTGAGTGGTGTTGTACGTCGTAACACCGGCGCTCCGATTGATGGTGGTGTTCAAGCTGCCGTCACCCCAGGTGATCACAACCTGGTGAGTATCCAGCGTGCCCACGTCGGTAATGCTGCCGGAGAGTGTGGTCACATCGCCGGGGAACAATCCGTTGGTGACGGTGACTGTTCCGAAGGCTGGATCCACGTTAGCGATGGTGCTGCTGGCCGAGCCGACTCCTGAACCACCATCCTTATCAGTCAAGGTCAGAGCGATGACGTAAATGTCCGATGCGGTAGCTGTCGGCTTGTCGTCGAGGTATTGGTGCTGAACGCTGAAGCTGGTTGCAGCAGCCGCCACCGCGACGTGTTGAACGGCTGAGCCGTCCTTCCAATCGATCGCAAGATCGAAGTTATCCAGAACGCCGGGATCGACAATGTTTCCCGTTAGAGTAACGGTGTCGTTCTCGTTCCCGCTGGTCACCGCGACCGTGTTCATGGTCGGGGCGACGTTCGAAACCGTGTGCGACGTGGTGATGGGAAGGCCAGGATCACTGGTCGCCGAAGCATCGGTGTTGCTCTTCACGGTGATGGTGTAGACGCCGTTGTCAGCGTAGGTATGCGTTCCCTGGAATGGGATGTTGTCGCCATCGGCTGTGGCGGTAACGATTTGATCGGCCGTGCCGTCACCCCAATTCAGCACGATAGTATGGGTTTCCACGGTGCCGTCGTTGTCATCAAAGTCCCCGTTCAGCGTGACGAGAGCGCCTTCGTTGGAAGGGCTCGGTGTGACCGAGGTTATTTCCGTCCCCGAGGGGGGGTGGTTGAAGGTGAAGTTGTTGCAGACCTGATTGCTCACTCCAGTGTTGTGGTCGGTCACCGTAGTGCAGGCCGTGATGGGTCCCTTGAAGATAAAGAACGTCAACGAGTGATCGACGGTGGAAGGCGAGGACTGACCCGTGGCCTGCGCGCTATCGAAGTTTGTGGTGATGATGTCGGAGTACTTTACATCCACGGTAAAGGTGGCACCTTCCGTGCCGGGATCGGTGAAGGTGGCGACAACGCGGACCGGGCAAGTGGCCGTCCAGAGATTGAAATCGGCATTGCTAAGGTCGAGGCTGCAGCTGCCGGTTATATTCACCGGCGCGCTCGCGAGTGTAGGCGCCACGTTGGTGATGGTGTGAGTCACGGTCTTACTCGCCGCCGCATTATCCATGTCCGTGACCGTGACCTTGATGCTGACGCCTGCGGATGATGTGCCTGAAGGCGATACATCTGTGTAAGTGTGGGAGGAGTTGTAAGTGAGCACGCCGGCGCCCAAGTTCCCCAAATCCGTCACCGCCGAGCCGTCTCCCCAGTCGACGGTCACGTCGTGATCGTCCGACGAGTTGGTCGGCGAGCCGTCCACGAACGTTCCGTCGATCGAAGTACTAGTTCCTTCCGGATCCGAAGAATTGGTCTGGTTCACCACGATGGTACTGGGCGTGACGTTGTGGACGGTTATCGTCTTGTTATTCGTAGCACTCGCGTTGCCGGAGTCGGTGATAGTGACTCCGATCGAGTAGGGGCCGGTGGCCGCGGGGTGCGTTGGATTGTTCAGGTAGGTATGGGTCACCGTATTGCCGCTGGTGAATGCGGTGGGCCCGTCCACTTGGCCATCCGCCCAATCCACTGTAATGGTGTGCGGATCAGCTGCGTCGGGGTCCGTGAAGTTCACGGTCAAGGTTGCGACTGCGCCCTCATTGGCGTTGAAGCTCGCCGGGGCAAAAGTGATGTTCGAGGGCGGTGTGTTGGCGCGATTGTAAGTGAGGACGACGTTGCCGCTGCCATTGGCCGCACCGCAAACGCCGGTTGGATTTGGATAAGTGATCGTATATTGCCCACCGTTCTGTGTGAACGGTACGCTATCGCAGATAGGCGCTCCGGCGTTGGTGAGTACGCCGCTGATCGTCCCAGAACTGGTTACGATGATCCAACTGTTCCCGTTGGCGGGCGCCGCCAGGTGGTTGATCAACAGCGAGGCGCTGCCGAGATTGATACTGGTAACGGCGTAGTTGTCATTCACCCCATTGCCGTTGGTGTCGATGTTCAGCGTGGTGGTGCTGCCCAAGGTGACTGCCGCCGAGGTCAGCGTACCGACGGTGCCAACGTTACCTGGGTCGATGGTGCCGCCGGTGCCGTGACTGAGCCAGTACCGGTATTGCCGGTACCGCTGAGAGTGCCCCCGGTGGCGACGACGTGAGTAACAGACCCGCCTGAAGGTGCTATTGATGAGGGTTAGGCCACCGCTGTAAGTGTTGGTGCCGGTGTAGTTGTTGGCCGCTCCGGATATCGTGAGTGTTCCGCTGCCGGTCTTATTGATGTTGCCAGCGTTCGTGATATTGCCGCTGATAGTGATGTCGCCGGCTCCGCCGACTCCAAGATTGGCGTTCAATCCCATGTTTCCGGCTTGGACGAAGGTGCCCCCGTTGCTACCGTGAAGGTTTGCGCTGCCGAGATGGAGGTGTTGATGTTCGATGTCGAAGTCCCGGTACCGTAGGTGGTGGTAATACCACCGAACAACAGCATGGTGGTGGTGCCGTTCAGGACCACGTTCTTTCGCGTGATGGCGATGTTGCCGAAGGTATTGGTGCCCATCACCGGCTGGGTGTTGGAAAGTTGGATATTCGTGCTGGCAAAGCTCAAGTTCTGCGCAGGAGCTATTGCCGGTCGGGGCCACACCGCCCACCCAGTTGCCATTGGTGGTCCAGAGGTCGTCGGCGCCGCCGCCGTTCCATACATCTTGCGCTGACGCGAAGGGCATAGCTGCGAGCAACACAGCAATAACGCGAAGAAGGTGATCAGCGACCCTGAATTTTCACACGAAACCGCGACATAGACTGACCTCAAACTGAAATGGCGTTGACTGCTGGGGGCCCGATGATGGAACGCTTTCTTGCCGCTTCTCAGGGGGAGAAACGTGGATGGCGATGCAACATCCTTAGTCTTCTATGTCCTTGAACGCACGCTCGGGGGGAGCCTAGGACGGCGTACATGTACTTTAGTGCTAAGGGTAAATCGTATGTCCGGACATGTCCCCAGTCAAGCAGAAAAGCGGCCGGCGGGTGACCTCGGTGTGTGCCCCAAATGACAAAAGTGCCCGCCGGTGGCGGGCACTTCAGCATCCTGAAGCCGCTTTATATCAGTTCACGGATTTTGTCGGCGAAAGCGGTAGTCGCGATCTTGCCGCGGTTCGGCTCGCCGCGCGCCAGCGACTCGGCAAAGTGCAGCGCCTGTTCGGCGCTAATCTTGGGCGGCATAGGCGGCTGAACGGATCGACGGCAGCCTGTAAGACCGCGGGGCCGGGCGCGGCGAGGAACTCGTCCAGCACGCGGCCGCACTCCTTGGGATCGTCGATCGCGAAGCCAATGCCGCCGCAGGCGCGCGCGACCGCGGCGAAATCGATGGGCTGCAGTTCGCACGCGTATTCCGGATTGCCGAGAAACACCATCTGCTCCCACTTGATCTGGCCGAGCGTGTTGTTCTTGATGACGACGACTTTGATGGGCAGTTGATACTTCACGGCCGTGGCGAACTCGGCCATCAGCATGGAGAATCCGCCGTCGCCGACGAACGCGATGCATTGCCGCTCGGGATAGGCGATCTGCGCGGCGATGGTGTAGGGCAGGCCGCTGCGCCATGGTCGCGAGATTGCCGGAGAGCGAATACATCTGCCCGCGCTTGCGCCGGGATGTGCCGCGCGAACCAAGTGGCGATGGTGCCGCTGTCGCAGGAGACGATGGCATCGTCGCGCAGCCGCTTGCCGAGTTCCCATGCGCGACCACCTGCGGCTTCATGGGCTTGTCCATGCGCGTGCCTGCTTGTCCATCAGTTCTCCGCCATTCCTTCATGCCGGCTCTGCGCCTTCTCCAGGAAGCCGCGGTCCTCTTTGCGCTGCAGCAGCGGCAGCAACTCGCGCAGCGTGCGTCGCGCTGTCGCCGACCAGGCCGACCTCGACCGGATAGCGCAATCCGATGCGCATCGGGATCGAACTCGATCTGCACGCCGCGCGCCTGTCCCGGCTTGGGCATGAATTCGATGTAAGGGAACGAGCTGCCGACGATCAGCAGCGTGTCGCATTCTTCCATCGCTTCCTGCGACGGCTTGGTGCCGAGCAGCCCGATGCCGCCGGTGGTGAACGGGGCTATCGTCCGGCACGCAGCCTTTGCCGAGCAGCGCCTTGATGATCGGCGCGCCGAGCGTGTCGGCGATCTGCATCGAGTTCGTCGGTGGCGTGCAGCGCGCCTTGCCCGGCGAGGATCGCGACCTTCTTCCCTTCGTTCAAAATGTCGGCCGCGCGCCGGAGATCTCGCTCGGATCGGGCAGCGCGAGCGCTGCGCGCGTACTCATGTCGAAGTGTGGTGCGGAACATTGCGCTTCGACGCTCGCTCTTCTTTACTTCCATGCTCCTGGATGTCGACGGGGAAATTGATGTGCGCCACGCCGCGATAGGCGAGCGCGGTGCGGCAGGCCAGGTCGGTCACGTTCTCGACGTGCGCCGGCCCCATCACGCGCTTGTTGTAGATCGCCACGTCCATGAACAGCTTGTCGAGGTCCACGTCCTGCTGCGTGTAGGTGTCGATCAGGTCGTGGAAATGCATGCCGGTGATGGCGAGCACGGGCGCGCCGTCGAGCTTGGCGTCGTAAAGACCGTTCAGCAGATGAATGCCGCCGGGGCCGGAGGTCGCGAGGCACACGCCGAGCTTGCCGGTGTACTTGGCGTAAGCGCAGGCCATGAACGCGGCGGACTCCTCGTGGCGCACCTGGATGAAGCGGATCTTCTCCTGGCGCATGCGCAGCGCTTCCATGATGCCGTTGATGCCGTCGCCGGGCAGGCCGAAGATGGTGTCCACTCCCCAATCCATCAGGGTTTCGATGAGCATGTCTGCTGCGTTCATTTGTTCTCTCTCCCTGCAAGGTGGGATGCGGGGAAGCAGTGGCCGGTGGTCAGTGGCCAGTTAAGGACGATTGTGTGAAGGACGAAGGGGGAAGGACGATTTGTCGGGCTATAATCCGCCCTGTCGCCACATGAACCTGGCGCGATAAACATCACGACGGTCGCTGGGTTTGCGCTGAGTGGCTTCTCAGTTGGGCTCGTCTCGGCGGCTATACGTTTGACCTCACATCTTATGGCGAACTGGCGACCCATTCCTATTTGCTAGTCCGTCGCGCCACCCTCGATGGGCGCAATGGCTCTGGATAACTGCGGCGACTAATTGGCGGAATCATCGGCTGGATCATGATTGCATGTCGCCGTTGCTGGCTGGTACAGCTTTTGCTGCGATTCCTGTTCGCAATGGCCAACCGTAAATCAAACTGACATCTAAAAATAATTTTCCACTAGCCAACTTCTATAACCCTGCTGCTATAATCCACTGTTTTGTTTGCACGCTTTTATTCGCTCTTCTAATTTGGGTTGGGTCATCAAGCTGTTGAACCGGAATCCTGAACGATTCCACCGGATTCAAGACTTCTGAATGGCACAGATCTTTCACCGCAGTGCTAATACGCTGGCGCGCGTCAGCATCCTGGGACTTGTGGTTCTGCTCGCTGGCTTTGGGCGCGATCATGTCTGAGGTGCAGCGCTCAGCGCACGTCACCCGGCAGGACGAAGCGCGGGTGCAGAACCCGCCGTTCAGCCATCAGCACCATGTGGGCGGACTCGGGCTCGATTGCCGCTACTGTCACACTTCGGTCGAGACTTCCAACTTCGCCGGCATTCCTCCTACCAAGACTTGCATGAACTGCCACTCGCAGATATGGACCAACGCGCCCATGCTCGAGCCCGTGCGTGAAAGCTTCCGCAGCGGCAATTCATTGAAGTGGGAGCGCGTGCACGACCTGCCTGACTTCGTTTATTTCGATCACGGCATTCACATTAATAAGGGTGTGGGATGCAATAGCTGCCACGGCCCGGTCGACAAGATGCCACTGATGTATCAGGCAAACTCGCTGCAAATGGAGTGGTGCCTCGATTGTCATCGCGCGCCCGACAAGTTCCTGCGGCCGAAGAACGTGGCCGGCAATCCGCGCGATCAAGTGTTCAATATGCCTACGAGCCGCCGACCGCGAACAACAAGGTCACCGTGAATTTCCCCAAGCATCCGGAATGGAACGGGAGCTATACCGAACAGCGCAACAGTGAAGGAACCGGATTGGGTCAGCGTTTGATCAAGGAATACAACATTCGGGCGCCGCGCGAGATCACCAGCTGCTCGACGTGCCACCGGTGAGTTGCGACTGGCGAGTACCGAGTACTGATTTTGAAACTGAGAACTGGGAACTGAGAACCGCACTTGAGCAACGATTGCAAGACTGAACTCGCGAAGAAGCCGGTTGCGGCGCAGCCGCTCGACCTGGCGAAGGTGCGCGAAGCGCTCACCAATGCCACCGGGCCTACCTACTGGCGCAGCCTCGACGAGCTTTCCGACACCGAAGGCTTCCAGGAGATGCTGCACCGCGAATTCCCGCGGCATGCTTCCGAATGGACTGACGATGTTTCGCGCCGCGGACTTCCTGAAGGTCATGGGCGCGTCGCTCGCGCTGGCTGGATTGAGCGCCTGCACCAAGCAGCCCATCGAGCACATCATGCCGTACGTTCGGCAGCCGGAAGAAGAAGTGCCGGGCAAGCCGCTCTACTACGCCACCACCATGGCGTTCGCCGGACGCGCCATCCCGGTGCTGGTGAAGAGCCAATGAAGGCCGCCCGATCAAGATCGAAGGCAATCCCGATCATCCGGCGGGCCAGCTGGGCACCGACCATTTTGCGCAAGCGTCGATGCTCGATATGTACGACCCCGACCGCTCGCAGAATGTACTCCTTAATAATGACGCCAGCAGCTGGGGCACCTTCCTGGGCGCGATCAAAGGCCCGCTGACGGCGCAAAAGGGGATGCAGGGCGATGGATTGCGCTTCCTGACGGGCGCGATGACGTCGCCGACGCTTGCATCGCAGCTGAATGCGATATCCTGAAGCTCTATCCCAAGGCGAAGTGGCACAAATATGAGCCGCTGCCGACATGACAATCAGACGGCGGCATTCGGGCAGCCGGTCAGCGTGCAGCACAATTTTGAGAATGCCGACATTATTCTTTCGCTCGACTCCGATTTCCTGACGCCTGCCGAGAACCCCACGTTCCTGAAAGACTCGCTCGCATTCGCCAAGCGCCGCAAAGCCGAAAACGGCGACAAGATGAATCGGCTGTATGTCGTCGAGAGCAGCGCCGACCACGACCGGCGGCAAAGCCGACCATCGTCTGCCGATGCGCGGCGCGGATATCGAAAATTTCGCGCGCGCAATCGCTGCGAAAGTCGGCGCTGGTTCAGGGGGCAACACCTTTGGCAAAGATGCTTGGGTCTCTGCAGCTGGCCAAAGATCTGCAAGCGCATCGCGGCACCAGCGTTGTGCTGGCCGGTCGCCATCAATCCGCCGCTGTCCACTCGCTGGCCTTCGCGATGAACCAGGCGTTGGGGAACATCGGCAAGACCATCACCTATTCGGAGTCGGTCGAGTACACGCCGGCGAATCATCAGGGCGATGTCGCTTCGCTGCGCGATTTGGTTAAAGACATTGATGCCGGCAAGGTCAACATTCTCGTCTTCGTCGGCACGAACCCGATGTTCAATGCGCCGTGCCGACCTCGCCTTCGACGAAGCGCGCATGCGACAAAGTCGATCTCCGTGTTCACTTTGGCCCGTATCACGACGAGACCGCAAAATATTGCCATTGGCACGTGCCGGAATCGCATTACCTCGAAGCCTGGTCGGATGTGCGCTGCGCCGACGGCACCACCAGCATCGTGCAGCCGCTGATCGCTCCGCTCTACATGACCAAGAGCGCGCACGAATTCCTGGCACCGTTCGCGGATCAGCCGAGCACCAGCGGATACGAATCGTTCAAAACTATTGGAAGATGCAGCACGCAGGCCCCGACTTCGACGTGTGGTGGCGCCGCTCGCTGCATAACGGATTCATGGAGAACACCGGCGGTTCGCTGAACCGCTGACAGCGAAGGCGCTGCCACAGCCTCCGCGACTGCTCCCCCGAACAGCCGGCGAGGTGCGAGATCCTCTTCCGCCCGATCCCAACATCTATCGACGGACGCTTCGCCAACAACGGATGGCTGCAAGAGCTTCCCAAGCCGATCACGCATGCTGACCTGGGAGAACGCCGCGCTGATCAGCCTTGCGCTGGCGCAAAAACTCGGTGTCGTCAGCGGCGATTCGATCACATTGAATCAAGCAGCTTGAACGGGCCGCGAAAGATGAAGCCGGGCTCCGGTCTGGATCACCGCCGGCCTGCCGGACAATTCCGTCGTCCTGCAGCTCGGCTACGGCACGCAGCTGTACGGCCGCTCGGGCAGCGGCGCTGGGCTGGAACACCTACACGCTCCGCACCAGCAACGCTCTGGTATCGCGACAGGAAAGATCACCAAGTCTAGCCGAGCATACGCATCTGTTTGGCGCGGTGCACATCGCACCACAACATCGAAGGCCGCGGCACGGTCGCGCGTGGCCACGGTGGAAGAATTCGCAAGAACCCGAGCTTCGCGCACAACGAAGAGTCGGGACGAGCCCAGCAAAGATTTCATCATCATCGCCAGGACGGAGTACAAGTACAACCAGAACTACCGAGACCAACACGCTAGGCTACGCATGGGGCATGGCGATCGACCTGAACTCCTGCATCGGCTGCAACGCCTGCATGGTGGCCTGCCAGGCGGAGAACAACATCCCGTGGTCGGGCAAAGAAGTGATCGCGCGGCCGCGAGATGCACTGGATCCGCGTGGACAATTACTTCACGAGGTGACGGCCGAAGAATCCGAGGCGTACTTCCAGCCGGTGCCGTGCATGCAATGCGAGAACGCGCCCTGCGAAGCTGGTTTGCCCGGTGGCGCGACCATCGCACTCGACCGAAGGCCTGAACGACATGGTCTACAACCGCTGCGTCGGCACGCGGTATTGCTCGAACAACTGCCCGTACAAGGTGCGCCGCTTCAACTTCTTCCTCTTCGCGGATTACGAACACGCCCGCACTGAAGCTGCTGCGCAATCCCGGACGTCACCGTGCGCAGCCGCGGCGTGATGGAAAAGTGCACCTACTGCGTGCAGCGCATCAACCGCGCGCGCATCGCAGCCGAAGAGGAGAGACGCGCATGCGCGACGGCGAAGTGATGACCGCCTGCCAGCAGGCCTGCCCGGCGGACGCGATCGTCTTCGGCGACATCAACGATCCGAACAGCCGCGTGACGCAAGCTGAAGGCGCAGCCAGCGCAATTATCGGCTGCTGGCGGATCTGAACACGCGTCCGCGTACGACGTATCTGGCGACCGTGTCGAACCCGAACCCGAGACTCGAGATGAGCCGCAAGGACGCGCCGAGAGACGTGAGCAGCGGAAACAACGATGACCTGCAAGAGGCACGGTCGACCACGAAGTGACGCCAGACGTGTCGACAGTGCTCCGGTCAGCACCGGCACGACGGCCATCAGCTTCGGCTCGGTCACCGACAAGATCAGCTCGATCGTTCTGCGCCGCGCGACGCCGCTGTGGTGGCTGGGCGGCTTCGCGATCGCCTTCGGCCTGCTCCATGTTGCTGCTGCTGGCGATGACCCTACCTGTTCTTCGACGGCGTCGGCGTCTGGGGCATCAACATCCCGGTCGGCTGGGGATTCGCCATCGTCAACTTCGTGTGGTGGATCGGTATCGGCCACGCCGGCACGCTGATCTCCGCCATTCTTGCTCTGCTCAAGCAGAGCTGGCGCAACTCGATCAATCGTTTCGCCGAAGCCATGACGCTGTTCGCCGTGCTTGCGCCGGCATGTTCCCGGTGCTCCACACCGGGCGCCCCTGGCTCGCATACTGGCTGTTCCCGTATCCCAACACGATGGGCGTGTGGCCGCAGTTCCGCAGCCCGCTGGTCTGGGACGTGTTCGCGGTCTCCACCTACGCAACGGTCTCGGCGCTCTTCTGGTACGTCGGACTCGTTCCTGACTTCGCCACGATGCGCGACACGCGCGAAGCATCCGGTCCGCGATGTATCTACGGCATGCTCGCGATGGGCTGGCGCGGTTCGGCGCGCCACTGGAAGCGCTACGAGACGGCGTATCTCCTGCTCGCCGGACTTGCGACGCCGCTGGTGCTCTCCGTACACACCGTCGTCAGCTTCGACTTCGCGATCTCGCATCATGCCGGGATGGCACACCACCATCTTCCCGCCGTATTTCGTTGCCGGCGCCATCTATTCCGGCTTCGCCATGGTGCTGTTCCTCGCGATCCCGATCCGCACGTTCTACGGATTGGAAGACCTGATCACCATGCGTCACCTGGATCAACTCGGCCAAGGTGATGCTCGCCACCGGATTGATCGTCGCTTACGGCTACGGCATGGAAGCTTTCGCCGCTTTCTACAGCGGCAATAAGTACGAACGCTTCATGTGGCTGAACCGGCATGGCTTGGTCCGTACTGGCTGGTCCTATTGGGCGCTGATCTCGACCAACATCATCACCCCGCAGATCTTGTGGTTCCGCAGAGTGCGGCAGAGCCCGTTGATGCTCTTCGTGATCTCGACCGTGATCCTGGTCGGCATGTGGCTGGAGCGCTTCGTGATCGTTGTGACCAGCTTGCACCGCGACTTCCTATCCTCATCGTGGGGCTATTACAGGCCGACTTCGATCGACTGGGCGACATTCATCGGGACACTGGGCTTGTTCTTTACGCTGATGTTCCTCTTCCTGCGGGTGGTGCCGGCCATCTCGATGTTTGAGGTGCGGACGTTGTTGCCGGAAGCCAAAGTTTCCAAGAAAGGCGACGCGCACCTGATGTCGTCTGCAGATTTATGAGAGATGCCACCTATTTACGGAATGCTGGCTGAGTTCGATGGTCCTATCGAGCTGACCGAGGCCGCGGAGAAGGCGTATGCCGCCGGCTTTCGTCATATGGACGCGTATTCGCCATTCCCCATCGAGGAAGTGTCGGACGCGATCGGCTTCCATCGCAGCAAGCTGCCGCTCATCGTGCTTGCCGGCGGATTGCTAGGTATGCTGGGCGGCTTTGCGCTGCAGTATTGGGTCATCGGCTTTGGAATATCCATTGAACATCGCGGGACGCCCGCTGGCTTCGTGGCCGGCATTCATCGTCCCGGCATATGAGTGCACGATTCTTGCTGCCTCGATCTCGGCAGTGGTCGGCATGTTCGCGCTGAACGGATTGCCGCAGCCCTATCATCCGCTGTTCAACATCATGGAATTCGAGAACGCGTCGCGCGACAAGTTCTATCTTTGTATCGAGAGCACAGACGAAAAGTTCGATACGGCAGATTACGCGCAAATTCATGGAAGACCTGCGGCCGAATAATGTGTGGGAGGTGCCGTATTAATCCTCTGCGCACATTCGGCGCTCTGCTGCTTTCGGCGGCGGCGATCGCGGTGGTTGGGTGCCGGCAGGACATGCACGACCAGCCCAAGTACATACCGCTGCGCCCTTCGGAATTCTTTGCTGATGGCCGCAGTCAGCGGAATCCGGTGGAAGGCACGGTCCCGCAGAACTTGCCGAACCGCGACCAGGACCCATACCTCTACACCGGCAAGATCAATGGGCAGGAAGGAACGGTGTTCCCGTTCCCCATCACGGAAAAGGACATGAAGCGCGGCCAGCAACGCTTCACCATCTATTGCACGCCGTGCCACTCGCAGTTGGGGGACGGCAACGGCATGATCCCGCGGCGCGGTTATAAAAACCCTCCGAATTGGCACGATGATAAATATCGCAACCTCGCGGTCGGACATTTTTATGACGTGATGACCAACGGCTTTGGCGCCATGCCGGATTATTCGTCGCAGGTCTCGGTGGAAGATCGCTGGCGCATCGCGGCTTACATCCGTGCGCTGCAATTGAGCCAGCATGCCACCATGGCGGATGTGCCGAAGGGCGAAAAGATCTACGGTGCCAAAGAGGGGTTCGGGATTGAAGGCGCGGAAGCCAGCAGCCGTCTTCCCATGACCGGTATCAGGAATGCACCTGCGGAAGAGGCGCCGCAAAACCCCGCGGCTCCATCAGGCCAACTGCCGCCACCCGGCGCGCATTATCCGGGCGAGCCGCAGAAGCCGCCGAAGAAGTAGGAGAGATTTGAAGACGAATGGCTGATTACATCAATATCGACCGCAAGTCGCTGGTGGCGCCCCCGATCGCGGCGACGATCCAGACGCGTTCGCTCATCGTCGGCGTGATCGGCGCAGTGGTTTGCCTGGTCGGGATCTTTGTCCCGGGTGGCGCACAGCATTTGATGCATTCGTGGCTGGTCGCGTTCATGTTCTGGCTGGGGCTCGCCGCGGGATGCATGGGCGTGTTGATGATGACCTACATGGTGGGTGGATGGTGGGGATTCATTCCGCGCCGCATCTATCTTGCGGGCGCGCAGAATGTTTTCTTGATGGCGATCTTCTTTCTGCCCATCCTGATCTGGCGCAAGTCGCTTTATATCTGGATGACGGATGAGTTCCGCAACGCTCTTCCGCCGTCGGAGGCGCACCTTTGGAAATTCGCCAGCTATTTGACTGAGTCTCGCTTCTTCGTTGCGTCCATCATCTACTTCCTGATCTGGATGGGACTGGTGTATGGACTGACCCGGCTTGCGGGGGAGCGCAACAACTCGCCGGGCAATGATCGCCAGTGGCGGCTCAGGTTCCAGAAACTGAGCGCACCCGGGCTGATCCTCTACTGCCTGAGCATGACGTTTGCATCGTTCGACTGGGTCATGTCGCTCGATCCGCATTGGTATTCCACTATCTTCGGCATGATCTTCCTGGGCGGGCAGGCGCTTTCAGCGCTTTCATTCTCCGCCGCCATGTGCATCCTGCTCTCGAAGCAGGAGCCGATGTCGCTGTTCTTCAAAAAAGACATCATGCACGACATCGGGAAGATGATGCTGGCCTTCACCATGTTCTGGGCATACGTTTCGTTCTCTCAATTCCTGATCATCTGGGCGGGTAACCTGCCGGAAGAGAACCACTGGTTCTTGAATCGCCTTGATCACGGCTGGCAGGTGCTGGCCATCGGCATCATCTTGTTCCATTTCGCCTTGCCGTTCTCGATGTTGCTTTCCAAAGATCTGAAAAAGAGCCGGGCCGGCCTCACGACGATCGCGCTCATGATCATTTTCATGCGCTATGTGGAGTTGTACTGGTACATCAAGCCAGACCTGCGCGGTGGCGGAAATCTGAAATTTGCATGGCTGGACATTGCCTGCATGGCCACCATCGGCGGCTTCTGGATGGCGCTGCTGCTGCGGAACCTGCGCAGCCGGCCGTTGTTCCCGGTGAACGATCCATTAATGGATACCGCGCTCGAACATTTGGGCGAAAAACAGTTCCAGCACCAGCATTAAAACTATGGCTGATCACGGCAATCACGACGAGAGCTACACATCGAACCCGGGTGTGATGTACGAAAGTTCGGACGCGAACGTCCGCGTCATCTACACGTTTGGGGTCTGGCTGGCGATTCTGGGTGTGGTGTGCGCGTTGGCCACGTACGGCGGCTTAAAGGCCATGGAGTGGCAGGCGGCCCGCGAAGACAAAGCGCGCATGGCCGAGAATCCAATGGTGCCCGAGTCACGCCTGACCATGCCGCCTCTCAAGGCCGCGCACGAATTCCCCAGTCCGCAGCTGCAAGTGAACGACACGGCGGAGATGAACGAAGAGCTCCAGGACGAGAATGGAAAGCTGACCCACTATCAATGGGTCGATGAGAACCAGGGCGTGGTCCGCATCCCGATCGACAAGGCGATGCAGTTGGTGCTGCAGCGCGGATTGCCGGCGAGAGCCGCGGGCGAGAATGTGGCAGCAGCTCCAGCGGCTGCGGCCAAACCGGCAGCGAAGCCGGCAGCGGCGAAGAAGCTTGCGCCCGGGCAAGCCGGCGTCGCAGCAGGTCAGGTAATTTGTGATTGGTGATTTGTGATTGGTGATTTGAAAAACAAAATCAAATTCGGAGTTGTGCTCGGGATTGCGCTGGCAGCGCTGTTATCTGTGACCGCTTCGGCGCAGCTCTATCGCGAGCCGGTTGCGAAGCCACCGCAGGGGCTTGACCCGATTCTGGCCAACGTGGGCGTGGATCAGAAGCTGAACAGTCAGGTCCCGCTCGATGCCAGGTTCCGCGACGAGAATGGCCAGCCTGTCGAGCTGAAGAAATACTTCGACAAGCCGGTGATCCTTACGCTGGTCTATTACACCTGCCCGATGTTGTGCAGCGAAGTGCTCAATGGCACGGCGTCGTCGTTGAAGCCGGTGAAGTTTGATATCGGCAAAGAATTCAATGTGGTCACCATCAGCATCGACCCCAAGGACACTACCGGCACGGCGATGGGCAAGAAGAAGATGATGATGGCGCGCTACGGCCGCCACGGCGCCGACCAGGGCTGGCACTTTTTGACCGGCGACAAGCAGAACATCGACGCCGTCGCGAATGCGGTGGGATGGCGTTACGCCTACGACCCGAGGTCAGGGCAGTACGCCCATGCGAGCGCGATCATGCTGCTCACGCCGGAAGGCAAAGTCTCGCGTTACTTCTACGGCATCGAGTATTCGGCGAAAGACATTCAATTCGGCATCATGGATGCCTCGCAGAACAAGATCGGTAGCATCGCCGACCAGGTCGCGCTCTACTGCTATCACTACGATCCCGCAACCGGGAAGTACGGGGTCGCCGTGATGCGGCTGGTGCGCGGCGCGGGATTGCTTACAGTAGCGCTGATCTGCGGGTTGATCTTTGTGGCCGTGCGGCGGGAAGGCGATCGAAAAGTTTAGACATGCTGAATCTTCCTCTATTTCCGGACCAGGCCTCCACGATGGCAAAGCACGTGGACAACCTGTATTTCTTTCTTATAGCAGTACTGGTGTTTTTCACCCTGCTGATAGTGATCCTAGTGGTCATCTTCGCGGTGAAGTATCGACGCGAAAAGCACCCGGTGGCGGTGCCCATCCACGGCAATATCCCGCTGGAGATCACCTGGAGCTTGATCCCGCTCGCGCTCGAAATGGTCATTTTTGTGTGGGGCGGCCTGTTGTACTTTCAAATGAGCCGTCCGCCGGCTGCCTCGATGGAGATTTACGCCATCGGCAAACAGTGGATGTGGAAGTTCGAACATCCGAACGGCACCCGCGAGATCAATGAGTTGCACGTTCCGGTGGGTCGCGACGTCAAGATGATCATGACTTCGCAGGACGTGATCCATAGCTTCTTTGTTCCCGCATTCCGTGTGAAGAACGACGTTATCCCCGGCAACGAGCGTTACAGCGTGGCCTGGTTCAATGCAACCAAGCCGGGTGAATATCATTTGTTCTGTGCCGAGTATTGCGGCACGATGCACTCCGGAATGGTGGGCAAGGTCATCGCAATGGAACCGGCTGACTTTGAGCGCTGGCAGAGTGGCGGTGGCGGCGAAGGTTCGATGGCCGCGAACGGCGAAAAACTATTCCTGCAGTTGGGATGTAGCACCTGTCACCGTGGCGATGCGGGCGCGCGTGGGCCGAACCTGAACGGGCTATTCGGTTCCACGGTGCAGAGCAATGATT
>CAVQGF010000031.1:0-19633 GCA_963711965.1 uncultured Acidobacteriota bacterium | reverse complement strand
GGAATGGCAAAAATCATTGGAATCGACTTAGGCACCACCAACTCGGTGGTGGCGGTGATGGAGGGCGGCGAGCCCAAAGTCATTGAGAACGAAGAAGGCGGGCGGACTACGCCTTCCGTCGTCGCGTTTACCAAGACCGGCGAGCGGCTGGTGGGGCAGGTGGCGAAGCGCCAGGCCATCACCAACCCGGAAAACACTATTTATTCGATCAAGCGCTTCATGGGACGGCGCTACGACGAAGTGAATGAAGAGATGAAGATGGTCCCTTACAAAGTGCAGAAAGATGGGGACCACGTCGGCGTGATGGCGCAGGGGAAGAAGTACACCCCGCCAGAGATCTCGGCGATGATCCTGCAAAAACTGAAAAAGGCTGCGGAGAACTATCTCGGTTCGGGCGTAACCGAAGCCGTGATCACCGTGCCTGCATACTTCAACGACGCGCAACGGCAAGCGACCAAAGACGCCGGCCGCATCGCTGGACTCGACGTGAAGCGCATCGTCAACGAGCCCACGGCCGCAGCACTTGCGTACGGACTGGATAAGAAAAAGGACGAGACCATTGCCGTGTACGACTTCGGCGGCGGAACCTTCGATATTTCCGTTCTCGAAGTCGGCGAAGGCGTGATCGAAGTGAAGTCGACGAACGGTGACACCCACCTGGGCGGCGACAACATCGACCAGCGCATCCTGGAATGGCTGGCAGACGAATTCAAGAAGGACGAAGGACTCGACCTGCGCTCCAAGGGCAACGAGATGGCACTGCAGCGTCTGCGCGACGCGGCGGAAAAAGCCAAGATCGAGCTTTCCACGGCGCAGCAGACGGAGATCAATCTTCCCTTCATCACGGCGGATGCCTCCGGGCCGAAGCACCTGGTGAAGACGCTGACGCGTCCGCAACTGGAGAAGCTGGTGGAAGACATCATCCAGCGCTCGGTGGGACCGTGCAAGCAGGCAATGAAAGACGCGGGCGTGGACGCCAGCAAGATCGATGAGGTCGTGCTCGTCGGCGGACAGACGCGCATGCCACGCATCCAGAACCTGGTGAAAGAGCTGTTCGGGAAAGAGCCCCACAAGGGCGTGAATCCGGACGAAGTGGTTGCGATCGGCGCTGCGGTACAGGCGGGCGTGCTCTCGGGCGACGTGAAAGACCTGTTGCTGCTCGACGTGACTCCGCTGACGCTTTCGATCGAAACGCTGGGCGGGGTTTCGACACCGATGATCCAGCGCAACACGACCATTCCGACCAAGAAGACGGAGACGTTCTCAACCGCGGCTGACAGCCAGACGTCGGTGGATGTGCACGTGCTTCAAGGTGAGCGTCCGCTGGCGCGCGACAACCGCACGCTGGGCAAATTCCAGTTGAGCGGCATCCCGCCGGCACCGCGAGGCGTACCGCAGATCCAGGTAACGTTCGATATTGACGCGAACGGAATCCTGAATGTGAATGCCAAGGACATGGCCACCGGCAAAGACCAGAAGATCACGATCACGTCGTCTTCAGGCCTGAGCAAGGACGAGGTGGAGCGCATGGCGAAAGATGCCGAGTCGCATGCCGCCGAGGACAAAGAGCTGCGCGAGCAGATCGAGGCCAAGAACCAGCTCGATTCGCTGGTGTATCAGGTCGAGAAGATGCTGAAGGAGCACGGCGACAAGATCTCGGGCACGGAGAAAACCGATGTTGAGACCGCGGTGGCCGATCCAAGAAGGCGCTCGAAGGCACGGACGTTGCCGCAATGAACTCGGCACGCGAACGCCTGACGCAGGCCTCGCACAAGTTGGCGGAGCAGATGTATAAGTCTGCTGCGCCTTCGGGTGATGGCGGTGCTGCAGCGGGCGGAGCGGCTCCGGGTGGTAACGGAGCGGCTGCGGACGAGAAAAAGGATGAAGGTGTGATCGACGCAGAGTACGTCGATGTAACGGACAAGAAGTAAGACAAAGGCATTTCGCCACGGATTTACACGGATAAACGCGGATCAACCAATCCGTGGAAATCCGTGAGTCCGTGGCGCTTTTGTTTTTTTGCTTGCAACTCTCAACCTAAGACTCGAAACTGATTTGAATGGCGACACAGACCAAAGATTATTACGGCGCGCTCGGCGTGAAGAAGACCGCCACGGCGGAAGAGATCCGCAAGGCCTTCCGCAAGATGGCGCGCAAGTACCATCCTGACGTAAATCCCGGCGACAAGAAGGCGGAGGAGAAGTTCAAGGAGATCTCGGAAGCCAACGACGTTCTTAGCGATCCCAAGAAGCGCAAGATCTACGACCAGGTCGGGTTTTATTCCGACAACATCGATCCGGCAACTGCGGAAGCATACGCGCGCGGCGGCGGTGGCGCGGGATATGGAGCCGGCGGCTTCGGCGGCTTCCCCGGCGGACAGTACAGGACCTCCTCGCGCGGTGGGCAGGAAGTTCCCATCGATTTTGAGGGCTTCGATTTTTCGGACCTGTTCGGCGGCGGCGCGGGCCGCCCATCGCAAGGTCCTGGCGGGGCTGGCGGATTCAAAGACATCTTTGGCTCCATGTTCGGCGGTGCACGCGGAGGCCGCGCGCCTGCCGCAGGTCCCGAGCCGGGGACCGATCTCGAATATCAAGTCAATGTTGGGTTCTGGCAGGCCATCCAGGGTGCGGTGCTGAAGCTGAATATCACGCGCAACGACGTTTGCGCCCACTGCCACGGCAACGGCTTCATGCAATCGAACAACACCTGTCCGCAATGCAAAGGCACGGGCCAGGTGCAGCAGTCGGCGAACCGGATGAAGTTCAACACTACGTGTCCGCGCTGCGGCGGTTCGGGTAAAGACCGCACGGTGTGCAATGTTTGCCATGGCGAAGGCGTGGTGCACCGGACGGACCCGATCGAGGTGCGCATCAAGGCGGGGACGCGCGATGGGCAACGTATCCGTTTGGCAGGAAAAGGAAATGCTGGCGCCCACGGCGGAGCGGCAGGCGATCTTTACATCATCATCCGCGCTGGAGAGCACCGGTGTTTCAAGCGCGAGGCGATGACATCCACATCACTGTGCCGGTGGAGGCTTGGGAGGCGGCGCTGGGGGCGAAGATCGAAGTTCCGACCATCGATGGACGCGCGCAGCTCAAAGTGCCGCCCGGAACGCAGAGCGGGCAAAAGCTGCGTCTGCGTGAGAAGGGCGTGCCTTCGGCGACGAAGGACGGCCACCGCGGCGACCAGATCGTCGAGATCAAGATCGTGGTGCCTGAAGCGCGCGACTTGAAGGCGCGCGAGCTGTGGCAGGAGCTGGCGAAGGTGAGTCCGGAAGATCCGCGGAAAGATTTGTGGGCGAAGATCTAGCGCTGAGTAACTGTGTACCGAGTACCGCGAAAAAGCAGATCCCTCTTTTGCTCGCTGTCAGCTCGCAGTCAGGGCTTAAGCCCAGACCTACCAAATCGCTCGGGATGACATTTTTTTTAGGGAATCACTTCCTGTTGCTCGCGAAGGTCGATCTGGTCGGCGGCTTCTTCTCGCGAGAATTTGAAATTTCCCTCTCGAGATTTCAGCACAACCGAAGCCAATTCCTTGATGCTGCCCAGGCGCGGAATGAAAACATAGGCAGCGCCCGCCTGGTAGAGCTCACGCGCGTCGGAGTAAACCTCTGCGGTCACAACAATGTTGGATTCTGGAGCGAGGCTTTGCAGCTGGCGAAGTAGTTTGGCGTTGGTGGTCCCCTTCAGTATCGAATCCGGGATGGTACAGATCAAAACCTTGGCGCCGTGGATCTTGGCGTGATCCAACGTGTCGGCGTGGGCAATATCGCCGTAGACGGATTGCACGCCGCGGCGATCGAGCTCCATCTTAACCTGCGGGTTGAAATCGATAACGCCGATCTCCTCGATCAATTCCCCGTCGCGCTCGAGCAGCTCCTGGAATAATGAGCTGGCGAAGCGTGAGAAGCCGAGGAAGACGATCGGCTTCGACTCGTGCTCGTGATCGTCTTGCATCTCTGCATCTTCCCAATCTTTCAACCCGATCTTTTTCAGCGCCGGCTTCAGCCATTGATAGATCTGATGGTTGTACTGGATCGCGTACGTGGAGAGCACCGACGTGATGAGCAGCGTGAAAACCAGCACCGACATTACTTCCTGCCTGATGTGTCCGAGAGTGACGCCCAGGGCACAGATGACCAGCGAGAATTCGCTGATCTGCGACAGATTCAGCGAGGGGATGAAGCTGATACGTGTGCCGGCTTTGAAAGCGTGCAGGATGGGCGTGACGGAGATGAAGCGCGAGAGAACCACGAACGCCGAAACCGCGATGGCGATCATCGCGAGATCATAGGTAGGCCGCGGGATCTTCGCGCCGAGCGTCACAAAAAATAGCACGATAAAGAAGTCGCGCAAGCTGATGATCTTGGCGATGACGTCGAGGTTATATGGACACGTTGAAAGCGAGATTCCGGCGATGAGGGCGCCCATCTCGCGCGAGAGCCCGACCTGTGCGGCGATCATAGCGACGGTGAAACACCACGCCAATGCGGCCAATACAACCAGCTCGGGACGCTTCGCGATCGAGCGGAAGAGTCCAGGAAGAACGTAGCGGCTGGCAAGAAGCGCTAACATGACCACGCCGATCCCCTTCGCGGCCGAGAGCAACAGGATACTGACCGCCGGATTTTTTAAGTCGTGCTGCAACGCGAGGAACAAAATCGCCCAGATGTCCTGGAATACAAGAATGCCGAGCGTCATGCGGCCGGGGAGGGTGTCGAGCTCGAATTTGTCGTAGAGCAGCTTGACCACGATCATGGTGCTGGAGAGCGCCGCGCCGATGGCGAGATAGAGCGCCGAGAAGTCGCCGCCGCCGAGATGGAAACCGAGCAGCCGCATGAACGGCAGCCCCAGCAGCACGCAGATAACAAATTGGGAAATGCCGACTGCGATGAGCGCCGCGCCGGATTGCTTGATCTTCTTCAGGTCGATCTCGAGGCCGATCATGAAGAGCAGCAGGATCAAGCCCAGCTCGGAGATGGGCTCGACTGTCTCGATGCTGAGCCATCCCAACCCCTCTGTCGGACCGACCACGATGCCCGCCGCGATGTAGGCGAGGATCAGCGGCTGCCGCGCAACGCGTGCCACCAGCGCGAAGCAGGTGGCGATCACGATGGCCGAGGCGATCTGAAAGAGGATGTCGGGATGGCCCACGGTCAGGACTCCTTCGGTTTAGGTTGGATGGGAGCGCCACAGTGGTGGCACTCCACGCTTTCGTTCTTCTTAGTTTTGGGAACTACCTGAACGGTATGGCAGTTCGAGCAGGTACGCTCCAATTGTTTTTGCGCGGACGCGATTGCTGCCGCCTGATGAGCAGAGCCCATGGCAGAAACCTCCATTTGAATTTTTGTTGCGAATGGGAGGAATCTGCTAACAAAGACGAACGCAAGTGATATCAATGAGCGACGCGGTGCGCGGGAGCGCCTTGGAATGACCGGCTATGACAAGAGAAGTCGCCAAATGCGCAGCCCGAGCGATCGGTGCAAGCGCGACGGCCACGATCGAAACCTGTACCTGCGGAGACTTAACGACCACGTTGGGAGTGGGTATTTCGGGCGCGATAAACACAAAGAGGAAGCCGGCCAGCGCCAGGAATACCGCAACGATCATGATCCGCCGGGTCATGTGCCAACAGTCTAACTCACCAACCCCAAAAATCCATCTATGATGCTCTCGACTAGACTCACTGATCTAGTCTAAGTGGGCGATCACCCAAAAGGTCCCGAATGAACCTGATCTCAAGACTGCGCAGTTGGAGATTTCGACTCTTCTTCATATTGTCGATCCTTGGGCCGGGATTCGTGACCGCCAACGTGGACAACGATGCGGGCGGCATCTACACCTACGCCGTGGCAGGCGCCAAATTCGGATACTCCCTGCTTTGGACCATGGTCCCCATCGCGATCGCACTCGCCGTGGCGCAAGAGATTTCAGCGCGCATGGGCGTGGTGACGGGAAAAGGGCTCAGCGAGTTGATCCGCGAGAACTATGGTTTAAGGATCACATTTTTTTTGATGGCGGGATTGATGCTGTGCAACCTGGGAGACGTGGTCTCGGAATTCGCCGGGGTCGCCAGCAGCATGGAGCTGTTCGGGGTGCACAAGTACGTGAGCGTGCCCGCCTCCGCATTCCTGGTGTGGGCGCTGGTCGTGAAAGGCAGCTACAAGCGGCTGGAAAAGATCTTTGTAATCGCATCATTCCTGTACATTGCCTACATCATCACCGGAGTGTTGGCGCATCCTGAGTGGAAGGAAGCGCTGCAAAGGACGGTGACGCCACCCTCGTGGAGCGAGATCCGCCGGCCGGGATACATGTATTTGGCAGTGGGGATCATTGGCGCAACCATCGCCCCCTGGCAACAGTTCTACTTGCAGGCCTCGATCGTTGAAAAAGGTGCTCCTACGAAAGACCTGAGGTACAGCCAGATCGATGCTGTAGCCGGGTCGCTGTTTTCGGTGGTGGTGGCCGGCTTCATCGTTATCGCGTGCGCGGCTACGCTGTTTGCGGCGGGACACCACGAGATCAGCAACGCAGCGGATGCTGCCATGTCACTCAAACCACTTGGGCAGCAGTACGCATATGCGCTCTTTTCCGTAGGCCTGTTGAATGCTTCGCTCTTCGCGGCTTCGATCTTGCCACTTTCGACCGCATATACCATCTGCGAGGCGCTGGGCATGGAGTCTGGACTGAACAAAAGATTTCAGGATGCACCGGTCTTTTATTGGCTTTACACGGGCTTGCTCGGCTTCGGAGCGATCATCGTGTTATTGCCAGGATTTCCGCTGGTGAAAGTGGCGGTGCTTTCGCAAGTGTTGAACGGGATCCTGCTTCCGCTTGTGCTCGTTTTCATGCTGTTGCTGATCAACAAAGAGGATTTGATGGGCAGATTCGTCAACCCAAGGCTCTATAACGTACTTGCCTGGAGCCTCACAATCGCCATCATTGCGCTGAATGTGTTCATGCTTGTTTCGCCTTAGCCGCGCCGGGGAAGGCTTTTTGCGAGGATTCGAGTTACAGTAATCGACAGACATGGCGAAGCGACGATCCAAAGGCGCCTACATGATCTCGGCGGTGGCCGAGATGTACGACATACATCCGCAGACGCTGCGGCTTTACGAACGGGAAGGGCTGCTGAAGCCGTCCCGGACCGAAGGCAATACGCGCCTGTATACCGAAGAAGATCTGCAGCGGCTGGAATTCATTCTTTCGCTGGCGCGCGATCTGGGAGTGAACATCAGCGGGATGGCTATCATCCTACAAATGCGCGAGCGCATGGAAGAGATGCAGCGGCAAATGCACGATTTCGTGCAGTACATCCAGCAGGAAGTGATAGCGCGCGCACACGGTGGTCACGCGGAACGCGGGGCGATCGTGCCCATCCGGCGGGCAGTGGCTGAGCCTGAGCCGCCGAAGCGGAAGAAATAGCTACGCCGCTTCCGAATCCTTCTTCACTTCGGGAGCCTTCTGCACCGATCCGGTTTCCATTTTTACGTCTTTCCCATTGATGGAGACGATGGGTTTGTTATCGGCCGGCGGTTCGGCAATCTCTAATCCTTTGCGCTGCTCCTGATACTCGACGGGCGCGCCCTCACCTGACGGCACCGCCTGGCTCAACTCTGATGGAGTCGATCCTCCCTGGTTGCGAGCCACAGCGGTGGTTGGGTACACGCGCATCTTGCGGCGCAGTTTGCGCTCGATGTCTTCGCTGGTGTGCACCACACGATCAAAGGCGCGAGTGGCGGCGTCGCGTCCTTTGAGCTCAGCTTTCCGTAATCTGTCGATAAGTCCCATGGTTCGGCCCTCCATGCAAACTTCTGTATCCACTGTGATGCGCAGAAGCATAGAAGGAGAACTGCTGGATTGCAAAAAGTGTACTCACAAAAACAATCAGTACAATCGAGGCGATGAGCGCGCTCAAGCTGGTTTATAGCGACGGATATTATTTGCCGATCGGAGCACACGTGTTCCCTGCGGAAAAATACCGAATGGTGCAGGCGCGTTTGTTGAAGGACGGGATCGCACAGCCGGCCGATTTCGTGGAGCCGGAGCCGGCGCCTGATGAAGACATTCTGCTGGTGCACACCCCGGAATACATTTCGAAGTTGAAGAATGGAACACTTTCGCCAACGGAAGAAGCGCAGATGGAAGTGCCCTACTCGCCGGAGCTGGTGCGCGCCTTCTGGCTGGCGGCCGGAGGGTCGATCAAGGCGGCTGAGTTCGCGTTGGAGAATGGGATTGCGTTCAACATCGGCGGCGGATTTCACCATGCATTTCCCGACCACGGCGAGGGTTTTTGTGTGATCCACGATGTCGCGGTGGCGATACGGCGCATGCAGAAGGATGGCAGAATTCGACGCGCGATGACGGTGGATTGCGACGTCCACCATGGGAACGGGACAGCGGCGATCTTCGGGGGCTCACGTGGAGAGTCGCCGCTGCCATCGAAAACCTACCACCGAGACACAGGGGCACAGAGGAACACAGAGACAGACGTATTCACGATTTCGCTGCATCAGGCGAATAATTATCCGGCGTGGAAGCCGGCGTCGTCGATCGATGTGAATCTTCCCGACCGGACCGGGGATTCAGAGTATCTGCAATGGCTCGACAACTCGCTGAGCTCTGGGTTGCGGCAGTTCCAGCCGGAGTTGATTTGCTACATCGCAGGCGCCGATCCGTACAAGGAAGACCAACTTGGCGGGCTCTCGCTGACGATTGAAGGATTGAGGAAGCGGGATGATCTGGTATTTCGCGTGGCCAAGGCGCGCAGGATTCCGGTCATGGTGACTTACGCCGGCGGGTATGCGCGCAATGTGGAGGACACGGTGACGATCCATTGCAATACGGTGGTCGCGGCGAAGGAGATTTTTCAGCTTTGAGCGACTGTGTTAATCCTTAAGTGTGCGCCTACAACTTATCCGTCACGCCACATTAATCGTTGAGTTCGCCGGAAAGCGGCTGCTGGTCGATCCCATGCTGAGCGATGTGGGAGCCATGCCGCCGATCGAGAATTCGCCCAACCAGAAGCCGAACCCGCTGGTTCCCTTACCCATCCCGGCCGCGGAAGTCGTGCGCGGTATCGATGCTGTGCTGGTGACGCACACCCATCGTGACCACTGGGACGCGGCGGCGACGGAACTTGTGCCCAAAGACACCATCATCTTCGGTCAGGTGGCGGACGAGACTAAATTCCACGACTGGGGCTTCACCCGCTTTCAGACCATTTATACGTCGTTCAAATGGGACGGCATTGAGATTACGCGTACCGGCGGGCAACACGGCACCGGTGAGATCGGCAAGAAAATGGCGCCGGTGTCCGGATTTGTTCTGCAAGGTGCGAAGGAGCCGCGGTTCTATATGGCAGGGGACACGGTTTGGTGTCCTGAAGTGAAGGAGGCGTTGAAGAAGCATGATCCGGAAGTGATCGTGGTGAACGCGGGGGCGGCGCAGTTCCTGCAAGGTGACCCGATCACGATGACGGCTGACGATGTTTTGCGCGTAGCCGATGCGGCGGCGCAGGCGGGGGTGATCGCCGTGCACATGGAGGCCATCAATCATTGTCTGTTGACGCGGGAGAAGTTGCGGGCAAGGACGTTGGATCGGGTGCGGATTCCGGCGGATGGAAAGTGGGTTCTTTAGCTGCGCTTCGCGCCGTTCTGTTTTGCGCTCCGGCGCTTGCCTTTGGCAGAGTGGAAGGCTCTCTTCTGTGTCTTCAACAATCAATAGTGCAAAGCAAACGCAAGGTCCTTCGCTTCGCTCAGGATGACAACCCTGAACTTTGTGCCGGAGTGAGTCCTCCTCTAGCTCCAGTAGTGAGCACGCTGGTAAAATCACGAGATTGTCTTATGTTTGAGAACCTTTCAGAGAAGCTTCAACGCACATTCAAGAACCTGCGCGGCGAAGGCAAGCTGACGGAAGAAAACGTCAACGAAGCCCTGCGCGAGATACGCCTTGCCCTGCTCGAAGCCGACGTCAACGTAAAAGTGGTCAAGCAGCTGCTCGACACGGTGAAAGAGAAAGCCCTTGGCAGCGAGGTGATGACCGCGCTCTCGCCCGGCGAGCAGATGGTGAAGGTGGTCCGCGACGAGCTGGTTGCGATCCTGGGGCAGGACACCGCGAAGATGAAATTCGCCTCGCAGCCGCCCAGCGTGGTGCTGATGGCAGGCCTGCAGGGTTCCGGTAAGACCACAACTTCGGGCAAGCTGGCGGGCTGGTTCAAAAAAGGTGGACATCGGCCAATGTTGGTGTCGGTGGACGTATACCGTCCGGCGGCGCGGCAGCAGTTGAAAGTGGTTGCCGACGCGATCAAGGCGCACATCTACGAAGGCCAGACCGACTCCGAGCCGAATACGGCTACGGTTGAACGGCTGGCGAAGGAAGCGCGGCGCGAGGCCATCAACAGCGGCTGCGATGTGCTCATCGTCGACACCGCGGGCCGCTTGCATATCGACGATCAGCTGATGGACGAGATGCAGTTGCTGAAAAAGCAACTCAATCCCTCGGAGATATTGTTCGTCGCCGACGCGATGACTGGCCAGGACGCGGTAAAGTCCGCCGACGAATTTCACAAAAAGCTGGCGCTCACCGGAGTCATCCTAACGAAGATGGATGGCGACGCGCGTGGTGGAGCGGCACTGTCAATCCGCAACGTGACCGGGCAGCCGATCAAGTTCATCGGCGTGGGCGAAAAGTACGACGCACTGGAGCCGTTCCATCCGGACCGCATCGTGGGGCGCATCATGGGCATGGGCGACATTATGTCGCTGATCGAGCGCGCCGAAGAGAAGATGGACAAGAAGAAGTCGGAGGAGTTCGCAAAAAAGGCGCTCTCCGGCGACGGCTTCTCGCTGGAAGACTTCCGCGACCAGCTGCGGCAGGTCAAGAAAATGGGCTCGCTGCAAAGCCTGGTAAAGATGCTGCCCAATATCGGGCCGTTCCAAGGAATGCAAGGGGCGGCTGATAAAGTAGACGAATCGCAACTGACGCGGGTGGAGGCGATCATCAACTCGATGACGCCATACGAGCGCGACCACCACGAGCTGATCAATGGGTCGCGGCGCAAGCGCATCGCGCGCGGTTCTGGGACGAGCGTGCAGGAAGTCAATCAGTTATTGCGCCAATACGCCCAGATGAGGAAAATGTTCAAGGGCATGAGCAAGTCCAGCTTTATGCAGAAACGGCTGGCAGGTATTAAACTCCCGGGGATGTGATTTTCGGTACAACTAATTCCAGTACTGCGGGTCTAAATCAGATAGGAGTTCTCCATCCTGAAGGTTCGCAAACCCGCCTCTTCCCTTCTTCTCGTCCTTTTCCTGCTGACATTTTGCGGCGCGGCTAGCGCCAATGCTCCAGCTTCGCTCGACCGTGGCTATGGGCACATGTACAACCTGGAGTTCCCTGCCGCGCTGAGCGAGTTCCGAAATTACCAGCAGCAGAATTTTGCGGACCCGGTTGGATACGTCTCTGAGGCATCTTGCCACCTGTTCTCGGAGTTGAACCGGCTTGGCGTGCTTGAGACTAAACTGTTCGCTGATGACAAGAATTTTGAAAAGCGCGAAAAGCTGGAGCCGGATCCGCAGATCCGCGCGGAGTTCGACAGAGCTCTGGAGCGGGCAGAGCTGCACGCACAGCAGGCGCTGGCGAAAGATCCCAATAATAAGGACGCATTGTTCGCGATGGCCCTGTCGAATGGCCTGAAAGCCGATTATGCGGCGCTGATCGAAAAGCGCAACATGGCGTCGCTTGGATACACGCGCGATGCCGGCGATTACGCAGAAAAACTGATCAAAGTCGACCCCAGCTACTACGACGGATATCTGGCGAGCGGACTAGGCAAGTACATCATCGGAAGCATGGCGGCGCCGGTCCGATGGATGCTGCGGCTGGGCGGCATCAAGGGCGATAAGGAAGGCGGCCGCACAGAGCTGAAGCTGACCGCCGAAAAGGGACGCTATCTGAAGCCGTTTGCTCGGCTATTGCTCGCCGTCGGCTTCCTACGCGATAAGGACAAGCAAAGCGCCCGCGAGCTGCTGGTGGGCTTGCGGAATGATTTCCCGCAGAATCCGCTGTTTGGGAAAGAGATAGCAAGGATAGATGGGGGGGAATGACCCCATTCGTGATCGTTGATTTGTGATTGGTGATTGAAACCTCTCCGGCAGTACTCACGTCCGGGCTATCATCTACTTCGCGTCAACCCCTCAGAAAAGAACAGGAATAGGAATGCGATGACGCATCCTAATCCAGCGACAAAGCAGGTCCCCGCACATCTAGCCTGGAGACTGGAAACGACGATTGGGGAAGTCAGAATGTCGTAGAGACCAAGAAGGCCAATTCCCGTTGCAAGAATGTTCCATTTGAGCGCCGGAGTAGAAGGCCGAAGCATTGTAAATAGAACGAAATCTTTGGGAGCATCGTTCCACCTAAAATCGGCCTAATCCTTGCCAAGAAGCCCGTCGATACGGGATAATAGTCTGTTACCTGGACGTGTGGACTTCCTCCCGTTAAGGTGTTAACTCCCGAAAGGACATAAGCTTACAGTGTTAATGATCCGCTTGGCGCGCGTTGGCGCGCGCAAACAGCCGTACTATCGCATTGTTGTAATCGACAAAGAGCGTGCCCGCAACGGCCGCGCGGTCGAGATTGTGGGGACGTACAATCCCCGCACCAACCCGGCCACAGTCGATATGAAACATGACCGCATCGAGCACTGGCGATCCAAGGGCGCGCAGCTTTCAGGGCGCGTAGAGAAGCTGGTAGCCAAACGTGCTACCGCCACCCCCGCTGCCTAAAACGACACAAGGATGGCGGAACCGATGGCTGCAGGAGGGCTTATGACCGAGCCCAGTGGAGATATGAGGTTGTTGATCGAGGAGATCGCGAAAGCGCTCGTCGACGACCCCTCGCAGGTTTCCGTGCAGGTGGTAGAGGGCGACGACGAAGGCGAAGGCATTTTGCTGGAGTTGCGCGTCGCCCCGAACGACGTCGGAAAAGTGATCGGCAAGCAGGGACGCACGGCACGTTCGATGCGCACGCTGCTGAGCGCTGCTGGAATGAAGCTGCACAAGCGCTACTCGCTCGACATCGTTGAAGACGAATAGGCGAGATGAGCGCGGCATCCCAGGAATTCATCACCATCGCGCGCGTGGTCAAGACCCAGGGACGCCACGGTGAAGTAGCTGCAGAACTGCACACCGATTTCCCCGAGAAGTTCGCCGAGCGGAAGAAGTTGTTTGCTCTGGATGCGGATGGGAAGCGGCGCGAGTTGCGGTTGGAAGCGCACTGGCCGCATAAGAGTTATGTAGTCTTGAAGTTTGCGGGTGTCGATAGTATCAACGACGCCGAAGCGCTGGTCGGCAGCGAGATACAGGTTCCGCGAGAAGAGCGGACCGAGATTGAAGCCGGGGCGGCTTACATCAGCGACCTGGTCGGATGCGCAGTCTTCGATCACGGGCGCGCGATCGGCAGCGTGAAAGACGTGCAGTTTGGTGCCGGTGAAGCGCCGCTGCTGGTCGTCAGCGAAACTGGAAAAGAATTGCTGATTCCCTTCGCTCAGGAATTTATTGCGGGAATCGATATTCAAGGCAAGCGGGTGGAGATGAAGACTTCCCGCGGGAATGTTGGAGCTAGACGCGCCGCTTTCGCAGGAAGAAAAGAGCGAAGCTGGTGGACGGCACAAATCAGGAAGCAGGAAGCGGGAGGCAGGACGCAGGTCGTAGTTGTAGCTCTTCTGGCAACTGGCAACCGGCTACTGACAACTGGGTTTGAAGTTCGAGATCATTACGATTTTTCCGGACTTCTTTCGCGGGCCGCTGGAACATGGCATTGTGCGCAGGGCGCGCGAAGCCGGGATCATTGAAATCAAGGTGCACGACCTGCGGGCCTTTACCAAGGACCGCCACAAGACGGTGGATGACCGTCCGTTCGGCGGGGGCGAAGGCATGGTGTTCAAGCCGGAGCCGCTGTTCGAATGCGTGGAGTCGCTGGGAATCGCGGCGAAGGACCAGCGCGACACGAGCCGCGAGTCGGTGGCATTGCTTTCGGCGCAAGGAAGTCTGTTTCAGCAGCCGGTGGCGGAGCAGATTTCCAAGCTTGAGCGCATGATGTTGATCTGCGGTCGCTACGAAGGCGTTGACGAGCGCGTAGCTGAGCATCTGGCCGATCGCGAGTTGTGCATCGGGGATTATGTTTTGAGCGGCGGCGAATTGGCTGCTGCGGTGGTGGTCGACGCGGTCGCGAGACTTGATTCCCGGAGCGTTGGGACACGAGGATTCGGCGAGGCAGGAAAGTTTCAGTTCCCTGTCGCGATCGCGACAAGGGCGACGCACCGGATTCGACCTGCGGGTCAGGCGGATTGCTGGATTATCCGCATTACACGCGTCCGGCGGAGTTTCGCGGCTGGAGCGTGCCGGAGCCGCTGATGAACGGCAACCACGAAGCCATACGGCAGTGGCGCCGCAAGAAGGCTTTAGAGAAGACCCTGCGCAACCGTCCTGATCTGATGGGACGAGTGGAATTGAGCGCAGACGATAAGAGATTGATCGCGGAGATCGAGCGCGACAAGAAATGAACCCCGCCGCGAGGCGGTAAAATAAAGGAACCGATTATGAACCATGCAATGTTGGAAAAATTGGTCAGCAAGATCCGCCGCAGTGATCTGCCGTCGTTCGTGCCGGGCGATACCGTCCGCGTGCACGTGAAGATCAAAGAGGGCGACAAAGAGCGCGTGCAGGTATTCGAAGGCACCGTGATCAAACAGCGCGGCGGCCTGCAGCCGAGCTTTACCGTCCGCAAGGTCAGCTTTGGCCAGGGCGTAGAGCGTATCTTCCCGCTGAACTCGAAGGTCATCGATAAGGTAGAAGTCGTCCGCTCCAGCCAAGTGCGTCGTGCGAAGTTGTATTATCTGCGCGGATTGAAAGGCAAGGCGGCTCGGTTGAAGGAAGTCGAGCGGGTCTGAAGCCTTAACAAGAATCTAAAGGCGCCACGGATAAAAGACGATTTTCACGGATTCGAGAATATCTATGAAGATCGGGTTTGATCCGTGGCGTTTTTCTTTGCTTAGGAGGCTTTGCCGGGGAGCGGGATGCTCTTGATCTGTTCGATCAGATTGGCTTCCCATGGCGCGCCCGCGAGCAGGCCGCGGAGCTTAGCGCGCTCGTTGATGTCCATGCCGACGATCTCGAAGCTCAGCTCACGCGAGGGGTTCTCGCGCAAAAGGACTTGAGCGCGGACTTTGCGAAGACCGGCCTGGATCTCCATGGTGCCGTGGGTACCGGACTGGAAACGGTTGTCGGCAGTTCCCGCCCCACCGCCGAGGCTGAGCGACTGCACATCCACGTGAGCCTGGCTACGCGAGGTGGTCACGGTTGCGCTTACTTTCGCCGTTGGAGCGGTGCGCGGATAGCGACGCTGGCGCACCCACGGACAGTCAGTAAGAGTCTCGAGCGCGGCCCAATTCAAATCGGCATCGGTGACGCCGTTTCCGGAAAGAAATTCCTCGGATCGCGGGTCGATCATGCGCAACGCCTGCGCTGCTGTGATGCGAAGCTCGCGCGGCCATGCGTACTTCCACATCTGTTTGGCGGAGATCAAATCTTTCAATTCTTCAGCGACGCTCGATTCGTGCAGGCGGCCGAGGGCCTCGATTGACTTAAGCTGCAGGAAGCTGATGGCTGAGTCTCCGCTCCCGAAAGCAAGATTGGTCAGCTCGCTGCAAGCGTCATGGTCGCCCGTCATACCGAGCTCATCTACGACTTCGGGCTTCACCAGCGCATCAACGCGGGGCAGCAGGCGCAGGAGCAGAGAGCTGCGCGCGGGCGAGCTGGCCAAGGCGAGTTGTGCGATGGCGGCGCTCTGGTGCGGACGTCCCCAGCTCTTGATGCGCTCAAGCAATATGGCTTCCATTGCAGCCAGATCGAGGCGGCTTAGCAACCCGATGGCGGTCACAGCTTCACCGGGTTGGGCGCTGTGCAATTTCTGCGTAAGAATCTTGCGAGCAGAAGTTCCCAGAGCGACGGCAATCTCCGCGGCGCGGTCACATTCGGCGCGACGGCTGGATTGGCCGAAGCGAGTCGCGAGTTTTTCGATGGTCAGATAGGGGGCGCTGCGCAGCACTTCCATCAAGTCAGCGGGGATGCGCGGCGCAGTAATAGCTTCTTCGATGAATTCCGGCAGGCGCTCGTAAATGCCGATCCGCGGGCGCAACTCCTCGGCCATTTGTGGAAGATGCGCTTCCAAAATATTCAGCTCGCGCACGGCCTGGCGAAGGCCGGCGAACTTTTTCTGTCCGGCGGCTTCCTGGCTCAGGCGCACAAAAGCAGCGCTCATCAATTTCTGCAACGTCGGATCTTCTTCTTTGCCGAGGCGTTCGCCGATCTGAGCTAATGCGATCTCGAGCAGGCTGCCTGATTTTCCATAGAGCTCGGCGAGTTGAGTCAGACCGAGCGCAGCGGAGCGACGGCCTTCCGGATCTTTGCTATGGACACATTCGGCGTAACTCAGCAGAACCTTCGATGCAGTTTCGATGTCGCCCTTCTCCATGAGTTCAGTGACAAAGCTGCTGACGTTGCGGGCAGGGATACACCACGCGTCGGAGGAGATGAGTACGCTGCGCTTCCCGCTCTCTGGGATCTTGGCCCAGAACTGCTGGTCGAGAATGTCGGCATGTGATTCCACCATCATTCCCATGCGCTCCATCTTCTTCTCGTGTGAATTGAGGATGGTGCGTAGCGAGTCCATGTCTTTGGACATGCGTTGCAACATCTCATGGACAGCGTTGACCTTCACATCGCCGCGTTCAAAGCGCTCGAGGGCATAACGGATGGCGAGCTGCTCGGCTAACTGCAGGAGCAACGGCGTGTCGGGACGCTTCTCGTGCATGGCAGCGATCTGCGACAACACCTCATGCATGGAGCTCTGCAGGTTCTGCGGCATCTGCGAAAGCTCGTGATGGAAGTGTCCGGAGTGGGCGGCTGCTTCCGGTTGACGGCTGGTCGCGCCGAAGCGGGTCAGCATCTGGACTGCGAGAGCAAAATCGGCGCTCGCCAAAGGCGCCGTGCGGCCTCCCTCTTCGACCGGCTCGAGTTGCATGAGCTCACTGGGGAACGGAATCACCTCAGCTTGCTTAACCGGCTCAGTGGCCGGCTGGGCAGCTCCGCCGGTGCCGACGCCTGATCCGCCACCCGAGTTCGCAGCGGCGATGGCCTGCAACAATTTGCCGGGGTCATTCAGGACCGCATGAAGCTGATCGACATGGTCGCCGAAAGCGGCGGAGGCGAGGCTGGCCGAGATGCTCGAGTTAGCTCCGGCAGTGGGCGAACCTTCAGGGACGAATTTCACGCGGTTGATCTCGATGGTCTTGCAATCCTGCAGCGCGGCCTGCAACTGTTCGCCCAGGCTCTTCGCTTTGGAGCCAGAGAAGATGAAACCGCGCACCAGCGATGCGAAGTCAGCGGCGGTAGTCTCCGGGGTGAACTGCAGGCTGGCGATACCGGCTGCGCTCAAGAGCTGGGCAAAGCTCTTTTCCCCGGCTGCGCCCTCGAGGGGCATACCCTCTAAAAGAAGTTGCGAACCGGCCACGCCGATCAATAGACCTTGGCTGGCGGAAAGCTGCAGGGCTTCCTGGAGCTCATCCCAAGCGATGTTGAATTGGGAGGTGCTGCGGATGTGCTCGAATCCGTAAAGGCGGACGTATTTCAGCAATATGTTCAGCGAGCGGGTAAAGGCCACCGCGAGCGCCGCGCGCCTGGGATCCGGCTTGCCGTGCAGGGATGACACGACTGAACTCCTTCTTGGGGACTCTAGTCTCTGGTCCAACCGGACATAGGGCAAATTACCGAGGTACGGTGCCTACCCCATCCTTTGGTGCTGAGAGTATGCGAAGTGGCGGGAAATCAAGCCCAGGAAGAAGGCCAATAATCCAGGCAGTAAACGGGCTGAGGAACACTGTGGAAATCTTTGGATTTGGAATGGCGAATTTTGAAGGTAAAGTGAGACCAGTAGCGAGTACCGAGTAACTGAGTACCGAGATCAGATGCCAGAGTTTTTGACACCTCCAATCCAGAAGGCGGTTTCCGCGGCGACGCTGAAGCTGCGCTTCCTGAAAGCTGAAGTGTACGCTGAAGTACGAGAAATCGGCGTGGGCGGGCGGCGCACAACTGGTTGCCGGCGTGGACGAAGTGGGGCGCGGATCGCTCTTTGGTCCAGTAGTAGCTGCGGCGGTCATTTTGGAACCCGGGTACCGATCCGAGGACTGCGCGATTCGAAATTGATCCCGGAAAAGAAGCGCAATGAGTTGGCGCAAAAAATCCGCGAACATTCACTGGGTATTTCCATCGCGGCGGTAGACTCCGCCCGCATCGACCAGATCAACATCTATCATGCATCGCGAGAGGCGATGCTTTTGGCGGTGCAGCAACTGCAGCCGCAACCCGACCACCCGCTCATCGACGCCATGACGGTGGAGCATGACTGCGCACAGACCAAGATCATCCACGGCGACGCGCTCTCGGCCTCGATAGCGGCGGCCTCGATCATTGCCAAGGTGGAACGCGATCGCATGATCCGCGAGCTGGACGCTTCCTACCCCGGCTATGACCTTGGTTCCAACAAGGGCTATAGCGCACCCAAGCACATCGCCGCACTGCGCAGCGTGGACCCACGGAGCTGCATCGTCAGTCCTTCGCGCCGGTTTGGCTGTCGACCAAGCCGCAAGAGGTGCTGGCTTTCATGCAAGAGGAAGCGGCGGCGGATGAAGTTGTGGCTGAGGTTGCGGACGCGTAATCGCGGGTCTGACGCGGCATGCCGGCGTCTCTATGTCACGTAAGATTCGGGTTATTGCAACATCGCACAGCCGAGGCGGCTGTGCCACCCAAGTCAAACGCAAGGTCCTTCGCCTTCGGCTCAGGATGACAATCAAAAACTATAAGAGTTCCAAGTGGAACTTTGCCAAGCGCTGACCGTCGGGCGACCACAATTCCAGCACTAATCTGTCTTCAATACTCACCTTATCCAGATTGAAAGCGACGCGGTACGAGCGGGCGTGCATGGAACCTTCGCCGGGGGACCTAGCAGTTGGACTTTGGTCGCGGGGAGGTCGCGCGCGTTGATGCCGTGATAGGCGCGCAACTTGAAGGTGAGCCCAAGCAGGTATTGATTCAGGTCCATCGTGCTGTTGACGTCGAATGGCTCGAGTTCGATCAATTTTTCGCGCGCGGTGGCTGTAATACTCAGAATGCCGTCGGACAGTTTACCCAGCGCCTCGGCGAATTGCACCGGCTCCGCACCCTTCTCGATGTTGAGCACCTTGGGTGTGTAGCCAGCGGGACGCCATTGGCTCGCGGATCGCGATCGCCTGCGGCGTGATCGCATCGACCAGCACGACTTCGGCGCCCTTGCTCTTGGCTTCGCCGATGATCCAGGGTGAACTGGGAGTTGTCGATCGGGAATTCCGCGTTCTGGACCACCTCGTAGCCGAACTCCTTGGCGAGCGCCGGCCAGATCTTGCCGCCGACCACCTGTCCGTCGGGACCGTTGTCGTGCCAGATCGCGACCTTCTTGTTGGTCTCGGCGCCGAGTTCGGCCATTGCCTTGAATTGGGCGGCCGCGAGTTCGGGTTCGTGGAAGAAAATGTCCCACAC